>NZ_VTXI01000010.1 GCF_013114545.1 Vibrio sp. RE86 | reverse complement strand
GCTAAAAATCAAGGGAGCATTTAACATGGGTAGAACTACAGGCAAAGCCCAACTGAATGATAACCACCTACTGAAGTAGGTGGTTTAGGGCTGAAAATAAAAAACCCGAACAGTCGCCTGCTCGGGTTTGGTATGTCAGTACGTAACGACTTATAACAGGATAAAAATACCTGCTAAGCATGCACTCATTAGGTTAGCTAACGTACCCGCAAGTACCGCTTTAATGCCTAGGTTTGCAACTTCTGCACGTCGTTCAGGGGCAATCACGCCAATAGAGCCCAGCTGAATCGCAATTGAACCAATATTTGCAAAACCACACAGTGCAAACGTCACGATCACTTGAGTATGTTCAGATAAAAGCGCTTTATGCTCAACAAAATCAATGAAAGCAACAAACTCGTTCATCACGATCTTCTGGCCAATGTAAGAACCCGCCATAAGCACTTCGTTTGAAGGGACGCCAATTAGCCAAGCCAGTGGTGAGAACAGGTAACCAAATACCGCTTGAAGCGTAATACCTGTAAAGCCAGCCACTTCACCTAAGCTTTCTAGGCCAGTGTTCACCATTGCAATCACACTGACAAACGCAATCAACATAGTACCGACAGCAACCGCTACCTTCATACCATTCATCGCACCGCTTGCTAACGCATCAATCACGTTACTTTCTTGCGCTTTGTCCATCTCGATATCAGACTGATCAATTGGCGTTTCACGTTCAGGAACGATGATTTTCGCCATCATCAAGCTACCTGGAGCGGCCATAAAGCTAGCTGCAATAAGGTACTTCAGCTCAACGCCCAGTCCTGCATAGCCACCTAAAACAGAGCCAGCGACTGACGCCATACCACCAGCCATTACAGCGAAAAGTTCAGAGCGAGTCATTCGAGAAAGAAAAGGACGAACAAGAAGTGGCGACTCGCCTTGAGAAAGGAAGATGTTACCAGTAGCAACCAATGACTCCGCTTTACTTGTACCCAAGAATTTTTGGATACCACCACCGATAAACTCGATGACTTTTTGCATGATGCCCAGGTAATACAGTGCAGAAATTAAAGCACTAAAAAAGATGATAATAGGAAGAACGCGAACAGCGAAGATAAAGCCCGTATTAGCAAGGTCACCGAATAGGAAGCCGATACCTTCATCAGCAAAACCTAGTAGGCTAGAAACACCACTGCTTAAACTGGTCAGAGCCGCTTGGCCCCATGGGAAATATAGAACAAGAGCGGCAAACCCCACCTGAAGCAACAATGCGCGTGACACTGTTTTCCAGTTAATGGATTTACGACTCTCAGAAAGTAGGACTGCACACAACAACAGTGCTACAACACCGATTAAACCGAATAAAATATTCATCAAAGATCACCTCTACAAGCATTCAATAGGTAGCTGGTCCGGTCCGTGGGGTCATTCACCTTTCCGTGTGACGGCTTGTATTGGCAGAGCAGTTGCTCTCAACCGGGCGGAAAGTATAGCTCCACAAATGAGATATTCATCACATATTTTCACGCAAACGTTCAAGCGTTCAGTGATTAACCGATTCGGTGACTTTTCTATCGTTCAAAGGAGAGAACCTTGCGTGACCACACCTTATAAAGGCGTTAAAGACATTAACTCTGGAGCAGAATCACAGTTCGACGCTTCAAACAGCTAAAAGGAAGAGTTGGATTAGCGTTATTGATAAATCCATCTAGATTTAGAAGGTGTCTTCACAGACAGGCTTAATTTACTAACAACGTTTATGGCTTACCTAGCAAGCAACCTAGTTTGCCCCGATCAATTCGGGGCTTTTTTGCGTTTGGAAACTGGTTAAATACAAAACCTTACGGCGAATGGTTGGGAGGTATAGAGTTGTAAGGCCAATTTAATATAGAATGTGCGACTATTCTATGTGCCCGAGAAATACCATGCTACGTGATTACACCCACCAAAGCCTTATTGAAATGTCTCGCGAAGAGCTTGAAGAACTCAGCCTTCGTATGATTCATCGACTTGTTCCTGAAGATTCGATGACAGAGCTGTTTACTTTTGATCAAACTGAAACAGAGAATGAAGATAAGCTACAAGAGGCACAGTTTGACGCGATGCTAAGAATGAGTGCGATTGCGTTGAGCGAACTTCCTGCCCTGTTTAGTGAATCAGACAACAAACAGCAGAACACGACTCGCATGCAACGACTGCTGCTTTGGCATTTTTACGCCGTCTCTTTCCACTTAGAGCGTGCAATTCCTCTTGAAGTGCATTGTAACCACGTCGAAGTCATCGTAAAGCAAAGCCCACAAAACGCGCTAGAGTGGGTAACGACGTTAACCGACCTACTTCGTCAGTATTCGCAAATCGCCCAAGGCAATTAAAGCAACCTTTCAAATCAAACGCCAACTCATTATGCGGTTGGCGTTTTACTTTTAGTTATCCAACCAACCGATTGTTTGACCAAATCCATCAAGCCAACGCATACTAATACTCAAAGTTATTATTAGTTGTTGTACATTTGCGTCTAATCTCATTTCTTATTTTCGCGTTTCCCTTTTCTGCTATAGCGGAAGAGTCTGCGCCTGACTACTCTTCATGCCATAGTCAACCAGACAGCGCGAAGATCCTAGACTCTGCTTTTAGTTATATTAACACCCGTTTCTGCCAGCCAGCGGTTTGGTTCGACAGCTTTTTTGTTGATGACCGTGTCGATGAGGATTCAAGCGCGGGTAGCATCGTCCGTTGGAAAAATGACTTCTCTTATGTCGAAGGAGAAGGGTATCAGTTCAACACTCAACTAAAAGCACGCTTCCATTTACCGAAAGTCACCAAACGTTTGAAACTTGTGTTTGAATCTGATGATGAGAGTGATATCTTCGATCTGTTTCCACAAAGCAGTGAAGAAGCGGAGAGCACATTCGCGTTGAGGTACGACTGGCTAAACAAAGATCGCTTGAGCTTCAATATCAAGCTGACGGCCAAACCCGGGGCAGAAGCCCGTTTTCGTTACACCTACCCTATCAATGAAGATCTGGTTCTTCGTGCCACGCAAAAAATCTACCAAAAGAAAAGGCTCACAGGAGAATCAACAGAACTCGACCTTGATTACTCTTTGACTCCTGAGTTTCTTTTACGATGGAGCAGTTTCGCCACTTATGAAGATGACATTAAAGGCTGGGAACTTGGAACGGGATTAAATCTATTTCAACATATCTCAGATCAACAAGCACTGAGCTATCGCCTGAGCACAACTGGGACTAACCGCCCTTTTCACTACATCACCAATACCCACGCTTCTGTTACCTACCGGCAAAATATTCTTAGGCCTTGGCTGTTTTATGAGCTCACCCCTGAATACAACTGCCCTAGAGAAGAAGACACCGAGCGGAGCGGCGAATTCACCGCCACGTTTAGCTTAGAAGTGCTGTTTCATAATATTTGATCGGCTCAAAAAAGCCGAGACTATGCTCGGCTTTGATTTTAAAAAGGTCTTTTATTCCCAATCAAGGATAACTTTGCCAGACATACCGCCACGCATGGTGTCGAAGCCTTTTTGGAAGTCATCAACCTTGAAGTGGTGAGTGATAATTGGCGTTAGATCTAGGCCTGATTGAATTAATGAAGCCATCTTGTACCAAGTTTCGAACATTTCACGGCCGTAGATGCCTTTGATTACCAAGCCTTTGAAGATGACTTGGTTCCAGTCTACTGCCATGTCTGATGGTGGAATACCTAGTAGAGAGATCTTACCGCCGTGGTTCATGTTAGTTAGCATGCTGTTGAATGCTGATGGTACGCCTGACATTTCTAGGCCTACGTCGAAGCCTTCTGTCATGCCTAGCTCAGACATTACGTCTTCTAGCTTCTCTTCCATTACGTTTACTGCGCGTGTAACGCCCATCTTCTTAGCAAGCTCTAGACGGTATTCGTTTACGTCTGTGATTACTACGTGACGTGCGCCAACGTGTTTCGCAACAGCCGCCGCCATGATACCGATTGGACCTGCACCTGTGATCAGAACGTCTTCACCTACTAGGTCGAAAGATAGCGCTGTGTGTACTGCATTACCAAACGGGTCAAAGATTGATGCTAGATCGTCAGAGATTTCTGCAGGGATTTTAAATGCGTTGAACGCTGGGATCACTAGGTACTCAGAGAACGCACCTGTGCGGTTAACACCAACACCTGTTGTGTTACGACAAAGGTGAGTACGACCGCCACGACAGTTACGACAGTGACCACATGTGATGTGACCTTCGCCAGATACGCGATCGCCAATCTCAAAGCCGCGAACTTCTTGGCCCATGCCAACAACTTCACCCACGTACTCGTGACCGACAACCATAGGTACTGGAATTGTCTTTTGTGACCATTCGTCCCAGTTGTAGATGTGTACGTCTGTACCACAGATAGCGGTTTTCTTGATCTTGATAAGAAGATCGTTATGGCCAACTTCAGGTTTTTCAACCTCAGTCATCCAGATGCCTTCTTCAGGCTTTAGCTTTGAAAGTGCTTTTATTTTCATAATGTTACCTAGTTCATCTCGCCCCACTTAATCAAGGCGAGAATCAAAAATACAGTTTATCTAATGTCGAAGAGTTCGAGAATTAGATGATGCCCATGTCTTTACCAACTGCGATGAACGCGTCGATAGCACGGTCTAGTTGCTCACGAGAGTGTGCTGCTGACATCTGAGTACGGATACGTGCTTGGCCTTTTGGTACAACTGGGAAAGAGAAACCAACAACGTAGATGCCTTTTTCAAGAGCACGCTCAGCAAATTCTGCTGCTACTTTTGCATCACCAAGCATGATTGGGATGATAGCGTGGTCAGCACCACCCATTGTGAAGCCAGCGTCTTCCATGCGAGCGCGAAAGTGTGCAGCGTTTTCCCATAGGCGGTCGCGAAGCTCGCCGCTCTCTTTAAGAAGATCAAGAACGCGGATAGAAGCGTTAACAATTGCAGGAGCAACTGAGTTAGAGAATAGGTATGGACGAGAACGTTGACGTAGCCAGTCGATCACTTCTTTCTTACCAGATGTGTAACCGCCTGAAGCGCCGCCCATTGCTTTACCTAGCGTACCCGTGATGATGTCGATACGGTCTACAACGTCGTGGAACTCGTGAGTACCAGCGCCGTTTTCACCCATGAAGCCCACAGCGTGAGAGTCATCAACCATAACTAGCGCGCCGTACTTGTCTGCTAGGTCACAAATAGCTGGAAGGTTTGCTACTACGCCGTCCATTGAGAATACACCGTCAGTTACGATTAGCGTGTGGCGAGCGCCCGCTTCTTTCGCTGCGATAAGTTGCTGCTCTAGCTCTTCCATGTTGTTGTTCGCGTAACGGAAGCGCATTGCTTTACATAGACGAACACCATCGATAATTGAAGCGTGGTTTAGTGCATCAGAGATGATTGCGTCTTCTTTACCTAGAATAGTTTCGAACAGACCTGTGTTTGCATCGAAGCAAGAGGTGTAAAGAATCGTATCTTCTTTACCTAGGAATGTAGAAAGCTTAGTTTCTAGCTCTTTGTGAATGTCTTGAGTACCACAGATAAAACGTACAGACGCCATACCAAAGCCGTTCTCATCCATACCTGCTTTACCCGCTTCGATAAGCGCAGGGTGGTTAGCTAGACCTAGGTAGTTGTTTGCACAGAAGTTTAGTACTTCTTCGCCTGTAGAGATCTTAACAGCTGCTTGTTGCTGAGAAGTAATAACACGCTCAGATTTGTAAAGACCTTCAGCCTTAACTTCTTCGATTTGTTGTTGGATCTGGTTGTAGAATGCAGAAGACATTGCAAATTCCTTCCTAATAATTATGGGTAGGGGTACTTACCTACGTTTATCTTCAGAGTCTTTCTGATGACAAGAAACTAATGAGTTAAGTGTAATTCAAGCACGTAGAATCCATAATCCCACCTAGTGGAAAAACATTCGTGAATTTAAGGCACAAATAAGCTAATTTAATGACCAAGGTCACACTGAGCGCTCTAATGAGAAAAAGAAATCAGCTATAATTGAAGCGTTAATGAATAGGAAACATAAGCGAAGCAAATTGCCTAGTGACCGAAAAAAGAAAAAGCCCAACTAAAAGTATTAGCTGGGCATCACTGTTGGTGTTTCAATTTAAGGTTCACTCTGAAGGTAGATTCAAGCGTCGGTATCTCGTTCAAGCATTAACGTAATCACTGACAACAAGAACACGCCCAAAGCTGCAATCATTATGTTTTCAAGCATTGACCATAGATCAAGTAAGCTATCAATTTCTTGCATATCGTATCTCCTGTGGTAATGACTACCTACTCAATATACAAAACAGACAACCATAAATGTGAGATCTTCATCCCAATAGAGCTTTATTAATAAATATTTCAATAATTAGAATTGTATGAAAAATAACAAACTCATTGCACTGCTTCCTGACCTCGCGAGCTTTATTGTTATCGTCGATGAAGGCAGCTTCACGGCTGCGGCTAAGATCTTAGAAGTGACACCTTCCGCTTTAAGTAAGCTTGTTACCCGCTTAGAAAGCTCGCTGTCAGTGAAACTCTTTGAACGAACTACCCGCACTTTGATCATTACGCGTGCTGGACAACAGGTTTACGATCAATCTTTGGTGATGTTAAATGCAGCCAAACAAGCTGTTGAGTTATCGAGTTCTGAACACCAAGAAATGTCTGGTGCCCTGACGATTGCAGCTCCTGAAGCCTTCCTCAATTCCGTACTTCAACCTCATGTTTTACCCTTCTTGCAAAAGTACCCCGACATTCAACTCAAACTTCGTGTAGCGGATGGCGAAATTGACTTGATTAGAGATGGAATCGACGTAGCGTTTAAATTAACCGACACGCCTGATGAAAACCTTGTTCTCAAAGAAGTAAGTAAAACTAATTTGGTCCTTTGTGCTAGCCCAGACTATATCGCTAAACGTGGGATGCCGGATCATCCTACCCAACTTGTTGATCACGATTGTCTTTATTTAGCGGAAACTCATCGCGATCATGTTTGGGATTTTTTTAAGGAAGATGAATTTCACTCCGTGGCCGTTTCAGGTAGGTATGCTGTGAACCACTCACAAATGCGCTTAACAGGGGTCAAGAATGCGTTAGGTATCGGTATTTTTCATGATTTTGTAATTGCTGATGCCATTGCCCAGAAGCACGTTGTACCTGTGTTGTCAGACTGGACGATTAAGAGTAACTACCATGGAGCGATTGCGATGCAGTACCCACAAACGAAATACATGCCGGCCCGCTTACGGGAATTTATTGATTATATTAGCGAGCAGTTAATATAAGAGTGCCCGTGTTATGGGCACTCTTTTCACTGCATTGGCCGTTAAGACAGGTACGCCGTTAACCTCTTACTTCTACGAATCATAAGCGTGTCTAACAGTAACACTGCCACGATGCTTAATCCGGCTAATGGGAACAGTAAACACACCGCAAACAATGTACAGATCCCCACTTTCCAAATGCCTTCCTGCTCAAAGCGCATCGGTACTCCAAGTCTGTTCTGCTTTGCAGGTCGACGTTTCCACCACATCAATGCGCCCGTGACTGAAATAGCAATAAACGCCACGCAAAAGAGCGCATTTAGCCACTTGTTAATTGGACTGATATCACCCTGATGCAATGAGACGCCCGCCGCCATTAACTTCGCTACAACGCTGTAGTCATTCCAAGTGACATCAACCAACACATCACCACTGTACTGATCAAAGTGAGTAGTACGGTCTTGTCTAGGGTCGATTACGTCACCCGCCATCGAGTTGGCGGCCACAGTAAATACGCCCGTTTTAGACTGAGGTAAAAAGACTCGATATTGAGTAAATCCTAGCGCTTTAGCTTTGTTAATGACCAAATCGACGCTGACGGTCTTGCTTGTATCGTAAGCCGTGTCTGAATGCGCATCACTATGATGACCATGGTGAGATTGCGGTACATCCGCATGTTCAAGGTTCCATGGCATTTCTTCTTCACTGCCATGGTTTAATTCCGCATGGGTCATCGATGACTCGGGTTTTTCTCCCCATATGTAGTAGGTTGGGAAAGTGTTCCACCCTTGTACCATTTTTGCTCCCCACACACCGGCCCATGCAAGCCCAGAGAGCAAAAATAGCAGCAATACGATTGAGAGGGTTCCACCTAGATTCGCGTGGATATCGCGCATGAAAATTCGCATACCATTGTTGCTGCGAATTTTTAAGAAGCCAGCTTTCGAAGCATTATCTCTTGGTAGCCACAGATAAATGCCTGAAACCAGGAGTAAAATACCGAGACTTGCTGAAATCTCAATCAGGTAATCTCCCCATTTACCGATAAGTAACGTGCCATGAATATCATTGGCGAGTTGATACCAACTGTCACTTCTATCTATTTTCCCTAGTACTTTTCCTGTGTACGGGTCTACGGTTGCAAAGACAGTATTACCGCTTTCAAGCCTGACGCTGACTCGACTTGCTTGATCGACATCTGATGGAGCAATGTATTGAGTTGCGGTTCCGTTTGGGTACGCCTTACTGACCGATTCAATGAGCACAGAGACAGGTAAAGCGATAGGTTGTGGTTCAACTAGTGTAATTTCGTGATAGCGAATCTGTTCAATTTCGTCATCAAATAGCATGACAAGGCCTGTTAGGCTGAGCATGATCATAAATGGAATGACGAACAGTCCCGCATAAAAGTGCCAACGCCATGTGAGAAAATAACGTGCTTTGGCTTGGTTCTTGTTCTTATGTTCTTCATCCGACGAGTGTGAAGTGTCCTTAGGTCGAGTCTGAGCTTGACTACCCAACATTACTTATTCCTTTTATTTTGGCGCACAGCAACGACCCGACATTCAATCGAGTATTACTGAGCAAAAACTTTACTTTGTGGCTATTGCCTAATTGTTATGAGTTATAGGTGTACTAGGAATAAGCACTTGGTGGAGCGCGAGGGATAGCGAGTTGATAACGTTCGCTTAGAGCCAAAAAAGCGTAACGTTCAATCGTCGCTAATGAAGATTTTCTCTGTTGAGTCGTGGTTGGAAGCGAGTCGTGGTGAAAGCTTGAGAAATGGCTAAATGGACAAGGTTTTCCATGATGCGTATCCGCCTTGCCCTCTTCGATTTGGATAAGTTCGAAGCCATTAACGGTACAAAGCGTAGCCCACACGCCAGCATTAGCACCGTGAGCATTGATGACAGGCATGAGAGTGACAAGCACCCAGCTAAGGGCACTTGCAATTAACATTGTTCGATTAAAGTTTGATAACCGTTTCATCATTGCTCTCAATTACTTGAGCGCAAATATATAACCTTATCGTAACACCTTCAGCGATTAGTCGTAAAAATCGAACCTTGGTCAATAAATTTATAAACTAAGCCTTAAAATTAGACGATTACCCAAAAATCTTGCTCCAAATACTTGGGTTACGTTTGTCATGGTACTCAACACGAAGGTCATCGATTTGTTTCAGCTCAGCTTTTGCCGCTTCAAGATTACCTGATTTAAGTTCAGCTTCGACTGAATCAACGGCCACAGAAAGTTTGTTGAACCCCTCTAGGTAAAGATCGAACTTTTCTGGTGGGTAATTACCACGTTTTGATTGCTCGATTAAATCGGACAGGTTCTTCACTGCAGCCTGCATTTCCCCTAATTCTTGCGCTTCAGCTGCATGTTTAAATTCTACTTTCATCTGTTTCATCGTCGCTTTTAAGTCAACGTCTGCAGCAAACGCGTGAGTTGAGAGGACAAGGGCAACAAGTGTGACTAACTTTTTCATTATCTTTATTCTTCATGTGTTAAGCGGGAACAAATTGTACAAAATTCCCCTCATTCATCAGAGGGGCTTTTTGTATCAACTTATAAATCACCAATTCTAAATTGACGCGACACCTTAACACTAGTGCCCAATTTTTTGCAGGTTCGTGAAAATATTCGATACTGAAATAGAACCCTCTTTTGTAGGTGCCTTGTGAGAAAACAACGTTATTCGCTCAGTATACACATTACAAGCTTGTTCCTTATCCTCACGACACTTGTCGGAGCCGTACTGATCGCGATCAGTTATCAGCACGCTCAAGAGTTGCTAACAGGCAGCGCAAAAGAACTCAGTCAGGAGAACAGCCGTAAGCTCGAATCGGTGTTTAAAGTCAAGACAAGTGCGATATTCACGACTTTAGACTTTATGGCTGTCGGCGAAAACCTTGACTCGCACAGTAAAATGGCCTCCAACAAGCGCTTAATGGCGTCGTTAAGTATTATCTTTCAGAGAAATCCGGGCGTCGTCGCTTTTTACTACGCCAATGAAGCTGGCGATTTAACACTTATCAGAGCATTGCGTAACAACATCGATAGAGAACGTTTTAATGCACCCGCAAAAGCCACATTGATGATCAATCGAACCCAAGTCTCAGGGTTTAATGAATTTGTGTTTTTAGACGGCAACTTTAAAACCCTTGCCCGTGTGAAAAACAGTAGCAATACCTTCGATCCTCGTACAAGGCCTTGGTTTCAAAATACGGATAGGGATGGCGCGATTCGACTTACCCAACCGTATTACTTTTATTTTTTGAAAACCACAGGTGTGACATTGTCACGTAGAACGCCGGATGGAAATAACGTCGTCGGTGCCGATTTTACATTGGACTCATTATCAGAGCAGTTACATGGACTGGGGTATTCAGACAATACTCAACTTCTTCTTTTCGACAATCAGTTCAAGATCCTCGCTCTTCATAATACCGATGCCTCTTCTTCTGACACGGGTGAACTAACACTTCACGAACCTGAAACCAGCCTTTTCAGAACCGTGTTAGGACGTAACTCCAGCCAGGTTTTGTATGAAACGTTAGAACAAGGCGGTCTGCGCTGGTCAATCACTCTCACTCCCGTGTCACTTAATAGCGAAACACGTCTGCTACTGGCGGAGGCGACACCTCAAGATGACCTGCTTGCCTCTTTGCTTTCAATGCGTGACAAACAAATCAATGTTGCCATTTCGATGCTCGCCGTTTGCTTTGTCGTGGTTTGGATTGTCGCGCAACGTTTGGCAAATCCTCTCAGATCGCTGATGGAGCAAACTCACAGTATCGCCCGCTTCGACTTTAAAAAAACACGCTACTCAAAAAGTGTAATCACGGAGGTGGCTAACCTAACCCACTCTATCGAGCTCATGGAACATACGCTCTATGATCTTCTGCGATTACTCAGAGAAACCGCCAGCAACCAAGACTTCAGCGTGCTTGCTAAAACCATTGCTCATCAGAGTTATTTGGTAACCAAGGCGGAAACCATCAAGTTTTATACATGGGACGACAAAGAAAATGAGTTCGAGTGTGCAGCCAACCATGCCATCATTCCTTTTAAAATCGACATCAACGAGCTTATCCATAACACTGCTTGGTCTCACACCCAACTTGCCAAAGGTGAGATCGTTCACCTGAACATTGATGACAACACTCTAGCAAACTATCGAGATTCACTTTACAACTCCGACTTATACCTATTTCCTCTTCACAACCGAGAGCATCAATTGGTTGGTGTGTTATTGCTAGGCTACGAGCGCGCTATTACGCCAGAACAGAGCGACAAACACGCGTTTTTAAAAGAGCTGTTAAGTTTTGGCGCGATCGCGAAAGAAAATATCGATCGCATAGAACAACAAAAAGAGATGTTAAATGCCTTTGTTGAACTGATTGCATCAGCGATTGACACAAAGTCGCCCTATACGGGAAGCCATTGCCAAAAAGTCCCTAAACTCACTGAACTAATAGTTCAAGCCGCAGCAACTGATGAGCGCTACTTTCCACTATTTAATATGTCCAAAGAGCAATGGGAAGAGATCCATCTAGCCTCTTGGCTTCACGACTGCGGTAAAGTAACCACCCCGGAATATGTCATCGATAAAGCAACCAAGCTCGAAACTATCTACGACCGCATACACGAGATTAGAATGCGCTTTGAAGTTCTTAAAGCGCAAAAGGAAGTCGAATATTGGAAGTCGGTCAATGAAGGCGGAGATCAATCTGCTCTTGCGTTGCAACTCAAACAATCACTGTCAGCACTGGATGATGACTTTGCCTTTGTCGCGCAATGCAACTTAGGCTCAGAGCAGATGGATGAAACAGCTAAAGAACGCCTAAAAACCATCAGTCAGCTTCAATGGATACGTACACTCGACGATCAATTAGGTGTGTCCTGGGTTGAAAAAGAGAGAGCTGGTAGACCTTCACCACTCCCAACCCTAGAATACCTGCTTAGCGACAAACCTGTTCATATGATCCCATGGACGGATAACATTACCCCTCAAGAATGTTGGGATGAAGAGTTTAAGCTTAAACCGAGTCAGCTCAAATATAACCGCGGTGAGCTATATAACTTACTCGTATCACGAGGAACGCTAAACGACGAAGAACGCTTCATCATTAACGACCATATAATTCAGACGATCCTCATGCTCAAGAGACTTCCTTACCCTGAGGACCTCAAAAACATTCCAGAAATTGCAGGCGGCCATCACGAGCGAATGGATGGTCGCGGTTATCCAAGAGGCCTTTACGAAGAAGATCTATCAATCCCTGCCCGCGTAATGGCAATCGCCGATATCTTTGAAGCACTGACATCGAGTGATCGCCCCTATAAAAAAGCCAAGTCACTTAATGAGTCCCTCACTATTCTTACTGACATGGCTACTTCTGGGCATATTGACCCTAAACTCTACTTACTCTTTTTAGAACAAGAGATAGATCAAGAGTACGCCACGCTCTACTTGCCCGATGAACAAATTGACACTGTCGATCGTGAGTTTCATGTTAGGCAAATAAGAACATTCCTCAAATCTAGATTCTAGAGCTTATACCGCTTAAATTTACAGAGCTTTTACTCTAGCTCATCGAGCCTCTAACTTTTCGCTATCAACCTCATACTTTCAACAGCTTAGGTGCAAAACTAGTCATTATTTAATCGATTGCCATCTCAAAGGTTGATGTATGTCAAAGAGTCATAGACAATACGCTGCCAAATAGAATTTAGGTCCCGATCACTCTTTCTCGATTGGCACCTACAATTGGTTAAGTATTTTTTGGTTTTGCCTATCGGTTTGATAGGCAGCATCAATTTTATAATTTGAGTTAACGTTGATAGGGTTAGCCCTCTAAACAAAACGCTAGCAATCTATACACATGCTAACTACCTCGTTTCTAAGGGAAGGATGATGGTAATACCAGAAAACAGCAGCATCGTTATTTTTGGTGCTTCGGGTGACTTGACCTACCGCAAGTTGATCCCTGCTTTGTACCACCTTTATGCTGACAAGCAGCTTCCAGAAAACTTCGCCATTTTAGGTGTAAGTCGCACTGAATACAGCGATGAGTCATACCGCGAAAAACTGAAGCAGTCGCTTCAAGAAATGGAAAAAACGGAACCAGCAACGCTTGATGCGTTTATGAATCACCTTCATTACCAAGCGATTAATACGTTTGAAGTTGATGACTATGCGAAGCTAGCGACTCGCTTAGACGAGTTAAATACTCAATACCAATTTGAGTCTGGTAACATCCTTTTCTATCTATCAACACCACCTAGTCTGTACGGCGTTATCCCAGCAAACCTTGCAGCTCATGGCCTGAATGACGAATCGAACGGCTGGCGTCGTCTTATCATCGAAAAGCCATTCGGCTACGACTTAGAGTCAGCTCAAAAATTAGATAAAGAAATTCACGAGCACTTCCAAGAGCACCAAATCTACCGCATTGACCATTACCTTGGTAAAGAGACAGTACAAAACCTTCTTGTATTACGTTTCTCAAATGCGATGTTTGAACCGCTATGGAACCGCAACTTCATTGAGTACGTTGAAATCACAGGTGCAGAGTTCCTTGGTGTTGAAGAGCGTGGCGGTTACTACGACGGCTCTGGTGCAGTTCGTGATATGTTCCAAAACCACCTGCTACAAGTTCTTGCAATGGTTGGAATGGAGCCACCAGCACAGATTAATGCTGACTCAATTCGTGATGAAGTAGTTAAGGTGCTTCAGTGCCTGAAACCTTTAGAAGAAGAAGATCTGCGTAAAGACCTAGTATTAGGTCAGTACACGGCTTCTGATGTTCGTGGTCAACACCTTCTAGGTTATCGCGAAGAAAACGGTGTAGCGGATGACTCACGTACAGAGACCTATATCGGTCTAAAAGCGCACATCAACAACTGGCGTTGGAATGGAGTGCCGTTCTACGTACGTACGGGTAAACGTCTACCGACACGCGTTACCGAAGTTGTGATTCACTTTAAGAACACCCCTCACCCAGTATTTGGTCAAGATGCACCTGAGAACAAACTGATTATTCGTATTCAGCCAGACGAGGGCATCCAAATGAGCTTCGGACTAAAAGAGCCTGGTGCAGGTTTCAAAGCTCGCGAAGTGAAAATGAACTTCTCTTACGCTGACCTTCAAGAAACCAATATGTTGACGGCTTATGAGCGCCTACTTCTTGATGCACTAAATGGTGATGCAACGCTGTTCGCACGAACTGACGCTGTAGAAGCGTGTTGGAAGTACGTTCAACCAATTCTAGATTTCAAGCAAGACCCTCAAGCGCTCTTTGGTTATGCTTGTGGTACTTGGGGCCCTCAAGAAGCCGACGAACTTCTCGAGCGTGATGGCCGCGCATGGCGTTTCCCATGCAAAAACTTAACAGACACGGATTACTGCGAACTATGATCAATCATAAGATTTTTCAAACCGCTGAACAGGTAGTTGAAAGCTTAGCAAACGATATGAAAGCCTTCAGTGAACTAGGCCGCCCAGTGCATATTTCACTATCTGGTGGCAGCACACCGAAGATGCTTTTCAAACTTTTGGCACAAGCACCATACGCTGAAGGCATTCAGTGGAATAACCTACACTTCTGGTGGGGTGATGAGCGTTGCGTTGCTCCTGACGATGCTGAAAGCAACTACGGTGAAGCAAACACACTACTGTTTACCAAAGTGAGCCTGCCAGCTGAAAACATCCACCGTATTCGTGGTGAAGATGAACCAAAAGTCGAAGCCGAACGCTTTGCAAAAGAGATGGCTGATGTTATCCCGACTGAAAATGGCACGCCAGTATTTGACTGGATTCTTCTGGGCGTAGGTGCAGATGGTCATACAGCTTCTCTGTTCCCTGGCCAAACTAATTATCAAGATGAGAACCTATCTGTTCTCGCTTCTCATCCTGAGTCAGGACAAATCCGCGTTTCTAAAACAGCAAAAGTATTAGAAGCAGCAAAACGAATCAGCTACCTAGTCCTAGGTGCAGGTAAAGTTGAGATCGTAAACGAAATTCATACAACTCCAGCTGAAGAACTGCCTTATCCGGCAGCGAAAATCCAGTCTAAAACTGGTGAAACGGAGTGGTACTTAGATTCAGACGCAGCAGCAAAAATCGCGTAATGCGAGCGTCCAAATAGGAAAATTGGAGAGAAATAATGAAAGGTGATATCGGTGTAATTGGCCTAGCGGTAATGGGTCAGAACCTTATCCTAAACATGAACGACAACGGTTTCAAAGTTGTTGCTCACAACCGTACTGCTGCGAAAGTAGACGAGTTCCTAGAAGGCCCAGCAAAAGGCACAAACATTGTAGGTGCGTACTCTCTAGAAGAGCTAGTAGAGAAGCTAGAAACACCACGTAAAGTAATGCTGATGGTTCGTGCTGGTGCAGTCGTAGATACTTTCATCGACAACCTAATCCCACTTCTAGACGAAGGTGACATCATCATTGATGGTGGTAACACTAACTACCCTGACACAAACCGTCGCGTTGCACATTGCCGCGAGAAAGGTATCCACTTCATCGGTACTGGTGTATCTGGTGGTGAAGAAGGTGCACGTTTTGGTCCTTCAATCATGCCAGGTGGCGCAGCTGAAGCTTGGGAAGCGGTTAAGCCTATCTTCCAAGGTATCTCTGCAAAAACTGACGCTGGTGAACCTTGTTGTGACTGGGTTGGTAACGACGGCGCTGGCCACTTCGTTAAGATGGTACACAACGGTATCGAATACGGCGACATGCAGCTTATCACTGAAGCTTACCAGTTCATGAAAGATGGTCTTGGTATGTCTGCTGACGAGATGCAAGCTGTATTCGCTGATTGGAACAAGACTGAGCTAGACAGCTACCTTGTTGAAATCACAGCTGACATCCTTGGCTACAAAGATGAAGACGGTGAGCCTCTAGTTGAGAAGATCCTAGACACAGCAGGCCAAAAAGGTACTGGTAAGTGGACAGGTATCAACGCACTAGACCTAGGTATTCCACTGACGCTTATCTCTGAGTCTGTATTCTCTCGTTGTCTATCTGCACTGAAAGACCAACGTGTTGAAGCTGAATCTCTATTCGGTAAGACAATTACTCCAGTTGAAGGCGACAAGCAAGAGTGGGTTGATGCACTACGTCAAGCTCTACTAGCTTCAAAGATCATCTCTTACGCTCAAGGCTTCATGCTAATGCGCGAAGCGTCTAACGAGAACGGTTGGGATCTAAACTACGGTAACGTAGCTCTAATGTGGCGTGGTGGTTGTATCATCCGTAGCGCATTCCTAGGCAACATCCGTGATGCGTACGAAGCGAACCCAGACATCGCATTCCTAGGTTCTGACGAGTACTTCAAAAACATCCTACAAGGCAGCCTAGCGGCATGGCGTAAAGTAGCAGCGAAATCTCTAGAATCTGGTATCCCAATGCCATGTACGATTTCTGCGCTATCTTTCTTAGACGGTTACACAACTGCTCGTCTACCAGCTAACCTGCTTCAAGCTCAACGTGACTACTTCGGTGCTCACACTTATGAGCGTACTGACCGTCCACGTGGTGAATTCTTCCACACAAACTGGACTGGTACGGGCGGCGATACAGCGTCTACTACTTACGACGTGTAAGAAAAGGCTTAAAAGGATGAGTACGGTATTTCATCATACCGAAAAGTCCTACTATAATTAGAGCGTTATGGAGGATGTTAACTTGTTTAACATCCTCTATTTTTTGAAACCTATACAAGGAGCCGTCCATTATTGGTACGGATATGGTGACACACCCTAACCTGGATGGTTAATACAATCATAATTGAGGTTCTTGAGATGACTATTAATAAGTACTTTGTATTCGTTCCACAAAATGAGGAACAAAACACTTCAAAGGACGATAACGTGGTAACAAAAACGGAAACTCAACGTCAGGCTTTAGTTAAGCAAGCGCAGCAACAAGGCGGCTTGTAAACAGCTAGGTTTCAAAAACAAGAGGAGCATATTTGCTCCTCTTTTTTTATGCTTCTAGCCTTCTTGCCCAAGCTTCTGCGGCATTTTGAATTCGTTGGAACGCTAGCAAAAAGGCTTGTTGGTCTTTCTGATAAGGGTCATCAATTGTTCCATCTCCACTCCATTGTCCAAACAGCAGCGTTTTACTCCTAGAGGTCGGAGATATGCGAGTCAAACGTTCAATATGACTTTGCTCCATCACAAGGATCAGATCAGCTTGATTACACATCTCAGCTGTCACCTGTGTTGCTCTATGAGCTTGAATATCAATGTCATGTTCTTTCGCAACCAAGATGGATATCGGAGCCGCTTTGCAATTCGCAAGGCCACTTTTGTCCGTAACTAGCCCTGCTGAACGGACCTGTTTATTTGGAAGCAACTTCTTTAGTACACCTTCTCCCATCGGAGAACGACACACATTACCCATACAAACCACAAGAATTTTATTGAACAATTTCCGACGTCTCCTTTGGTCTAACGATTTGGATACTTGCTGTACTCCCTGCCAGAACGAGTAATAGCACAAAAGTCATCGCGTTGGCTGGCGCTTGCAAATTGAAGTCGACTGAAATGTGCATCAACATACCGATAAGTCCCATCAGACAACCCAACGCCGTTCCACGTAGGGTTTTGCTGTTTCTTTTACTCATTGAACGTACAGTCAAGTAAATCGCCCATATCCAAGCAAAGCCGAGTAGTAGTGTGGCGGGTAAACCGGCTTCAACGGCGAACTGAAGGTAGTCGTTATGGGCGTGGTCATAATATCCGATGTTGAATTGGGTATATCGAGGAAAAATGGTATAGAAACTTCCCATTCCTGTGCCAGTCAGTGGAAAGCCCGAGACAATGGGTAAAGACCACTCGATAACTTCATCTCGCGTTTCTTTCAAAACGGATGTTTGTTCAAGCCGCTCTTTTACTTTATCAAGACCAAAAACCGCACCTACCACGACCGTATCAACGATGATCAAACTCACAATCAGAGGAACCATGGCTCGTGGCTTGTACTTGTAGAACGCCAGTGCAGCCAAACCACCAAGTGTCGTAGCAGCGAAAAAAGCCGTATTCCCCATTCGAGAGCGAGTCATCACCAAAGCAATAACCATAATCACTAACGCCAGTCGCACAAACATCTTTCGTGAGACTATCCCCTCGCCCCAACGTCGCAAGCGTTCAAACCAAGAACCCGACGGGCTGATGTGGAGCTGCGCTATAATTAAACCAATTCCTAAAACCAGACACATCATCAGGTAATTGGCTAAATGGTTTTTGTAGACAAACGAGCCCGTCGCGACGCCAACTTCTTTAAAGCCAAACACCAGTGATTGCTCCCAACCTAGCAGCACAGCAATAGCTGCATAGAACGCTTGGAAAGCACCACTTAACACGACCGTATATAAAACTTGCTTGAGTCTAAACGTTGTATACACCAATACAGCGACGTTAAAAGCAAACAAGGTATAGGTAATTCCTTTTACTAAAGCCGTTTTTGTCGCATGGGTATCTAGTGATATATAACCATGGCTTGAGCCCGCATTTTGGAACAGTTCAACGGCATTAGGTGACACAATTGCCAGTTGACTGAAGCTTAGCGGTATGAGTTGGATAGCAACCCAAATTTGAAATAACGTCAGAGGAATTAACAGCCATGCGTAACGCCACACTCTCGCGAATGGAAACTGTCGCTCTTTAGGCATGTAGCTAATCATAAGTAGAGTTGATTGAACAGAAACCCAAACTTCAGCTATTGACCACGCCCATACTCGGTTGGATGCAAGAGGAATAGGCAACCAAAAAATGAGCCCTAGCAGTAGGTAAAAGCTAACCTTCTCTAAACGAGCCATAATACTTCCATGAAAAAAGCCCATAGAAGGGCTTGTATCTTAAACTTTGTGACCAATAGTAATCAGCTACCAGAGACCGCATTTGGCTGAGCAGCTGGAGCATTTGGTAATCCTGGTGTACCCGCAGCTGTTGCCTGAGCAATTTGAGTAGGATCGACACCTGCCTCGATTGCAGCTGCTGTAATCACTTCATTTGAAACATTAGCGGCCTGAGCAACCTTAGCAACTTGTGCAGCAGCAGCTGGAGCAGCACTGATGGCAGCAGCCACCGTTACATCAGCCGATGCTGGCGCAGCTTTGATCGCCGCTCTAACCACTTCAGTTGCCGCTGCTGGGTTTGCCTTAACGACCGCCGCTACAACTATGTCCACCATTTCTGGATACTGAGCAATTAGACTTGCGACAAGATCCGTTGGAGCGAGATCTGTACTTGCAATAACCTCAGCCAACTGGGCATCACTGATTTCCTGCCCTATTGCTATTGGACTTGCTGAAATAGCTAGACCTAAAATAGAACTTAGAGCCAATACCTTTAACTTCATAAACATCCTTATATGATTTTGAGTTCAAGGAACAAAGATCCAATCAAAACGCTGAATCTTAGGCATGCTAGCAAATTCGTGCTTTTCCTTGATATCAAACTAAGCGCATTCTCAAATTAGTGACACTGTATTCATTTGTAACTAATTTAAATGCGCGAATTACTCACAATATCGATTATTAATATCGTTGAAACTAAGCAAACTACACGCTCTTAGCTTATTCGTTTGATCACCAAATAATAACTCCCACTCATTAGTTATCCTGTAGTCGTTGGAACTTATGAGGTATTGGGTTGTAATCACTTTATTTTCAACGGATAGACTAGGCCAATAGGACAAATAAAAGTCCAAGCTGTGCAGAGCAACTTGTGTATCAAAAGGAGCAAGTTGTTGTGCATTAGATAGGTTATGCTGAATAGCTTGCATAGGTTCCCCTCGGTACCAAGATTCTTTCGACATCTGTGAATATTGATGAGCGGAAACAGGTCGTATTGAATTCGCCTTATTCAGTCTGTTAGAAATCAATGCTATGTCAGGTTCATAGCCAGACGCATTGCCCATCCACCGTTCTATTTGAGCCAAATAGAGCAAATACTGAGGATTGTCTCCTGTCCAAAATTCAACACGTTCAGCTTGTATGCGAATTTCTTGAATATCTTCAAGGTTAAGACTGCCCTGTGCACCTTTTACCAATTGTTCGGTAGATATGTAATATAGGTTACCTACCGCATTTCTTACTGCATAAGCGGTGACGTAGACAGCACTTCCAATCACCACCAAACAAACGGTAAAAAAACCAACACGACTAAGAAAGCTCACGAGTATCCTCTTTCTTAAGCTTTTCTTTAATAAGCAACCAGGCATAGATACTGTTTGTTGTGGCGTAGCGTTTCCACATTCTTCCTGGTTCTTGCATGATGCGGTAGAACCATTCCAAACCATATCGTTGCATCCAAAGCGGCGCGCGTTCGACTTTACCCGCGACAACATCAAATGTTCCACCCACACCCATAACAAAATTCACGCCTAAATCGGACTTCCATTTATTGATGAAGTTTTCTTTCTTAGGTGATGTAATCGCAACAAACAGCATTTTCGCACCAGATTCACGGATTTTATCGACAACGGCTTGTTCATCGTCCCAAAAATAGCCATGGTGAGCGCCTGCTATCTTCAGTTCTGGATATTGGCTGTGCATTCTAGTCGCCGTTTCCGCCACTACTTCTTCGGTCGCACCCAAATAAAAAACAGGCATAGACTCTTTGGCTGCCATCTTATTGAGCTCCATAAATAAGTCGACACCAGCTACACGTTCTGACACCTCGTGTCCCACAAAACGAGCTCCCCACACAACGCCCATGCCGTCGATATTAATGATGTCGCATTGAGTGACGCTTCTAGCAAGTTCAGCGTCTTTACGCATGTTAACTAGTTTGGCAACATTCACCACCACATGTTGGGTGAACTCACCTGCTACGACGCGATCTTTGATCGACTTGACGGTTTCAGGCATGGTCAAGGTGTCCATAGGGCTTCCCAAGAATGTCACTCGGCTCACGATTTTTCTCCCTTTCGATTGTTTAAATAGATGCTCATAGATAGATACATCCAAGCTTGCGTCCAGCGCACGTAATTTATCTTGTTGGTTGTTTGTCCATTCTTCTGATACACAAACTGTTTCTTCTCTGATAAATAAAGTTCTTCCAATGACCACTTGAGAACTTTGCCAGCCATCTCAATATCTTCTTGCTCTCCTCCTACCTTAATCAAGGTAATCACAGCTTGAGCAACAGAATGCGGGTCGAGAGGGTAACGGTTGTTGTTGTAGTATTTCGCTGTACCGTCAGTTTCAAAAAGATGTGCTTTGTAATAAGCTATTCCCTGTGTAATCGACTCATCAAAATCATTAGTTTGCAAAGCGTGTTTTAGTTCATAAAGCGCTTCTAGGTTGTATCCCGTATGGAAGCCATCAATGAACTGGTGGTGATTTCTCGCCCCGTAGACCCAGCTTCCATCTGCTGACTGCTCTTTGACACTTTGCATTGCCACACTATGGGCAAGCTCCGTAAAGTCAGAGCGTTTAATCTCAGAGCCCACAAAGCCAACCCATGCAGCAGCCCATAAGCTTGCATTGTGAACAAACGCTTTTTCACCTGGGATATACGCAAAGAAAGTTCGCTCTTTCTCTTCGGTGTAAAGGTGTTTGACAATGAATTCTGCACTTGAGAAAGCGGCATCGATATAACGTTTGTTATTGGTACGCTTGCCTAGTTCAAATAACGCTCTACTCACATAAATCGTCGAGATCACATTGGGCTTACCTTTGGGTACAAAGAAAGCGCGTGCTTTCCAATCAAAATGATAGCCCCAGCACGAAGCGCCCCAAACGTCTTGATTACATTGATTATCTAACAGCCAATTGGCCAATTTCTCAGACTCGTCAAGTAAACTCTGCTCTTGAGTCATCTTATGCTGTTCGAGCATTCCAGAGATAAACAAAGCAACGCCTTTTGGGTTACGTTTTTTTGGAACTCCCAGAATATGGCGCATATTGATATTTGAGCGCTTAAAAGCTTGAATCCATGCTAGGCCAAACAGTGAATTACGTAATTTCGGTACCACATCAAAGAGACGTGCATTTAGCCCATCAAAAGGGTCATAACCTGCAAAATCATTACGGGTAGCGTCTGCTAGAAGTGAAAGACGTACATCAGAGATCATGAGTAGCTCCTAGAAGTTGATACTTCATCGTAAATGTTTTGAAGTTGAGGGATGATGGCTCGAACTGAAAAACTCTCATCGAATTTCCGTTTCGCATTACTCACATAGTCTTGGTGTAAATCAGGGCTTTGAATCAATTCAATAAGCGCATTGGCAAGTGCCTCCGAGTCTCCTGCTTCAACAAGAATGCCCTCTTTACGATGTTCAATTGCGTCAGGAATTCCTCCTGCATAAGTAGATACCACCGCTACACCTGTCGACATAGCTTCGAGCACACCCATAGGAAAACCTTCGTTGTAACTTGGTAAACAAAAGACTTGGCTTTTGTTCAGAACGTCCAGTTTGTCTTTACCCGAAACCCAGCCCATGAATTCGACTTCAGATTCGAGATTTAGATCTTTGGCGATAGCCTTAAATCTCTCAACCTCACCGTCTCCCCCTACCAAAAGTTTCACGTCAGGACATTGTTGTTTCACGATGACCATCGCGTTGAGCAGATCGTGTAACCCTTTACGTTCTCCAACTCGACCAAGGAAACTAATATAAGATGACGGCACTCGCTTCCCATCTGTTTCAAGCGAGGGCACTGCATTGTAAAGAAGCCTGAAATGCTCTGAGCGTTCAAAAGTAGACTTGCCCCACTCTATCCATTGCGAAGACAGTACAATCACCGAGTCTGACATTTCGAAAGTATCTCGAATATGTTTTTGTCTTTTCGGATCACATTCGTGGGCGTAAAAGTCTCTAAACTCTGCACCGTGTAAGTGCAGAATCACTTTCCCGCCCATCGTTTTGATCACTCGTACCAACAGAGACTTACGTAAATAGCTGCCTCGAGAAGCTACGTGAATGTGCACCAAGCCCACACGATAAAAAATGTGGTAATAGATCACCTTAAATAAGGCCGATAAGTAAAGCAGTATCGCTCCTACACGGCCAAATTGACTGTTAGTCGAGTGCGTCGCAATGAGTTTCACGGAGTTATTGGACAAGAAACCCGCTTGCTTATATACATTTAGTACTGTCGCGATGCCACCTTGCCCATTGATGTCAGTGGCAACCGTCAAGTTAATCTTATTTTTCATCATCTTCTATCGTACAAATAGCTTGAATAACCTTTCCATTTTTCGACCGCACCAATGTCTCAACGATGTCTATGTTCACCTGCATTGAGCTTCCTAATCGAGCTTTGACGTTTGAGACCAACTTTTCTTCTTGTTCACGGTCGTAGTCATCATTGACCAATACTGACACCGTAATTGAGCCAAATTGATCTTGATGATATTGCGACCCAATGACACCAGCGACCCCTTTTACACATTGGTCGAGCGCGTAAACCTTTTCGTGGTCTTCATTGTAGACATGCGAAACAGTGCGACCCTCTATCGATTTAATCACTGGGAACACACGCCCACATGGGCAAGTTTGGTTTGTTGCTAAAACCACATGATCCCCGGTGCGATACCTAATCAGTGGATAAAGAGCATTGTTATAACTGGTTCCTACAATTTCATGTTTCCCATCACCACTTTCAACAAACTCGACATGAGAATAGTCAGAGATAAGGTGATAATTTCCATGCTCACAACTGCCAATCGCCGCGACACGCTCAAACAATCCGTACCAGTCAAAGACTTTACACTTAAAACGCTTTTCAATAATTTGACGATCTTCTTGAGATAAGGCTTCAGAAGAGGTCATAATCGATTTCAGTCGACCTTGGTAATATTGGTCTACGCTTTCGAGATATTTGGCAAGCGTTGCGATAGAAGAAGGGTATGCTTGAATAATATCGACACCATAATCTTTCATGGCTTTTAGATAGCTTGGGATAGCCTCTGAAGACAAATGAAAAGATGACATAACGATCATGTTTTCAAAATAGGAATAGCGCCAAAAAGGACCGCTCTTTTGCTCCATCGGCACAACAAGGTCCCCGCGAAGCCAAGCTCGGTGGTCACCTTGTTTAAAGCCAGCCCATTCTAAGTAGCGAGATACAAACGCTTGCTCTCTTAGGACAGAGTCCAGATTTTGCGGTATAGATAACGGAGCACCCGTCGTTCCGCTCGTGCTTCCTTTCACCGTTATAAATGGCTTTACATGTTTATTGGTGAAGTCATCTGGAGAAGCCTTTACTTCATCTTTATCAACAAAACCAAACTCGGCAAATTCTGTGTTCTGTTTGAAAGCTTCAGTACCTTTTGCATTAGATAATGCAAAATCTAGTCGTTCCTCACGAAAGGCCGCGAGCATTTCCTCTGAGCGCTCATTTTCTTTAAGGCGATTCTTTAAAGTAGCGATACGACGTTCACTCCGAATTGCACCTCGAATAAGCCCCCTTAGAGACACCATCGCGCTTTGGATTATTACCGGTGATTTTTTGTAGATTGCAGAACTATACACATCAACTCCTTCTACGCCCTTGAATCTTGCAAAAATGGTGCGGTACCTTCGACATCTGAACGGTTTTCGTGAATGTCGTATTCCTTATCTTTGACCCATCCAATTATTTTCGCTGGTATTCCACCAACAATAGCGCCTTCAGGTACACTCTTTGTAACCACACTGTTAGCCCCAATTATCGCGTTATCGCCTACAACAATCGGCCCCATGAGAACGCAATTTGGACCGAGATAAACTCTATCCCCGATTTGAGGTACATTTTTATAAGGCCCCTTCCCTGCGGTTTTACAACCTACTCCAATACTGCAGTTTTCACCTATAACTGTACGGTCGTGCAACAACACTCCCATTCCTCTATAGGCAAATGTTGTACCCTTGCCAATTTTGCAGATAGCGGAAACTCGGCTACTGTAAAAAATAAAAATAATTAGCTGAAATATCTTTGGAAAAAATGGCACTCTACGCTCATATAACCAACGAGAAAGACGATAGAATAAAATTGCATTTGGCATATTAAACCTTAATAAAATCTAAGAACCATAAATAGAATGGCATCTAAACTTCATGTAGATGGCACGCATGATCTGGTACGAAAAATATAACCAACACAAAATTTCTCCGCGTTCTTCTCCCTTGTCGAAAAACAGAAAAATTGCACAGGCTGATATAAACAACAAAACGAATGATGCTAGGTTAATTCTTAGCATCAAGCTTCCCTTCCCTAGAGTCATAAATACATTGGAGTAAGGTAATGAGAGTTGTGATGACAACAAACCACAAAACAATCCGATCCGTACGCTATAACTCTCAAACAAAAATGAAGTCACTAAAACAAATATAACGACAATAGCTATAACATAAACAAATACCAATTTTTCGAATGAAGCAATGCTTGTATTGCCGCTACTGCTTTTAACCGACGATAAGAATCGTGTAGATAATAATCGAGGAACAAACTGAAACATCATTGCTAAAGTAAAAACTTGAGCGATAGAACTTGAACTTTGCTCTCCAAACTCATCGATTACAATTAGAGGTAGTAGGAACGATATTCCAGTTGAAAGCCCACCAGACAAAGAGTAACTAAACACATTTTGGAAAAACGTTTTCTTAGTTGTTATTGAACTCTCATTCTTATCAAATAAGTCAAAAACCGTAATAAACAAAAACAGGAATGTACCTAAAACCAGTACTTCACCACTTGGCTCTAACACAAAGAAAAAGACAACAAAGAGCAAGGTGCTAAGCGCTGAGCGAATCGCCAAGACATTCATTCTATTGAGTGCAATTGAATCTTCCCTTGCTATCATAAACAATGAAAAGAATAGGCTAGCACCAACAGCATAGCAGTAACTTTCAAGCCCAAAACTCCATAAGGAGTAAGTCGGTATTGAAACAATCAAAGTTAGAGCGAGCATTGTTAACACTCGTAACTGAACCGAGACAGTCCCCTCCTTGACATAAGATTGTGTTGATACAGCCACACCCGAAAAGGTCGCTATTAAACTCACAATAAAAAACGACTGTGAAAATAGATTCGCGACCTGTGTAGAAGCAAGCAGCGTAACCAAATAAACCGAGAAAAACCTATACGCTGACGGGAAAGCTGTAGCGATAGATTGGAATAAATGATTTTTCATATCCCTACCGCAACCTCATTGTCTTTTTCTTTTTCAATCATAAACAGCACTAAGCAAAAGGAGAATATATACCCAGCGATCGGCCGTACAAACACACCATTGGAAAACAAAGCGGAGACCATCGCTGCGATGATCAAACACTTAATAAAGGAATTTCCGTTGCTATAGTATTGGTTTAAGATATAAAGGAATGAGGCCAGAAAGATCACTCCACCTTCAACCAACATTGTTATGACATCGCTATGAGCACCTTTAAGTGCCCACCACCAGATGTCTGTTGCAATTAAATCACTCTTATACCCGTTTCCTATCAACCACTGTAAAACATCATTTTCCATTAATTGTTCGTACTTATCGATATACATGGAAATTCGTCCAGAGGAAGTCGAATTTATAATACTCATATCGACAAACAACAAAAGTAAAAGCATTGCAGCAAAGAAGTACGGAATATATAGGGAAAGCTTATACCGACCCACTTTTGAGTTCATAAGGAAATTGATCAGGTAGAAAGAGATCAATAATAAAGAAGCAGTTCTCACCCCCCACATCTGATAAACTAAAACAAACACCACTGCTAAGTAAGCCAAAAATAACTTTATACCGACGTGTTGATGCTTATACAGAGCGTGCACTAGGATTGCGCTCATACAAGCAACATAAGCTGTCGAGTGCAAACCACTAAAATAAGCAGGAGACCATGAGACCAAACGGTTCATAATACTTGGCAAAAATGCTAAACCGACAAAAACAAGTGCAGCGACTAGCACAACCAAAAACTTACAACGTGATATTAGCAGCGCTTTCTCTTGTTTAGAGCACTCCCAAATAACCGGTGCGGCTAAAAGAGGAATAAAGACTTTTAGGTACCAGCTTAAAAACGAAAGTGCTGATTCATCAGTATAAAGTACTGTCGATAAGCAGTAACTAATCGCAACAATAATGGCAGGAACAAAAACCGTTTTGTATGCACGGAAGATGTACACAGCACCTATCAGCGTCGCTATTATCCAGGTTGCATCACAAAGATTATTAAGCAGTTGACCCACAGGGTTTAAATAAACACCTGTGGACCAAGGAGCGATAATCAACTTGATACATAGCGAGACAAAATATGCCTCTATCAAGAACCTTTGGCGGGTAAAACTCACATCAACCCTCGAGTATCAATGACCACCTTCTGTGCCAAATCCCGCTTATCTGCGACTTTGAATTGCTTGTGATCCACCAATACGACCACTACATTTGCTCTTTCAATCGCTTGCTCATAGCTTTCTAAAGAAACACCTTTTTCTTTCAAAGAGTTAGGTAACTGTTCAATATTTGGTTCCACACAGATAAGTTGGCCAACATCACGTTGTTCTAGCGCTTCAACTATCTGCACTGCAGGGCTTTCACGTAAATCATCGATATCTGCTTTAAAGGCTAAACCCAAGCAAGCAATAACGGGTCTTTTAAACTCATCAGCAGCTTTTGCGACTTGGTCAACAACATAATGCGGCTTGCCGTCATTCACCAGGCGCGCTTGTTCGATCAGTTTCGCCTCATCTGGACAACTATTTACAATGAACCATGGGTCAACAGCGATACAGTGTCCACCCACACCAGGCCCAGGGTTCAGAATATTAACGCGAGGGTGTCGATTTGAAAGCTTGATAAGTTCCCACACGTTAATTTTGAGTTTGTCACAAATGACTGAAAGTTCATTGGCAAACGCTATGTTCACATCTCGGAAAGAGTTCTCGGTGAGTTTTGCCATTTCAGCAGTACGAGCAGTAGTGATGATACATTCGCCACGAACAAAGGTTTCATACAACTCTTGAGCGCGCTTAGCACAAGCAGTAGACATACCGCCAATGACGCGATCGTTTGAAATCAGTTCTTGCATAACGTATCCAGGAAGAACACGCTCAGGGCAGTGGGCAACTTTGATATCTGCATTGTCGCCCATATCTTGAGGAAAACTCAAATCAGGGCGAGCTTCACTTAACCATTCCGCCAACTTCTCTGTTGCACCAACTGGTGATGTAGACTCTAGAATAACAAGGTTACCTTTCTCTAGAACTGGAGCAATCGCCTTGGCAGCGGACTCGATGTATGAAAGATCAGGCTCATGATCTTCACCTTTAAATGGGGTCGGTACCGCCACCATGAACGCATCCGCATTCTCTGCCACAGTGGTCGCTCTTAGCTTACCTACATTGACCGCACTTCTTACCGCGATATCTAAATCGGGTTCAACAATATGAATATCACCCGCATTAATGGTATCGACAGCATGTTGATTAACATCAACACCAACAACATTGATTCCGCGTGAAGCAATAACGGCTGCCGTAGGTAAACCTATATAACCTAAACCAAAAACTGACACTGTTTGAAAAGACATAATTTAATCCGTTTAACTATTTAGCTAATTCATTCAAAATTCGTTGGCACGCTTGCCCATCACCATATGGGTTATGGGCAAAGCTCATTTTTTCGTAAGACTCTTGGTCCGTTAGCAATGCTTCTAAGCCAGTCACAATCTTGTCTACATCGGTACCAACAAGTTTCACTGTTCCTGCAGCGACAGCTTCAGGGCGCTCGGTCGTATCACGCATAACTAGAACAGGCTTACCTAAAGATGGCGCTTCTTCTTGAATACCACCTGAATCGGTCAAAATGATATGCGCTCGGCTCATGAGATAAATGAAAGGCAAATACTGCTGAGGCTCTACCAAATGTATGTTGTCTACATCGTTCAAGATGCGGTTAACGGGCTCTCGCACATTTGGGTTTAAGTGGACTGGATAAACGACTTGAATATCATCATGTGCCTTAGCTACGTGTGCTAATGCCTGACAGATTCGTTCGAAGCCTCCACCAAAACTTTCTCTGCGATGGCCCGTAACCAGCACTAATTTCTTACTGGTATCTAAAAACGGGAACAATTGAGATAGCTCTGCCTCAAGTCCCTTGTCAGTATCAATTTTGTCTTTAACCATCAAAAGTGCATCAATCACTGTATTTCCCGTGATACATACTGACTCTTTAGCAATGTTTTCACGCAGAAGGTTCGCTCTCGAAGTCTCTGTCGGTGCAAAGTGATATTGGGTCAATGCCCCCGTCAATTTGCGATTCGCTTCTTCGGGCCAAGGTGAATAGATGTCGTTAGTACGTAAGCCTGCTTCTACATGACCCACAGGTATTTGTTCATAATACGCGGCAAGGCTTGCTGCAAATGTTGTCGCGGTATCACCATGCACTAGAATGACATCAGGCTTGAACTCTTCGAGTACAGGTTTTATCTCTGTAAGAATACGGGATGTGACTTGATTTAACGTCTGCCCTGCTTTCATTAAGTTCAAGTCATAATCGGGTTTGATCTCGAATAACTCCAAAACTTGATCAAGCATCTCTCTATGCTGTGCAGTAACACAGCAACGTGCATCGAATCTATCATCACTGTTGAGTGCATGTACTAAAGGCGCCATCTTGATAGCTTCTGGCCTCGTACCAAAAACCGTTAGAATCTTCTTATTTTCCATAATATTAAGCTCAGTATTAGTAAACTGCTGTGACGACAACCTTCATCACAGATGGGGGTTCGTTATGCTTGTTCTGCTAGGTGGTTCTCACCGTACGTTCCGTAAGCTCCATATTTTCCATAGCCACCGTAACCGTATTCTTCCTTCAGTTTTCTCTGCGACACTTGATTTACTACTACGCCATCAATGGTAATGTCGTGAGCAATATGCTTAGCAAACGTATTGCGAATATTAGAAATACTTGTCGAGTTGGCTTTTGCCACAATGACAACGCCACCAACTAACTTACTGATAATCATCGAGTCGCTAACAACCAACGTTGGCGGCGTATCAATAATGATTCGATCAAACTTCGCTTCTAATGTCGCCATCAAATTCTTAAATTTGCATGAGCTCAGAAGCTCTTGGGGGTTAGGAGTTAGCATTCCCGCGGGTAAGATCGTTACGCCCGACTTTTCGTCAGTAATCAAGCATTCATCTAAGTTGGTTCCCATCAAGAGATGATTAGTTAGACCTTGCTGATATTTTTTAAGTCCGAAACGCTCTGAAACAGCTGGCTTTCTCAAATCACAATCGATCAAAAGTACCCTCTCAACTTTTGCAAACGCCATTGCTAGGTTAATCGAACACGTTGTTTTGCCCTCGCTGGGCAAAGATGATGTAATCGCCAATCGCTTTTTACCCGTATTAAATGTACTTAGAGACAAAGCTGTTCGAATGGAGCGAATCGATTCGCTAAAAGGCAACATATCTCCATCAAAGAAGACGGTATTATCGAGATCTCTCTTTTTAAAGCGTTTACTATCGATCTGAGGAACACTCCCCAGCGGCACAAGACCAAAACGCTCCTCAAACTCTTTAGCCGATGCTACGCTGCTTCTCATAGCATCCGTAACCAATACCAAAACAATAGCGAACACGATTGAGCCAACAAATGCTGCCATTACAATCATTTTCTTATTCGGTTTGATTGGAAGAAGCGGAATTCGCGCGTAGTCAGTAAAGCGCGCGTTGGCAGCTTGGAAGTCACTCGTTGCGGTTGTTTCTTTCTGCCTAGTAAGGAACAGACCTAATACTTGGCGGTTAGTTTCAACCTCACGCTTTAATGACTCATAGCGTTGCTTTTTCGCTGCAATTGATTGAAATGCTCCCTTTTTGACACTCAGCTCTTTCGCGAGTAACTGCTCTTGCGCCTTTAAAGCTGATAGTTCCTTCGCCATACCTTTAATCAGCTGATTAACGAGTTCTCTGGACTGTCTGTCAATTGAGTCAAGTTGTGCGCGCGCTTGCTGCATCTTTTCATGCTTAGGGCCATAGCGTAGAGACAGTTCTTGAACGTTTTTCTCAACAGCAACTTTTAGTTTTCTAATTTCGACAACTTGAGGGTGGGTCGAAATGGTCGGTATTGAGGCAATAGTCGCGACGTCTAAGTTTTTACCTCTTCGAATAGAGCTATAAGCTGACTCTACTTCAATGCGTCGATCGTTAACTTCTGCAAGTCTAGCGCTTAGGTTACTAATCTCTGAACTCGCCAACGCATCAATACCACTGTCGTCAATCAGTTGCTCTTGATTCAAGTAGTCCGTCAATCGCTGTTCTGAGCGTGCCAATTCACCTTCAAGTTCTTCAAGACGATTGCTTATCCATACTGAAGCGTTCATGGTTGCCGCAAGTCTCGATTCAACGTTCATTTGTATGTACGCTTCACCGACAGCGTTTGAAATCTGAGCAGCCAATGCTGCATCTTCAGACGTGAAGCTGATCTTTACTAGCTGTGTATTTCTGATCGGTGAGATTCGCAGCTGACTTGCGAAAATAGACAAGGCCCTTTGGCGAACCACTTCGTCGACTACCGCGCTTTGTTGATTCTCTTCACCACGATACGCTTGAAAAAATGGCATGGATTTCAATTTTGCCAACAACGACTTGTCGGGCGTCAATGATGGATTGAACTCAGGCAAAAGTTCCAACTCTAATTCTTCGATTACACGTTCACCAATTTGATATGACTTTAGAATCTCAAATTGAGTCTGATAATATTCCTTTTTGTTAGAATCAATTCCAACCACTTCTTCAATTGAGACCGCATTGGTCGTTTCGGCTTCGATCATCAAAATCGACGTTGCTTGGAATTTTGGTGTAATTGAAAAAACGACGAGTATGGCTAACGCGGTCGCGAGAGCAGAGAAAAGCGTTATTTTAAACCAGTTATTTTTAATCAACTGAAGGTACTTTGTTAGATCTAAAGCCTCTTCAGGAATGAGTTTTTTCTCATTGGCTGATGACATTTGCATGAGTATATCTACCGTCTATCTCTACTTTCTTAAAACAATGAACTGACAACATAAATCGTGTCACCAGGGCCAACGGACTCTGTAAGAGATACCTCTTCTTGATCTTTCAGAAACGTTTCTAGTTCATTTCCTTTAAGCCCTTTTAAGTCGTTCTCTCTTGTCAGGTAGATATCACGCGTTTTTTTGTATCTCGCAGTAAAGCCACCAGCTAAAGACACCGCTTTTTCAACCGTTAATCCAGGTTGCCACTCAAAAGCACCAGGACGATTTACGACTCCGTTCACATAGATATTTCGGTATCGTTCAATCGTTACGGCAACTTTCGGGTTTATCAATACAGACCCTTTTAGTCCTGAGGTAATCTCTCGCTGTATTTCATTAAGAGTTCTCTTACGCGTTGACAGATCACCTAAATAAGGAAATTCGATGACTTCTCGCGTATCTACGTGCAATTTTTCGATCGATAAATCACTTTCACCGTAAACGGTAATATTAATTACATCACCGGGTGATACGACGTAATCACCTATGCTATTTCCTTTGGAATAAGCGTAAGAATTCCCTACCGCTGAAATAACCAGCAGTATTAACTTAATAATATTACTCACAAGATTCCTTTCTATTATTAGTAAGCTGTCTTGCCGACAAAACCTTTAAATATGGTTAGAAAAATCACTTTAATATCGAGCATTAAACTCCAGTTTTGTATATATCTGAGATCGTACTCGACGCGTTTTTCCATTTTATCTAGTGTGTCTGTTTCGCCTCGATAGCCGTTGACCTGAGCTAGACCTGTAATACCAGGTTTCACTTTGTGTCTTAACATGTATTTATCAACGATCGTTCTATACTCTTCGTTATGCGCTACCGCGTGTGGTCTTGGGCCGACAATAGACATTCGCCCTTGAATAACATTAATAAATTGAGGTAATTCATCTAGCGAGGTTCTTCTGATAAATGCACCAAACTCTGTCACTCGAGGATCATTTTTCGTTGCTTGCTTAACAACAGGGCCATTATCAGTAGCCCTCATAGAGCGAAACTTCCAGACCTCAATTGCTTGACCATCTAAACCATACCTGAGCTGCTTGAAGATAATTGGACCAGGGCTAGAGAGCTTCACACCAATCGCGACGAACAATAAGACTGGGCTTATCATCAAAGTGATGAGCGCCCCCAAAACAATGTCTTCCATTCGTTTAACAACACTTGCAAGACCGTAAAACGGGGTGTCTTGAACGCTGATTGTTGGGCTATTTCCGATTGTTCTCCAACGAGCTTGCATGAGCTCGTAAGTGTAGATGTCAGGGATTAAGTAGACGCGTGCAGTGGTGTCTGAGAACATGTTTACGACATCTTTTACGCGCTTTACTTCACCCATCGGCAGCGCTACGTAGACATGCCTAACTTCTCGGTTCTTTGCTTTGTTGACCGAATCAGATATCGAACCAAGAATCGGTTTAATTAAGCCTTCAGCAGGTAGACGTTTCGGCTCTCTATCATCATAAAAACCAACGAACTCAAGATTTGACGACTTATCTGCCATCATATCCTTCGCTAATCTAATACCTGCGTTAGAAACACCAACGATAATAGCTTTCTGCTTATATTGATATTTTTTGTAATGAGAGCGAAGCATTTGGTTGCCCGCTAATCGGCATGTAATAAGAGTTAAAGGCGTAGCCACCATCCAAGCGGTAACAACAACGCGCGAGTGTATTTCTGTCCATTTCGTAAAGAAGGCAAACAGTAGCAACACGAGCAAAGTTTGCATCCAAACCCCAAGAATATTCTTTAGTTCATGTCTTTGGGCAAATACTCCATTATATCTGTAGAGACCAGATTGCTCAGCAAAGAACACAAATAGTAGAGCAGACAAAAAACCTGACACTATATAAACTTTTGATATTGTCCCCAAATATATTAAGGAGATTAAGATTAGAGATGCAATAATTACCACTCCATCGACAATTCGATAGAGCGCACTTGACTCTTCTTCCCCAAATTTAACCTTACTGTACGTTGTTATGTCCATATTTAGCTACGCTTATATCCCTATCTTTTACGTTAGATAAGACTTGGTTAATTTACATTTCAGACAATAAAAAAGCCGTCTCATTTTCTAGAGAAGACAGTCTCATTTTTAAATATAACCGAGTGGAAAGTAAAGTCTCATTTTTGATAAACAAAATAAGATTTAACACGCCTAGAAAAACAATAAAGTTATTTTATAAAACTATTATTACTTTCACTATGCAGTGATATGACGATCGCAAAAACCAAGATGAGAAGACAAGAAACATTCAACTAAAACCTTAGTCTCTAATTTAAGAAACTAGATTGCTGATTATTAACTTTGAGACAATCTTAAGCTTAAATAATATTTTTTAATTTTATTTATTGACATGAAATGAAATTTAAAACTACAAAACTTAAAGATATATGAATATAAGAAATATGTTATTTCATGAGGGTATATTAAATGAGCTATGTTATCAGCAAACTATTATGGCGAGGCACACCATGCGAGGCTGGCTCATGCACCTTTTAGAAGCACCTGGAGGGAAACGAGACAACAAGGCCTCTCCAGAACATCTAGAGAAGCCGCAAACTCTGATCGGTGACACAACGCCGTTATTCACTATGTAGGTCTTTTGCCGTTGTTAGAGTTGAAACGATCGTTTAGAAACAACAACGCACTAGCAACAAGTGCGATTAGAGAGACGGTAAACAGTGCTGGCATCTCCAAAATCCATGCAAACGTCGCTGCTAAGAATGCAATGAAGGTAATCATACGGCTACTTGACATCACTCTGCCTAGTTTTCTATTCATAACTCCTCCTAACACATTGAATCGAGTCATAAACCCCATCCAAACCACATTTGTTTATGACCATTTCATTATGCCTGTCAAAGTTCTAAATTAAGCTAAATCCCTCTCAAAATAGATACAACTGTGATTTATGCATGACTAAAAAACACACAAATCAAGCATAAACATCAACAAAGAAGTAGAGAGTCATGAATAGACTAGAGAGAGCGACAAAACCTTTTACGTACCTTTGCTCAACCTGGCGTGAAACACGTGCTGCGATGTATCCGCCAGCTAGAGAGCCAAGCATAACGGCGATTCCTCGATACCAATCAATGGCTCCATCAAGGACGAAAATGAAAATCGCAATGATTGACACACAAGATGAAATGAGAAGTTTAACCCCATTCATTTGATTTATATCTGTATAGCCAGCAACAACCAAGTAGCTAAGAACGATGACGCCTAATCCTGCATTAAAGAACCCGCCGTACGCTGATACAAAGACAAGCAGTAACGTCACCGAGATCGTCGCGAACGTTGTTCGTCTCGAAGTTCCTTCGGATATGGCGGTTAATTTGGCACTGATTTTTGCTCCAAATAAGAATAACAGAGTGGCAAAAAACAATAGCCAAGGAATCGCAACCAAAAACTGAGTTTCTGATACGTTTAGCAGTAGATATGCACCAATAGCGCCGCCGATAAGGCTGTAGAAGATGGTCGATTTGATTGAAGACTTGAGCTCAGATATTTCATTGCGAAATCCGTAAGCACCACTCATGTAACCAGCACATGAAGCAAACGTATTAGTTGCATTCGCGATAACAGGTGGGACGCCAACAAAAATCAAAGCAGGAAAGGTAATGAAGCTCCCTCCCCCAGCAATACTATTTAAAACACCACCGAGCACACCCGCTGCAAACAACAGAATCCATTCCATTTTTCACCAAAACGATTAATAAACGTTCTTTTTACTCTAACGTGTGTATCAATCAGATAAAATAGACAGGGTTCAAATTACTGGACAGCAATCGCAAGCTCTTTCCAATCTTGCAACTCCGCTCGATAGTGCTCGGTTTGCTCCTCAGTCATCGAGTTGATGATTTTGATTAAGTAGTTATTCGCAACATTTCTATTGTGATTAAGCTTGTTCTCAAGTTGGTTGGTGTAAAGGCTTCTTGGATTAAACATCAAGTTGTCAAATTCAGGCTTAAACCGAATTAAATCATGTCTATCATTGAGTAGTGTGTTCACTTCAATACGCATATTGGTCTGATAGTTAACCCAATCACCCGAAGTCACATACATTTCTTGAGTCCATTGCTCTATCAATCGCTTTTGTGATGCGTTAACTTCTCCAAGCCAAGTATCTAAGTTGTCTTCTATCCTTTCTTGGTACACATGTCGTGTTTCAGTCTCGGTCAAAGGCTGATATTTGTTCTTATACTTGGTGTGGCGAACACGAATGTTGTCCATCAACTCTTCTACTTGTTCATCAGATAACTCTTGAGCTATCTCATACAATTCCGGGGCTATTCTCGCCACCAAACGCTCTGAGTGCTGTTGGAATTTTGCTTGTTGTTCTTCCAGCTGCTCTAAAGTAAGCGTATTCGGGTTGATTTGCATGAGTTCATCTAGATGATCGATATAGTTAGGTATCTCCTCGCTCCGATGCCACTCACTCAACAACGCAATTTTTTGCTCCACAACCTCTTCTTGAGCGTCATTGAGCTCGACGTAATCCTCAAGATATTCAATTAGAAGCCAGTCCATATTGTTGTACACGAACTTAGAGCTACACCCTACTAACGCACTACAAATAATGAGCAAAGTTCCTAGTTTTTTCACAACACTTCTCTTCCCTAAAAAGCCACTGCGCTGATACATTCTCGTTCAAGCTAGTTCGATCAAACTAGTTATCAAATATTGAGCATTTTTGATGCCAATTCTGAGCTCAATATACAAAGCTTTGATAGACAAAGAACTTAGAGCTGTTTTGTTTATTACCATAGGTAAATATAGTTCAACCATTGCCAGAAGAGGCAAAGGCTTACCTCTCCATAAACACTAATTATTCTCGAGAGTTGTAAACAATCGGTCGCCAACGGCTAGCGACTGAGTATAATGACCGACAAAACTTAAACTAGGTACAATTATGAAAATTTGTGGTGTAGAACTTAAAGGCAACGATGCAGTTATCTGTCTTCTTTCACATGAAGATAGTGTCGTTCACCTTCCAGATTGCCGTGTAGCAAAGATCTCAATTGCTAACGCGAATGACACCCAAGAGGTGAGAAAATTTCAATTCTCTTTTGCAAAACTAGTTGAAGATTACAAGATTGAAAAAGTGGTTATTCGTCAACGCCAAACTAAAGGTAAGTTCGCAGGCGGCGCTGTTGGCTTTAAGTTAGAAGCGGCGATTCAACTGATTGAAAGTTTGAACGTAGAAGTTGTTTCACCAACTCAAATCAAAGAGAGCCTGAAGAAAAACCCACTAGCAATTGGTTTCAAAGAGACCGGGTTAAAGCAATATCAAGAGCAAGCATTCACAACCGCTTATGCTTGCGCAATGATGCGAGGTTAACGAAAAAGCCCAAGTTAAACACTTGGGCTTTTTTATGATTAATCTTCCGAATGATTGTAAATATGCACATCTCGTTGTGGGAAAGGAATGGTGATTCCTTCTTCATCAAGACGTTTTTTCACTCGTTCTGTCACATCCCAATAGACATCCCAGTAATCATCCGTTTTAACCCACGGGCGGACAACAAAGTCGACTGATGATTCATTTAACGTATGGAGCTTAACCATAGGCTCTGGTGATTTAAGCACACGTTCATCAGCCGTCAGGATATCCATAAACACGGTTTTCGCTTTATCGATATCATCAGCGTAGCCAATTCCAAACACCATATCGACACGACGCACGGTCTCGACGGTAATATTGTTGATCACATCTCCCCAAATTTTATTATTTGGAATGATTAATCTCTGGTTATCAATGGTTTGTACCGTGGTAGACACTAAGCTCATGTTTTTTACTGTGCCTTGGATGCCTGCAACCTTAACCATGTCGCCAACATCGTATGGACGATAAATCAAGATCATCAAACCAGAAGCGAAGTTAGATAACGTATCTTGCAATGCGAAACCGATGATAACACCCGCAACACCGAAACCAGTCAATAGCGGTCCAAGTTCAATACCAACCTGAGACAATGCCACTAGTAGGCCTACAAAGATGACGGCTTTAGAGGCAATCGAAACAAAGAACTCTTGCATTAAGACACTAAAATCCATTTTGGAGTGCTTAACACTTTTACCAACCGCCGTCGATACAATCCTAGCAAGCTTACGCGTCAGATAAAGAATCGCCAGAAACAACGCAAGCTTAACCACAATCGAAGGAGTATTCTCAAACGCCCACTCTTTAAACGAAATCATCCACTCTTCAAGAAGGCCGTAAGCAACGCCGATATCAAGAACGTCCGCGTTGATATCACCCGTAATCGTCAATAGAATCTGCTTGTAGTCTGTGACATCAAGCCCCATCGAGTCCATGAGAGCAATCCCAGATTCAAAGCTCACCACCATCATCGCGATACGTTCGCTGTAACGAATCACTTCTTGAGTTAAGGTCGCTTTCTCAGCTTCACTCACGTAACCCAAACGTGCTTCTGTTTCTCGCTTTTGAGTATCCACATATAAGATCGCGTTGGAGAGAAACTCAACTCGCGTTTTCAGCGCAGTTTTGAACTCATCACGGACGGATGAAACATCAATAGCTCGCTGCTCTGCTTGTTGAAGTGTTGCTTCAAGCTGTCCGTAATAGGTGTCCATAATCGCAATTCGACGCTGCACTTTAAGGTCGAGATGTAATTTATCTTCTGCGCTTGCTGAGCGGGATTCTTTCGCCAGTTTATCGATGGCGGTTTCACTCATCGACAGCAAACCGCGCAATAATTCTATCTGCTCTAGCAATAACGCATCCGCACCTTCCGATAATGAACCATCTTGAAGCTTTTCAGTTAACAGCTCACGAAAGCGTTCGTTCTTTCTTCTTAAAACATCTTCTAAAAATGCTTGTTCACTTTCATGGGCTTGCGCTAGCTCGGTGAAATTTGAGTTTAGGCCACTCTGAATCTCAACCAATGTTTTTGCATTCGCCACAATAGAGAACGAGATAAAGGCAAAAAGAAACAGTGCCTTCATCACGTTAGGTAATCTACTCATTTACTCACCTCTGACTTCCATATCTAGTTATTCTCAGGATAGCGTTCCAATTCGGTATGCATCGCGACGTGCTTCCAAAAATTCGCTTTTTCTTCATCAACAAGTTGATATTTAGCTAAAGTGTACAATTCGACGAGCAATAATTGAGCTTCTAATAGGCCATGCTCTGCTGCATTCGTTAGCCAAAATTCCGCTTGAGCAATGTCTGTCACCGACATACTCATTTTTAAATGATGTTTTGCTAGGTCCAGTTGAGAAAGAGGATCTCCTCGCTCAGCTGCCACTCTTATCCAATTGGGCTCATCTTCATCTAACAACGAGTTTACCTGCTGATAATTAGCCAAATGCAAAATCGCTGGCATGTAACCACGATTTGCCGCTCTCTCTAGCCAATACAAGGCGATAGACGCGTCTTGCTGAACACTGACTCCATCAATATAGAACAAAGCAAGATTATATTCGCCTTGAGGGTGATCCTGATTTGCAGCTAAACGAAACCACATTTCGGCTTCATCAAAGCTTTTCTCAACGTGTTCCCCCTGCTCATACATCAGACCGAGCTTGACTTGCGCATGCGCCGATCCCGCTTCCGCAGCATTCATGATGGCATCATAAGTTGTTTCATGTGTTAGCTCAGCCCTACTGCTTGGTTGTTGGTTTGCATTGGTAACAAAAACCGCGAACAAAGAGAAAAATCCAATCAAAAGAGTTCGTTTATTCATATTCACTCCAAATTATTTGCGACTAGAATAGATTTCCTCTTACTGTACGATTTACCATTTCACGCCACCCAAAACACTCTGACCTATTACTTACTTTGTTAGCGTGAAGTTAACTCTCACTCCTTTTACGGATCAATATAGGATTAATGCTCTAACTTAAGTAAAAAGTCCTAATGACTAAATTGCTCAACCTCGCACCTTCTACTATCTTATGAAATAGAACACATAATAAAAATCAACTTCATTGAAATGGAATCCAATAAGGTTGGCGTGATATGAAAAACCCCTTTCGCTCGTTGCTTTCCAGGCGAGCTGATGTAACAGCCGCAGACACTCAGATCAAAAAGAGTGTTCTTGATGTCCTTCCTGAAGGCATCATCATTTGTGATGCACAGGCCGATTCCAACTCCATTTTCTACGCAAATCCCGCTTTTTTGGCCTTTCACAGCTGTGCGCACGGAGAGATTATTGGACAAAAGGTTTTTCGCTTTTTCAGCAATATCATCAACAGCAATGATGCACGAAACCTAAGCGTGGCACTTAAGGAACTTTCGTCGTCAAATCACACCTTTCACTTGAATCAACTCAGTGCCAATCGGTGGGTGAATCTACGTATTGAACCTATGCTACGTGATGACGGTAGCCTAAATTACTATGTCCTGACTCAATCGGACGTCACTGATATTCATAAAGCCAAGCTCGCGCTTAGAGAGAACAATCGTCAACTCAAGAAACTGGTTTCTACTCAGCATCAGAGAATCAATGAACATGAGCTTCAAATTGGTGTGATGTTCGATCAAGCAATGGATGCGATGATCTTACTCAACGAAAACAATCAAGTATTGGACGCAAATGACTCGGCACTCGCTCTATTTGATCAACCTCGTACAGAACTATTAGGGTTGGATATTGAAAATGTTCTTACCGATTTAAAGCCCAACCAGATTCAAAACCAGCTCGACAAAGTTCCTATGTATCAAGAGGTATCCTTAGAGGATGCCCTGTCTATACAGGTCAATGGATATGTCATTTTGTTATCAGGAGCGACTCGCTATATTTCAATTAAGAATCGTAAGTACATTGTGATCACCCTTCATGACCGCAGCTCAGAACATGTGGCAAAGATGGAGCTGCAACGAAACCGCAGTGAACTTGAAGAAGTCCTCAGGAACTTCAACTTAGCCACACAAGCTGGCGGTATTGGTATTTGGAGCTGGGACTTCGAATCCAATGAGTTATCTTGGGACGAACGTATGTACGAGATCTATGGCGTTGACCCCGGGGAGTCCGAAAATAACTACACAATGTGGCAAGAACGCGTTCACCCCCATGACGTGTCACACGCAGAAGAGGCTCTACTGCATGCCAAAGAGACCTTGTCCCAATTTATCGCTGAATTTCGTATCCAGATGCCTGACGGCGAAATACGTTGGATAAAAGCCGCCGCAGACGTCATTTTTGACCAAGATAACACTACCCCAATTGGCATGGGGGGAGTCAATATAGACATCACTAAAGAAAAGAATGCTCAAGCCTCACTTCGAGCAGAAAGCGAAATCGCACAAGCGGCGAACGAAGCAAAGTCAATGTTCTTGGCTAACATGAGCCACGAAATTCGTACCCCAATGAACGGGGTTGTGGGAATGCTAAGCCTACTGAGCGAAACCAGTTTAGAAACCGAGCAGCGAACAATGGTCGGCACCATCAAAGACTCGGCCCTAACACTTCTTCATATTATTAACGACATCCTTGATTTCTCCAAAATTGAAGCGGGTCAAATGTCATTAGAAAGTGTCCCTGTCGAACTGCAGACCTTACTAGAGCGTTCGTTAGATGTGCTGCACCTTCAGGCCAGCAACAAAGGCATAGAAATGTACTTAACCTATGACGCTGATTTGCCGAAAGTCATCATGAGCGACAGCGTAAGATTGAGTCAAATCATGCTCAACTTGATTGGTAATGCCGTCAAATTCACCGATAGCACAGACGAAATACAGGGCAAAATTTGGGTATCAGCCTCTTTAGGTACCAACGGCATCGCACCTTGTATTGACCTTATCGTCGAAGACAACGGCATCGGTATGACCAAAGAGCAGTTGAGCAAACTATTTAAAGCCTTTACTCAAGCTGATACAAGCACAACACGCCTTTACGGGGGAACAGGGCTTGGTCTTTCGATTACACAGTCCTTGCTCGAGCTTATGGGGGGGAGCATCCATGTAGAGAGCGAATTTGGCGTTAGCAGCCGATTTTCTCTTGAAATACCGTTTATAGAAGTAGAATCGACCCCTGAGGATGTTACGAAAGAGCACCTTTCTGGCACACGTATTTTAATGGTAACCAATAACCAAAATGTGAATACCTTTTGTGATATTAATCTGTCCAACTATGACTGTAAGCTCCATACCGTATCTAGCCTGCCTCGCGCGATAAAAGTGCTCAAACACGCTAAAGATTCCGATATACGAATCGACGTCCTTCTTATTGGCCCCGATCTCTATGACACGATGACACAAAACAGATTGTCAGACTCTGAGCATCGCTTTCTATCCAGTTTCAAGTGCATCCTGTTTTCATCTCTTGCTGGTGGAAAAACTGGATTCATCATGCCAAGCCTATATGTCATGAATTGTAGCCCATTCAAACCAAGCGAATTAACTCATGCTATCGCAGCGATTAAAGGGTTGATTAGCCCTGATATTTCACATCAACAAGTCGATACACCCGCTCTAAAAAGTCATGAGGAGAAAGAAGGACTCATACTGGTTGTTGACGACCAAGCTACAAACAGAGATGTACTACAACGGCAGCTCTCGTACTTAGGCTACCAGAGCGAGCTTGCATCTCACGGCCAAGAAGCGCTTCAAATAATTAAGAAACGTCACTTTGATTTGATTCTTACCGACTGCCATATGCCAATAATGGATGGATACGAGCTCACCAAACAAATACGCCAGTTAGAGCAACAAGACAGAAATCGTGGTCATATCCCTATCGTGGCCATAACGGCCAACGCAATGGTGGAAGCTTCGGAGCAATGTATGATCTCAGGGATGGATGATTACCTGACAAAACCTGTCGAACTTAAAACGCTGAACAGCACCATTGAAAAATGGATGACACTCGCCCCTTTGGTGAGTATCAACTCAAGTAAAGTCAGTGACGATTTTCAAGATATCTCGACTAGCGCAAGTAACAGTCCCATCTGCCTAAATAGTTTACGAGATATTTTAGGTACGACTGAACCCGAGGTTATTTCTCCTCTGTTAGAAGGTTATTGGGACTCGGTCACGGAAGATCTTCACCTTGCCGAAGAAGCGTTGATCCAAAAAGACGAGCTATCGCTTCAACAAGTCGCTCACGCAGCAAAAGGGGCGGCTCGTTCCGCAGGCGCGAATGATCTCGCAAAGACTTTTGAGTTCATCCAGAACACTGCGACGACCAAAGATTGGCGCTCTCTTACTGATAAACTTAATCAAAGCCGTAAGGAAGCGGAAAGAATAAAAGTGTATTTAGTTAAAAGCTCAATCATAGAAGACACGGAACTATCACTATGACTATGACTCAATTTTCCCCAAGTAAATATACAATTTTGGTCGTTGAAGACCACCAATTTTCCCGTAAAGCTCTACTGAACATGTTGGTCAGAGCTGGGTTTGAAAATATCCTATGTGCGAAAGATGGGCTTGAAGCCATCGAGAAGCTAAACCATCACTCAATTGATTTGGTCATTACTGACATCAACATGCCTATGGTCAATGGCTTAGAGCTCATAAAACAGATACGAGAAGGTCTAACCCAAACTACGAAATTGACCAGTATCATAGCCGTCACGACCCTGTCTGATACCGCTACGATTGCTGCATGTATGACGTTAGAAGTTGACGCTTTTCTGGTGAAACCCGTCACGGTTCAAAACACTAAGGTTCAGATAAAAAATGCTATTTTAGAACCCAAACAACTCTATCAAGAACATCTTTACCGAAAGGTTGATACGGAGGTTCACTTACCCTCTCAAGAAACACCAGTAGAGAGCAATGCTCCTCGTATCAAAGAAGTGTCATCGCATGTTGAGCAGATCACGAAACTCTCTGAACTCAGGGAGAACATGATCATTATCGACAGTATTCGAGCAAAAACCGGCGGATGCTTGTTGGAAGCGGGAACAAAAATAAATGAGAAGTTGCTTAGAAGACTGTACGAGCTCAGCGGGGTGATTGAGATTTGCCCAATGTCTGTTCGTATCGATGAAACTCAGATAGTGTGCTAATTACCTCTTGTGATTTGGATAGACTTAGCCCGTACACGCAGATAACTAGGCCCCCCCCTCATTTAAACAAACCTGCCGATACCGCTTCCTAGTTATAAAGGCTCCTAGACCTTATTCCTTTTCGACCTTTTCAAGCTCCTCTAACGCAAGTTCAAAGTCATATTTTTCTAAAGCAAGCGCCACATTGTTCAACATACCGATATAGGGTTGATTAGAGTTAAGGTCATTCACCACCTTAATTGCTTCTCCATCAAACGATTCAATCTTAACCTTGATACTCTCCCAGTCTGATTGAAGGATTGAACCTCCGCTAGGTGACGAATTAGTCTCTTCTTCGTTTAAGAGTGGCTTAACATGAGCAATCAGGTCATTCAAATGCACCTGCGCATCTTCAAGCTCTGATCTTTGAACGATCAGCTCTTTTGCTTGTTGTTCCAATTTCTTCATCACGTTTGCTAACTGCTCACCACCGATAGAACCAGAAATACCTTTTAAGGTGTGAAGAGTTCTTTCTAATGATGCAAAGTCATTTTCTTCGTGCTGTTGAAGGGCCTCTGTAAAGAGTGCTGGAGCTTGGTGGGTAAATTTACTCAACAATTTTTGCTGTAAATGAATGTCTCCCTGAGTAAACAGATCTAACGACGTTTGTGAAAAGACTGCCAGCGACTGATTTACCTCAGGAATCTGCTCTGCACCTTCCATTTTATTGCTACCGCTAAGCAAAGCGCTTGGCGGTTCACGTTGCGGCTCAATAAACTCAGATAACTTGATAACAAACTGCTCGAACAGTATCGGTTTTTCAATGAACCCATTCATACCCGCTTCAAATGTCTTTTGTTTGACTTCCGAGAATACATTGGCTGACATCGCAATAATTGGTGTTTCATTGCCGCTCGTCCTGATCTGTTTTGTTGCCTCAAATCCATCCAGATTAGGCATCTGTAGATCCATTAGAATAAGCGCATATTGATGTGCTTTTACTTGCTCCAATGCTTCGAGGCCATCATTAGCGATATCTGCGTTAAGATTAAGCTTGGAAAGTAACGCCAATGCCAAGTCTTGGTTGAGCTCATTATCTTCAACCAGTAGAACCTTCTCGCCTGCAAACATCACCTGCTCTTCTCGCGGTGCACTTTGCGCTTTAAGTGCCTTAACCTCTTGCGCGCTTGATCTGGGCAGCGTTAATTCAAACGAAAAACAGCTTCCGCGCTCTAACTCGCTGGTGACGGTAATGTGACCTCCCATCGCGGATACAAGCTTCTGGCTGATATTCAACCCCAACCCAGTTCCTCCAAACTTGCGCGTCGTGGTGCTATCGGCTTGGCTGAACGCTTCAAACAAAGCGTCAATGTTTTGTTTTGAGATTCCGATCCCTGAATCAGTCACAGCAATTAAAACTGACATTTCAGAGTCAGATTGGGAGATCAATTTAGCCTTTAACTCGACATAACCTTGAGGTGTAAATTTCACCGCATTACCGACCAAATTAAGCACTATTTGAAACAGTCTCAGCGAATCTCCGACAACGGGCGTACTCAGGCCAGAATCTAACACCACTTTGAGTTCCAAAGCCTTCTCATCGGCCTTTACCTGCATCAGTTCAATCACTTCAGCTAATGTCTCAGACATATCAAAAGGAATCGACTCTAATCCAAGCTGGCCCGCTTCAATCTTTGAGAAGTCGAGAATATCGTTGATGATATTGAGTAGAGACTGAGCAGAACGATGCACCTTTTCGACATAGTTCTTAGCTATCGGATTGGCTATCTCGCCAATAGCAAGGTGAGACAAACCAATAATCGCATTCATCGGTGTACGTATCTCGTGACTCATGTTAGCTAGGAATTCTGATTTGGCTTGGCTGGCAGCATCTGCCCTATCTTTTTCAAGCTCAAGTTGATCATTCAAAGACTTCATCTCTGAAATGTCGAACGCCCAAAACAGGGTAGCAGGCTTTCCTTCAACGACGAGCTTGTAGTAACTCACTAGAGCGGTAAAAGGCTCCCCTGTGGACTTCAATAGCTTCAATTCTTTGTTAACAACAAAATTCTGTTTAGTGAGCGTATTAAAGACCTCAGCACGATCGTCCAACGACACATAGATCCGAGTAACATCAAAACTCGACATATCTTCATCTTGAAGCACAAACAGAAGGCGCGCCGTATCATTGACGTACTCAACTCGGTCGTCGATCACAACACTCGCCGCAATCGGGGAAGTATTGAGAATATCGTAAAGCTCATTTCTTGCTTGAACAAGTTGCTCTGTAGCTTGATTAGCAATGGCGACTTGTCGTTTAAGTTGACGGTTCCAGACAAATATCAGCACCATAATTAACAAAGAGAAACCTGAGATCAGGTAAACCAACTTGTAATCGATGGTTTCAATATTCCTAGGCGTGGTCCATTTGGAGGCAATTTGTTGATGCTCTTCAGCTGAAATTGAATAGATTGCTTTGTTGAGGATAGACAGCAATAACGGCTCTGTTTTGATGACATGAAGGCTCGGAGTTACGGATTCAGTCAATCTGCCAACGATGCGAATATCGGAGTAACCAGCAGAGTTAATCAGGTAATTGACGACATGCACCGTATCAATCATGCCATCGAGATCGCCATCCTCGACTTGAATCAGCCCCTCCTTGGTCGAATTGATTTGAACCCAGTCTACATTAGGGTGGCGTCGAGTAATATCAGGGGTATTAGCACCATTTTTTAATATCCCTATTTTCCAACCTGTTGCATTTTCTAATACCAAACTCCGGACATCTCGTTTTGAGGCTACCGCTAACCGACTGGAGAACAATCCCCGAGCAACTCGATAGTTTTCACCCAACGTTTCATTCTCGATTGCGGCAGAAATAAGCTCAACGGTTCCATGATCAGCCAGTTTTATCGTCTCTTCCCAACTCTCTACACTAACCGCGGTAATGCTTAAGCCCGTCTTTTCCCGAATCAGATCCAAGTAATCTTCAACAATCCCGACATACTCACCCTTGTCGTTAATTGCTTCGTAAGGCATTGCATTGGGATCCACACCTACCCTCAGCCTTGGTTGCTGTTTGATCCACTGCCTCTCGGAGTTGCTTAAATTGAGAATTTCACCAGTCAGATTTTTATTCGTGTAAAGCTCTTCAACATACCGCCGAGCGTTCGGACCAAATATTGCGAACTGTTCTACAGACGGAAAGTAAGTATGCTTCTCGACTAAGTCCCTTACGTCGAAGTGGAAGTTGACCTCACCTACATACGTTCGCCCCCCTTTCGTTTCATAATACGCACTCTTAGTGACTGAAGCGTAGCGCGACTTATCCGAAAGCGTTTTTCGCCCTATCGATTTATCTAATAACCAAGTTAGTTGAGTTTCGCCCGCAGTGTCTGAGTCGAAATGGATCTGCTTAAATGAAGTTTGGCTATCAAACAGCTCAAGAACACTCTCAATATCGTCTGTTCGGTCATTGACAATAAAGTAAGCCATCACCTGAGCGACAATCTCCGCTTTGGTCAATGTCTTAGTGAGGTCTTGTTCGATGTAACGTTCAATTAAGCCGTCCATTTCATTGCCATTTGATCTAACACTGTCTAGCGCAGCGTTGAAATCATCTCTTAGCTGCTCAGTTTTAAACTCAGCTCGAATTGGTGACTTAATCGCATGCTCAGTATGGAGTTTGAGTTGAGAGCTCTCTATGTAACCGGTGTTACTTAAAAACCACTCTAAAACCCGATGCTCAATCAAAAGTACATCGATATCTAATGTTCGCAGCTGTGAAAACGCAGTTTCCAGTGTGTTGACATCGACTACCTCAGCAACATCAATCTTGGTGATAAGCTCTTCTAAAGCGCGCTTACTCGGTGACGTTTCATCGTAGAGAAGCGCGCCCAATTTGAGGTCGGTTTGACTATCAATATTTAGATTTCTGCCACTCAATGTAACTGGAACAAATTCGATATCAATAATCGGTTTTGTGAGAAAGCGCCTATTGTCTTCGACATCTGAAATACTTGATACAAAAGAGAATGAGTCATCCGCCTTTAGCGCTTTATTCGCTGCTGTTGGCGGCAGTGTGACAACGTCACCAAGCTGATACCCCATTCTGTTTACCAACAATTGGATGATCCCATGCTCTAGTCCAACTGATGGGCTATCAGGGTACATATAAGGTGGATTACCAAAACCAAACACCCCTTTTAACTTTGGCCTAAAAGGTGATTCACCTAACCAAACCGAACGTACATCATTTCTCCACTCACTTGAGAGGTGATCGAATTGATGGTTGTGCAGCTCAAGCAATTCTGGTTTCGAGCGTTCAATCAGCATCGAAGCTTGTAATTGTTCCCATACGGAAAGGAAATAGAGTGTCGTCAGGTCCTCAATGCCCGACTGTTGAGCAAGCTCTAACGTAGAAACAGGTTCAGACCAAATTGCGTCAACGTAGCCTTTTTCAAGAGCCCTTAACGCATCAATGACCGTTGGATAGGGATAGCCCTCTGCCACTTTCTTCTGAAAACCGTTTTGTGGTAGCTGCATACTTTGTTCAATGTATGCCACTTTTTTTGGTCTATCGCCTCTCACAGCGTGACTCAAGAAATTGTTTTCAGGAATAATCAAAGCGGCTTGATAAGGAAAATAAGGCTGAGTAACAAACCACTCGCTCCCTGAGTTCGGCATGGCATGTTGAAACGGAAACACATCCGCTTGTTTATCTTTCAATGCCTGCTTTGCCTGTGCATACGAAGTGACGATTTTGAATTGCACGTCTATGCCATAGCGCTCTGTGAAGTCATCGGTAAAACTTCGTACCACACCATCCACTTCGCCACTGTCATTGATAAAGGAATAGGGATAGTGATTTCGGAATACGACATAGGTAATGGTTGGATTTTGCTCAGCCCATTGCTGAGTGCGAGTAGACAAATCACTTAAATCAGCCGCACCCACTGCGCCAGGCAACGCTAGCCAAACCCAAACGAATACACCGAAAAACACTCGGATGAAGGCACTACTCATCTTTAAAACGCTCTTTAATCTCAAGGATTTGTTTTAGGTTAGCGAGAAACAGGTCAACTAAGTGAGGATCGAAGTGCTGCCCACTTTCCTCTTTTAACAACCCTAACGTTTTATCGATACTCCATGCTTGTTTATACGGTCGCTCCGAAGTCAGTGCATCAAACACATCTGCAATCGCCGCGATTCGGCCAACAAGCGGAATATCTTCACCTGCAATTCCATTCGGATAACCTGAGCCGTTCCACTTTTCGTGATGGTACTTTGCGACCTCAATGGCAACTTTCATCAACTTGGAGTCACCATAACTGCCTAATATCTCAACGCCATAGTCAACGTGCTTTTGCATCGTCGCCCATTCTTCTTTGTCGAGTTTACCTGGCTTCAAAAGCACACTGTCAGGAATACCTATCTTACCCACATCGTGCATCGGGGCGGCATCTCTTAACGTATCAGCATCTTGCTCAGTCATACCGGCTGCCAACGCCAACACATGACAATAGTGGCTCATGCGCATGACATGCATACCAGTTTCATTGTCCTTGAATTCCGCCGCTCGTCCCAAGCTGTGGATGGTTTCAAGCTTGCCCTGCGCTATCTCTTTGGTCTGCTCTTTTACTTTCTGATAAAGCGTTCTCTGATGATCGTAAAGCGCCAAGTGTGTCTTTACTCGCTGAAGCGCAATAGCAGGCGTAATCGGTTTGGTGATGTAGTCGACGGCGCCAAGCTCTAGGCCTTTGACTTCATCGCTTGGCTCAATCTTGGCTGTCACAAAGATGATAGGAATATGCGCCGTATTCGGTTGGGACTTTAAGATTTCACACACTTCGTAGCCATTTAGCTCTGGCATCATGATATCAAGCAGAATAATGTCGGGCTGAGGCACCATTTGTGCAATCTTGATCGCGAGTTTTCCATTAATCGCTAACTTAATTTGGTAACTATCCCCTAGAATGCCCGTCAGTACATCTAGGTTACTCGGGGTATCATCTACGATTAAAACAACTGGTTTTGAATCCATGCATTCCTCATTCAAACAAATGATATATCAGCTATTTTTAGTTTAGATGTGTTCTGACAAGTCTCCACTTTTCGGGCAATTTAACTCCAAAAGTGATAGCAAAGTCATTGTCTTATCCAATCTAAATACACGCTATTGGCGCTAAATGGTAAGCCCTGTTGATACATCTCCTCTATCTTTGCACGCCAGAACTTACCGATATGACGACGAGACTTACAATGACCTATTCTGAATTCAAACAATCTGATTTACATAAGTGCCTGTTAGTGACAGGGGAACTGCTCTCCGTTGCTGGCAAAATTGCTTTTCGCCTATCAACCACATTGATCAAAGCAGCAGGTTGGCTCGTTGTCCGAGCGTATAAATACGTCATGAAATGATTCTTTATCACCGTTCTCTTTATTGAAAACGCCGACTTATGTCGGCGTTTTTCGTTTGTACAATAATTCACCAGCACATTCTATCACTGGCGTAAAATGGTAAAAGTTAGATTTCGATAACACGCATACTGAACCTGTTCCGAAAAACAGACTTTTAAATAACACAGGTAATATGATGAAAAAGATTGCACTTAAAGTAGTAGGACTAACCGTTTTGGCAACTGCACTGACTGGTTGTATCGGCAGTAACGCCGTAACAGGGAAAGTGATGAAATTTAACGTTGAAGTTGTTGATAACCGTTATGCTCGTGCTGGTGTTAACTTCTTACTTGCCCCTGTGTATGGTATTACGACCGCCGCTGACTACGTGGTCTTCAACTCACTTGAGTTCTGGACAGGTAAAAACCCAATATCAGGTGCACCACACGTCTTCGATACGAAAACTGATACTCACTTCAAAGTGAATGATGAGCTGGATTCAAGCTTGAAAGAAGCTCCGGTTGCCCCTCTTTCAAACAACCGTACGATTGAAACGGGTGAGATGATAAAAATCGATGACAACACCGTTCAAATGGATATTGTGTACACTAATGGCGAGACTGCAACACTAACAGGTATCAAAGACGGCGAGAACGTCAGCTACTACATGGACGGCGAGCTTGTTTCTCAAACGACAATCTCTGAGCTAGAGAAACTAGAAAAAGGCCACGCATAACAGTAAAAAGCCCTGCTATATCGGCAGGGCTTTTTACATCATTCGCCTTGAGCTTGAGACAGTCGAATACTGACTAAACTTGCAACCATGATCGCCAAGTAGAAACTCCCAATTATCGACTCCATAAAGACGAAGAATTGAGCGACCGGTAATTGGGGTGATATGTCGCCATAGCCCACCGTTGTTAGCGTTATAAAACTGAAGTAAAGCGCATTAAATAGGTTGGTTAACCAAGGCTTAGCCTCTAACCCATTAAATGCCTCAGGTAACAGTTCTAAGATCAACAAATACAACGTCGCCCACGCTAAACCCAGTAGCAAATAAATACATATCGAGCCGATGATGTGGTTCTTTGTCACCGTTTTAGCAGACATGACTTGTTTTAGCGCCGAGTAAATATGGGAGAACAGAAACATTAACAGTGCCGCTAAAGTCACAATCGAAAGGTCGTAGTTTTCAAGAAACGAAAACGTCCCTGACACCGTAGCCGTTACCAGAAGCACACCATACCAAGATCGATACAACGAGCGATTTCGATTTATGCCCGCGATAGACACCGCCAAAGTGACAACAATTAAGCCTAAAATGCTTTTTTGTCCTTCAGGATAGAACTGCTGCATCACGGCACAACTAAAGAACAGCCCTAACAGCGCAAAAAACAGAAAGTAAAAATTGTCATCCCTTGAGACTGGCTTCATTTATTCGGCCTCACTTGGCTCTGTGTCTAACCACGCAACCAGCAACTGGTAAGTAAGGCTAAGGACAACAGCACCAACAAACAAGCCCACAATGCCTGACATCGCCATACCACCCAATGCTCCTAATAAAATGACCAACATTGGGATATCGGAACCTCGGCTTAACAAAACCGGTTTCAATATTGCGTCACTGCCGCTCACCAAAATACACCAAACCAAAAAGAGGCTTGCCGCAACCGTCGACTCGACACTGAACATGTAAATGATGGCTGGCAGTAGCGCTAAAATAGGCGGTAGCTGAATGATAGCCACCAGCAGAACCGCTAACGCCCAAAATGCCGCTGCAGGGACGCCTGCTACAACCAAACCAATGGCTGAAAGTACTGATTGAATTAAAGCCACACCAATCACGCCTTGAACGACACTTCGCACGGTAGATTTTGACAACTGAACCAGATCATCCCCTTTGTCATGCGTTAATCTTGCGACCAGTTTCGTCAAACCTTGCTGGCATTTATCGGCGTTACTCATAAACGCACCCGCAATGATCGTCGAGATAATAAACTGCACAAACCCACCACCTACAGATCCAAGCACTGACGCCGCTTTAGACGCAAATTGCTTGATCTCTTCAGCGTATTTTACGAATGCGCCTTCTAGGTTAGTCGATGCGTACATCATTGCTGCATAGACTTTCTCTCCTACAAGAGGAATATCTTGTAGAGATGACTTTGGCTTCGGTACAGAAAGTGAACCATCTTGAAGACCTGTGATCATTTCTGACGCACTGGTGTAGATTCCTGAAGAGAGCGCAATGAACGGGATCAAAAGCAAGAGTACGCCAATAAAACTTAAAAGGCCGCTCGCTTTACCTTTCGACAACCCAGTTCTGTTGGAAATCGCCATCGCAACTGGGTATAAAGCCGTTGCAATGATCGCCCCCCAAATGACGAGGAGAATAAAAGGTTTGAGTATTGAAAAACACCAATAGACGAGTATTGCGACGGCCGCTATTTTGATCGCTGCATCAATCGCTTGATTGGAATAGTGTTGATCTAACTTCATAAGACATCCTTGTTTAGCCCAAATCTAAGGCTGATTTTGTAAAAACTTCCAATTACGCGTCTCTAAGAACAGAGAAGCTAAAATCATGTAAACACCAATTAAAACCAGTTGGAAAATTCGAATGAATGTATTGGCGTCAATATCTCCAGAACTGAGCAGGGTGCTGCCAATAAGAACGAGTAAGGTACTGAATGCACCAGCATAAATCGGCGCCTTCTCTGGAATGGTATAAATCTTCGTTGCCATAAAGATAGCAATCAGACCGATGAATAAACTGTAAAACACAATGTTTGGCACAATGCCTAATATTGAAAATGCTCCAATTGCTAAGGCTCCACCAATACCATTGCTAATGAGCAGAAATGCACTGATCTTGACCGACTTCTCTGACGTGATCATCAAAGAGAGTATCGCAATGAACATCATAGTGAGTAAGGCATCAGAGATCTGAAAAAGAAAGAAGAAGCACACAACAGGAAACGAGATAATCATTGCTCGAAACGCAGAGTACCAACGTTGCTGTTTGTTAATTGGCGGCTCGGCAAACCCGGAAAACTGACTCTCTGGCTCAGGGAAGTAAATGTGAACTAAAGAAAAGATCAATATCGCCACCACACCTGATGAAGCCAAGCCAGTCGCTAGATAGACCGAGATCCCTGGATTGGAGATTGCCATAAAAGGCAACATCAAAACCGAAATCAACAAGATGGTTGCAAACAGGTTCCACTTAGGATCAGAAAACAGGTAGTAGCCCCATAGCATCATTAAGCCAACAAGAACTAGTAATGGGATTGGATACTGGGTAATTCCCCCCGCCAGCAGTAACCCTAATCCCATGGTCGCCACTAAAGCCAGCAATAATTCATAGACGGTTTCACGATACAAGTTAGGCTTATCGACCAAAAATTTAGCCGTAAAGACTGGAGCCACAAATGCCAATGGCCAATTGATCCAAGCCGCTAGAAATACGGCCAGAATCACTCCAACCGTAAAACGTAAAATTCGTCGTTGGACTAAAGGCTCAATAATCACATTATCGGACATAAGAGAGCACACTAACTACACGGATCCACACCTTGCCTATCATATTGAAAATAAAGTTATCTTCACTGTAGACAATCACGTCCGCCTGACCACCGATGCGCAACATACCACTTACTTCTTGACGCTCAAATTCAATCGTAATCGGCAGCATTTGTGTCTGTCTTAACCAGCCCGTTTGTTGACTTGCTTGAGCAAGCTTACCTGCTTGATCGTTCTGTCCCCAATCAACGCCCCAATCGATGCTTGTAACTCGCCCTTTCACCACTTTGCCAGGTACAAAATCGAGAGCGACTTCAACCTCATCGCCAACTTGAACATTACCCAAGCTGTTTTCTCGGTAGTAGGCTTCTACCCAGATATCTTCAGTTGAAACAAATGTCATTAGTGGTTGACCTGTTGATGCGTAGAACCCTTCTGATAGGCTAAAGTTCGACACCCCACCTTGAGTTGGCGCAGTAATAACGGTGCGCTCTAAGTTAAGCTGAGCCTGTTCAAGAGCAAGCAATGCAGCTTTCACTTGGCTGTTCTCTTCACCCTCTTTACCCATCTGCTGCTTGGCTCTTTCTAGATCTGCTTCCGCATTCACCACCGCTGCCCTTGCCGTTGCTAACGCTGCTCTTGCTTCATCGGCATCCGACTTAGACACCACACCTTTTTCTGCCATAGCAAGAATACGCTTAGCCTGTACTTGCGTATTCTGACGCTCGACCATTGCAGAAGTCAGTCTCGCTTGCGCCGAAGCGATGTTGGCCGTTTGAGCTCCAACATTTTGACCTGCGATCTCTAAATTTTGCTCAGCCTGCTGCACGGCAATTTTGTAGTCAGATTGGTCAAGCACTGCAAGCACATCTCCTTGTTCCACCAGTTGATTGGGTTGAACTCGAATGTCGATGACTTTGCCAGGCACTTCAGGTTTGATAGGAACGATGTAGCCTTTTACACGGGCATTATCGGTGATAGGAATGACACGATCGGCAACGATGCTAAACAACAAAGTGACTGCAACGAATGTGAGTAAGTAATTGGTTATCTTTCTCACCTTGTCCTGTTTGTTGGCTTCTTGTGCTTCAGGCTCTGTAGCTTGTTCCACATTTCCTTTGACTTCTGACATGGAAATCCCTTTTCAATAGCTAAAATTAAATAAAATTAATATCTTAAAAATAATCTGGCAGTTGGAAAACTCAAGCAAACAGAGTTAGATTTGTAAAACAAAAGACAACAAATGATATGCATGTCTAATAATTGCAACAACGTACAAGGAATGTAACGCAATGGCTTCAGAATCGTATCAAGTACCTGTGATCCAAACTAACTACGCTAAAATATTGGTGAGTGTCTTTTCAGACTATGGATTAGACGTACACAAACTTCTCGAAGACTCTGGTTTACCCCCTGATTTGTTTGAATCACAAAGCGATTTTGTCCCATCTGAGTCGATTAAACGATTGATCTTTCTGACCTCATCCCAGTTAGGTGTCACCAAGTTTTTCGATTTACTGGCTTTGGCTTTACGTCAACGCATCATTCCACATGTGCTTCACCAATTTTGCCAATACAAAACGATTGGCGATGCGATCACCCACATTAATAAAATCTTCGTTAACGACACACCAAGCAGCAACGTCCACTATGAGATTGAACACAACTTATCTTGGTTTTGCGTGTATGGAAAAGGCAAAGAAGGCCTACACTTTGATTGGTCTGAAGCCTTCGCCCTCTGCTACATCATTGAACTCATTCGATTGCTCTCCAAACAAGAACGTTGGGTTCCAACAAAAGTGAAGCTTCAAGGCACAGATGTCAGCCTAACCAAACAGCTTCTACCTAACTCTTGCCAACTGTACATTGAACAACCAAGGACGGCTGTCTATCTGCCAGAAGAGATACTCAACTGCGAAATCAACATCCCACAGAGCGCACTGAGCCCAAAACCTGCCGTCATCGAATGGCACACCAGTTTTACAGATAGTGTGTTTGAGTTACTCAAGCCTTATGTCAAAGAGCAAGACCTCTCGATTGAGCAAGCCGCTGAATTGCTCAACTTTTCAGTCCGAACTTTCCAGAGAAAGCTAAAAAATGAAAATACGTCGTTCAGGAAGATCAAAGAGAACCTGATGTTCTCCGTTGCCTGTGAGTTAATGGAGGAAGGCCATAGCTTAACGTACATCTCGAGTCAGCTTGGCTACACCAATATCTCGCACTTCTCAAGAGCCTTCAAACGAGTCTCTGGTCTCACTCCAAAGCTCTACCAAAAATCCATGTCTTAACAACAATCGTCGCTCATTAGGCATCGCTTAAAAATAGAGGTTTGTCCCCTCTAACTTAGGCGCACTTGAGACCTGATTACGCCCTGACCTTTTGGCCACATACAGCGCACTGTCCGCCTGACGAAACGCTTCATCGGCATTACCAACTTCCGCCACCCCACAGCTTAATGTAACGTTAAGTTGGGTACCGCGAGTAATCACTCCTTTTAATCGATACATGGCTTCAAATGCATCGTCTATATCGGTTTCTGGCATCAGAATGGCAAATTCTTCGCCGCCAATACGATAAACATGGTCAGTTTCACGCACGTTCATTTTTAGCAAGTGGGCCACCGCTTTTAAGCTCTCATCACCGACAGTATGCCCAAACCGATCATTGATTTGCTTAAAGTGGTCAATATCTAAGATAGCAAGACACGCCTTCGCTTGTTGGTGCCTTTTTGAAAGCTGCGCATAATGCACCAAGTCGCGGTCAAACCGTCGACGATTCCAACATGAGGTTAACGAATCGGTCTCAATCAGTTTTCTCAGCCTATCTTCTAAGCTTTTTCTTCGACTGATATCCGTGAACGTCACAACATACTTACTCGCTTGGCCCAACATATCGACCACTTTTTCTACATGCACAGTCACTGTAAAACGACCACCTAGCCGGTTTAAGCCACTAAACTCCCCTTTCCAGCGTATGTTTTCTGAAAGATGCTGGGTAACTTCATCGACAACTGACGAGCCGAACAAGAAAGGAAGGTCAATAATGGACTTTGATTCAAGATGACGAGCGGTGTAGGCGGTAATGGCAGTAAACTGGCGATTCACACGTTCAATCGTCAGGTCTTTGTTCACCACAACAAGACCAGCAACCCCATCAATGATCGCTTCAGACAGCTGAACCCGTTTTTGAGCAATCTCATGCTTGTAGATACGGACACCCAAAAAGAGCGTAGCCGCCGTTGCTAGGACGAGTAATAACTTAAATACAATATGAGTTGAATCCGTCATTAACCAAAGACTCAGCCCCCCATTCATAATAAACGGGGGGATGATATACAATGCAACGGAATACTCATTTAACGTGGGATTCATAGCATGCTCTCAACAACGAATGAACGGCTATATTGAGCGATTTTATGAAATAAAACTTACCATTTTACGCCACATGCAAAATTGCAATAGATGACTTTGTAAGCCTGAAAAACCAATAGGCACAAGCTCACTGTCTGCTTTGTCTTTGCTGATTATCTGCCAGATTTTCGATACTGACTCGGCGTCATCTTCATGGTTCTCTTAAACGCGCGAGTAAAGTGCGCTGAGTCTGAGTACCCCATCTTACTCGCCACCTCTGTGATAGATAACTCTGAATTAATCAAAAGTTGTTTGATTCTCTCCATGACAAGATCTTCGATGAAGTTTTGGTAAACCACTCCCTCAGCCTCAAGCTTTCTTTGCAATGTTCGGGTATTAATATTTAAGATTTCTGACGCCAATTTAATCGGTAAGCGTCCCATTGAAAGATAAGGCTCTATAGCGAGTTGAAAGCTAGATAAAAAGCTTGTTGGCAAAGGAGAATAAATCGTTTGGTCTTGAATGGAATGTGCGCTTATCGCTTCAACAGGCGTGAACATCAGCGCTTCTGGGATTGAGAACGCCGTCACTGGCCGCTCGGTATAAAATTGCGCGCTGCCTAACTGAGGCAAGTTTAAAAAGTCTTGCAAGTCATGGCTCTGCACGCCGACCTCTTTTGGCTTCCAACTCCCCAGAGTCAACGCTGATAGCAGCTCATTAATAAAGATAACCGAAAAAATCTCAGCATAGAGAAACCAATTATCATCGCTGTATGCCTTTTCTCTGACTAACCACCACTTCCCGCCAGAATACTTGGTGTAGACTTTGGCTCCGCTAGACTTGTGTTGCAGCTGCTCTGAAAACTCATCAAGTGCAGCTTTGAGCGTTGTTCCTTTAGTCAGGCTCTGGACATAAGTCGGAATATAGACCTGCTTGCAAAAACTCCAGACATTCAGCGCATACTCTTCTTTCGTGTTGCTATCTCCCAACATTTGAAGAATATTCTTCAGTGTTGTTTCTGGTAGGTATTGATAGGTTTCGACATCGTTATTGATATCGTTGGGGATATTCGCTGAACGCAGCAAACTATAGATGTTATCGTCGACATCTTTGAATAACTGTAAAAAGAGTGCCACGTCTTCTTTTTTAACAAGCTTGATGAAATTATCGTTGTTTGGCATCAGATCCCTGACAATTGGTGTCTTGTTGATTTTCAGACTCTAATCTTAGCCATTAAGTTAAAACCGTTCTAATCGTCCAAACTTGAATTTAGCGTTAAAACACAATAAATCCGTTACAATAAATCAGTAGTTGAGCACACTGAGCACATTGTCTAAAATGCGCAGCTCAATATCTATTTCAGGTTAGAACTATGAGCGATAACAAACCAGCTTTACCCGATCACCTAGCAGGCAACCCACGTAGCCCACATTACGTGGCTGAGTGTTTCGAGCACCCTATTGGTATTCGCCTAAACGGTAAAGAGCGTACTGATGTTGAAGAGTACTGCATCAGCGAAGGTTGGGTAAAAATCCCTTCACCAAAAGCAAAAGACCGTTGGGGTCAGCCAATGCTGATCAAACTTAAAGGTGAAGTAGAAGCGTTCTACAAGTAATAGCACTCGCTATTGAGTCACTTCAATACATAGAGCTTATTTAGGCTCTATGTATTTCTCTCCTACTCGCCCCTTTTTAAGCCCGATTTCCTGTCACAAGCTAAAAACAGCACACATTTGCCTGAGTGCATGCAACAGACCTACACCATCATCCGTAACACATAGTTTTTAGACACAAAATGGTGTTTTAGAGCCGCTGTAATATGAACGACGACCAAAAGACCTAAAAGCGCACAACTTACACGGTGAAGAATAAAAAAGAAGTCGTTGATTTCCGGGTGCTTCACCAAGTTTTCTATCGTAACCAGCCAAAAAAACGAGTAAGGCTCTTTAAGCATTAAGTAACCGGTACTGAACACCAAAAACATCAACAAATAGATAAGTGAATGCACGAGCTTTGCTACGCCCTTTTGTGTTTTTGGGATACTAGAGGGCATTTCAGGGGAATGACGAAAGTGGCTCCAAACGTACCTGAGTATAAGTAACGGTGTCACTACCGTTGCAAGTGACATGTTAAGTATCGATAGAAATGAAAATATTTCGGGTCGGTCCATAACCAAGTGCATCACATAACCTGCAACGGTGGCGTAGATGATAACCGTAGCCATGATCCAATGAAGTGAGCGGCTAACAAGGTCGTACTTTGGATGTTTCATTTCAACTCCTTTGATATCAAACAAAAACAAATATGCACCAAGTGGCTTAGTATTTATTTCTAGCATCAAAATTAGTCAGGTCAACACACCCAGCCGAAATTCCAGAGTTTTTGTGTGGTGATACGAAAAATGGAAGAAATTTTAGACAAAAAAAGAGCCGCTAAATGCGGCTCTTAATTATTCGTAATTTCCGAAGTATTGGATTACTTCTCTTTACCGAAGATGATGTTCTCTTGCTCTTGTACACGGATGAAAGTAGTACGCTTAGTCAGCTCTTTAAGCTTTGCTGCGCCTACGTATGTACAAGTTGAACGTACACCACCAAGGATGTCAGAGATAGTGCCGTGAACAGAGCCACGGAATGGTAGAAGTACGGTTTTACCTTCAGCAGCGCGGTACTTAGCAACACCACCGGAGTGCTTGTCCATTGCAGACTGAGAAGACATTCCATAAAACTTCATGAATTGCTCGCCGTCTTTCTCGATCACTTCGCCGCCTGACTCTTCGTGACCTGCTAGCATACCGCCTAGCATTACGAAGTCTGCGCCGCCGCCGAATGCTTTAGCAACGTCACCCGCACATGAACAGCCACCGTCACCGATGATCATGCCACCAAGGCCGTGCGCTGCGTCACCACACTCGATGATTGCAGAAAGTTGTGGGTAACCAACACCTGTCTTAACACGAGTCGTACATACTGAACCTGGGCCGATACCCACTTTAACGATGTCCGCACCTGCTAGGATTAGCTCTTCACACATGTCACCTGTTACAACGTTACCCGCAGAGATAACTTTGTTCGGGAACTCTGCGCGCACTTTTTCAACGTACTCTACTAGATGCTCAGAGTAGCCGTTCGCGATATCAATACAGATGAAGATAAGCTCTTCAGATAGCGCCATGATTTGCTTCGTTTTTTCAAACTCAGCGTCAGAAGTACCTGTTGATACGAAAACGTTGTTAAGTGTGTTCTTGTCTGCGTTTTTAACGAAGTCAGCCCACTGCTCTACTGTGTAGTGCTTGTGTACTGCTGTCATTACATTGTGCTCTGCTAGAGCCGCCGCCATTTCAAAGCTTGCAACCGAATCCATGTTCGCTGCAATTACAGGAGTGCCAGACCATTGACGACCGCTGTGCTTGAATGTAAACTCGCGGGTTAATTCAACTTGAGAACGACTTTTAAGAGTAGAACGCTTCGGGCGGAATAGTACATCTTTAAAGCCTAACTTAAGTTCTTGTTCGATACGCATGATAAATTTTCCTGTAATCAAATTTACGTGTCGTGCGTTTTCGGTAAACGTTGGCAGACGCTTTACTGAGTTTCGGACACAAAAAAACCGGAGCGTTGGCAGACGCTCCGGTTTTCAGCATTATAGGTCGCGATTAATTTCCCGCAAGACTGATAATTCAATTTTTTTTGTGATACAGTTTGGTTAAGTTGCATACCTAAGTAACTCTCCCGCATCAGAAAAACACCCAACACCCCTTAAAAACAATCACTTAGAGAACATTACGCAAAACGTTTGCGCAATCCTTTTCATCCTACTGGTAATAATTTCACCAACGATTTATCTCCATTTGTCTACCTTCTGGCCATTCAAACCACATAATCGCTAATTTGTGCTTACCAATTTTGTCTTAAAACAGTCAAAAATAGACAAATAAATCAATATTTTTCCTTCAGATGTGAAAAAGGCAGAAGACGCGAACGTTTTCTGCCTTTTAACTGTATTTAGCTAGATTATTACAGCTTAAAGAATGATAACTGTGCCTTTTGCTTTTCAGCTAATGATGACAGTTCATTACTTGCACTTGCGCTCTGACAGATACCAGATACGTTTTGGTTTACAAGCTCAGACATGTTCACCACGTTGCGATTAATGTCTTGTGTTACCTGAGACTGCTGCTCTGCTGCCGTAGCAACTTGGGTATTCGCGTCATTGATATTGGTCACTGACTCCGTAATGCCCTGAAGCGCACCATTTGCTTGTAGCGTGAGGTCGTTGTTCTTAGTCAGCATCTCTAAGCTCAGCTGCATGCTGTCATTCGCAAGACCAGACTGCTTTTGTAGCTCTTCAATGATGGTTTGAATCTCGCCTGTAGACTCTTGCGTTCGCGCTGCAAGCATACGTACTTCATCGGCAACTACCGCAAAGCCGCGACCTGACTCACCCGCTCGCGCAGCTTCAATCGCTGCATTCAATGCAAGAAGGTTAGTTTGTTCAGAAACACCACGAATCACTTCGATCACATCGTTGATCTGCTCAGACTGCTCTTTCAAGTTTTGAACAACCTGTGCTGCTTCATTCAATGCAGTGCCCATTTGCTCACTCGCTTGATTGCTCTCAGCAAAGATGTTCAAACCAGATTGAGCCAATTGATCCGCTTCACGTGCAGTAGAGTCGGCAAGCTGTGCATTATCACTTACATTGTCTGCTGTGCTTGAAAGCTCATTCACCGCCGACGCAACTTGCTCAATCTCTGCAAGCTCTTGCTGAGCGTTCGCTTGGGCTTGAGTCATTACCGCAGCAAGCTCGGTCGATGCAGATGCGACTTCTTCACTAATGCGAGTTAGCTGTTCAACCGTTGTGTGTAACTGCTCTGCCGTTTGGTTAACGTCTTCACCTAGATGCGAGACTTCGTTATCACCTTCTACTGTTGCGCGCACAGACAAATCACCTCCAGCGAGTTTACGCATCACTTCTTGAAGGTTCTTGATAGGTGTCACGATCATGCCGGACAGTATCCAAGCAACAGTAAGAGAAATCGCTAAAACAGACAGCACTAGCCACATCGCTAAGCTTTGCACCTTGGCATTTTGTTCAGCGCTCTGCTCCATTGCTGCTGAAGCAAACTTGTTCACCTTGGCAGATAACGCGTTAATACTAGCAATCATATCGTTGCCAGAAGTGCGATACTCAGCAATAAAGCGGTTGTATTCACTTTCACTTACTGTGCCTTGATCACGACGAGAGAATAGCTCAACGGCGCGATTCGAGTATTGAATGTAGTTTTCAATCGCTCGGCGAACACCATTCACGTCATCGCGAAATGTATTACGCTGCGCCATTTCGTCGAGGTCGTTTTGGATCTGATTAAGACCCGTTTTTAATTCCCCTAAGAACGCATTGCGGCGCGATGAATCGTAAATCGCATATACCGCACTGATTCGAAGTGGATAAACCTGATCATCAATGTCAGCCAGTTTATCTTTGTAGAATAAGAGGGAATCTGTATTTGAGTCGATGATCTTTTGTTCTGCTTCTAAATTGTTTTTGGTTACCCATAAAGCAATAAACAGCGCAAAAGTGGTAAAAAGAACAGGCAGTAGTACCTGCGTTCGAATAGACAAGTTTTTAAGGGATAATTGCATTATTTTTCTCGATCAAGTCGGTGAATTCATCCTTGATGTTGGGAATATTCCCAAGATATAAAAGGGACGGAGTTTAGCACAGTTATGTCATTGATTGCTAAGCGAACCTTTGCCATTTATAGATTTACAGTTGTTAACCGTTTGCTTTTAAAATTGTGACAACAACTATATGCAACCATTTTATAAATTTATCATTCTGACTTTTTGACTCAAAACAAAAAAAGGCCAAGCAATGCTTGGCCAATTGGGACAGAACTTTCTCAACCTAAGATTAATACCTATTTAAATCAGTATTCAGGCTGAAATCAGGCAGTTCGATTAAAAATCGTAGCGCGCACCTAGACGTAGCGTATCTTCACCCTGAGTCACTAAATCAGCGACTTTCACTTCATCAAGGCCATTCATGTAGTAAGAAACGTAAGTACGGAAGTTGCTGTTGAATTTGTAGTAACCCACAAGCTCAATACCGTCGGCTGCATCAGCTTTTGTGCCAGACAGTTCATTCTCTTGGTATGTGTACAGTGCAGCCGCTGAGAATTGTTTAGTGAACTTGTATTCCGCAACGAGTTCATAAGCCGTAAACTCGCTACCTTTACCTTCATCGATTTCATTGTCACCTTGAGAGTATGTACCTGCAAGGTATAGGCTATCTAGCGAAAAGCCTAGGCCGAATAGAACTTGTGAATCAGAAAGGTCACCGCTGTCTGCGCCAGAGAATGCAAGACCAACATCTAGACCAAATGGCGCTGAGTACATACCCGCTAGGCTGTAGCCATCTGAATCTTTTGCTGATTTCGCTTGATAAGTCGCTTCAAGCTGGATTGAGTCAAAGCCGCCACGGTAAGCAATAACGCTGTCTTCTTTGTCACTTGCAGAGTCAATCGTCTGCTGGATGCCTGAGAACTCTGTAATATCGGTCATGTCAGAGACGATAACTGAAGCCATATCTTGACGGCCCACAGAGATCGCATGGCCATCAAAGTCTAGACCCGCGTACATGTAACGGTTTTCAAAACCAGTGTCGCCGCCTGTGTCTTGCTCACCTTCGTAAACACCGAATGCAGACATGCCATCGGTAATTTCTGATTTACCCTTAAGGTTGAAACGAGCACGAGTGCTGTCATCCATCGTGCCTTCAATTTCAGCACCTTTTGAAGTACCGATGAAGTCACCGCGGAACTCTACGCGACCACCCACTTTCAACTCTGTGCCATCTGATTTGTAAACTGTCGCTGCTAGTGAAGAACCTGATACTAGTGCTGCAAATACTGCAGACGCTACCACTGCTTTTTTCATCTTATTTACCTTGCATTTATAATGAGCTTCTATGCTCGAACTATGTGTTGCGAGATAAATTAGAGGTCTGAGATGAAGGTTTAATTGCTAATCCATTACGATTAAGTGGCGATTATATTTATATAATATTACAGTAAGCTATTGTATTTGTTTGAGTTAGTATTAATACAACTGACACATACTTACTGTAAAGGCGATAGTTATGAAAGCTAGCGTTCATCCTTGGGTGAATCCATCACCACCATGGTTGTAATAGACTGAACATGCTCACACTCACCCAATACATCGGCGTGAAACTTCTTGTAGCTTGGTAGGTCTTTTGTTTCGACCCTCAACAAATACTCATTTGCTCCTGTAATGTTATGACATTCGACTACTTCATCTACAAAGCGAACATGGTCTTCAAACTCTTGTTGTGACTGTTTTCGGTGACTGGCCAATCCAATTGAGACATAAGCGATAAAACCAACCCCTAGTTGAGTATTATCTGTGATCACTCGATAGCCTTTAATCACACCTTGTTTTTCAAGCTCTTGAACCCGTCGTAAGGTCGCAGAGGCCGACAGTCCTATCCTTTCAGACAGCTCTACATTGGAGATTCTTCCGTCTAGTTTAAGCTCCTGCAAGATCCTTTCGTCAAACCTATCCATATAATCCCTTTATTGCGTTGCGTTGTCTTATCTGACGAATAAAAGCACATAATTGCTCAGTAATCCACCTACTATAGTCGTGACCGGTCAAAAATGTATTCTCTACGCAATATTGTTGCGTTCACTCTGATTTATGGACTTGATTATGGAATTTGAACAACTCAGCGCGTTAGTACTTTTTGCCGCAGTCTCTACCTTTACGCCCGGCCCGAACAACCTAATGCTCATGACCTCTGGTGCAAATGTCGGCTTTGCCCGTACTCTTCCTCACATGAGCGGTATTGCATTTGGCTTTGCATTTATGGTGCTGCTGGTTGGTCTTGGGTTGTCATCCGTGTTTCAAACCTACCCCGCCACTCATAGTGTTTTAAAATATCTGAGCTTGGCGTATTTAGCTTATCTGGCGATTAAAATTGCGATGAGTGGCCGAGCAAAAGATGTGGAAGATTTTAAACCGATGACATTCTTAGGAGCCGCCAGCTTTCAATGGGTCAACCCAAAAGGTTGGTCAATGGCATTAAGCTCTGTCACCTTATACAGCAATGGTGGAGGATGGTTTGAATTATTGATTATCTCTGCCATCTTTTTAGTGGTTAACTATCCGTCAGGCAGTTTCTGGATCTTAGCTGGTCGAGAGTTACAACGTTGGCTCACCAATGCCGTACGTGTCCGAGTATTCAATGTCACGATGGCAGTCTTACTTGTTGGTTCTACCCTGCCAATGATCTAACCGCGAATGTAAATAATGTTAAAGATACTATCTTAATAATTGATGTATTGTTAATCTAAATACGAACAAGAATAGTTATCGAGTAGAACATGAAAAAGCCATCGCCTAAGAAAGTTACCGTCCTATCCACTCTTTCAGTCACACCGAACATGCAACGTATTACGTTACAAAGTGAATCCCTGAAAGAGTTCCCAGCAAATTGCGAAGGTGGCTACATCAAGCTTCTGTTCTCGCCTTCAGGTCAGACAGAACTTGGTGAAATCACACCAGAAAACAAACCCGTTATGCGTACTTACACTATTCGTCGCTTTGACGCGGAGCAAGGAACGATTGAAGTCGACTTCGTTAAACACATTACCGAAGATCTACAATGTGGTTTTGCTGCTCGTTGGGCGATGAATGCATCCGCTGGCGATACAATCGCAATTGCAGGGCCCGGTGTGATTCAAGATATGAGTACCGATGCCGATTGGTTCTTTATGACGGCTGATATGACGGCGCTTCCTGCCCTATCGGCCAAGATCAAACGTCTGCCTAGTGATGCAAAAGGTTATGCCGTTATCAAGGTGATTTCTGAGCAAGATATTCAGCCGATCGACGTACCCGAAAACTTCGACGTAAAATGGGTATTTGAAGGGGATGATCTAGCTCAGGCTGCGCGCGACCTACCATGGCTTGAGGGTCGTGCATCAGTGTGGTGTGCGTGCGAGTTTGATTCAATGCGAGCGCTTCGCCAATACTTCCGCAATGAGAAAGAAGTCGAACGTGAAAACATCTACATCAGCAGTTACTGGAAACAGGGCGTCGCGGAAGATGGTCACAAAGTCATTAAGCAGCAAGACGCTCAAGAGCAAGGCGCTTAACCTTCTGACATAAACATCAAGGTTGGCATAGTGATTTGCTATGCCAACCTTATCCACCCGTTAAAATTACTATCAGCCTAACTTTTCTGACAAGAAATCAATCAGCAAGCGAACTTTTGGAGATAAATTTCGATTTTGCGGGTACAGCGCCCAAATCCCTTCTCGTTCATCACGATACTCAGTCAACACTTCAACGAGCTCGCCAGAATCTAGCGCCTCCTGCACATAGTGATCAGGCAATTGGACTAAACCCAAACCACGTTTCGCCGCATCTAACAGCGCATAACCCGAGTTACAATGAATTCGTCCCGACACTCGGACAGACTTCTCCCCTTTCAAGTCCTTAAATCGCCAATAATCCACCGAACCAACCAAACATTGATGATGAGTAAGTTCAGACAGAGTATGCGGCTCGCCAAATCGATCAAGATAGCTAGGGCTCGCGCACACGTAGAGTTGACGTGTCGATAAGCGTTTGGCTATCAAGCTAGAGTCTTGCAATCGGCCTAAACGGATTGCGACGTCTACTCCAAGCTCAATTAGGTCAAGCTTTTGGTTCGTGAGCATTAAATCCAAATCAACTTGAGGGTAGAGTTCTAGGAATTGATGAAGAAGCGGTGCAAGGTTTTGCTCGCCAAACGTAACGGGAGCTGTGACTTTGAGTAAACCTTTTGGCGTAGACTGCATTTGTGTCACGGCGAGCTCAGCAAGTTCTAAACCTTCCACAAGGTGTTTACATTGCTGATAGTAGAGTTGCCCCGCTTCCGTTAAAGAGACTTTACGAGTAGTACGGTTGAACAACTTCACCGCCAAACGCTCTTCAAGGGCAGAGACTCGGCGGCTGATCTGAGCGACTGAAGTATCTAGCTTGTTCGCCGCCGCAGTAAATGATTGAGTTTCTGCAACACCAACAAACTCACTCACTCCTTCCCAATTGGCCATATATCCCCATTGAGCACGCTTAAAGTGCAATAATTAAACTAAAATAATGATTTATTATTACAAATGGGTAATAGATAGGGCAATCTTAATTACGCCTACTTTCTTCACATCGACTTCATCGCTTGGCGAATCAGTTGTTCGATCTTATTCATGACTGGATGTTGGTAATTCACACGGTGGTAGTGGATACCGACGTCGTATTTGAGTTGCTCACCATTCAATAACAGTGGCACTTTAACCACATCAGAAGAGACCTCTGCACCTACATCAAAACAAACGAAGACGTAACCTGCCTTTGCTACACAGTCCATCGCACCGCCCAGTGATGCAACGGTTAGTCCCTGCTTTAACGCAATGCCCGCACTTTTTCGTACTCGTTCATAGTAAGCGCTGCTGTCAAACGCTCCCATCGACACTCGTACGTTTTTCTCTTCAACTAAATTGCTGAGTTCGATATGCTCTGCCTTGGCTAGCGAGCTTTGTTTACTCACGTACACATAGAGCCCTAAAGACCCAACTTTTCGCTCAAGAAGTTGATCGTTAAAGTCATTTGGGTAGCCCGCAATGCCAACCGATAGCGTATCAGGTTTAGGAAACTCAACCCCATCAAGAGACCAGTCCACAAAAGAGATTTTCGAGTTCGAGTTGGCAACCTGTAGGCCTTCTACCAAGGGGATTGTAACCAACCTACTCAGTGGATTCACAACATAAAAGAAAAACTCCAGTGATTTATCTGCGTGATCAAAGCCATAAGACGCTTGCTGCGTGTGCTCTAACACTTCGAGGGGAGATTGAATGTATTCGATCAGCTGCTTGGTAAACAATGTGGGGGTATAAACACCTTTGTTCACTACAAACAATTCATTGCCAAAGCAGTCTCGACATTCTGACAAATGACGATTAAACGTCGCTCGGCTTATCTTAAGTTCATGACAAACCTTAGATTGACTAGAGTGTCTCGATAACGAAGTTAAGAATCGGTAAAGGTTTAAGTCAAAACGGTGCTTCACGATAGCTCCATTATCACAGCAAGGAATCTGTTTAAGATACACGAGAGCTTTGCGGCTTGCCCCTACGTCGTCACTAATATTCCAACTGCACCACAAGAATCCGGTTCCGATTGATCAAGATTACGTTTGTCATTGATGGTTATGCTAAAATTCGATTTTAACTCCTTAGCTACCGCCCATTATGTCCAAATTTAAACTCACCATTGGTGCCGCCGTCATCGCCATTTCTCTCGTTCTTGCTTGGGTATTCATCCCAACTCATGTGCGTCTCAGTAGCGAAGTCCTCAATAAACCGGTTGGTGATGGCTTTAAAGTGTTAGGCTACAAAGCGATGTCTACCGAGCCTAAAGACGGCAAACTACTGCATTTCTTTTTGATTGACGAAGATAGCTCAATCAAAGACGTTGAACCTTTTCTCATCACCTCAGATCCCTTTATCAAGGTTGAAGCAACAGATGAAAACAAGCTTTCTCTGACGATTAATGGCCGTGTAAAGCATCTTGATAACGACTTGTGGGTTGAGCGCCCAGACGGCACTGTGATCCATTGGTTCATCAGCGCAGACGTAAAATACGTTCGTTAACCACTGTAGGCTAATACGTAAGACGCTAGTATTCATCGACCAAACAGGTAAAATCACGCTCAACTGATTTTACCTGTAATGAACACTCTGATGCATCAACCTGAAAACCTGTTTACGCGCTTCGAAAATTCAATCTCAGAATATTCGCTCCCAAGCAAGTTTACATTCCCGTTCTACTACACTCCTCACCCACTTTGTGTTCTTGCCGCAGAGCAGTTGCAGCAGCATTTGAGCACTCAGCAAGAGTGGCAACATGACTTTGGCGACGTAGATACCTTCTCGGGAACCGGAAAGATGTTCGGTGTTCTTCTGGTTAAATCCCCCGCAGGCGAGATAGGTTATCTCTCCGCTTTTTCAGGCAAAATCGCCGACCAAAACTTGCTGCCCGGTTTCGTTCCACCTGTTTTCGATATGTTAGCGGAGCAGAGTTTCTTTCGTAACGAATTGGCTGAAATTACGGCGCTCAATGAACAAGTCACAAGCATTGCAGCAAACTCTCAACATTTACAGCTTAAAGAGTCGTTAAAGATTTTAGAATCTCAGTACAATGAAGCTGAAGCAAAGCAACGCGAAGCCATTATTCAAGGCCGAGCGCAACGCAAAGCTGAGCGAGAAAAAGCTGAACTCACGTTGGCGAAGCCTGAACTTGATACACTACTGGAAGTTCTCGGCAAACAGAGTGTTGCCGACAAAAATAAGCTGAAATATTTGAAACTTGAGTGGGACGCAAAGATTGCCGAAGTCGCACAAGCTTTATCGGTGCATACTGACCAACTAGAGCAGCTTAAAGCGCAACGCAAAGAACTCTCAAATGCGCTGCAAAACAAGCTGTTTGAACAATACCAGTTCCTAAATGCCGATAATCAAGAGTCGTCATTAAGAGCGATCTTTGCACCAACGACTAGCCCGACACCACCAGCGGGCGCCGGTGAATGTGCCGCTCCTAAACTACTCCACTTTGCCTTTAAGCATGGCTTTAAGCCGCTAGCATTGGCAGAGTTCTGGTGGGGCAGCTCTCCGAAATCGGAAATTCGCCAACATGGGAAATTTTATCCATCCTGTAACAGTAAATGCCAACCGATCCTAGGCCACATGCTGCAAGGGCTAGACGTTGATGATAATCCACTGGAAGAGAATTGGGCTGAAGATAAAGAGCTGGAAATCTTGTTTGAAGATGATGCGATGGTCATCGTCAACAAACCATCTGGCTTGTTGTCTGTACCAGGTAAAACAATCAAAGATTCGGCTTATACCCGTTTGCAAGAACGCTACCCAGATGTTGAAGGACCTTTTGTCATCCACCGTTTGGATATGGCGACATCTGGCCTGTTAGTGTTTGCGTTAACAAAGCGAGCAAATAAGAGCTTACAGAAACAATTTATTTCCCGTGGTGTACAAAAACGCTACGTCGCTTTGCTTGATGGAGCGATCAAAGACATGACAGGCGAGATACAGCTTCCTATGCGGGGCGATCCGGTTGATAGGCCGCGTCAGTTAGTTTGCTATGAACATGGAAAACCAGCAGAAACCTATTGGGAAGCGATTTCAACGTTAAACGGAAAAACGAAATTATACCTATACCCTAAAACAGGACGTACGCACCAACTTCGCGTTCATTGTGCCCATCAACTAGGATTAAACACGCCAATGGTCGGTGATACTCTCTACGGCGAAAAAGCGGATAGGTTACATCTTCACGCAGAAAGGCTTGAACTCTCTCATCCATACAGTGGCGAGCGAATGACCTTCCAAGTCGAACCCGACTTTTAACCCAGTTAGAGGTAGAAAAGTGGTAGGCATTTATCGATTATTTCGATAGTAACAATAGATAAGTTTCATTAAGCCTAACTTACATTCCGATACTTCATTCTGTATAATAACTCCTCGACCGAGGAGTTATTATGTCCACAATTGCAGTTCAGAAAATTCAAGCGCTATTCGCACAAATCCAGCTCTACCACGGCATAGATGGTTTGCTGCGCCTTGAAGAATCCGTCAATGCAATCTGCGACAAGTATCAATGCCCTCTTCCTTTAGCGCAAAAACATTTTTTGGCGGGAATGAAGCACGATCGACTCGATCAGCTTGATGAAGCCATCGAGCAGTACAATCTCTGCTTAAGCCAGTGCTCCAACAGTGACATTATCTTGAATCTGCACGTACACATCGTGATGGGCTCAATCTACGCCGACCGCGAAGACTACAACGAAGCGTACCGAATTTATCAAGTTGTCCTCGACAAAGTTCACTTTCTTGATGATAACTATCTCGCATTCGCGTACACCAATATCAGCGACTTCTACCTGTGTTTAAAGGAATATCAGTCTGCCTACGAACTCGCCGCTCTTGGGGAAAAAAGTGGCCGAACCGTCGGTAACTACGTCAATCAATCAATCTGCTTACTAAACATGGGCTTTGCACTTGGTCACCTAAGACAACATGAAAAAGCGGTTAAGTATATTGAACAAGCCAAATCTATCGCTGCAACACTGACGAACACCCGAAATGAAGCCATCGCTTATGGTTACCTAGGGCAAGTTAAGTCATTGGCTAACTGTTACGAAAAGTCCGAAGTTATTGCTAATTTTGAGCAAGCCGAGACCCTTTTTAAGAAAGTCTTCGATGCCCACAATCAGACCGAGAATTTGATTTGCTTCGCCGCATACCTAGAGCAGCAAAATGATGACGCAAGAGCATTTGAGATCTGTCATCAACTTAAAGACAAAGTCGACGCCTCCTCAAACTATGGTTTTTTTGAAACGTTCTATAAAACTCAAATCAAGTTGGCAGAGAAGCGTCAAGATCACCGTAGTTTGCTACAACTGCAGCGCGAGTATATTGCCGCCGGAGAAAACGCTTTAAACCGTGCTCAACACCGTGAGTGCGTGGGAATATTAAACAGCGTTGCGCAAATAAATACCGAGCAAGATCGTTTGCTGCTAGCTAGAATGGAAGAACAAATTGGGTTGATCACAGAAGTGGGTCAGTACATTGCAACCAATGAAAATATCAAAGAAAATCTTCCATTCATCTACAACAAAGTGGGCTCTATCTTCCCAAGCGAAGAGTTTGGTATCGCATTGTACGATGAGGTATCTCAAATTCTTAGCTACGACTACTTCTATGATCAAGACGGCTTTGTAGAAAGTACGTCTATCGACTGTTCCAAAGAGCATTCCGTCGGCAGCTATGTGGTTAAAAACAAAGAGACGGTCCACCTCAACCGCATTGTTGAGGAGTCTTTTGATGTGATGGTGCCAAAGCAGTATCGTGAGACAAGCGATAAGGTGCAATATAAGAGTAAAGAAAAGCCCGTGCAATCGATCATGCTTACGCCAATTATGCTGGGTAACAAAGTCCTAGGTGTACTTTCAGTACAACACGCATTACCTGACCAATATCAGCAAGTTCACCGTAACCTGTTTGAAAAGCTCGCAAGCTTTATCGCGATTGCCTTAGAAAATTATGTCCAAAGACAAGAACTACGCCAAGCGAATATGATGTTGGATGAGCTTTCAAAAACCGATCCTCTCACCAAGCTCTATAATCGCTACCAGCTTGATAAGATTGGGCCCAAATTGGCAAAGGTTGCAGCACAAGAAAAGCATCACTTAGCGGTTATCATGATTGATATTGATTACTATAAAGGGTTCAATGATTTTCACGGTCACCAAATGGGTGATCACGCTTTGACCGAAGTTTCAGCCCAAATGAAGAAAGCATTCAGTTCACAAGGCGACTACCTGTTTCGCTATGGCGGTGATGAGTTTATGGTGCTTTGCTACAATCAATCGACTCATTCAATTGAACAAAAACTCTCTTCCCTACAAGAGTCAGTGAAAGGTCTTGGGCTTAGCAATCCGCTGTCTGAGTGTAGCCAATTTCTAACTCTCTCAATGGGTGCTGCAAATTACACCCAGATGGAAAGTCACTATATGAGTTTCGACCTACTTTGTAACCTAGCAGATAAAGAGCTCTACAAAGCCAAAAAGCTAGGAAAAAACACCTTTAGTATGGTCTCTAGAACGGCTGAGTTTACTTAAAAATTCAGACTCAAGCTGCTGATAATTTAGTAGTTAATGTATTAATCAAATGAAACAAAATGCAAAGATTCTCAAAAATGAGAAATACACTGTTCTGCATATACTTCACGAGTAATGGAACAGGATTCCATTTAAACTTCGTCTCGTTATTTTACTGTTCTTCATTCTATAAATTGAGGCAATATGAAAAGAAGTTTTCTCTCTCTCGTTCTGGCACTTTCTTTCCCTGTTATCGCAAATGCCAATTCAGATCTTCGCGCCAGCCAAGCTTTAGAACGTCTTAATAGTTACTCTGAAAGTGATCTATCTAAGCCTGTTTTTAATGTGACGTATCGAGAGTTCCTAGAGAAAGTTGTTTTCATTAACTCCATCCCGGAAGGCGGAAGGTTAGTAGCCATGTCTGATGGCTCAGAATGTAACGGTATCTACGACTTCGGTTATTGTATCGAGTTTGAAGCATCCGCTGCCGGTATCGAAGCTCTTATCGTCGACACTGTCGTTACATCCGTATTCACAGATCAAGACAACGACCGTCCGACTAGTCCAGTAACGGTACCTTTGCTTCCTTTACCAACACCACCTGTCGCTGATGAACCTGTTTTTGGTGTAAACCCAATCGACCCTGGCTATGGCGTAAACCCCATTGAGCCGGGTTACGGCGTAGACCCATTGCCACCGTATGACGAGAACGCGCCTATCGTAAGCCCTGTACTTTGGGGACATAACTTAGCGATCGTTAAAAGTTGGACAGGTGCTATCAACCCAGTGTCGATGCAAAGCTATAAAGCGATGATTGCTATGGCTAACTCACCAGAAGCCAAATTGGCAACGCTGAAAATGATGCTCGTTAATGAGATTTCTGTAGCAAACATTCTAAACGTACTCGAAAACAACGAGGAGTTTGTTAAGGCTTACCCAGAACTATTTGACGTTGATCGCTTCGGAAACCCTAAAGCGACACCTGCATTAGAAAAGCTAGTCGAGCAAAAAAGAAATTTACAATGGGGTGATCACGTAGATTCGTACTACGAAGGCATTAGTGAAATCTACGAAGGAATTGATAGCCTAGAGAACAAACTAAAGTTTGCCACAATGCTTGATAGTTTTATGATCGGCGGTACCAACAAGTCATTGTTAGAAGTAATGCAAGGCAACGGTTACTTGGTTGATGTTCCTACAGGAGAGCGCGATCGCGATTTAGCAAGCGACATCTTAGAAAAAGCCAAAGAACACTGGTTAGACAACACAGTACCTGGCGGAAGAGTTATCACGGATGCCGAGAAACAAGCCATCGCACTCCATAAAATCTTTGCAAAAGCAGGAATGGAGCACTTGGAAGTATCACTGGTTGATGGTGAAGTACAAGTGTTCAACCCAAACAACGGTAAGATCCTGAACGACAAGCAAGTCATGGCGAAGCTAACTAAAGCGGCGACAAAAAACGCTCAAGCTCGACGCGATAGCAGAGAGTACGGCCCGGGTGAACGTTTTGACGAAGTAAGAGACTACGAGACTTCAGATCAGATTGACGCGCTTAACGCTATGTTTACCAAAGCTGGGTTCAGTGCAGTCGCTATTCACAATGCCAAAGATGGTGACCTTGTAATCACACTTGCAGATGGAACTATCTATACCATTGTACCAAGCGGAGGCAATGGTACTAAGTCTGGAACGCTTGACGAATTTAAAGTTGCGGCCAAAAGCCACATTAAGTCTGACCAAGCGAAACAACGTCGAGAGGCACGCCGTCAAGATCGACACGATCGACATGATGCACGTACGCCTAATAGAAAGAGTTCATTTAACGGCGAGCGAGTAAAAGATATCGTGAAAGAACGTCGCAACAAATAGCCCTCTAAAGCCCTGAGTTCAGCTCGGGGCTTTTCACTGTTGAGACATATCTCTCTTTTTACCCAGACGGCTCTCGTTTTCAAGCACTTATATACGTAGCATATCAAGATAAACAAAAGGAACTTGGTATGACAACGTACACCGCATTAGTAAAGTGGCACCGCCAAAGCCACGAACCCTTTAATGACAACCAATACAGCCGTGGGCACACTTGGTCTTTTGATGGTGGTGTTGTTGTCCCAGCGTCATCCTCGCCTCATGTCGTCCCCTTACCACTCTCTGTCGAAGCGAACGTTGACCCTGAAGAAGCGTTTATTGCCGCAATTTCAAGCTGTCACATGCTGACGTTTTTGGGTATTGCCGCGAAGCGACGCTATGTTATCGATAGCTACACAGACCAAGCCGTTGGCTGTATGGAAGAAGACGAAAATGGCCGAACGTCAGTAACTCAAGTCGTTTTACGCCCGAAGATTGTCTTTATTGGTGACAAACAACCAAGCCTTGAGCAACTCGAAAAGTTACACCATTTAGCCCACCAGCACTGCTTCATCGCCAATTCGGTCAAAACCGATATCACCACTGAAGTTACCTTGTGAGGCCACAATGAAAAAACCAATTTTACTCACTACATTTGTCGGGTTTGGTCTGTTTATCCTCTTTGGCCAACAAAGTGGCCTGTTTGGAACAAGTAATCCTGAATCCTTTCCTAAGCTACCTGACTCAGCCGGGTTCAACGTCTCAACAAAATTCGATGGAAATTGGCTCGGAAGAAGAGTCGATGTAACAGGTAATAACATGTGTGAACGTACGACCATTACGGGCAACATTACCGATGGCTTAGCGACCTTTCATCTCACCTACAACGGGACACCACTCCAAGGTTGGATTAATCAAGACACGAACGAACTGCGCCTTTACGCGCGAAATCGGCAGTGGGACTATCGCTTTACAGGGTTAGCTAGCCCGACAAAAATTCAAGGAAAATGGCATTTAACTAATGGCCCTTGCAAGGGAACTTGGTATCTAGAAAAACAAAGCTGATCAACCTATTCGCCTTCATGCTACACTCTGCACCAAATCAGGCGGTCTGCCTAAACCTTTCGACAGTTAGAGTGTAGCTATGTCATTCTCAAAACTCGGCTTGAGCCAACCTATCACCACTGCAATTTCTGAACTTGGTTACGACAAACCAACCACCATTCAGCAAAAAGCGATCCCTGTAATCTTAAAAGGTGAAGACCTTATTGCAGCTGCGCAAACAGGTACGGGTAAAACAGCGAGCTTTGTTCTTCCTATCCTAGAAAAGCTTTCTCAAGGCGAGACTCAACGTAAAAAGCGCATTCGTGCTTTGATTTTAACTCCTACCCGTGAGCTGGCTGTTCAGGTTGAGCAAAAAATTCAAGACTACAGTAAGCATTTGGGGCTAACCTCGCTTGCAATGTACGGTGGTGTTGATGAGCAATCACAAAAACAAGCGCTCATTGAGGGTGTTGATATTCTTGTTGCCACGCCTGGCCGTCTTTTAGACATGTATGGCAGGCGAGCGGTGTACTTTGAAGAAGTAGAGATGCTCGTTCTCGACGAAGCGGACCGTATGTTGGATATGGGCTTTATCGAAGACATAAACAAGATCCTAGATCGACTGCCTACTGACATTCAAAACTTGCTGTTCTCAGCAACACTTTCAAACAAAGTTCGTGACCTTGCAAAAACAGCCGTTCATGACCCTTACGAGATTTCGATTGCCGCCAATCAAGCATCTAAGAAGAACATCGAACAGTGGTTAATCACCGTTGATAAAGATAAAAAATCAGCGCTCCTTAGCCACTTGATCAAAGAGAACGATTGGGACCAAGCACTGATCTTCATCGAAACGAAACATGGCGCGGCAAAATTGGCTTCTCAGCTAGAAAAGCGTGGCATCATGGCCGAGGCTTTCCATAGTGGCCGAAGCCAAGCGATACGCTCGAAGCTACTCGAAGACTTTAAAGCGGGTAAGATTCAATACATGATTGCTACTGGTGTTGGTGCTCGTGGTATTGATATTGAAGGCCTGTCACGCGTGATCAACTATGACTTACCCTTCCCTGCCGATGAATATGTACACCGTATTGGACGTACGGGTCGAGCGGACGCCGAGGGTGAAGCGATTTCATTTGTTTCGAAAGACAATTTCAAAAACCTATGCATGATTGAAAGCCGCTTAGGTCACCTGATTGAACGCCGCGAAATCGAAGGGTTTGAGCCACGTAAGCCAGTGCCTATCTCTATTTTGAACTATGTGCCTAAACACAAACGTCAACAAGAGGAGCAGTAAATGTCTGCACCAACCAAAATAACCTTTTTTGAGTTTTTAACGCCGTTAGTCGCCTCGGGTAAAAAGACCATCACCATTCGTGACGAGTCTGAATCACACTATGTGCCGGGCACCACAGTAGAAGTGTTTACATTAGAGACAAATGAAAAAGTGTGTGAAGTAAAGATTTTGTCAGTCAAACCTTTGCATTATAACGATATCAATGAGTTTCACGCCGAGCAGGAATACATCGAACTGCCAAAGCTAAAAAAGCTTATTCGAGAGATTTACCCTGATACGAATACCTTATTCGAGATCAGTTACGAACTCGTCTAATCTCCGCTATAGCAGGCTCTTAACGAGGGTCTGCTTTTCTCCATATATTGAGTTTCCTCCCAAATCTTTCATATTGCACTTGTTTCACTCCTCTCCCTATATTTTTATGGTATAACGTTACTATTAAACTAATAAGATCCTTGTGAAGTAGGGGATAAATATGTCTAGGTCATTGAGTCGCTTCCATTATATGCCGGTCATAGCACTCGCTATATCCATGTTGGTTGGGGGCTATTACTATCACAACACCTTAAATACTTGGACGACTAAAATCGTCAGTGGCTATATGACAAGCCTCCTTGACGATGTCGCTCACCAAATCAATGAGCAGAAACTGGATCTCTATGATATGGAGCAACCGGACATTGACTCATTTATCGATAACTTATCGCAATCAAGATTTGGACAACGGTTCACCATCATTCACAGTAGCGGATTGGTATTGGGCGATTCTCAGCTCTCTAACAGAGAAATACAAAATCTAGAAGACCATAGTATTCGCCCCGAAGTCTCCGCTGCTTTAACTGGTGATATTGGTATATACAAGCGTCACAGCGAAAGTCTTAACCAAGACTTGCTTTATGTCGCTCAAAAACTTCAGCTGCCACCCGATGAACATGGACACGACACCAATTACGTCATTCGACTAGCCATGCCCTTAACCGCGTTGTCTGCGATGACAAACGAACTTGAGATCATCTTCTTTGCCTTGATGGCTAGCTCATTTATCGTATTGATTAGCTCATTGTGGTTCAGCAATCGCAAAATCTTTGCCGTGGTTACAGACGAGCGTGAACAACAAGAACTTCGTATTGAGAAAAGCACGAGAGAAATTGAGCTTCTTCATCAACTCGCAAACATGCTTGCTGCGTGTAATAACATCAAGGAAGCGCAAGTTGTCGTCGCTGATATCATCCCTCGAGTGTTGGGTGACATCAACGGATCGGTCTCAATTATGCGCGAGTCCCGTAATCAGTTAGAAATTAAACTCGACTGGGGCGGAGAATGGCCTGCGACAAAAGTCTACGCACCCAATGACTGTTGGGCGCTAAGAAAAGGCAAATATCATCTTTCCCAAGAAAAGCATCACAATCTTTCCTGTAACCATATGGGGTCTTGTCATGATGATGGGCTAACCATGTGCATTCCTTTAACGGCACACGGCAATACTGTTGGTATGTTCCATTTACATTTTACTCGCCAACACCACCCGATCTGCGACGAAACTAAACAGCTCGCATTCACGATCGCTGAACATCTAGGGTTAGCACTGGCCAATCTCAGCCTGCAAGAGAAACTTCGCTCACAAGCAATGCGAGACCCATTAACTGGCCTTTACAACCGCCGATTCTTTGAAGAAGTGTTTGATCGAGAATGGTCGAAGTCAGGCCAAGATCAAGTACCACTATCACTCTTGATGCTCGATTTAGATCACTTCAAACGCTTCAACGATAATTTTGGTCATGACGCGGGAGATTATGTATTAAAAGAAGTGGCAAATACCATTACTCGACTGATTGGCGAAGATGATGTCGCATGCCGATTAGGGGGAGAAGAGCTTGCCGTTATCTCACCGCATAGTGATATCGAGCAGTCCTATGCTCTGGCTGAAGAGATCGTAGAAGCGATCAGAGAATTGCATCTCGATATGAAAGGACTCTCTTTAGGCCAACTTGGCGTATCGATTGGAGTAACAACTTACCCTGACAACAATATGACGACCGTAGAACTGGTTAAAGCCGCAGACACCGCACTTTACAAAGCAAAAGAAAACGGTCGCAGCCAAGCCATCCATACCCAGAATAGAGTCACTCGACTTGACCCTTCTCGGACAAAAGCCGAACACTCAGACATTCTTCCACTCAAGCAGTCCGATTAAAAAGGTCGAGATGAAACTTATAACGCGCACTAGACGACTGGTCTAGTGCGCGTTATAGTGCTCGCCATGAACGCAAAAACACAAGACACAAAGCAACACATTCTGGCTGTCGGTTACGAATTAGTCGTGACCAAGGGCTTTACCGCTGTTGGCTTATCTGAACTTTTAAAAACCGCCGATGTTCCCAAAGGCTCGTTTTATCACTACTTTAAGTCCAAAGAACAGTTTGGTGAAACGCTGATTGAAGAGTACTTCAAAAGCTACATTCAGCGCGTTGATGGACTATTTTCTGAGCCGGACCTCACTAGCTATGACAAGTTGATTGGGTACTTTTCTCGCTGGCTAGAAGTCGAAAATGGTGTGTGTAATGCCAATAAGTGTCTTGTTGTTAAACTCAGTGCCGAAGTCGCTGACTTATCCGAGACTATGCGCATTAAACTGGCTAACGGTGCCGAACGCATCATCGACCAACTTGCAAGCTGCATAGCCGCGGGTATTGAAGATAGCTCAATCCAAACTTCTGACGCTAATGCTTTGGCTCGTCAGCTCTACCAGCAATGGCTAGGCGCGAGTTTGCTCAACAAGTTACTTCAAGACCGTTCTAATTTAGAGCACTGTTTTGAAACCACAAAAAAGCTATTAACCGCATAGAAATACCCCGCCTGATTAATGGCGGGATTTTTTGAAACAAACACTAGACGACTGGTCTAGTAGCAATCAAAACAAATCGATGTGCAGATAATTGCGCAGGAAAAATCGCTTAGAGCAAGGCATAGATTGCAGCTAGCTAGTTGACCTACCTACAAAATCTATAACGAAGCTATCAGCGATTTTAACCAGCAAGAATGAACAGATATTTGTTTTGGTTGATACAAAAATAAAGGAATTACCATGACTGACTCTACAAACCGTCGCATTGTTTTGGCTTCTCGCCCAGTAGGCGCGCCAACTCCAGACAATTTCCGCTTAGAACAAAGTGACATTCCTACTCCGAAGCAAGGTGAAATGTTACTTCGCTCGGTTTATCTTTCCCTTGATCCCTACATGCGCGGACGAATGGGCGACGCAAAATCGTACGCCGATCCTGTTGCTTTGGATGAAGTGATGGTCGGTGGCACAGTGTGTCAGGTTGTACAATCCAACAATGCCGAGTTTGAAGAAGGCGAATGGGTACTTGCTTTCACTGGTTGGCAAGACTTTGGCATTTCTAACGGTGAAGGCCTAATCAAACTTGGTCAAAGCCCCGCTTACCCTTCTTATGCGCTCGGTGTAATGGGTATGCCCGGTTTCACCGCTTACATGGGCCTATTAGATATTGGCCAACCAAAGCAAGGTGATACGCTGGTTGTGGCAGCTGCGACAGGTGCAGTTGGTTCGATGGTAGGTCAAATTGGTAAATTAAAAGGTTGTCGTGTGATTGGCGTCGCGGGGGGCGAAGAAAAGTGTCAGTACGCAAAAGAGCAACTAGGCTTCGACGAGTGTATCGATCATAACGCAGACGACTTTGCGCAGCAGCTTGCAGCCGCGTGTCATGATGGTATCGATATCTACTTCGAAAACGTTGGCGGTAAAGTCTTTGATGCTGTCCTACCCCTGCTAAACACAGGCGCGCGTATCCCGTTGTGCGGTCTTATTTCTCAATACAACGCCACTGCATTGCCAGATGGCCCAGACCGCATGTCGATGTTAATGGCTCAGCTACTTATCAAGCGAATCAAAATGCAAGGCTTCATCATCTTCGACGACTACGGACATCGCTACGGAGAATTTGCCGCCGATATGTCTAAATGGCTAGCGGAAGGAAAAATCCATTACCGCGAGCATCTTGTTGAAGGGCTAGATCAAGCGCCTGAGTCGTTTATTGGTCTGCTAGAAGGAAAGAACTTCGGCAAACTTGTCATCAAAACAAACGAAGCACTGTAGGAGTTAGCTACCATGATTAAGTTGCATCACTTAAATCAGTCGCGTTCAAAACGCATTATTTGGCTTCTGGAAGAACTCGGCGTCGAATACTCAATCGTACCTTACCAGCGTGATAGCGTAACATTTCTTGCGCCACCGGAGCTGAAAACGATTCATCCTCTTGGTAAATCCCCAGTTATCGAAGAAGACGGGATGGTCATTACCGAGTCTGGCGCGATAACCGAATATTTAATTAGCAAATACGCACCGGAAACGTTAGCTCCAGAAGTTGGTAGTGCCGACCACTTAGACTACCTACAATGGCTTCACTTTGCTGAAAGCTCAGCGGCTCTGCCACTATTGCTAAAGGTATTTGTAGCAAAAGATGGAGCTCCAACCAATTTCCTATCCGATTACGCGGAAGTAGAAATCGACAAAGTGATGAGCTATGTGGATCAGCGCCTTGAAGGCAAACGTTATTTGGTCGCAGACAAACTGACGGGCGCAGACATCATGATGTCATTCATCGTCGACATTCTGTCAAACTTCGGAATGCTTGAGCGCTATAGCCACATCGCCGCTTACGCAAAACAACTTGCAAGCCATGAGTTCTACCGCAAGGCGGAACAACTGGAAGTTAAGTACAAATAATTTTAATTTTATAGAGCTGTGGCCTGTTCGCAGCTCTATTCTTACCGCCCCTCTAACACCTCTCAATAACCACAATTTTTAAGAGGATAGAAATCATCTATCGAATAGATAGAAATTACCAAATATCCTAATATCGATTTGCCGACTAAGCTCTAGCGTAACAAAACAATAAACCACGGATTAAATGTGGAGCTTAAGGAGCAAATTATGGATAACAAAAATGCACAATCTGGCGGTACCTGCCCAGTCATGCATGGCGGAGCAACATCTTCTGACAACTCAAACGTCGCTTGGTGGCCAAACGCACTGAATCTGGACATTCTCCATCAACACGACCATAAATCAAACCCAATGGGCGTAGACTTCAATTACCGCAGTGAACTAAAAAAACTTGACGTTGAAGCGCTAAAGCATGATCTGAAAGCATTAATGACTGACAGCCAAGAATGGTGGCCTGCTGACTGGGGTCATTACGGCGGTCTTATGATTCGTATGGCTTGGCACTCAGCGGGAACCTACCGTATTGGTGATGGCCGTGGTGGTGCCGACACTGGTAACCAACGTTTTGCTCCTCTCAACTCTTGGCCTGATAACGGCAACCTAGATAAAGCTCGTCGCTTACTGTGGCCGATTAAACAAAAATACGGCAACAAAATCAGCTGGGCCGATCTTATGATCCTTGCGGGCAACATGGCTTATGAATCGATGGGCCTTAAAACATTTGGTTTCGCATTTGGCCGTGAAGATATCTGGCACCCAGAGAAAGACATCTATTGGGGCGCAGAACAAGAATGGCTAGAGAAAAGCGGTGGCGAGAACAGCCGTTATTCTGAAGAACGCGACCTTGATAACCCACTTGCGGCTGTAATGATGGGCCTAATCTACGTCAACCCAGAAGGTGTAGACGGAGAACCTGACCCAGTTAAAACAGCGAAAGACATGCGTGAAACCTTCGCTCGTATGGGTATGAATGACGAAGAGACCGTTGCGCTAACGGCAGGCGGTCACACCGTGGGTAAAGCACATGGTAATGGAGACGCATCAAAATTGGGCCCAGAACCAGAGCGTGCTGGCATCGAAGAGCAAGGCTTCGGCTGGGTAAACAACGAATCACGTGGTATTGGTCGAGATACCGTAACAAGCGGTATTGAAGGCGCTTGGACAACCAATCCAACTCAATGGGATAACGGTTACTTCTACTTACTGCTGAACTATGACTGGTGGCTTCGTAAGAGTCCAGCAGGTGCATGGCAATGGGAACCAGTCAGCATCAAAGAAGAAGACAAACCCGTCGATGTGGAAGACCCAAGTATTCGCCTAAACCCAATCATGACCGATGCTGACATGGCACTGCGCATTGATCCTGAGTATCGTAAGATTTCTGATCGTTTCTACAATGATCCAGACTACTTCTCAGAGACCTTTGCTCGCGCTTGGTTCAAACTCACTCACAGAGATATGGGACCTAAGAGTCGCTACTTCGGCCCTGATGTTCCACAAGAAGAGCTCGTTTGGCAGGATCCTGTTCCAGCAGGCAACGCAGATTATGACGTTGAGGCAGTTAAAGCAAAAATCGCACAAAGCGGCCTAACAATCAGTGAGATGGTTTCAACCGCATGGGACAGCGCCAGAACTTATCGTGGATCAGATAAACGCGGTGGAGCGAATGGTTCGCGCATTCGACTTGCACCTCTTAACCAGTGGCAAGGAAACGAACCAGAAAGACTCGCGAAAGTGTTAAGTGTACTTGAGCCAATCGCATCAGAATTTGACGTGAGTCTCGCGGATGTGATTGTTCTTGCTGGCAACGTAGGCGTTGAACAAGCAGCAAAAGCAGCAGGATTCGAAACACAGGTACTATTTGCACCTGGTCGCGGTGATGCCTCTTTAGAGCAAACGGATGTAGAGTCTTTCGCAGTGTTAGAGCCTATTGCAGATGCATTCAGAAACTGGCAGAAACAGCACTACTCAGCAACGCCTGAAGAGCTCATGCTAAACCAAGCTCAACTACTTGGATTAACCGCACCAGAGATGACAGTTCTACTGGGTGGTATGCGCGTAATGGGGACTAACCACGGCGGTTCAAAACATGGGGTGTTTACCGACAACGTAGGCGTATTGAGTAACGACTTTTTCGTTAACTTGACCGACATGCGTTATGCATGGAAACCAACTGGCCGTAACTCTTACTCTATCGTAGAGCGCAAGTCAGGCGATGAAAAGTGGACAGCAACCCGTGCAGACCTTGTTTTCGGTTCAAACTCGATTCTTCGTGCCTACGCCGAAGTCTATGCGCAAGACGATAACAAAGAGAAGTTTGTTCGAGATTTTATCGCCACTTGGACAAAAGTCATGAACGCCGATCGTTTTGACCTAAACAAGTAACGCTTATTGAGTACTAGTGAGATTGGCAAACAAACCAAACATACACTAGGGTTAAATAAGTAGCACTGAAATGAGAAAAGAGGTGCATATCTGCACCTCTTATTTTAGAACCTCGGTTCAAGGAGAGTCCGTTATGATTACTTTCAATTTCTTTAAGCTATTCGATACCAAAGAACTGTTTATCTACTACTGATTTTTAGCCACAGCTTTCATCAGTACTGACGTATCCATACGTCCAAAACCGTCTTTTTGAAGCTCTGCGTATTGCTCATCCACTTTTTTGGTTAGCGGTAACTCAACCCCAACACGCTCCGCTTCTTTAAGACAAAAACCTAGATCTTTACGCATCCAGTCGATAGCAAAACCGAAATCAAATTTATCTTGAGCCATTGTCACTGCACGGTTCTCCATTTGCCAAGATCCCGCAGCGCCATGTTTAAGCGTATCAACCACCTGTTCAATGTCTAAGCCAGACTTTTGAGCTAGTAGGAGTGCTTCACTCAGCCCTTGAAGGATGCCACCAATACAAATCTGGTTGACCATCTTACAACGTTGGCCTTGACCATTCTCGCCCAGCAGCGTCATCTGTTTCGCGTATACGTCCATCACAGGCGCAGCCACATCAAACACAGATTGCTCACCGCCGCACATAATCGTCAAAACACCATTTTCAGCGCCAGCTTGACCACCAGACACAGGGGCATCAACAAACGTGTTGCCATTCGCTTTTGCCGCTTCTGCCAGTTCAATTGCAAGCTCAGCAGAAGTCGTAGTGTGGTCAACCAAAATTGCGCCAGGTTTCAGCCCTGCTAGAATGCCCTCTTCACCGTACACAACGCTGCGAACATCATCATCATTACCAACACAGACGAACACAATGTCACTGCCTTCTGCCGCCTGTTTTGGTGTTTCACACGCTATGCCTTGGTAATCACTCGCCCATTTGTCTGCTTTCGCTTTAGTGCGGTTAAACACGCTTGTTTCATAGCCCGCTTTGCTCAGAAAGCCTGCCATTGGGTAACCCATTACACCTAATCCAACGAAGGCTACTTTCTTATCGCTCATGTACTTCCCTTAACTGTTATCTTGTTATTGGCGCAGTGTACTAAACATTTAGAAACAAATTAACTTGTTCGCTACTGCAAAAACAAGAAAGCCCCCTAATGGAGGCTTTAATGATCACGGTTTTAACTTGTTCGGCTATGGCTGAGCTTTCTCTAATATACTTGAGTCTGTATAGGCGACCGGTTTGCCGTAGTTATCTAGGCCAGCGGAGCCATTCGAAACGGCTCACACTTTTACTCGCACTCTATGTGTGACAAAATTACGCCCCCTGTCCTGTTTTAAGTTGTAACCATGAACTATCAAGCGGCCATATTTGATATGGATGGCCTACTCCTCGACACCGAGCGAGTTTGTATGCGTGTATTTAAGCAAGCGTGTAAGACGGTCAATCAACCCTTTCACGAAGAAATTTACTTATCAATCATCGGCCGCAATGCGGCGGGTATCGAAAAAATCTTTCGTGCAGCCTATGGTGAGCACCATGATGACATTCATGCTGAGTGGAGCAAAAACTACAAAGCGATTGTGAACCATCAAGCTATCCCTGTGAAAGAAGGGGTGATTGAGCTTCTTACGTGGCTGAAAGAAAATCAGATTCCAACAGCCGTGGCCACTTCCACTCATAAAGAAGTAGCACAGCGTAAATTAGAACTTGCAGGCCTGAGCCAGTACTTTGATGGCATTACGTGTGGCTGTGAAGTATCTGCGGGTAAACCTGATCCTGAGATCTACCTTTTAGCGGCAAGCCGCCTTGGTGTCGAGCCGACTCAATGTCTCGCGTTCGAGGATTCTAATAATGGCGTATTAAGCGCTGTCGGTGCCCAAATGGTGACGTTCCAAATTCCGGATCTTGTCGAACCAAGTGAGGAAGTGAAAGCACTTAATCACTATATCGTGCCATCCCTCCATGAGGCACTCGCTCAGCTTAAATAGCGAACTCAGTAGCAAGTGCCGTGCTTGCTACTTTCCCCTCTTTTCATTCATTAGCATTTCCTTATATCTATAATCGCTTTTCCATAACCAAGCGTTCTATTAAAAAAATCGTCTACCCGTTTGATTTCTTTGGTCGTATCCCAACTATATTAAAGTGTGTTGAGATTTCGCTTGCTGTTGAATATCTCAATGTTGCTAGATGCCAAAACAAACGTAATAAGGAATAACAATGACAAACCAATACGTACCACCAAAAGTTTGGGAAAACGAACCAAGTAGCGGCAATCAGTGGGCTAACATTAACCGTCCAGATTCAGGCGCTCGATTTGAACGTGAACTGCCAGTCGGCGCACACCCTCTTCAACTCTACTCCCTTGGAACGCCAAACGGTCAAAAAGTGACAATCATGCTGGAAGAGCTGCTTGCTAAAGGCATCCAAGAAGCTGAATACGACGCGCACTTAATCAAAATTGGTGAATCTGACCAGTTCTCTTCGGGCTTTGTTGGTGTAAACCCGAACTCAAAGATTCCTGCATTGGTCGATAACTCAGGAGAAGCACCTGTTAACGTATTTGAATCGGCATCGATCCTCGTCCACTTGGCTGAAAAATTCGGTCAATTTTTACCAGAATCTGGCACTGAACGTACTCAAACATTTAACTGGCTATTTTGGGCGCAAGGCTCTGCACCTTTCTTAGGTGGTGGCTTTGGGCACTTCTACGCTTATGCTGATGAAAAACAAGAGTACCCAATTAACCGCTTTGCGATGGAAGCAAAGCGTCAATTGGATGTGTTAGATAAACAATTGGCGAACAATACCTTTGTTGCTGGTGAGGAATACACCATTGCAGATATGGCTATTTGGCCTTGGTATGGCAATTTGGTGCTAGGTAAGCTTTACGACGCCGCTGAGTTCCTACAGGTTCACACTTATGAAAATGTTGTTCGCTGGGCGAAACAGATTGAGTCACGCGAGGCAGTCCAACGTGGCCGAATTGTAAACCGTCCGTTTGGCGAAGAGTGGGAACAGGTACTAGAGCGCCACAGCGCAGAAGATATCGACAACATCATGAAACTTAAGCCTTAACGCTTCAGTTTACTCTCACGCTTTAATAAATTATCCCGTTCTAGCTACCCGCTGAACGGGATTTTTAGTTTCTGAATAGCGCTATAAAACTTATGGTTGATCGCTGCCTCTTAATTGATAATAATTATCATTACAATATTTAGAGGTATGTATGGATAATCAAAAGCTGCTCTACAATGCATTTTACAAATCTCAAGACCGCTTTCTTGCGCGTTATGTTCAATCTGGTTTTGAACCCGATGTCATTCACGACTATATCCATTGGGCAATGCTACTCGCTTCACAATACGAAGCAGGCGCTGAACATGAAAATCCCCTACTTTGCGAACTCTTTTTGCGTCAGCTGTATTTTAACTTGCTTGATGCTATCCAAGACCCCATTCGAAGCCGAATTTTCCGTCGAGTGTGCCTAGACTCTATCCATACCCCACTTCTGTGTCTCAAGCGCTATTACTACCAATGGGAAAATGGCGACGTGCGATTTTTACACTTACAACAACAACTACAGCGCATCCAAGCGCCACTTGATTGATTTCAAAAGGATCCAAACATGAACCAAAGCTCTACAACACAAGAATTTCGTACTGAAACAGACAGTATGGGCGAAGTCAAAGTCCCAAATAATGCCCTTTATCAAGCCCAAACCCAACGGGCCGTAGACAATTTCAAATTCAGTCGACACACAATGCCTTCAGGCTTTATTCAAGCGCTGGCCTACATTAAACAAACCGCTGCAATCACCAACGCTCAGCTAGGCCTGCTTGAGGGGGATATTGCACAAGCCATTAGCGATGCGGCTCAGACGATTGTTGATGGTGAGCACCTAGAACAGTTCCCTGTCGACGTGTTCCAAACAGGCTCGGGTACCAGTTCTAATATGAATGCGAACGAGGTCATTGCGACACTCGCCTCAGCACTATTGGGCGGAGATGTTAACCCGAATGATCACGTCAATATGGGACAAAGCAGCAATGATGTAGTCCCTACCGCAATTCAAGTTAGCTCTGCCATCGCACTTGAGTCACAGCTTATCCCTGCGTTAAACCATCTAGCCGCGGCACTTGAGAGTAAGCGAGACGAAATTGGGCAGTGCGTAAAAACAGGGCGTACCCACCTCATGGACGCCATGCCGATCACCTTTGATCAAGAGTTAAGTGGATGGCAATACCAGATTGAGCAAGCCAAACTGGCGATAACAAATGCTCTTCCTGCACTTAAGGCTCTGGCGCAAGGGGGAACGGCTGTCGGTACAGGCATCAATGCCGATCCAAAGTTTGCAGCTCGTTTTGCTGACAATTTAAGCCAGGAAACAAAGGTTCAGTTCACTGCAAGTGAGAACTTCTTTTACAACCTGAGCAGTCAAGATGCAGTCGTGGCGCTATCTGGGCAACTAAAAACAGCCGCCGTTGCGATAATGAAAATTGCCAATGATTTACGCTGGATGAATTCAGGACCACTCGCGGGGTTGGGAGAGATTGAACTTCAAGGCTTGCAACCAGGCTCTTCAATCATGCCAGGTAAAGTAAACCCGGTAATCCCTGAAGCGGCAGCAATGGCGTCAGCACAGGTGATCGGAAACGACACTACCATTACTATTGCAGGCCAATCAGGTAACTTCCAGCTTAATGTCATGCTTCCGGTTATTGCTCATAATATATTAGAGAGCATCGAACTGCTGACCAATAGCGCTATTTCCCTTGCCAATCAAGCGATCGCTACCTTTAAAGTCCGTGAAGATAATTTAGAAGTCGCGCTTGCCAAAAACCCGATACTGGTGACGGCGCTTAACCCGGTTATTGGCTACCTTAAAGCTGCGCAAATAGCAAAAGCCGCCTATCAAGAAGGGGCTGCGATTATTGATGTCGCCGAGCGAGAAACCGATTTAGATAGAGAGACGCTTGAACGCTTATTGGATCCAACCAAATTGACCCAAGGTGGTCTTGCAGAGTAAGTGATTGAATCTGAACAGATAGCACACATCCTTGTGCTGTGTGCTCTGGATTAAATCCAAACCAGAGACAGTAGCAAGAATGGCAGAGCAATTGCTGATGCCATTTTTGCTAGCGCTAGTGTCTCACGCAACATCACTTCACGCTTTGGTGAAATAGTTGCAGTCGAGAACGGCGCAGCAGCTTGAACACTGTTCATAAAGCCTCAAAAGATCCGAGGAAAATAAAGAGCGGCAATTCTAACGATGCGGTTATCACATCGCAATCTCTTCTTTCACCTAAAGCGCTTTCACTAATACCCGACCGTGGTCACCACCATTTTGTGATCCGATCCATTTGGGCTAGAGAGACTTCTGCGTTCACATATACGCCGACCACTGGTTGATGATTTAAGCCATAAGTGGTCAATCGCGATCATTGAAAAATCGGGGGTTGGAAAGGCCTCAGCCCAATTGGGCCAACTAGACACAGGCACAGTTTGGTAAGTAGGGAAAATATCACTAAATCTTAGGCTAACAGATGAAAGGTTAAAGTCCCCGACCACCATAATTTCATCACTAGGGTACAACTCATTTATTGATTCAATCGTTCTGATTAAGGCGTTACGACGATACCAAAGTGGCTTGTCTCTTGGGGAAGGTGGGTGCGCTGCGACTAGCGTCATTGCAACCTGTCTGTCTGGATACCAAGTGCCGCGAATGATTGCTTGCTCATCTGGCGTCATATAGACAGACATATGCTTTAATGCGCCTTTACTCAAAATCATTTGGCTGGATGGATAACCAACGCCTTCTTGCCCACCGTATATGTATGGGTAGATATCACTCAAGGATTGGAGTTTATCACCCACTTCAGGGGCAACTTCTTGTAAAACCACCAAATCGCTTTGCTGCTTGATTAAGTAGTTAACAAACGCATTAACGTCCTTATTGCCGTAATAAAGATTAAACTGTGTGACTGTAATAGGCGTCACACAGCGTGTGCTTACTACGTGGTGAGACTGCGGTGCCAATAGCCAAAAAACGCCTGACAAAAGAAAGCAAACACACCCCGCCCCCCACTGTTTTCCGAGCAAAAGCGTGCTACCAAGCAACCAATAGGTAATCAAGAATATCGCCGGATAAGCGACAATGTTTTCAACCCACCACGTCGATTCATAAAAAGACAGACCAACCCAAACTAATGTGGGGCTAAAAACAAATAGCCATGCGACTGCTCTTTTCAAAGACATCTCCTTATTTTTGACGTCTCTGATAAGTATGGGCGATTAACCTTATATGTACCGACTAATTATCTTCTCTAGCATGCCGCTTTCCTCCATCTCGGCGAGACGAAGGTTGATGAATTCTTGTAGCTTTGGATCCAGATCTCTAGAAAAAGCTAAGTGGATGGGATAAGCAGCAATCACATTATCGAAGTTATCAATTCGGAAGTCTTGCTCGTTCAACTCAAGTCGATTCAGATGGTATTTCACTCGAGATTCCATCTCTACAAAGGCCGTATGCCCTGGCAATCTTTGAACGATGCTGAACGCCGCTTGATAGTCTTTTACACGGATCTCTTCTAACTCACCACTTTCAATTCGCGGAGTCAGTTCGGCGTAATCGAAACCAAGTAATAACACCACTCCCTTATCTTTAAGCGAATCAACATTCTGATAGTCAAATGGCGCTTTGGTACTGGTCACTAGAGTATGTTTCACATGGTAGATTGGCTTTTCAGACAGGTTTTCGGATTGCGCCTTACCCCAATTAGGGCTTCCATAGGTAATCCAGTTGCTCTCTTCCCCTGACTCTAGTATCGAGATCATTCGATTAAATGGATAGGTATGGTAGGCCAAATCGTAATCACTCTCGGAGAATATTTCGGCCACAATATCTGACACAATGCCTGTGTGCTGTTCCCCTTTTTGCTCAATTTGAAAAGGTTGCGCTTGATTGGCAATCACGTAGTAATTGATTGTCTGATTTGCTGAAGCCGAAGATAGACCTAGCAATAGTAACGCTGCCCCCAATACTGTCCCTGTATATTTCACCTTACCCTCCCATATTTTATAAAATAAAGTGCATATATAACACCTTAGTACTAGAATTATTTTAAGCAATAGACTGCATAGGAAATGTCAATTTTGAACGCTAAAGCAAACATTGGAATCGCGAAGCAGCTTGTCATCGCTACGGTGTTAGTTAGCTTTGCCCTTGCCCTAATTATGGCTGGGGTAAACTTTTACTATGGTTATAAGACCGAGTTGAGCGCGTTGGAACAAAAGTTTGCACAGTTAGAAGAGAGTTACCTCGCGAGTATCAGTTCGAGTTTATGGGTTGTCGATGAAGTTCAACTCAACACCCAACTGCAAGGAATTTATCAACTGCCTTATGTTGATGCGGTAGAGCTGACTGATGATGCTAGCGTTAATATCACCTTGGGTAGCGTCACTGGCGATCAGATTATCTCCCACCAATGGCCTTTAACCTCTGCGATTGGCTCAAAGAAATTTACCATTGGCTCTTTAGTCGTAACGACCGATCTAGCACCGCTTCACGCCCGACTTTGGCAAGACTTTCTATTTTTACTTGGCATGACCTTAATACAAACCAGCGTTATCGTCGCAAGTCTGCTTTACATTGTTCTGAAACTCATCGTGCGACCAATCACCGAAGTATCGAAAGCGATGTCCGATTTTAGTGGTGGGCATACTCCTCACAAAATTACGCCAGAGAGACGAGTCTTTAATGATGAAATTACCCAGCTAACGAATAAATATAACGCCTGTATTGAAGAGTTAGATATCCACTATAACCAGCTCGTGGCTTCGAAAGAGAAGGCAGAGATTGCGAACGTGAAGAAAAGTGAGTTCCTTGCCAACATGAGCCATGAAATACGGACTCCAATGAACGGGATTGTAGGGGTCGCCACTCTATTGCAAGAGACTCAGCCTAGCGAGGTTCAGAAAAACTACATCGATATTTTGCTCTCATCATCAAAAACGCTGCTCGACATCATCAATGAGATACTCGATTTTTCCAAAATAGAAGCCGGTCATTTTGAACTCGAAAGTGAGCCCTTCTCCCTAAAAGAATTACTTAATGAACAAGCCAACGAATACAACCTAAGAGCGCATCAAAAAGAACTCATGTTTCAATGCAACATTGCTTCTGACATACCGCTGTGTATCGAAGGGGATTCCACTCGCTTCAAACAGGTCCTCAATAACCTTATCGGCAATGCACTCAAGTTCACTCACACTGGATATATCGAACTTAAAGTGATTAATCAGCTTGTTGACGATAGACCTCACCTCTACGTTGAGATTAAAGACACGGGTATTGGTATCGATAAAAGCCACCTTGAGACTATCTTTGAAAAGTTCCAACAAGCCGATGGCAGCACAACAAGAAAGTTTGGAGGTACAGGCTTAGGCTTAGCGATCAGTAAAGAGATTGTCACCATGATGGGGGGAGAGTTGAAAGTCATCAGTGAACTCGGACTTGGGAGTAGCTTTTACTTCTCTATTCCGTTGATCATCCTTGAAAATGGCACAAACGACAAAAGAGCTGAAAGCCCTCAGCAGAACCTAGTGAGTTTCCCTGCAAGCCAAGATTACAAAGATGCCGAATTGCTGCATGCAGAAAACCCTAATGGCGTGTCAATTCTGGTTGTTGAAGACACCCGTGTGAATCAGCAAATTATCAAAGTCATGCTCAATATGCTCGGTGCTAACACCACCATCGTTAATCATGGCCAAGAGGCTCTCGACATCTGTGACGCCCAACAGTTTGACGCAATTCTCATGGATTGCCACATGCCAGTGATGGATGGTTATGAAGCCACAAAAGCACTTCGCCAACATTCAGATTGGCGTAAGGACGTTCCGATTATTGCGGTTACGGCTAATGTGATGAAAGAGCACAAACAGGAGTGCTACCAAGCAGGCATGAATGACTTTCTAACCAAACCCGTTCAACCAAAACTTATCCGCGAAGCGTTGGAGAAACATGTCCCTTGGATGAAGCAAATGCAACAAAAATCCCAAGAGGCAACAGGTGTATCGAAAAAATAGGCGAACTTACCGCATTTTAATCAGTAACTTATACTTGGATCCCACTTTTTAAATTCAAAACCTATCAATAAGTCTTTGGGGTTTTGTGATCAGTATTTGTCGCTATACTTAGTTGACTGATATTGCTGAATTTGGGGCTATATGGCTAAGCTGACCGACAAAAAACTGCTTAATCTCATCACTTATGCTCCAGCTTCTATTGTGGCGGTTTTTACTCTTTTTTGGGTCGTTCTCACCGCCAGAGATTTGATACTAAGTTCCGAAAAGGAGCTCTCTTCACTACGCAATGAATACGAACAACGCCAACTTGTCGATTTAACAAGTCGCGTCGAATACGTTCAACAACAAATCGAATTCGCCCGAGCTCAAACTGAGCAGAGGTTAGAAAGCACCATCAAAGAACATATCTACGAAGCGCATGCAATCGCCTCTCGCCTCTATGAAAGCAATAAACACCTACCAGAAGCGCAAGTGACCAAACTCATTACGGATGCATTAAGAGATATTCGTTTTAACCAAGGCCGTGGATACTTTTTTATCTATAAAACGGAAGGAACGAACATCATGCACCCTCTTCTGCCCCGCGTAGAAGGCACGTCTTTGTGGGATTTTAAAGATGTGCGGGGCAGTTATATCGTCCGCGAGATGGGCGAACAAGTCAAAGAGCAAGGAGAAGCATTTTATCGCTGGTGGTTCGTCAAACCTGACAACAAAAATAAAGAATTTGAGAAAATCGGTTTCGGTAAATACTTCGAGCCTTATGACTGGTTTATTGGTACAGGTGATTACGTCGTCGATGTCGAGAATGATATCAAAACTACGGTTCTTAAATGGTTAATCAATCTTAGATTTGGCGATTATGGTTACATTTTTGTCCTAGATGATGACGGCACCATCCTCTCGCACATTAACCCATCTTTTATCGGACAGAGCTCATATACCTCAGGTGGTATTGAGAACCAAGAGGGAGCAAAAAAGATCATGCTCGCCGACAATGAGTTTGTCCATTATGTCGCTAGAACGGGCCCTGAAGGTATCACCGACCTATCTAAAACCAGTTACGTAGTCAAAGACAAAACTTGGGGGTGGAGAATTGGTGCTGGCGTCTATGACGAAGTCAGTAATCGCTACTTGGGAGAACGGGAAGTTCAAGTTCAGTTAGAACAAGATACCGCGCTCCAGCAAATGTGGATCATTGGGCTTATAACCACACTTGTGGTTGCACTGTTGTCATTCGCGCTAAGCCGTTTAATAGCCAATCGATTCAAACGTTTTGAAAGCCGAATCAACAATGATTTTGACCACCTTCAAAGCACCAAAGATCAACTTGAATATATGGCAAGCCACGATGAACTGACTGGGTTACCAAATCGCTCCATGCTTCATCATCACATTGGTGAAGGCATCGCCAAATCAGCAGAGCAATGCTGTCAACTGGCGGTGATGTTTGTCGATTTGGATGACTTTAAAAAGGTGAATGACCTCTATGGCCACTCCGCTGGGGATCGTTTACTCAATGAGATTGGTAAGAAATTTGAAGCTTTTTTAGGGCCAAACGACTATGTTGCACGTTTCGGTGGTGACGAGTTTATCTTCTGTTTCTCGAACTTAAAGAACCTTGTAGAAACCGAGTCCAAAGTCGAACAGATTAAGGGGATCTTTAAGCAGCAATTCGTGATTGATGGAAAAGTATTATTCGCTAGCTGCTCGATTGGTGTCTCTATGTACCCATCCGACGGCGACCAACCTGAAGAGTTAATCTCAAAAGCGGATATTGTTCTCTACAAATCGAAAGCTCGTCAGAAAGGCGATGTACTGTTCTTTGATAGCTCAATTAACCAGCAAGTTCAGTATGACTTCATGTTAGAACGTGAACTGAGAGAAGCGATAAACCGCAATGAACTGTCGGTCTGTTATCAACCGCAAGTGGAGGCTAAAACAGGCAAACTACACGGCGTTGAGAGCTTGCTGCGTTGGCATAACCCTCAACTTGGGCATGTCTCTCCGCTTGAGTTCATTTCTCTCGCAGAAGAGATTGGATTGATCGGCGATCTGGGTGAATTTGTCCTCAACAAAGCGTGTGAAGAGTTTAGCCAACACTTCCCCTCTCCCGACTACGACTTAACACTCTCCATTAATATTTCACCAATGCAATTAATGGAAGCTCGCTTTATTCCTCAGCTGCAAAGCGCACTACAAAAACACGATTTACCTAGCCATCGCGTCACCTTGGAAATCACCGAAAACGTACTCATTAGTGACCTACCAAAAGTAGAACCTATTATTAGCCAAGTAAAAGAGCTTGGGTTTACGGTTTCCTTGGATGATTTTGGAACGGGTTACTCTTCGCTGAGCTATCTCAGCAACCTACCTCTCGATGAGCTCAAGATTGACCGAGTGTTTGTCGATAAGATGCTAAGTTCTGAGCAGAGTGACTCGTTGGTTAAAGCTATCCTTGCTATTGCTCGTTCTGCCGACATGCAGGTGGTCGCAGAAGGAGTCGAAACAGAAGCTCAGAAAGCGGTATTGATCGAATATGGCTGTGATATTTTGCAGGGCTATCTGATTGAACGCCCTATCTCGATTGAGCTCCTTGCTGAAAAGTATGCCTCAGACTCACAAGAGAAGCTTGCCTAGTTCGCCGTCAAATTCGATACAATGAAAGCCCTGCGCTTTTAGTGATAAGTGTGTTATTATCGCCCGCTTTTTGACGAACCTCACAATTCAAATGAAATGGAGTGGGGGAAATACATTAGCCAGTTAACTGAATTGGCTACAAAATAGCGAACGTTTTAATGTCTAATTTGACACAGTCTATCGATAGTTCAACACAACAAAGTTCTATCTATGCTGGAAACACATCTCAAGATCCACTCGCACACCGTTTGACTCAATACCAATTAAATAACCCCGTCTTTTGGATTAGTGGCAGCTTCCTGATCGCCTTCGTGATTTTTGCCCTAACCGATACCTCCCTGCTCTCTGACTGGGTTAACACTGGCTTCGCTTTTTCAACTCAAGCTTTTGGCGCATTCTGGCAAGTCCTTCTACTGCTTAACTTTCTTATTGGTTTATTCCTAGCATTTGGCCGCACAGGCTACGTTCGCTTAGGAAACCTGAACATGCCAGAGATCGACACATTCAAGTGGCTATCTATCATTCTGTGTACGTTACTCGCTGGTGGCGGTGTCTTCTGGGCAGCAGCAGAACCTATTGCGCATTTTGTCTCTGCGCCTCCACTGTATGGTGAAACAAGCCGACAATCCGCTGCGATTAACGCTCTCTCACAATCCTTTATGCACTGGGGCTTTCTGGCTTGGGCTATATTAGGCTGCCTTTCTTCTGTGGTTTTAATGCACCTTCACTACGATAAGGGACTACCACTTAAGCCTAGAACTCTGCTCTACCCTATCTTCGGTCAAAAAGCGATAGATGGGTGGATTGGACACATCGCTGACGCTTGTAGTGTCATTGCAGTTGCAGCAGGTACTATTGGTCCAATTGGCTTTTTAGGTCTGCAGATTAGCTACGCATTGAATGAACTATTCAACATTCCAGATACGTTCGTGACACAATGCGCGGTGATTCTGTTTGCGATCGCTACCTATACACTTTCTGCATTAAGTGGCGTAGGCCGCGGTATTCAAATCATTAGCCGTTACAACATTCTGCTCTCTGTCGCGCTTATTGGTTACGTACTGGTGTTCGGCCCAACGAACTTCATTATCGATGGCTATGTTCAGGGCGTCGGTCGAATGATCGATAACTTCTTTCCTATGGCTCTATATCGTGGCGATACAGGTTGGCTGAGCTGGTGGACTGTCTTCTTCTGGGGCTGGTTCTTAGGTTACGGTCCGATGATGGCAATCTTTATTGCACGTATCTCTCGTGGGCGTACCATTCGACAACTGATTTTATCAATCAGTATCGCCGCTCCGCTTATCACCTGCTTCTGGTTCAGTATTGTTGGCGGCAGTGGCCTGGCGTTCGAGCTAGAAAACCCAGGTTTAATCTCAAGCGCTTTCGAAGGCTTCAATCTGCCTGCAGTGTTGCTCGCCATTACCTCTGAGTTGCCATTCCCTATCGTTATCTCTTTGCTGTTCTTGGTATTGACGACAACGTTTATTGTCACAACGGGTGACTCAATGACTTACACCATTAGCGTCGTGATCACAGGCTCTACAGAGCCACCAGCAGCAATGCGCGCTTTCTGGGGTATCATGATGGGTGTGGTTGCCATTGCTCTGATTTCAATGGGTTCTGGTGGCATCTCAGCCCTACAATCCTTCATCGTTATCACAGCGGTACCTGTATCCTTTATATTGCTGCCTGCATTGTGGAAAGCGCCTAAAATTGCCAATCAGATGGCACGTGAACAAGGCCTAATCTAAGTGTAATCGGGATACCAGAACATCAAAAGTGGAATGTATTTTTCCACTTTTGATGGTTTAAAATCCATTAACAAAAATGTTAATTTATCTCTCATTGGTTACACGGTGATAATAAGCTTCCAATAAAGTCATACACCTTGTAACAGTCAGAATACGGATGTTAGACCAACAATCTCCAAATACTTTGCCCGTTTAGGTGACTACTAAACGGGCTTTTTCTTGTCTGTTTTAATGCCCCTTCTCACCCTCTACTTCCCATCCTATGTCGCTTCTTCTTATTACCAATTCGGATAAATAGGAAACGAGATATGTATTCTGGCTGGCATAATTAATCAATTGATTAAATATCGATTAATTATTGTCATATCGAAGTTTTTTCGACCACACTATAATTAATCAATTGTTTAATAATGCAGAGTGCTCGCGCTATGAGTCACGTGAGAAAAGCAGGACGCCCCAATCAGGACATTGATGCTCGGCAGCAGCTAATACAAGCCGCCCGAGATCTTTTTACTGTTATGGCGTATGACAAAGTTTCTACCCGTTTAGTTGCTAATAAGGCAGGGGTTAACGTTGCCATGATCCGTTATTACTTCGGTAATAAAGAAGGGTTGTTCGAGACCATGTTGCGTGAAACCATCGAACCACTCAAAAAGCAGATGAAACGCCTTGCTGATGAGAGTTCTCAAAAAAACTTTCTTGATATCATGCGCACCTATTATCAAGAGATGATCAAAGTCCCTCAGTTCCCTAGATTGATCGCTCAGGTCATGCACATGGACAGTGGCGAGACACAAAGAAAATTGCTTGAAAAGGTCATCATGGATGTCAACCAACCCATGCAGCTCGTCATGTTCGACAAGCTTGTTGAAAGTGGCATTCTTCGCCCTGACGCTGATCCTCGTTTATGTAAAGTCTCTTACATCAGTCTTATGGTGTTCCCTTTTATTGCGCCACCTTCACTGCTTGCCGTTCATGGTATTGAGCTCAATGAAGCATTCTTAAATCAACTGTTCGAACATAATATTAAACTCATGACTCACGGATTCCTTCAACCAACAGAGGCTCAGGGACAATAATGAAAATCAATAAAAAGCTACTTTTCTTCCCAGCGCTTGCCGTTGGCGTGTTAACCCTTGTCTTTGCCGTTAAGATGAAACCCGACTTACCCGTCAAACCTGCTGGCGATCGTGCCCGTCTTGTAGAAACCACCCCGCTAGAGCTGCGAGCAATGGCTCCGTTGGCCATCGGTTTTGGTAAAGTAGCGCCTAAGATAGAGTGGAAAGCGATAGCTGAAGTCACAGGCAAAGTGGTTTACCGCCACCCTCAACTCGAAAAAGGCCAAGTGCTCCAAGCTGGAACCGAAGTGCTGCGAATTGACCCTCTCGATTACGAATTAAAACTGGTTCAAGCTCAAGCTGATCTCAAGTCTGCTCAAACCTCTCTTGCTAAGCTAAACCAAGAAGAAGATAACCTTCAACAGACATTAAAAATCGAAAAGAACCGTCTTGTGATCTCTGAAAAAGAGTTGGACCGTAAGCAAAACCTGCGTAAAAAAGGGTTAAACTCTCAATCTGATGTTGATCAACAAGAACAAACAACCCTGTCCCAACGCAAGCTTGTTCTCGACATTGAAAACCAAATTGGCTTGATGCCAGATGAACAACGTGTGGCCGAAGCCTTAGTGAAAGTCAATGCGTCGAAAGTCGACGAAGCTCAGCGCTCACTCGATAAAACCATCATCACACTCCCTTATGATCTGCGTATTTCAGATGTAGAGATAGAGCAAAACCAAGTTGTGAATCTTCAGCAAACCATGGTGACAGCTCATGGTATGGCGGTAATGGAGGTTGAAGCTCAACTCTCTATTCACGATATGCAGACCCTTGCCTCTAGCTTAGGCGAGTTTCAACGCGATGAATCGGGGATCCCTCAACCTAACACTGCCCAGATCGAAGCTAGCATAGAGCTAAGCAGCGGCAATTTAAAAGCAAGTTGGCCTGCTAAGCTCAGCCGTATTAGTGAAACCGTTGATCCAAACCAAGCGACCGCAGGGGTGATTTTGGAAATTCAGCAAGACTACCGCAACCTGAATCCAACTTCCGCTCCGCCTCTTGTCAATGGCATGTTTGTCCGTGCCACTATTGAAGGCCAAGCCAACCCAAGCTGGGTGATTCCAGAGCGTGCTCTTCACGGCGATAAAATCTATCTGATGGATACTGACAATAAACTCGCGATCAAGACCGTTTCAGTTCGCTACCGCCGTGATAATCAAGTGGTCATCGATGGTGACCTAAACCAAGGCGATAAGCTGATTTTGAATGATCTATTGCCAGCCATTAATGGCATGTTACTAAAAGAAGCCGCTAGTGAAGAGGAGCCTCAGCAATGATTCGATTCTTCGCAAAGCACCCTACTGCTGCCAACTTGCTGATGCTCGGCCTGTTGGTGCTAGGGCTTAGCTCGCTTTCGACGATTAAGCGAGAAACCTTTCCAGAATTTGATCCACCCTACATCATGGCAGGTGTGGTTTATCCTGGCGCTTCCCCTCAAGAAGTTGAAGAGAGCATCTGTGTTCGTATGGAAGATGCCGTCGATGGGCTCGCCAATATTGAAGAGACACAGTGTGAGGCGATTGAAGGCTCGGCGCGTTTGATTCTCAAGTTGAATGAACAAGCTGACATTGGCCGCATGCTTGTTGACGTTCAAACGCAAATCAACTCAATTAACGACTTTCCTCAAGAGATTGAATCGCCAATTGTTCAAGAACTCGACTGGAATGAACCGGTTGTTGACGTGGCCATTACCGCCGATACCACATGGCCTGAGTTGAAAGCTTACGCAGAACAGCTTAAACGAACGTTAAAACTCGACTATGACGTTTCTCTGGTCAATATTGCAGGCTTTTCCGACCACCAATTGCGCGTTGAGCTCGACTCACAGGCTATGCGCCAGCTAGGTCTAAGCGTGGGTGATATTGCCGATCAAATCGGCCGTCAAAACATCAAGCTACCCAGCGGTAATGTAGAAACGCCCGATAAGAATTTTCTGATTCGTTTTGATGAGCGACGCACAACTCCAGAAGAGCTTGAAAGCATTGTTGTTGGTTCAGGACCAAATGGCTCACTCATTCGCCTGAGAGATATCGCGACCATTACTGACCGCTTTGAACTTGATGAAGAGAAGGTGCTTTTCGATGGCCACCCCTCCGCCCTGCTTAAAGTCAGTAAAAACAAAGAAGATGACGCACTAAGAATCAAAGAGCGCGTGGCTCAGTTTGTTGAAGAGCAGCAAGCCATTGCACCTGATGGTGTGAAGCTCCAACTCACGAATGATATTTCATCGGTACTTTGGGATCGTTTAACCATGATGGTGAGTAACGGCTGGCAAGGTATTGTGCTCGTATTCGCTACCATGTGGCTATTCTTTAGCTTGCGCTACTCTTTCTGGGTGGCTGCAGGGCTTCCCGTTGCGTTCCTTGGTGGTCTATTTTTAATGGCTCAGCTTGGGCTCTCGATTAACATCATGTCTCTGGTTGGGCTACTGATGGCGATTGGTATCATGATGGATGATGCCATTGTGATTGCTGAATCCATTGCCGCGCATCTAGACAGAGGCGAAGAGGTCGATGACGCTGTCGTAAAAGGTGTGAAAAAGGTTCTGCCTGGTGTGATTTCATCTTTCTTAACGACTGTGTGTATCTTTGGCAGCCTGCTATTTTTGCAAGGTGAAATGGGGGCGGTTCTGAAAGCTGTGCCGCAAGTCCTGATTCTGGTACTGACCCTGAGCTTGGTAGAGGCATTTTTGATCCTGCCAAATCACCTATCCCATTCGCTGCATAAAGAGAAAAAAGAAAAGCCACCGGCTAAATTTAAACAGAAGATTCTTGAGAGCTTTGAGAATTTCCGCAACACCACTTTGGTTAATGCGGTAGAAAAAGTCGTTGAATATCGTTATGCCTTCTTAGGCGGGGTTGGCGCATTGCTACTTATCTCCGTTGCCACTTTGGCTGGCGGCCTACTTAAGTTCCAACCCTTCCCTGAACTTGATGGTGACATCGCCGAAGCGCGTATTATTTTGCCTCCGGGCTCATCACTGTCTCAAACAGAAGCGGTAGTCGACAGAATCGTCTTGTCAGCACGAAAACTTGATCGAGAGTGGAGCGACAAGTACGAAAATGGCGCGCCGTTAGTTGAGCACATTACAAGCCAATTCAATGCAAACCAAGACGCCAATGAATCTGGGCCACACATTGCAACGGTTAGGCTCGATCTATTAGGCGCAGAAACGCGAAATACATTGATTGATGAATTTATCGCCGCGTGGCGTGAGGACGTTGGTGAACTTGCAGACCCGATATCTCTTGTGTTTAAACAACCGACAATGGGGCCAGGGGGTCGAGCGATTGAGATTCGAGCGAAACATGATGATCTCGACGCTCTCAAATCGGCTTCAATCGACATTCAGCAATACTTAAATGAATTCGATGGTGTACATGGTGTGCTAGATGACATGCGCATGGGTAAGGAAGAAGTGCTAGTGAAGCTTCGTCCGGGTGCGGAAACCTATGGCATCAATGGTCAGCTTATCGCCAATCAGCTTCGTGCCGCCTTTTTTGGTCAAACCGCCGACGAAATCCAAGTAGGCGTTGAGAACATCTCCATTGAAGTGCGTCTAGATAAGGTTCAAGCGGGTGATCTGCAACAGTTAGCCAACTTCCCGATTATTCTATCGGATGGCAGCCAGATACCCCTTGCGACCCTAGCAACGCTTGATTTCCAACGTAACTATGTGCGCATCCAACGTATCGATGGCCTAAGAACCATTAGCGTGTTTGGTGATACTGACAACACGAAAGCGAACTCGACTGCAATCATCAATCAGTTCCAAAAAGAAGAAGCGCCTAAACTGATGGCGAAATACCCTGGCCTACGTTTCGACTTCGAAGGTGAAGCGAAAGACACCGCCGAAACAGGGGCTTCAATGGGTAAAGGGTTTCTACTTGGACTATTTGGCGTGTTTGCCATTCTCAGCTACCAGTTCAGAAGCTACTTAGAACCTTTCGTGGTTATGCTTGCGATTCCACTGGCGTTCGTTGGCGTCGTGTGGGGTCACATACTGCTGGGGCATTCGCTCAGCATGCCTAGTATGATGGGTTTTGTCTCGCTTGCAGGGATTGTGGTCAACGATTCGATTTTGCTTGTGCAGTATATCCGCCATCATGTTGATGAAGGTGACACGGTTCATGACTCTGTGGTTAAAGCGAGCCGAGAGCGATTCAGAGCTGTATTTTTAACCTCAATGACAACCGCTGCAGGTTTGTTACCTTTGCTGACAGAAACAAGCCTACAAGCGCAAGTTATTCAGCCTCTGGTGATCTCAATTGTATTTGGCATTTTCGCATCGACACTCTTGGTGTTGTTTATGATCCCTGCCGCCTACGCCGTCCTTGCAGACTTTGGTTTAGTCCATAAACACGAAGAGCTGTAATTCACCCACAGCAAGCTAGAAAGTTCTAGCTTGCTGTTTTTCATAAATTAACTCTTTACCTCAACTTAAGTTGAGGTTTTATAGTCTTTTCATCCCAGCAAATCAGATGAAAAGGTTAACAAATGAAAACACTGATTCTTTTTTCTAGCGCCAATAAGGAAGGCAACACCGCCAAAGCCGTTGCAGATGTAGCTGACAATCAAGACGTTGAAATCGTCGACATCGACACACTGAACATCACCGCTTACAACTACCAAAATAACTACCCAAGCGACGACTTCTACCCTTTAGTCGAAAAGATGCTCAAGGCAGACAGCTTGCTCTTTGCTTCCCCTGTCTATTGGCATTCAGTAACTGCGCCCATGAAATCTTTAGTCGATAGAATGACAGAGCTGTTGGACGTTGCAGAGCTCAAACCGAAAGCTCGCGCTTTAGAAGCCAAAAAGGGATTTGTCGTTGCAAGTTCAGCTAGTCCTGAACTAAGCCCTCATTTTAAAGGCTTTTTTGACGGTCTCTTTTCCTACTTCAACATTGAGCTCGCAGACATGTTGCACGCACCTTGTCGCGATGGCTACTTTGTCGACCCTAATCAGCTTGCTGAATTTCGAGCGAAACTCAGTCAATAGAAAGGGAAAAGGCTTAGCACTCACGCTAAGCCTTTCGTTGGAATCAGTTAGATTAGTACTTTGCTTTAAGCCGTCGTCGCTTGAGGTTGATAACGCCCCGGTTTGTGGTTCATCGCCAAAATTAAGTTCGTCGCCACAGCGCCCAGCACTGAAAGTAAGATCAATGACACATCAACAATAAACAGTGACATGACCACAATCGTACAGTCTAGAGCCATCTGCACTTTGCCTGCGCGAATTCCGTAGCGCTCCTGAAGAAACAGCGCAAGAATATTAAAACCACCCAAACTCATCTTATGACGGAAGATCACCAACATACCCATACCGATCATCCCACCACCGAGCAGCGCTGCGTAGAAAGCGTCAATGCGCGCAATCTCGATCACATGGTGTAGGTGGTCCACCGCAAACGATACGATTGAAACAGCAATAAACGTATTGATGGTAAAACGCCATCCCATACGGGCTACTGACAAGATGTAGAATGGTAAGTTAAGCGCAAAGAAGATCTGGCCGAAGCTAAAGCTGCTTACCTTCGTTAGAAAAATGGCCAATCCTGCGGTACCGCCAGTCAAAAGACCGACTTTGTTGAAAAAGATAACACCCAGTGACACCAAGGCACTACCTAACAGAAGCGCGAGCATGTTCTCTCGCAAGCTATGTTCTTTATCCATTTTAAGGCTTCCTATCCCATACGATTCACAAAAAGGTGAATCAAACTGGGATAAGATGCCGATAATTGATAAAAATGTCGAAAATTGCTCTACATTTTCAAGCTATGAATGTGTTTATTGAAATTTACACCCAGCGGTAATCAAGGCAATAAAGCACAACTATTTGTTACGGCAAATCAAGTTAACCACGTTATCATCACCATCCGCTTCATTCTCTGCCGACTCGTTTTGACCAGCTAAACTTTGCTCGCAATTCGATGGCTTTGAACGCTTAGACAAATACATGGCTTCATCCGCCAGACAGATCAAGGCTTCTTTGTTTTTGGTATGATCAGGGAACTGACTTACCCCCACACTTGCGCCAACTTTTAAGCTTCGTTCATCAAAGACAATTGGCTCATTTATGGCTGACTTAATCTGCTCAACTTTCGCCGGTACAATGTCGAAATCATTGAGAAGATCGAGACATACAACAAACTCATCACCACCTAGTCGGCCAACAAAATCAGACTCTCGCACACACTCGACCAATCGCTCAGCGACTTTGATCAAAACGAAGTCTCCAGCATCATGACCATAGGTATCATTGATCTCTTTAAAGTCGTCCAAATCAATAAATAACAAGGCCAATTTACAGCCCGTCCGGTTGGCTTTGACAATCGCACTCTCTAGCTGTTTATCAAACGCACGTCGATTCACCAAATTCGTTAATGGGTCGTGCTCACTGAGAAACAGCAGCTGCTCTTGTTTGTGCTTTAACTGTTGTGTTTGACGTAGCACCTCTTCTTCGAGCTCTTTCTTTGTCACCGTTGAATGACATAGCGAAACCGTCATTTGATTGAAGAAACTCGCAATAACGCGAAACTCACTGTCCATTTTTACCGCTTCAACTTTAGTGTCGAGCTGCCCTTTTGCCAGATCCAAAATGGCCGCTTTCATCGCCTCTGCCCCTGATTTAAAGCGAAATAAGATCAGCCAAGCCGTCATACTCACTAAGATGGAACAGATGATTAGCCAAGCTGCTGCGGTCGACATAACATCACGTAAGCCTTGCGTATTTCGGTTAAGAACTCTTTGATGCACACGCGCTAACTCTTCCGTCATGTTCTGTACAATCATGTTGTAGCGCGAGTGGAGAAACCCTCGAGCACTTATCTCGGCTGAACGTTGATTCGTTGCCGACGGTTGTGCATCAAAATAGAGATTTTTCTCTTGGATGATCAAAGTTTGAAGACTTCGGTTCATTCTCTGAATGTTGTCTAACTGAATATTGTCGCTTCGGTATGCCGTGAGTTTTGTATCCAGTTCGGCTTGTGCAACTTCAACTTGTTCAAGGCTTGCATCGTCACCAAATTGCTTAAATGCCCACAATTGGCTACGCAGTAAGTCAACGCAAAGTTGCAGATCAATGATTTGGTCCAGCTCTATTTTTGTTACCTCTTGCTGCCGATTGATCTTTGAAAACGAGATAACAATAAACAACGTCAACATCATGGTAATCGTTGAAAGCACGAACATTTTTTTAAATAGTGAATCCAACATGCCTCACTCTCTCAGCGCAACCACTTGCTGGTATGGGTATGAATAAAAGACTTCTCTAAAGTCCGGTGGGGAGTTCTCGACAAGCCCGCTATCAATCGCCCAGCGAGATTGCAGTTGAAGGTTTGAAAGCAAAGAGTTACCTAAAGAGAGCCGAAATAGGTAATCTTCCCATGACCACTCCACTTGATTGAGTGGGATGTCTAGCCGAGCCGCTATCATAGTCAGCGCTTGATTGGGGTTACTGTTTATCCAGTCTATGGCAACTTCCAGTGCTTGTAGTAAGCGAATTGGCTCATCGCCAACAAACTCCAAGTAAGGCGAACGAGACACAAGATTGAAGGAGAGTTGATAGATCCCTTTTGCACCTAAGTTCGTCACTTCAGCGACAGAGAGAAGATCAGCTTGAAAGCCCATTGGCTCCCATGCAGAAATGGCATCAACACGATAGGAAAGCAGCGCAGGCACCAACTCGTTGGGTTGCATGTAAATCTTCTGAATCGACCGTTTTTCCACGTTATTGCTAATCAACACGGAATCAAGGTAAAACTCACTCGCCGTTCCTTTAACGACCCCGACTTTTCGGCCGCCTAAATCACTCACTGTGTCGATTTTGAAAGGCAACAACGTCAAAAGTTTTAAATCGTTGTCCGACTCAACAAAACTGGCCAATAGAGAGAGGTCGTCTCGCTTGAAACTTTGAAACATGACCACGGACTCTGACGCTGTCGCATAGTCTACATTTCGTTCTATCATCAGCTCGGTGCAGGCTGCGCCACTTGAGCAAGGGAAAAGTGTGACATCGAGATTAAACTCTTCAAAAATGCCCAGTTGCTCCGCGATTAGAAATGGCGAAGAGAGAGGCGTCAGCGACACACCAATTTTTATTTGAGATGAGGGTTTCTGCGGCGTTTTCCCCACTCGATCAATCACACTCCAAGCCACCATGAACATCACAATCACAGATACAATGAGCGCCATCCTTTTTCTCGATATTTCTGGCATGCTCTATTTACCCAACCAATAAGAAACCCAGCACATATAAAACTAGACCATATTTCGAAATTATTGAATTAGTGCCGCATAAAGGTGCTAAACACGCGTATTTTCACAACATAAACGTGAACAAAATCACACGGAATGACGATTTAAGTTTGTTTTTTCTCATTCGTAATTCTAAGTAAATGACTTGGTTTGCTTTCTCTAACGTAGAAAAAACCAAATAAGTTCAAAAGGAGAGAGAAATGAATATATTAGTGCTAGGGGCAAGCGGTGGGATCGGTAAGGCTATTATCCATGAGTGCCAGTGTCGATACCCAACGGGTACGCTGCATGGTACTTATTTCAATAGCAAACCCTCATCAACAGACAACAACATTCTTTGGTATCGTGTGGACGTTTCAAATGAAGAACAGATCCAAACACTCGCAGAGAAAATTCAAACAGTAGACTGGATCATTAACTGCGTAGGCTTGCTTCATGACGATAGAAACGGACCAGAAAAGTCACTCAATAGCGTTGATAGCCATTTCTATCTTAAAAATATAACAACCAACAGCCTTCCTACCCTCTTAGTTGCCAAATATTTCAATCAGCACCTAAAAAAAAGCAACACACCAAAACTTGCCACTGTGTCTGCGCGAGTGGGAAGCATAGAAGATAACAAACTTGGCGGATGGTACAGCTATCGAGCATCCAAAGCGGCCCTCAACATGCTGCTCAAGACCATTTCGATAGAGTGGCAACGCACCTTACCTAAGGCGGTGGTTTTGTCGCTGCATCCCGGAACAACCGATACGCCACTCTCACTGCCCTTTCAAGCCAATGTCCCTCAAGGCAAGCTGTTCACTCCCAGCAGAGTCGCCAATGACCTCATCCAGATTATTGAAAACAGTACCCCAGAAGAGAGCGGATCTTTTTTCTCCTATTCGGGGAACGTTATCCCTTGGTAGAAGAGTTCCTTGGTAGAACAGTGAGTCAGTTTCTCTTGTTCTCATTCCTACAGCGGTTAGAGCAGAAACGCACTTCATCCCAACATCTCGACCACTTCTTTCTCCACGTAAAAGGTCGGCAGCACACCAAACAAATTTTGGTTGGTAAGTGCTGCTTCTTGACTTTATTGGGCATGTCTCTGTTTTCTTCGCTTGATGTTGGCTTCTTTGACCATGAAGTCGAACAAAGGGGCGAACAAATTAGCAAACAATATCGCGAGCATAATCCCTTCCGGATAAGCTGGGTTTAGCACCCGTATACCAATCGTCATGACACCGATGAGTACCCCATACGCCCATTTACCTTTATTAGTAAAAGCAGCAGAAACTGGGTCGGTCGCCATAAAGAAGGTACCAAACGCCACACCACCTAGAACAAAGTGCCAATGGAAAGGCATCGAGAACATCGCATTCGTTTCTGAGCCAACTAAGTTCAACAAGGTAGAAGTCGCGGCTAGACCAACGATTACCCCAGCCACGATGCGCCACGATGCAATTTTCATAAAGATTAACGCTAACCCTGAAAGAGCAATCAGCAATGTAGACACCTCACCCATGGAGCCTGGGATATTGCCAAGAAATGCATCACTCCACACCAAAGTGTCTCCAGTCATATTGTTGATTAGTGCGGTGTTACCTCCCTCGTACCATTGACTTAATGGTGTCGCCCCCGAATAGCCGTCGGCGCTGACCCAAACTGCGCCGCCCGACATGTTGGCTGGATAGGCGAAATAGAGAAAAGCACGCCCCGCCAAAGCAGGATTAAGGAAGTTACGCCCTGTACCACCAAAAATCTCTTTCGCTACAACAATCCCGAAAGTGATCCCTAATGCAGCCTGCCAAAGGGGAATTGTCGGCGGCAGTATCAATGAGAAGAGCACCGAGCTAACAAAAAAGCCTTCGTTTACCTCGTGCTTGCGAACTACCGCAAACAGCACTTCCCAAAATCCCCCAACGATAAAGACGGTTGCATACACAGGCAGAAAGTACGTTGCGCCCAATAGCATCTTGCTCATCCAACCGGCTGTTGAAAGGCCTTCAGCCGAGCCAAAAGCCAAAGAGAGCCGCCAGCTTTCATCAATAACCGCAGCTAGATCCTGTAGCGAATAGGTCGATAAAAGTGCCATCGCTGATTGATTACCGATGTTATACATCCCCCAAAACATCGCAGGGAATGTCGCTAGCCAGACCATAATCATGATGCGTTTTAGGTCGATGCTGTCACGAACGTGCGTTATCCCCTTATTAACATGTCCGGGGGTGTAAAATATGGTGGCCGCCGCTTCGTATACTGGATAATACTTTTGATACTTCCCACCTGGCTCAAATAAAGGAGCCACTCTTTCCAATCGGTTTTTGAGACTCATACTCTAATTCCTACTTCTTTTATTCCCTTATTGATACGGGGTAACGCAGCGATATGGACAGATTTTATTTACCGAGTGTGACCAATCTCGATTCACACTCCGTACATAAGTTTGTCTTCGTTATAGGAGAAGCTTATGGACACGCTAGCGGTCGACTTAGCAAGATTTCAGTTTGCTTTTACGGTCTCGTTCCACATCATTTTTCCAGCATTCACGATTGGTTTGGCCAGCTATTTGGCCGTACTTGAAGGTTTATGGCTTAAAACCAACCAAGAGAAGTATCTGCAACTCTACAAATACTGGCTGAAGATATTTGCCATTAGCTTCGGTATGGGCGTGGTCAGCGGCATTGTGCTCAGTTATCAGTTTGGGACTAACTGGAGCGTATTCGCAGACAAAACAGGGCCAGTGCTCGGGCCGCTAATGGGGTACGAGGTGTTCACCGCGTTCTTTTTGGAAGCTGGCTTTCTTGGCGTAATGCTGTTTGGTATGGATAGAGTCGGTAAGAAACTCCATTTTGTATCGACGTGCATCGTTGCTTTTGGCACCTTTTTGTCTGCGTTTTGGATACTCTCCGTCAACAGTTGGATGCAAACGCCGGCAGGCTACAGCATCAACGAGGTAGGTCAATTTGTCCCCGAAAGTTGGTTTGAAGTCGTCTTTAATCCCTCGTTCCCTTACAGGCTTGTACACATGCTGCTGGCAGCCTATCTGACCACCGCGTTCGTCGTTGCAGCAGTTGGGGCTTACCATCTTGTAAAAGCACCGCACAACCCACTCGCACGAACCATGTTTTCGATGGCGATGTGGCTTGCCGTCGTCGTCACGCCAATACAAATTGTCGCGGGTGATATGCATGGCCTAAACACACTAGAACATCAACCTGCCAAAGTGGCGGCGATGGAGGGGCATTTTGAGACTCACCAAGGTGCGCCTCTGATTCTGTTCGGGTTACCCAACGAAGAGACTAAGCAAGTCGACTACGCTGTTGAGATTCCTAACCTGGGCAGCTTGATCTTAACTCATGATTGGAACGGCGAAGTCAAAGGGTTAGATGCGTTCGACGAAGACAAACACCCTCCTGTCGCCATCGTGTTTTGGAGCTTCCGTATCATGGTGGGCATCGGATTTGGCATGCTTCTTCTTGGGCTCACCAGCCTGTGGTTACGCAAGACTCGCGCACTGTACACAACCACATGGTTCTTAAAAGCATGCACCCTGTTTGGACCCGCTGGCTTTATTGCAGTTCTTGCTGGTTGGATAACAACAGAAGTTGGTCGCCAACCCTATACCGTTTATGGCCTGCTCACGACAGCTGACTCCGCATCTCCTATTGATGCCGCAGCAGTAAGCGTCTCCTTAACCGCGTTTATTGTTGTGTATTTTGTCGTCTTTGGAGCAGGTTTTTTCTATCTACTGAGACTGATGCGCAAATCGCCAACTAAATACGAGCAAGCGTTAGAGAGCCGTCTTCCTGATGGTAGTGAGACTCATCCAGCATCGCATTCGAACCATTTACCTTAAAGGAGCAAAACTATGGACTACGCACTTATCTGGTATGGACTCATCGGACTCGCGGTACTCATCTATGTGATTTTGGATGGCTTTGACCTTGGCATTGGCATTCTTTTTCCGAGCGCACACAGTGAATCTGAAAGAGATCTCATGATGAATAGCATCGCCCCCGTGTGGGATGGGAACGAAACTTGGCTTGTACTTGGGGGCGGAGGCCTTTTTGCTGTCTTTCCGCTCGCTTATGCCGTTGTTATGCCAGCGTTGTATGCCCCTTTGATCATTATGTTATTAGGGTTAATTCTACGCGGTGTCTCTTTTGAATATCGATTTAGAACCAAGCGCGGTCAATTCTTGTGGGATGGCGCATTCTTCCTCGGTTCTTTAATGGCAACACTGATGCAAGGGATCATGCTCGGCGCGTTACTCCAAGGAATCAGCGTGGAAGGGCGTTCTTACACGGGAGGATGGTTCGACTGGCTCAGTCCATTTAGCTTGTTCTGTGCGTTCGCTTTGATGTGCGCTTACAGCCTACTCGGGGCCTGTTGGCTGATAATGAAATTGCCCAATGACCTTATCGGGCGCTACTACACGATCGCCAAACGGTGGGGGCTCGCTCTCGTCTTTTGCATCATTGTCGTCAGTCTATGGCTACCACTGAGCAACCCGCTTGTCTTCGCTCGCTGGTTCAGTCTGCCTAACGCATTATTATTCTTGGGTATTCCATGCGTCGCCGCACTGTGCATTTGGCAGCTGTTTGAATCACTGCTCTCGCATAAGGCGCTCAGAGCTTACCTTTGTGGTATTGGGCTGTTTGTGATTTCTGCGATTGGGTTTGGTGTCAGCACCTTCCCTTACCTTGTCCCTTTCGCCCTGACTTATTCAGAAACAGCAGGACCTGACTCAAGCTTGAGCTTTTTACTTGCAGGTGCGGTGATCCTACTCCCTTTAATCATCGCTTACAGTGCTTACTCATACTGGGTATTCCGAGGCAAACTTAATCATGGCGAGGGGTATCACTGATGAAGCGCACTGCATCGAAGATCGTTTGGTTTGTCAGTATCTGGGCGATCAGTGTCGGTATACTCGCCCTGTTCTCCTATGGTCTGCGCTTTATTATCATGCCCGGTTAGACAAACGACGCTGTCTGGTAAGAGCAGAGGAGCCTATTTCTGCACGGCAAAGTCTGCTCTAATACGCTGACTCTATCAGTAGTGGAACAATGAAGTGTTAGAAGAGATCTATTTTGCTGGCGGATGCCTATGGGGTGTTCAAGAATTTATGAAACATCTTCCGGGGGTAAAATCAACCGAAGCGGGAAGAGCCAACGGAACCACTGACACCACTCAAAGCGATTATGATGGCTATGCTGAGTGTGTCAAAACCCAATTCGATCCCAATGTCGTCAGTGTCGAAACGCTAATGGGCTATCTTTTTGAAATCATTGATCCATACAGTGTAAATCAACAAGGGGAAGACGTCGGTCTGAAATACCGCACTGGCGTTTACAGCCAAGATTCATCGCATCTAGAGCAGGCTCAAGCCTTTATCGATAATCGCTCAGACAAACACAAAATTGCGGTAGAGATAAAGCCGTTGTCCAACTACGTTCGCAGTGATGATGAACATCAAGACCGTTTGACTCGCTTCCCCAACGATTACTGCCACATTCCTATCGACCTACTGGGTAAATATCGTCAGTAATTCTCTTACTTACCTACGTTCACGCTCATACAGGGTGGGCGTGAACAATGTCAGATATCTCACTACAACTCAGGGTAACGCTATTTAATCTTTAAAGATTCGGCTAAGTTGGGTAGTTGGGATGGGAAAGAGCATTTTGACAAGGTAGTTATGATTCAACAAGTTGTAGGGATTCTATTTCCTGTATTTGCCCTTGCTTTGGTGGGCTTTGCCGTAGGGCGCTGGATAAAACCTGATTTTCAGCCGATCAATCATATCAACATGAATGCGTTTATCCCGGCTTTGGTCTTTTCTTCGCTGGTCTCTATGCCATTGGATATCGACCAAGTTCCCCTACTAAGCGCATCTTTAGTCGCCGTCTTACTGCCTGGGCTACTTATGTGGCCGATATGTAGACTCTCAAAGCTCAACTACAAGGCTTGGGCACCCGTTCACATGTTCCGCAATAGCGGTAATTTAGCCATACCCCTCTTTACCTACACCTTTGGCGACACAGCTTTAGCGCCTGCAGTGCTTCTGTTTGTGGTTTCAACCTGTTTACATATCAGTATTGGCTTAACCCTACTGAGCGAAGGCAACCCTCTAAAACAGATTATTAAGATGCCGATATTTCTCGCCGCAAGCTGCGCATTAATACTTAATCTATCAGGTGTGGGAGTTTGGTCGCCACTGTATGAAGCCACGGCTCTATTAGGTCAAGCCGCCGTACCTGTTATGCTGCTCTCGTTAGGAGCCCAAATGTGCAACCTTCGGTCAAGTGGTCTAAAAATCGGAATTCTTTGCTCTGTTCAGTCGCTATTCACAGGTGCCATCGCCTTCGCCGTTATTTACTGGTTAATACCACTGCCAACCTTGCAACTGCAAATGATGGTACTGTTCACCATGCTACCACCAGCGGTAATGAATTATCTGTTCGCCGAACGTTTCCAAGTCGAGCCAAGCAGAGTCGCCTCGATGGTATTGTTTGGAAACTTTTTCAGTATCCTGTCGCTACCTTTACTACTCAGTTTCGCTCTGTCGTTGTAACCACTCTTCAGGGTGCGAAAGGAGTGTTTTGCCTTTGAATGTTTCAGCGCGGATGTCTTGAGGGTTATAGATAGCGCATGACTCCATTGAGAGGCAACCACAGCCGATACATCCTCCAAGGTCCTCTTGCAGTGCTTTCATCTGCTGAATTCGATGTTCCAACATCGCTTTCCAACCTGATGCCATGACTTCCCACTCTTTACGACTTGGCGCCTGATGTTTTGGTAGATGAGCTAGCGACTGGACAATCTCATCTAACGTAAGCCCAACCTCTTGAGCCGCCTTGATAACAGCGATTCGTCTGAGCACACCGCGTTCATAACGGCGCTGGTTGCCCTGATTTCGCCAGCTGTGAATTAACCCTTTCTGCTCATAAAAGTGTAAAGCGGATACTTTTATCCCTGCCCTTTTCGCCACCTCTCCAACACTCATTTCCATATTGATCTCCGAAACGCACCTAATTTTGACAATAGCTAAAGTTAACTTGAGGTTTAAAGTAACATTAAGAATGGAAGAGTGTGAACTAAAAGCTTAAAAATAGCTCACACTTCACAGAGCGAGGTGACATTGTCACGTAGAAAGTCGCGGCTCTATAGTAGGGTTTGGGTTTAACCTCTCTTATGACAACTTAAAGCGCCCTACAATAGACGTCAGTTTTTCGTTCATATCGGAAATATTCTGCGCCTCTTCAAGCGCGGTTTGACCGTTACTGTCAAGCTCACCTACGATGTCGTTAATTGCAGTCATATTGCGGCTCAGCTCTTGGGTCACACTACTTTGCTCTTCTGCAGCAGTCGCGATTTGAGTACTAAGATCATTGATATCAGTAACAAATTGCGTCATCACATCCAAACTCTCGGAAACCTCGCCAGTGCCTTCTGCCGTTTGTGCACATTTCTGCTTGGTTGAGTCCATTGAATCAACAACTGACTGGCTACCTTTAAGTAGACTCGCCAATGCAGCTTCAATCTCTTCGGTACTGTCTTTCGTGCGACTCGCAAGGTTACGCACTTCGTCAGCTACAACCGCAAAACCACGGCCTTGATCACCCGCTCGTGCCGCCTCAATCGCTGCATTCAAAGCAAGTAAGTTAGTCTGTTCGGCAATGTCCCCAATCACGCCAAGAATCGTATTAATCCCATCGGTTTCTGATGCCATGCTGTTCACGCTGTCTGAGGCGCGACTGACGTCTTCAACCAAATCTTGAACGTTGTTTTGTGCTTGCGTCACTGTCTGTTTTGACCCTGAGCTGGCCTCATTCGCTTTATGCGTCAACTGAGCTGTATTGGCAGCATCGGTCGCCATCGATTCAGCGGTAGAGTTCATCTCTTCTATGGCTGTGACGACTTGCTCAGTCTCTTGCACATGGCTTTGAAGAATCACACTGTTGCGCTGACTTTGATCTTTCATTCGATCAACGTTCTCATTGAGATGATCAGTAACAGCTCGAATCTCCAACATCATGGCTTGGAGATTGGCAATGAACGCATTTACCCCTTCTGATATTTGGCCTAAATCATCGTTTGTTTTCACTTCAATTCGCTGAGTTAAATCACCGTTGCCTTGGCTCAAACCTGAGATGGTCTCTTTCAGCACTAAAATTGGTCGGTAAAGGATGTTCATAATGATCAAAGCAACAATAATACTCACCACTGTTGCTAGAATCGCCGTCGTAATAGCCGCGTTTCTTGCCGATGAAAGAGCCGCAAAAGCGACAGCTTTCTCTAAACCGACAACGAAATACCAACTCTTGTCTGCCACTTTAATTTGATGAGAGAAGAACAGTTTTTCTTTGTCCCCCAAAAACCCGTCAAACACGACATCTTCTTGTCCAAGAGAGCTCTGCGCTACCTTATTCAACCAGTCGATGCTGTCTGCCTTGACTCCTGCTTTTACATCTCCCATGGATGACGCCAAGACCGTTTTGTCGTGGTTAAGAATAATTGCGACCGCCCCAGGTATCTCATTGGCATTTTTGGCTATTTCATTGAGAAAACCTAACTGCATATCTGCTGAGATCATACCGCTCATTGTCTTGCGCACAATCGAGACCCAATAGACATCCCCTTCACTCCCCAGATAAGGCTCAGAGATGGTTGCTGTCGCGCTTCGTCGCCCCAGTTGATACCAACCTCGCGTGGTTACATCACCATCGAACTTGTGATTTGGCCAAGTTTTCGCGGTCTGATTCCAATAAGCATCACCATTTGTAAATGCCACGACTGAGCTATTGAGGTTCATCGCCTTAGCAAACAAATGCGTGAGTTCAATAAAGTCATCCGCAGACCCAGTAATCGCCTTGTTGTCATAGTGGCTACCAAGCTTATCGAGTCCCTGAACCTTCTCATTTAACTGACTTGCAATCTGCTCAGCTTCACTTTTTACATAGTCTTGATTCGCCTTGGTTATCAATTCAACCAAAGCGTCTTTTTTCTTCACATACGCTACATAACTAGACGTAGAGACTGACAAAACCACTAAACCAATGATTGAGATAAGTAGCAGTTTTCTAAATCCTAAGTTTCGCATCACCCAATCCTTTATCGTGTCGCTGACCGATTCAAACTATTCGAAATCTTACTGTGTATTTTATAAATAATTGTGGCCGCAATATGGCAAAGATCCAGTGACGGTGTAGATTTCGCTGTTTAGAGGGAGTATTTAACAGATACAAAAACGCCTCCTAGAATCAAGGAGGCGTTTTGATGATGCTTTAAGCTATTAAAGGGTTTGTAGTGAGATCTCGCCTAGGCGTAAATCAAATTCGACCAACGAGCTAACCCTGCGGTAACCGAACCAAAGTAGTTACCACTGACGATTTGGGTATCAGGCAATAGCGCTTTTACAGCATTGGTTAAGATAGGAGAACGAGCCGAACCACCTGTCATGTAGACAACGTCAGGTTTAATTCCACTCTGTTTGATCGCTTCTTCCACTAAAGCTTGAATTTTTGCGGTTGGAATCGCGATCGCCTCTTCCATTTGATTTTTCAACACAGGAATTGAAACCGCCTCGTTTTCAAGATGAATAAGTGCTTGATAGCTATCTTGTTCACCTAGAGCGATTTTTGTCTGCTCTGCTTCGCGAATTACAGCGTAGCCCATCGTTCCTTGATGAAGTTCAACTAAACGACGCAGCTTTTCTGGCTGCTTGGCGTCTTTCACCATCCCTTTTAACGTTTTAAGGTTGTCGTGAGCATAGAATTTACGTTGAGCCTGAACGTCGTTAATCGCAATTGGGTTCCAAAATTGAGTCGTTGGAATTTCTAAGCCAGCTAAGGTTTGAGTGCCCATACCAAACTCAGACATAAAACGTTTGAAAGCGGTGAAAATATCTAGGTCGTTACCACCCACCATTTGGCCTGAGTGTGCCAAAAGGGAGTCTCGGCGGTCTTGTTTCCCCGCCCAGCTTGGGCCCATGCGCAGGAATGAACAGTCCGTAGTACCACCGCCAATATCAACCACCAGCACATTTTTGTCTTCAGTTAATGAAGCTTCGTACTCAAGTCCTGCTGCCACAGGTTCAAACTGAAACTCGACATCTTTGAATCCAGCGCGGTTCGCCGCACGACGTAAAATACCTTCAGCCTGAATATTCGACTCTTCACCCCCGCGACCTAAAAAGTTTACGGGTCTGCCGATCACAGTTTGAGTGACCTCTTTTTGCAGCGCCGCTTCTGTCTTTAAGCGAATATTGGCCATCATGGCACATACGAGATCTTCAAAAAATGATAACTGCATATCACGTAATCCCATCGCCCCTAAAAAGGACTTTGGCGATTTAACGTAGTAAACATCTTTTGGGTCTTCGAGATAGAGGTCTAGTGCCTCGCGACCGAACTTTACATCGTCGCTACGGACATCAAGCCCCTCTTCATCATTCAATTTAATAGCACGCCTTAATACGCCTTCACCAACACTGTCATGTGGCTTAATGTTGAGGACGCGGAACAGGTATTCCGAAACCACTTCTGAAGTGGGTGCACATAGCGTCGAGGCAATGTAATAGTCATCACCGACCAGAGGTATTTGTTGTACTTGTCCATTTACAAGTTGAGCGACTGAGCAATTTGCTGTTCCATAATCGAAACCGATAGACATGTGATTTACCTCTTTTCACGATACTGGGCTTGAACAAGCCAAATTTTGCGAGCCGGATAGTAAAGCCTAGACCGATAGATGGGTCAACCTCGATTTGAGTTTTCTTTTGTAATTCACCAATTTGATTTAAAGTGCAAAGCAACACAAAAGGACGATTGGGATCGAGAATGAATTTAAGACAGTTAGAAGTGTTCTACGCCACCATGAAATCAGGTACGGTTTCTGGGGCCGCCAAGCAGCTTCACGTCTCTCAGCCCAACGTTACCCGAATCCTTGCCCATACCGAACAACAATTGGGCTTTTCTCTTTTTGAGCGAATCAAAGGCCGCCTTGTGCCAACCCAAGAGGCGCATTTACTCCTACCCGAAGCCGAAAAGGTTTACCAACAGCTCGGGCAGTTCCGTAATCTGACCAATAAAATTAAAGCGGGTAAAAAACACCTGACCATCGGGACAACACCGATTTTGGCGTCGACAATCTTGGCACCAGTCATTGCTCAAATATGCAAGCAGGGCAATTATACGATTGAAGTCTCTACCGCCAACCAAAATGAACTTTGCGACGCTTTAATTAAAAACGAGCTCGATCTCGCCATCTGCTTTGGTGATGACGCCCCAGCTCCTTTAGTCCACAAAGAACTACTGAAGTCAGAAATGAAGGTACTTGCGCCCAAAGAGAGCGTACACCCTGAATCACTCAGCTTAGAACAATTGCTCAACGATGATAAGACATTGATATCATTAGATACGAGAGATCCTTTAGGCATTCAACTTCTTCAAGCGATTCACGCTTTAGCGCCAGAATACAACCCTCGAGTCACGGTACGTAACTACAGCGCGGCAGCTGAGCTTGTCGCGCAAGATGCGGGCTACGCCATTGTCGATCCTTGGACAGCCAGCCAATATCGCAATCGAGTCCAGACTCTTTCACTTGAGCCAAATATCACCGTTGCTGTCTCTTTACTTCACGCTCCTCACTACCCATTAAGCATTGCTGCCAAATGGTTCATCGAACAGCTAGAAATAAGCCTATAACCTGACGTTATACTTGGTCATCAAATAAGCATTCGTCTCCTTATCGCGATACCCATAGAGTGTTCTGAACGCTATGTCACGATAAGGAATTTTTATGTCTATTGCTCAACCTTACTTGCTCTTTCTAGGCGATGTTACCGACCCAATTGCAGCAAAAACAGCGCGCGGAATTGCGCTATGGCGACCAGACTCTTGTGTCGGTCAACTTAGGCTCACACCAGAGACGGTTTCTCTCGGCTTGTCTGACCTTACGTTGGAACAAGCAAAGCAGCAAGGCGCAAAGACCTTAGTGATTGGCACAGCGAATGCCGGAGGTGTCATTCCGAGTAATTGGCAGCAAACCTTAACCACCGCAGCGGAGATGGGCTTTGAAATCGCGTCAGGTATGCACTCTCGACTAAGCGATATTACAGAACTCGCCATGTTGGAATCACAAGGTACAACAAAACTGCATGATGTTCGCCACTATGATGCAGCACTTGATGTCGGTAACGGAAAGCAGCGTCAAGGCAAGCGAGTATTGACGGTAGGCACTGACTGCTCAGTAGGTAAAATGTTCACGGCCCTAGCCTTAGAAAAGTCGCTCAAACAAGTCGGAGTTGATGCTCAGTTTAAGGCAACAGGACAAACAGGCATTCTGATTGATGGTAGCGGAATTTCTATTGATGCTGTCGTCGCCGATTTTATCTCTGGGGCTGTGGAAGCCATTAGCCCAGATTTCACGGATCATGATTGGGATATTATCGAAGGACAAGGCTCTCTGTTTAACCCATCATTTGCAGGCGTGAGTCTTGGATTACTGCATGGTGCTCAAGCGGACGCTTTGGTACTTTGCCATGAAGTCGACCGACCACATATTCGTCACCTACCCCATTGTCAGCTTCCGAGTATTGAAGCGACGATAGAGGCCAACTTAGCCGCTGCACGTCTTACCAACGCAAATGCTAAACTTGCAGGCATTAGCTTAAATACATCCTCGCTTAACGAAGAGGAGGCAAAAACACTCTGCGCTGATTGGCAAGAGCAATTTAACGTGCCTGTTACTGACCCTGTACGCTTTGGCATTGATTCTATCGCCAAGCAGTTAGTCAACCATTTTTAGCGAGGCTGACGAATGAAGATCACAGTCTCTTCCCACTCCATCGAATTAGCGACGCCATTTGTCATTTCACGTGGCGCTCGCACCCATTGCCATACGGTGAGAGTCACGATTGATTATCTCGGTAGACAGGGGCAAGGAGAATGCACGCCTTATCCAAGGTACGGTGAAAGCGTCGATAGCGTGACTGAGCAGCTCAATCAATGGCTAAAGGAACTCCAACCCCATAGCCCTCAAGCTGCCAAACAAATGCTGCAAACCAAACCCGCTGGCGCAGCACGAAATGCGCTAGATTGCGCGCTTTGGGATATCATCGCTAAAGCGGATTCTATGGATTTTCCTACACCTTACTTTGACGTTAAGCCAAGCATCGAAACTGCTATGACGGTATCTGTGGGTGACGAAAGTACAATGGCCGAGCAAGCACGTCAGTACGCGGAGAAAGGAGCAAGCTTACTCAAAGTGAAGTTGGATGCCGAAAACGTTGTTGCGAGAGTTGCCGCCGTCCGACGCGCCGTACCCAACTGTAAGATTATCCTCGACGCCAATGAGGCTTGGTCTGAACTTGATTTGAATACGCTATTCAACGAACTGGCGCCCTTTGATATCGCAATGATTGAGCAACCTCTGCCTGCAGGTAAAGATGATATACTCAAACAGATCGCTCACCCCATCCCGCTTTGTGCAGACGAAAGTGTTCACACTCGTGCACAGCTATCTCAATTGAGTGGCAGCTATGAGATGGTCAACATCAAATTAGACAAATCTGGGGGATTAACTGAGGCGCTACTACTAGAGCAGCAAGCTAGAGAAATGGGCTTTTCTATCATGGTTGGCTGTATGCTAGGAACATCACTCGCGATGAAAGCGGCGCTTCCAATCGCAACTCATGCTGAAATCGTCGATTTAGATGGGCCGGTGTTACTTGGTTCAGATGTACCAAACGGATTAACTTACCATTCGGGCCAACTTCATCTCACTTAAAACACAAAAGGCAGCGTTTATTCGCTGCCTTACTTTTTTAACAGGTCGGTTGGTTTTAAACGTCCAACGACATTCCAATCTGGCTCAACTTGGTTTTGAAGTCATCAATGCTTGACGCTTCATACGTCGGTGAACCATTAAAGTATCGAGGCTTCTCTGGGAGCATGGCATTTTTCAGCGCCTTCTCTTGATCAATATCGTCATGATACACGGTTACTCGATTAGGAATGTCCTGTTGAAACTTCGCCATTGTGTTCTCCTTTTCATCTGACGTTGTAGCCAATTTAAGCGTAGAAAACTCTCACTGACTGTCAAAATGAACTTTGGAGTTAGAAAGGAGAGAAGGTTGCTTTAAACCTCCCGTTTTTATTAGGCTTAGCTAGTAAAACGAGTGCGAGTAAAGCTCCCCATTTATGTCAGTTCTGTGAAGCTTTACCCACAATTTGATGAACCAATTCCTATTTTTCACAGATGACTGCAGGAATAAATAATTCCTCCAGAGTAATACCTGACTAAAGATCTGATTGGCTTGATGTAATTCTTTCTAGCGCGAGATAACGCTCTCTATCTGGGCCAGCGTGGTTGCCGAAGATTGATAATCTATCGGTAGCTCAACAATCCCTTTTTCAGTTTGGACAAACAGAGACGGAAAGCTGTTTCCTCCGATGCTGCGCGCAAAGTTGAGCTCTTCATGGAACTCTTGATTCAATTGTTCCGACTCAAAGTCTTGTTTGAACTGGTCAACATCTAGTCCGATTGTGCTCGCAAGATCTAACAGTACCTCACTGTCACTCGGGTTCTTTGCTTCTAAGTAATAGGCGGATTGAATCGCTGAGATCATTTCACGTTCTGCGCCCTGCTTTCTTGCTGCTAGCGCGGCGCGGCAGGATGGGTAAGTTGAACGACGAGGGGTGTTTCTCGTCCAGAAGTCATGATTAAATTCTGTACCGAGGAAGTTTTCAATTTTACGCCAGTAAGAGGCAATCTGCTCTCGCATTTCTAATGGCATAGGCGTATCTGAATCAGGCGCCAAACCTCCAACAACATATTGAATCGCCAGTTTGCCCTCAAGTCCTTGAACGATCTCTTGCCATGTCGGGTTGTATCCCCAACACCATGCACACATGGGATCATAGACGTAGTAAAGTCGATTGTGGTTACTGCTCAAGTCCATCATTGAATCCTCCCTAATTAGACTTTATCTAGGATTTGTTGACCTAGAATATGAGCATCAACTAAACGCTGCCACTTCCTATTGTCAAAGGTGAAGCACGATCACCATAAGTTGGTGAATTGGCTCTGCATCGCACGGCTCACAGGCAGTTTTTCATTGCCAACAACAACAACCATTTTACCTGTGATGACTTTTTTCACTTTCTCTATCGCCGAGACATTCACGATCGTCGAACGATGGATTTGCCAAAACTGATCTGGGTCGAGCTGCTGAATCAGATCCTTTAACGACGTTCTGAGCAAATATTCAGTCGCTCCCTTCACGCCTTTTACAAACACTGAAACATACTTATCTTCAGCTTTAAAATAGAGAATATCCGAAACGGAAATAAGGTGGATATCTTCCCCTTGGCTAGCACGAACCCAAGTTAGATAGTTTGGCTTCGCGTTACTGTTAAGTTGTTGGATCTGTTCAATCAATTGTGAAACATCTGGTACCGACGTCTGCTCGCCTTGTTCGATTCGACTTTGTAATTTCGCTATACACTGATCCAAGCGTTTGTCAGTTACAGGCTTTAGCAGATAGTCAGCAGCGTTAGCGTCAAAGGCTTGTATTGCGAATTCATCATAAGCGGTAATAAACACCACATGTGCACGACTCCCGTTCTTGGCTAATGTTCGTGCTGCCGACATACCATCAAGCAAGGGCATTTTGATATCAAGGAAAACAACGCAAGGGTCATGCTGTTCAATCAAATCAAGCGCCTCTTGGCCGTTTTTGGCCATTCCGACGATCTCTAACTCTGGCCACGCATCTGCTAATAATTTGTTAAGGTGATGACGTAATAGTGGTTCATCATCGGCAATGACAGCGCTAACCTGTTGTGCTCTCATGTCTATTTATCCTATGGTCAACATATTGGTCGGGATTTCAATGGCGACTTGAACGCCCCCCAAACTCGATTGCTTGATCGCTAATGTCGCTTCATGACCGTAAAGGGTGCTAAGTCGTTCTTGAACGTTTTTGAGCCCAATCCCATGTCCTTGAATGGTACTTGAACCTGACAAGCCTACCCCAGAGTCATTCACTTCAATCAAAATAAATTGTTCTTTTTGTGAGACTTTAATCAATATTTCGCCCCCGTCCACTTTAGGTTCGATACCATGCTGAATCGCATTCTCGACTAATGGCTGAAGTAGAAGTGGCGCGAGTGGAAAGGCGGTTTCGAGTTGATTATCGATGTGATAGCTCAACCTATCACCAAGACGAATTTGTTGAATAGCCAGATAGGCATCCACTAAGTTCAGTTCGGCTTCCAGCGAAGAGCTCTCTTGCCTACTGTTAACTAAGGTACCTCGTAACAATTCCGTTAGCTTACTCAACATGTGCTGCGCAGCATTGGGATCATGGCTGATAAGGGCGTTTACATTCGCCAATGTATTAAACAGAAAGTGAGGTTCAATCTGACTTTGCAACTGACGAAGCTGACTCATCACTAACGCTTTTTCTTGCTCTGATTGAATACGCTTCGCTTTCTCTAACTCTTTTTGCGCCAGAAGCTTTTGTTCGTGTGTGTAGAAGTAGAAGAAACAGGTCACTGTAAAAATAAAGCCGAGTACCGCAACTGGCTTTAACTGACTTAAATCACTGAACCTTTCATACTGTTGAAGCCAAAAATAGGCGTTGGCCGTTCCAAGTACCATAGCAATGACTAGCGAGAAGAGATTAACCGTTCTGGTCGGCAGTTCTGGTTTCCACCGACTGATCAACACTGAACCAAATACCGAGCTGTATCCGTAACCTAAGCTGATCGCCAAATGCTCTATATATCGGCTTTGCCAAATCGTTTGAGTCACTAACGCTATTACAGCGCAGAAAAGCGAGGTGTAAATCAGACTTTTAACGAGATCAGAACTAAAGTGGTTTCTTTCGGTCATCAAAACTTCCCTTTTAGATTTATAAAAATCATACGCTTATCCGATAAATTTGCATACACCGACTCTTTGTCCCCTGTCATAAAACGAGCAGCGAATTCCGTTGAAAAAGAGATCGTCCCAGAGTCAAACAGTTGGTAATCGAGCCACTGAGTCGCTATGACCCCTTGGTCTTGTGGTGAATAGAGAACATCAAACGTTGGCGTTAAGTCTTCAAGCCAAAGAATGGATTGAGACCACTCCCAATGACTCCAGCTACTTGAATCTAACGACCAGTGAAACATCACGTTATGTTGCACAAGATTGACTTGGTTGAGCCCTTGCGCATACGAGCTCGCCAACTGCGTTTGCCCCACATTAGCCATACCTGACGCTGACGAAAATGCAGATTGCCACTCGCTATGACTCCAGCCTCGATTATCGAACCAATACTCTAGAATAATATTGTTGCCAGTCGAATTTGCCCAATTGAGGCCAACGAGTGCCTGAAAACCGTTATCTTCAGTCGTTAATGAAACTGGTACATTCGCTCTGTGCTGCTGATACGTTAGGTACTCTCGTTGGTAGACCGCCGAACCATGCAGTGACCAAGCTTGGTCAAAAACGGTCACTATCGATCCGCCAACTAGACCTTTTCTAACATCATCGTAGTAAGCAATCGCCTGCCACTCCGTATCTCCGAGCAACGCATAACGACGAACCCCAGCACCTTGTTGCTGCGCCGCTTGTTCTAGATCGCTGCCCTCTTGCTGAGTCCATGAAGAATCGGTATAGACTAGGCTCCACTCTCCGGACATATCAAAATATGAGGCGAGTAATGTACCTGCGCCTTCTTCTACTTGAATGCCAACCGGATTGCGTCGATAAGGCTTAAACAGATCCAGAGGTCGGTAACCATATCCTACACCCCAATCCAGTCGCACTTTGCCAAGAGTCATATCGATAGGAAGATCAAAAAGCCCCCCCTGCCAAAATGCTTCTTGTACGATCAGTTCGCTATCATAAGAAACCGAAGCGTCTGAGTGATAGAGGTCGTTGGCTTTGAATGCAACCAGCCCTGTGAAACCATTCGCTTCGACCTGTACATCTAACACAGCATCGATGTTCTCAGATGACGATACATATGAGTCAGGAAACAACACTGAATGACGATGCTCTGTTTGACTTCCACTTACCTGAAAGTCCCAATCTAAGCTCAAAGGCAGCCCAAAAACAGGCGCTGATAATAAACCGGTGACTAGCAATAGTTTCGCTTTATTCATTACAGCTCCGACAGCGCATTACGAGTCAAATAAGCTGGGTTGTAATATTTGTCATCAAGCTCTTGTTGGGTAATCTCTTGGTACTCAATGACCGTCTTTTTAGCGGGCTGAATCTGATCAAGCAATGTCATAGAGACCACTCGCGCCTGTCCTTTACGATCGCCTTGCTCAAACCACGCTTGCTTAGCCAGTTTTCCAGAACGTAAATAGAGATCCGCTTTAATTGGAAAATCACTCTGTTGATCTAACCAAAGATCAATGCGGTGATAACTCGCACCTTTAGTCGTCGCAGCAAGCTCCAGTCGATTTACCTGCTTTTCAGTGCCGTCAAAGGTAATGGACTCGACACTGACGAAGCTTGGCTCGTAGTCCTCACTCCAAGTTAGCGTTGAGATGTCTCCCACAGAGGCCTCACCCAAGAGCTTTTGCATTGGGGTAATACGAATTGGTCGACGACTTTTCGGCATGACTAGCCAGTAGTTGTCGCCTAGCATCAGCATTTTTTGCCCTGCTTCCACTTGCGATTTAAACAGCACCAGCGACTCTCGATTTGGGCGAGTATAGACGGCGTACTCGCGAGTTTTATCTAGCTGATCGTTCTCATATAAACTGACCAGTGATACCACTTTCGCTGACGACGCTTCTAACCGATAGTTGTCTGCATTTTTGACCATTTGAACTACATCACTCGCGACACTGTTTGAGCTCATCAACACTGCGATAAGCATCAAAGCGCCAACAAGAACACGGCTTAGATTGAAGTTTTTTACATTAGACATAAATCAGCGCCTCCGTAATTGGCTTTTTGACCCCTTTTGATGCAGAGAGCCATGCAGCAACAACGCATATCATCACAACGCCGAGCGCGGTGATAGATAGCAATTCAAAAGAAAAATAGATATTGAGGGGGTAACCTTCTGTTCGCCCCGGTGGTGGTGGCATCTGTACGTCGACAACCATCAACAAGGCACTAACGAATAGACTGAGTAAGCCACCAATCATGGAGCCAATCACCGCTAACAGTGCCGACTCTCTGATAAAGCTAGCGACGATTTCATTAGGGTAAGTACCCAGAGCAGAGAGCGTTCCAATCTCACGCGTGCGTTCTGTCACCGACATTGTCATGGTGTTGAACAGAGCGACAAAAACAACTAATGCCATTACAGCGCCCATGATGCCGAAAATACGGTCATAGAGATCTTTTACTTTTGTGTAGAAAAACGCACGCTCTTGCCAAGGTGTCACTTCAATTGGCTGCGATAACGTCATACCGCTGAGTTGATTTTCAACCCATTGAGCGATCAACTGAGTTTGCTCAGTTTCGAACAAAAATAGAGACAATGTGCTGACTTTATCGGTACTCAACAGCTCTTGAGCCGACTGAATATGAATATAGAGCTGGCGTTTATCTAACTCAGGCACACCAGTCGAGTAGACACCTCTCACCTTGTAGTCATAAGCATTTAATGCACCATCACTGGTGGTAGCAAGTAATGTCACCCAGTCTCCAGGTTTCACTTTCAGGTTCTTAGCCAAATCGACACCTAGCATCACTTCTGGCTCACTCGGGTCATAACGAGAAGAGTTAGGGCTGGAAAGCGTTTTGCCTTCTCTCACATCAAGAAACGGCCCTTTCATATCGAACTCTCGCTCATTGACACCAATACCGACAAAAATCGTCGACTTACTGCCATTTGAAACTAACCCTGTAAACTCTATCCTTGGCTGAACCCCACGGAGTTGCGGGTGTGCAATCAACGCTTGGGTGATTTGTTGAGTTTGCGCCAAGCCGTTAGCAAGCGGCATCTCCTCATCATTTTCAAAATACCCTGGTTGGCTTAGTGTAAGATGCCCCGTGTCACGCGCCGTCGACTCTTTGAGAGAGTCGTAGGTGTAAAGCCCAAACCCACCCGCTGACGTTAAAGCAAAGATGGCAATGGCAACGATAATCACTGACAGCGCACTACGGCGACGGTTACGTTGCAAGTTCAGAAACGCAATACGAATAGAAGTTGGAATTAACTTGCCCATTTGATTGCCTCCGGATTAATCACACCATCCACCAGCTCAATGCTGCGGTCACACTGAACCGACATTCGAGCGTCGTGGGTTGCGACAACAAAGGTGGTGCCCATTTCGTGCCCAAGTTGCTTCATAAGATCAATCACGACGCTCGAGGTGCTGCTATCTAGGCTTGCGGTCGGTTCATCAGCAATAACGAGTTGTGGTTTATGCACTAAGGCGCGCGCAATAGCGACACGCTGCTGCTGTCCACCAGAAAGATTATCTGGACGATGGTCAGCAAAATCACCCAGCCCTACTTTGTCTAAAATCGCTAAAGAACGAGCCTTTTGGTCTTGCAGCGATAAGCCATTTAGCATCAGTGGGTAGGCAACGTTCTCCCAAGCACTCATGACTGGGATCAGGTTAAAACGTTGAAATACAAACCCAAGTTGAGTGCGGCGTAGTAGTGCAGCTTGCTTGGCGTCTTTCGGATAATCTCGGCCATTCAGCTTTACCTCTCCTTGATAAGTCATATCTAACAATCCAAGGATGTTTAGCAACGTGCTTTTCCCAGAACCTGACGGCCCAACCAGCGCAACCATCTCGCCTTGAGCAATGTTTCCGCTTACCTGATTGAGCGCCTGTACCTGTTGCTGTCCTAAAAAGTAGGACTTACTCACGGCTTTGAAGTCAATCATAACGCCCCCTTAAACAGCAGAATCAACAAGTGCTTGCGCTTGAATGGTCATCGGATGATTGGGGTTTCTCGCTTGCATTTGCTCAACCCACTTCTGAGCTTGATTCCCATCTTCAGCGCGCAATGCTGCTTGGATGGCGTAGATATAGATCCAAGATGTCGCGTCGTAGTGTTGCTTGGCAAAAGCGTCCTCGGATAACAAATCGAGAAAGATGTCATAGCCTCTTTCAAAGTGATTAAACATATCAGGCAGTGAAGTAAACGTAGCGCCAGCGATAGCTTTAGCGAGAAGCGACTCAGGTAACCCTTGGCGAATCTCTTGCTGGTCTATAGGCGTTGAGACCGAACTAAGTAAATCAAGGCCTTTACTGATGGTTGCCAATCCTTGCTCTGTGTATTTCATCTTGTTCCAAGGCATAAACGCATCACGACCCATCAGAGTTTGGGTACTCCCTAGGTAAACCAGACTCAGCGCATCCGCACCTTGAGACTGAATTTGCTTATCGAGCTGTTCAAATACCAGTTCAACTTTGTCTTCATCACCTTCAGCAGCGAGGTTGTAGTCTGCAATGAGCGTTTCACTTGGCGTAGAAAAAGCGTGCGCACTCATTAAGATCGCAGCAGCGAAAAGGGTATTCAGTCTGGTTAGTTTCATCGTGTTCTGTCCTTGTCTGATTTGATGGTGAAAGAATACGATGACGAAGAAAAGGCTGCCGATGTATGCGACGAATGGTGGTTAACTGGAGCCAATGGAAGAATATTGGAGTAAATGGTGAACGATTCACGGCTTGGTACTGATGCAGGTGTGGCAATTCGTGACTATGATCGTTAAAGTAACGCTCAATTGAACACAGCCCTCCCTCGTAATTGGGAAAGCAACAAAGATGAGACAACAAAATGATTAAAGACGACAGAATTATTGCTGACCTAGCGGAACTTGAAGCGTTTCTTGTCGCGGTAGACAGCGGTGTACTTGGTCTGAATAACGCTGCTGGTGTCGCTCTAGCAACAAACAACAGCGATGGCCGACGCTTTGTCGCGGTTCTGGATAATAACCACCAGCTAGTACTTGGTCGTTGGGTAACTGAAGAAGTTTTCCAAACAGGTCAAGACCTTGTGAAAAATGGCCCTAAGCGCACTCACTAATCAATACTATCTATAATGCCTGACCTAGCGTTAGGCATTATATAATCCCCTTACACTCTCTAGTCCTCGAACCCTCCTTAACCCATCATTCATTAAACCCTTGCTATTCCTTTGCAATGGCCACTGTGAGGCACGTATAATTCCTCGTGAGTCTATAAGTCACTGCACTCAGACCTTTACAAAGCAGTTTTTGGCGCTATTATGCTCACGCAAACGTTTTCCTTACTTAAAGTAAGCCTATTTTGAGGGTTTTATGCTGTCTGATATCGAAATCTGTCGAAACACTTCACTTCTGCCTATTAAACAAGTTGCCCAAAATGCAGGGCTGCAAGATCAAGAATACCAAAGTCATGGTGCCCATAAGGCGAAAGTGAAACTTGAAACCTTCAATCGGCTGCAAGGGAACTCTACAGGTAAGTTGATTCTCGTAACGGCGATTACTCCAACACCATTAGGTGAAGGCAAAACCGTTACCACAATTGGTTTAGCACAAGGCCTAGCGAAGCTAAATCGTTCAGTGATGGCCTGCATTCGCCAACCTTCAATGGGGCCTGTCTTTGGCGTTAAGGGCGGAGCGGCTGGCGGCGGTTACTCTCAAGTCGCGCCAATGGAAGAGTTAAACTTACATCTAACCGGTGATATCCATGCCGTTACTGCCGCGCACAACCTAGCAGCGGCAGCAATTGATGCTCGTATTTATCATGAACAGCGCAATGGTTATGAAGATTTTGAAAAGCGCAGTGGCCTAACCGCGCTAAGAATCGATCCGAACAACGTCGTTTGGAAGCGCGTCATGGACCACAACGACCGCGCGCTTCGTATGGTCACTGTCGGACACAATGAAGCGGGTAAAACCATTAACGGATATGAACGTGAAGATGGTTTTGATATCTCTGCAGCGTCTGAGCTAATGGCCATCTTAGCGCTCGCTGAAAATCTATCTGACCTGCGCCGCCGCATTGGTAGCATTGTTGTCGCTTACGACTTCGACGGACGACCAGTTACCACTGAAGATTTGCAAGTAGCAGGCGCAATGGCAGTGAGCATGAAAGACGCCATTGAACCAACACTAATGCAAACGCTTGAAGGTGTTCCAACCCTTATCCATGCGGGCCCATTTGCGAATATCGCTCACGGCAACTCATCCATCATTGCTGACAATATCGCAACGAAGCTAAGCGAATTTACAGTGACAGAAGGTGGCTTCGGCTCTGACATGGGGTTTGAAAAGGCGTGTAACATCAAAGCTCAAGTCTCGGGCAAATCTCCAGACTGTGCAGTGATTGTTGCAACGCTCCGCGGTCTCAAAGCCAATTCGGGTCTTTACGACTTAAAGCCGGGACAAGCGATTCCTGAGTCACTCTTTGAAGATGACGAAAAGGCGCTAGACGCTGGATTCGACAACCTAAAATGGCACATTGAGAACGTGAACAAATATGGCGTGCCTGCGGTTGTTGCGATTAACCGCTTCCCACAAGACAGTGAGAAAGAGCTGCATTCCCTAAAAACCATGATTGAATCCTTGCCAAACAACGTTGAGGTCGCCATCAGCGAAGGTTTCATCAATGGCGGTGAAGGCACTGTTGAACTGGCTCAGAAAGTCGTAGCGCAATGCGAAACACCAACAAATTTTAAGCCCTTGTACCGTTTTGACCAGAGTACAGAAGAGAAGCTCATGGCCGTGGCTGAAGCAGGCTATGGCGCTTCAAGCGTGACGTTAAGTGAACAAGCGAAAACACAACTCGCTCAACTAAAGGCGAATGGGTTTGATCAACTTGCTGTCTGCTTGGCAAAGACGCCATTGTCTATCTCAACCGATGGCAGCGTGAAAGGCGCACCAACAGGCTTTGATGTTCCAGTCCGAGAGCTCAAACTGTGTGCTGGCGCTGGTTTCATCTACGCCCTATGCGGAAACGTCATGACAATGCCAGGATTACCAGAAAAGCCTGCGTTTATGAATCTCGATTTAGATGAAGACGGCAACATTACAGGATTGAGCTAAACGCAATACTGCTTAAATCTATATACAGGGCTAGGCAAACTCACCTAGCCTTTTTATTTTTCAGCGCTGACCTTAACATCCAGATCATGTACCATTAAGGCTATACACTCTCAAGAACCGGATGTTTTCATGGAAGCAGAGCTATTGGAAATTAAGAATTTCCTCTCCCAACACCCTCCTTTTGACGAACTAGAAGACGATGTCCTTAATTACGTTACGCGACATGTCGAAATCTCTTACTACCGTGAAGACACACCCGTCATTCACTTCGGTGATGAGATTCGTGATCTTTACATGGTTCGAAGCGGTGTTATCGAAGTTTACCGACGCAAGGGAGAGCTCTATAACCGCCTTGATGAAGGTGCTCTGTTTGGACAAATGGGTCTACTCACCAACAACAAGGTTCGCTTCCCTGCAAAAGCAACCAAGGACAGTTTACTTTACTGCATCCCTGAAGAAGTCTTCCAAGAGCTTTATGAGAACCATGAAGCCTTCGCTGATTTTGTTGAAGTAGAAGATAACGCTCGCCTACGCCAAACTGTCTCTAACAGCAGTGAACAGAACGATTTAACCACCTCTAAGGTGCGCACGCTGTTAACCACAGAAGCCCCATCGATTCCGAAAACAGAGTCAATTCAAAACGCCGCAATCAAAATGGCGGAAGAGAATGTCTCGTCACTGCTTATCATTGATCCAGAAGTTGCCGACGACGATGAAGATGACAATAATCCGCTAGTGGGTATCATTACCGACCGCGACCTGTGTACACGCGTACTTGCGCAAGGCTTAGATCCTAATGATGAAGTCAGCTCTGTGATGACAACAGAAGTTATCTCTCTTGATCACAATGCTTACGTTTATGAAGCGATGCTAACCATGCTTCGTTACAACGTGCACCACCTACCAGTACTTAAAGACAAGCAACCGATCGGGATTATTGAAGCAACAGACATTGTTCGTTATGAATCCCAAAACTCGTTGCTATTGGTAAGCAGCATCTTCCAGCAACAGTCGGTCGATGAACTTGCGGCACTCTCAGAGCAAGTCAAAGACAGTTTTGTCCGTTTGGTCAACGAAGACGCCAACTCTCACATGGTTGGCAGCGCAATGTCCGTGATTGGTCGAAGCTTCAAACAGCGCATTATCGAGCTCGCAGAAGAAGAGCTTGGTGCGCCACCGGTTCCCTACTGCTTCGTTGCCTTAGGCTCTATGGGACGTGATGAGCAGCTACTGGTTACCGATCAAGATAACGCTATTATCCTAGATAACACCTTCGTTAAAGAAGAGCACGATACTTACTTCGCCGAACTATCAAAACGAGTCTGTGATGGCCTCGACCAATGCGGGTACACATACTGTACGGGCGATATCATGGCGACAAACCCAGAGTGGCGCATGACCCGAAGTGAATGGGAAGAGTGCTTCGCCGACTGGATTGATAACCCTAATCCCAAAGCATTGTTGAACGCCTCTATTTTCTTCGACCTTGATGGGGTCTATGGCCGCCTAAAATGGGCAGAACAGCTGAATGGATTTATCGTAAGACGTGCTCGCAAGAATAACCGATTCTTGGCCTGTCTTGCTCGTAACGCAATGAACCGCACACCCCCACTTGGTTTCTTTAAAGACTTCGTGATGGAGAAAGACGGTCAACATAAAAATTCGATCAACCTCAAACGTCGTGGTACAGCTCCGTTAGCCGATTTGATTCGTGTTCATGCTCTGGCCGTTGGTTCGCGCTCTAAGAACTCGTTTGAACGACTCGATGACATTCACGAAGCTGGGATTCTTCCAAAAGGAAAAGCTAGAGATCTGAGTGATGCTCTTGAGTTTATCTCTATGGTTCGTATCCGCCACCAAGCATTAGATGTTGAAAACCAGATTGAACCTGACAACAACATTGAGCCTGAGAACCTATCAGACTTTGAACGTCGTAACTTGAAAGATGCGTTCCAAATACTCAGTAATGCGCAAAACTTCTTGAAGTTCCGCTATCAAGCCAGCAACAACTTTAAGTGAGAACACCATGATAAAAAAGCTCATGTCAGCGCCATCTATCGATTGGACAAACAAGTTCGCACGTAAACTCGACGTTGTTCGTAACGAGGCACTAAAAGAATACTACGGCGCAGGAGTACCCGATCCATCAACGCCACTAGAAGAAGTGACTTTTCTTGCGATGGACTTTGAAACGACAGGTCTCGATTCTGAACAAGACGACATTATCACCATTGGTACAGTACCGTTTAATCTAAACCGTATCTTTATCAATCAGGCTCGCCACTGGACAGTTCGACCACGTAAGCAGTTAGAAGAAGAGTCTGTTGTTATTCACGGCATCACCCACTCTGACGTTTTAGATGCGCCAGACCTATCTGGCATTTATGAAGAAGTGCTCAAACAAATGTCAGGCAAAGTTATGGTGGTGCATTATCAGCGTATAGAACGGGAATTTTTTAATACGGCGCTACTGGCACGGATAGAAGAAGGTATCGAGTTTCCTGTTGTGGATACCATGCACATCGAGACTTTGATGCAGCAAAGAACCAGTGGTGGTCTGTTCAACAGGATCAGAGGCAAAAAGCCAGGCTCTGTACGTTTAGGCGCGAGTCGCACTCGATATGGCCTACCTCAATATACGCCTCACCACGCGTTAACAGATGCTGTCGCGACCGCAGAGCTACTGCAAGCTCAAATCGCCTATAACTACGATCGCAAAATGCCCATAAGCCAACTTTGGGTTTAGTTTTACGTAGTGATAAAAACAGAAAAAGGGACGTCAATAACGTCCCTTTTTATTTGGTGTGAGTTAGGTTAGCGACGTTCTGTTCGCATACCCATTAGTAAGCTTACACACATTAGTAGCAATACAATGGTAAATGGTAATGCCGTTGAAATTGCACCAGCTTGCAGGGCTTGAACCGCTTCAGCGCCACCAATCCATAGAAGTGCAACCGCAATCGCCCCTTCCATAAATGCCCAGAAAACACGCTGAATCACAGGTGCGTCAACTTTACCACCAGCGGTAATGCTATCAATAACCAGTGAACCCGAATCTGATGACGTAATGAAGAATACCAGAACCAGAAGAACCGCGATGATCGATAGTACTGAGCCATATGGCAATACATCAAACATCTGGAACATTGCCAGTGATACATCAGTCAGACCATTTGTACCCAGCTCACCAATGCCGTTGATAACTTGGTCAATCGCCATACCACCAAACGTTGACATCCAAAGCACAGTTACTGCCGTTGGTACTAGAAGTACCGCAGTGATGAACTCACGCACTGTACGACCTTTAGAAACGCGCGCAATGAACATACCTACGAATGGTGACCAAGAGATCCACCAAGCCCAATAGAACACTGTCCAGCCTTGGAACCAAGCTTCATCTTCACGGCCATGCGGGTTACTTAGCGGGATAAGGTTCTCAAGGTAAGCCATCAAGGTTGTACCAATATTGCCAACGACAATCGCGTAACCAAGCAGTGCAACCAAGATAAGCAGTAAGAATGCAACGATCATATTGATGTTACTGATCACCTTAACGCCGCCATCAATGCCTCGCAGCACGGATACCACAGCAAGCAGAGTAACAACCGTAATGACGATCACTTGAAGGCCGAGGCCTGAATCCAAGCCAAATACGTGGTGGATGCCACTTGCAGCTTGTTGAGCGCCCAAACCTAATGAAGTCGCTAGACCAAATAGTGTCGCCAGTACCGCTAGAATATCAACAATGTGCCCTGCCCAGCCCCATGCACGGTCGCCAAGAATTGGGTAGAAGATTGAACGAATCGATAGTGGTAAGCCTTTGTTGTAGGCAAAGAACGCAAGTGATAGCGCAACAACACCGTAAATCGCCCATGGGTGTAGACCCCAGTGGTACATGGTTGCACCAAGCGCTAGTTTCGCCGCTTCTGGTGAGTTCGCCTCTACGCCAAGTGGTGTTTCATACCAACCCGTAAAGTACGCAACAGGTTCTGCAACACTCCAGAACATTAGGCCGATACCCATACCTGCAGCGAATAGCATTGAAAGCCATGAAAGGTAAGAATAGTCTGCAGTCGCATCCGTACCACCTAGGCGAATTTTACCTAGTGGTGAAATAATCAGACCTAAACAGAAAATAACAAACAAGTTACCTGACCAGATAAACAACCAGTCGAAATTACCAATAATCTGCCATTTGATGCCATCCAACGTCGCTTTTGCAGATTCAGCGTCCATAACTAGCACACCAATCAAGAATACTGCAATCAGACCCGCACTCCATCCAAATACTGGATTGTGCACGTCGAAGCCCCATTTTTGTACGTTATCTTGACCAATTGTATAATCGGTACTGTCGATACTGTACTTATCTATGCCTTTAGTCATCATTCCTCTCTAGCATTTTATCCTACGTGTACATCAGCCTGTCGATAAGCAAATCGTTAGAGTTAAAAATGATTATTTAAACACTACGATCTGATGCACCTCTCATTATTGTACGCCGATTGTCGCATTGTTCCAGTAATAAGCTGTTTTTTAGCCACATTTTAAGAAAAGTGACATGTGAGTGATTAGTCATTAACCAACATAGCTTATACTGTAGAAGTCTTATTATTCGTGTACTAAACAAGTACACCGAAGCCTTTATTGAGAAAGGTCGAATGCCAGCAACGATTTGTGATGTTTGAGGCTTTTTTTCGTCTCACATTTGCTGTATTTTCGCCTACTTTAAATTAGCCAACTAAGGAACCGCATTGGATAAGCACGAAGAAGTCCTGATTTCGATTCGCCAAATCATTCGAGCAATCGATCTACACTCTAAGAAGTTAAGTAAAGAGTCTGGGTTAACAGGCCCTCAGCTTATATTGATGCGCTCGATCCGTGAGCTAGGTGAAGTGACCATTCGCCAACTGTCTGATCACACCAATATGAGTCAGGCAACTGCAACCACTATTCTCGACCGTTTGGAACGAAATGGCTTAGTTCAGCGTGTACGTAGCAGCAAAGATAAGCGCAAAGTACACGCCTACCTGACAGAAAAAGGGCAAGAGTTGTTAGACGCAGCACCAACGCCGCTGCAACAAAGTTTCATCACCAAATTTCAACGCCTTGAAGAGTGGGAACAATCTTTATTGCTCTCATCTGTGCAGCGTATTTCTTCAATGATGAACGCCGAAGATATCGATGTTGCACCAGTCCTTGAGTTAGGCAGTATCACTAAGCCTGAGTAGTGATGCTTACAGTATGTATATCATGGGAATGTATACATACTGTGATAATTATTCTATACCTTCGTCTACCCTATCCTCGCGGATAATGTAATTTCTAATATTATTTAGACGCTTATCCGCACGTTCCAACTTAGCAGTCATTTCATTGTTGTTTAGTGCAGGATGGAATGAAAGCAGTGCTTTTACTTCTTTTAATAATTTGGCCGCTTCCTCATAATCCCTCTCAATTGCACCTAGACCGCTATATTCATAGCCAGTGAGGCCGGTATTTGCATTTGGTAAACGTTCTATAAGAATATTGAAGTTCTTGCGCAACTTACTAAGAGCTTTAAGAGCTTTATGTTCATTAGGTATCGCAATTTTCATCAATTTGCCTTTACAACCTGGAGTCAGCTCATCTTTAGTCAAGTCAAAAGTTACTTTCATACTCTGACCTTTTGTACTGTAATCCTCAAGGTGAGTTATTTCTTTCCAATAAACTCTCGTGGGAGCATTTAGATCGACTAAGAAAACGATTACAGGCAAGCTAATCTTTTTCCAATAGTCGATGTTATCTTGTGAGACATAAGTCGAGCATGTACTTCCTTTGATACTCATTTCTGTCTTAACTTGCGCTTTTATCAAATGAGTTGTGCTAACTCCTGTGTCCTCAATAATTTCTATTTCTCCATCGACCCCCAGATCTATGTCTAGCAATCTTGTTGCAAATCCAAACATAGATGTGATTTTGTATGCAAAGTAATACTCCCCAGCATCTCCGCTAATTGATTGTCGTGTATATTTCATTCATTTCCTCCCTCTGAGTTTGTTAGGTAAAGCTATGTAAATATCGGTAGCTCACTCCCCCCTTTAACTTGTCGAATTGCTAAGTGGGTATGTATGTCTTTAACATTATCCAAGCGCTGAAGTTTGCGTGTGAAAGACTCGTAACCAGCAAGATCATGACTGACGACTTCCAACAAATAATCATAAGCCCCAGAAACGACATGACAGCTGATCACTTCATCCATCTCTTGAATTGATAACTCAAACTCATCGATGCTGACTGCTTGGTGATTGTTCAAACTGACTTCCACAAACACTGTCATACCAACGCCAATGCGATCCTTGTTTAGACTGGCTCGATAGTTGGCAATGATGCCAGCTTCTTCTAACCGTTTGATACGTCGAGCACAAGGAGATGCCGATAGCCCTACTTGATCAGCAATATCGGCAGTAGATTGGCGGGCATCCTGCTGTAAGAGTCTCAAAATGTGTTTATCTATTCTGTCCATATCTCGTACCGCCGCTTTATCGCTAATATTTAAACTTTATTGATGGTTTCCACCAAAATAGCTCTTTGGCTTAATGCATCTTGCCAGAAATCACCTTTTATTACGCTCCATAATGTAAATAAGTAAAACTTAACGCACAAATGGATATGATTTCTGGTTACTTAGCAATGATTGCGACCCTATTACTCTGGTCTGGTTTCTTCTTGTCACTTCGTAGTGGCGCACACTCCGACTTAATGACAGCCGATGTTGCTATGACTCGCTTCCTTATCCCTTTAGTTTTACTGCTCCCACTTGTGTTGAAAGCCAAACAGGAGATTCTCGCCATACCTAAGCGTTACTTGATCGGAATGTTTATTGGCAGCGGTTTGCCTTACCTGTTTGTTGCTGGTACAGGCATGCAATTTGCTCCTGTTGCAGATGGAAGTGCGCTTATACCAGGCACCCTTCCTCTGTTTGTATCAGGCATCGCGGTACTGGCGTTTAAACAGCCGTTGAGTTCACATCGAATTGTTGGCCTTACACTCGTGGTAGTTGGCATTGTTCTTTTCCTTTCGCAAAGCTTAGGTGCAAACAATAACCATCTACTTTATGGTCATACGCTTTTCTTGATTGGCAGTGCGATGTGGGCAACGTTTACCATTTGTGCTCGCGTCTCAAACTTAAACCCACTTGTCGCGTCAGGCCTTATCTCACTGTTGTCTATTGTCTCTCTCAGCGTTTTAGTATTAGGAGGATGGGTAGAGAGCTATCTATACTCGACACCCCCTAGCCATTGGCCATGGAAAGAGTTGCTTGGGCATTCACTACTACAAGGGTTAGGAGCAGGCTTAATCGCAGCTTTTACCTACTTACACGCTATCGCTAAGTTAGGCGCTGAACGTACCGCTGCCTTCGGGGCTGCAACCCCTGTCATTGCTACGATACTTGCTATCCCAGTTTTTGCAGAGCAACCCTCTTCAATCGGCTGGATTTCACTACTTGTTGTCACCTTTGGCAGCGTGATTGCAAGCAACCTATTCATGAAGCAAGACAGTTCGTTAAATTACCAGCCACCGAGCTTCAACAAATGAGCAGCTTTGATGTCAGCTGAGATTAACGGTATAGTCCAGCCCAACGTAAATTATTGGGCTGAATTGAGACGTGAAAACACCCTGTATTGCTGCTTGCAAAAACAATGATGGTATCTGTAGCGGTTGTCATCGAACCATGGATGAAATTATCAACTGGCGCCACCTCGATGACCAAGAACGAGAAGAGGTGATGTCGAAACTAAGTGGTAAAACATCGACACATACCTGCCCATCCTGCTCGCAGCCAGCCCAATGTGATATCAGTATGGGCAAGTCAACATGCTGGTGTTTTGATATCGAAAAACGAGATACGTCATCGCTTCCAAACAGTGATGTGTGTTTATGCCGTAAGTGCCTATCTAAACTTCCCGTCGCATAATTACTTCACTCAAGCCGCATATAAATTTGGATTAGTTTTTCTAATCCAAATTCAAAATATTTATCCTGCGTAAGATCACACTTTTTGGTTGCGAGTCCGACTAACTCACTCTAATATCTCGCGCCTAAAACATCCCTTTATAAATTATTGTATTAGCTCTGTTTCGGCAAAGCTGATGGTTTCTTGCGTTTCGAATTTAGGTATTGCTGTAATGTCTGGCTCTTCTCAAGTTGTTAAGTTGACTTTTCTCATTGCGATTTTAACTGCGGTCGGTCAAATGACCCAAACCATGTATGTGCCTTCCATTGGCTACATGGCCAGTGAGTTTTTAGTGACGCCAGCGGCTCTACAAGCTGTCATGGCTTGCTACTTGATCCCTTATGGCATTTCTCAGTTTGTCTATGGTCCGTTATCTGACCGTCTAGGTCGTAAACCGATCATCATTACGGGTTTGTTGATATATATAGTGGGTGCGCTCATTGCCCTTTTCGCACACAGCTATGAGTTATTCTTAGTCGGCAGTTTTATTCAAGGGCTGGGCATTGGTTGCGGCGGCGCTATGTCTCGTACACTGACTCGCGATTTGTTTGACGGTGCTGAGCTGCATAAAGTGAATAGTTTGATCAGCATGTGCGTGATCTTTTCACCGCTCATCGCTCCTGTCCTTGGCGGCTACTTAACAGAAGCATTTGGCTGGCGTTCAAGTTACATGTTCCTAGCGCTATTTGGCATTGCAGTAGTCATTACTATGATGACAAGTTTTGCGGAAACCTTGCCACAAGAGAAACGTCGTTACGAAAAAGTCACTAGCAGTTATCGCTTTGTGCTGTCTGATCGTCGCTTCCAGGGTTATTTGATCTGCTTAGTGGCAACATTCTCTGGTATCGCCATTTTTGAGGCTGCGGCTGGCGTGTTGCTCGGCGGCGTCCTTGACTTACCAGCAACCACAGTAAGCTTGCTGTTTGTCCTTCCTATTCCCGGTTACTTAGTCGGGGCTGGACTTTCAAGCTACATTGCAGCAAAACGCAGTGAGAAGCGTGCCTTAAGCGTGGGGTTAGCTGCAATTATGCTGGGATCTTTGATTGTTTTGATTCCTGGCTTGTTCGGGCTCACTTCAGCTTTAACCTTAATTGGCGGTGCGACAATCTACTTCTTGGGTGCAGGTATCCTCTTCCCTGCAGCAACAACAGGCGCATTGTCACCTCTACCTTATCATGCGGGGACAGGAGGAGCTGTGTTGGGTGGGATGCAGAATTTGGGTGCTGGTTTGGCGACACTCGCAGCTTCGATGATCCCAGCTCCGGATCAAATGCCACTAGGAGCGTTGATGTTGATAATGTCGATATTGGCTCTGTTTGGATTACTGCGAGTGTACCGCAAGCAAGATCCTTCTAATGAGATGCCACTTGCTTACTAAAGCGTCCTTCTGAGTTCACTCAATACAAAAATGGTAGAGCATTGCGCTCTACCATTTTTTCATCAAACGTCCCACTAAATTCGGGTGGTACGCCCAACTATGATCAAACATCGCCATGAGGTCAGGGTTGCCATACTTAGAAAGGCTAATCGCATGGAAACGGTTTTTACTTTTCTTAAGCTCTTCGACCTTCTCTAGCATCTCTTCAGATTGCTTCGGTGCAATAAAGTCCGAAATCACGACCATATCCGCATTACGGTATTTGTCTCCGGACATGAGGTCAATTGACTTCATCAGTACGGGCTCTAAATCAGTACCACCGTGGAAGCTGTAGGTCAGGAAGTCGCTCGCTTCACGCAAGCCGTCTTGTTTCGTTAACTCGTAAGTAATCTGCTCAGAAGAGAAGAGAATGACATAGCAATCACGGTCTTCAGCAAGTGCTATTTGCATCAAGGCATACGCCATCGCTTTTGCACACTGCTCAGGAAAACCACTCATTGAACCAGACGCATCGACACAAACAATAAATGGGCCTTTTTCCACATCTGCTTGGGCGTTATCAGGACGCTGAGCGCTCACTTTACGCAGTGTACGTGACTTGCCTTGCATCTTGTAATTCATCAAACGCTTGTCGACCAAGTGCTTGTAGAACACAACTTCAAGCTCGGGATAGGCTAAGAACATGGTCTCATTTGGCAGCAACTTGTTTAGGTCATCGCCCTCATGAATACCGACAATATCATCTGTCGCTTTATCGGATTTCTCTTCAACGACTTGAGGCTCTTCCAAAGGCGCTTTGTTGAACTCTGGATCATCAACTTTGCTTGCCATTCTGCCCAGTTTTTCCGCAATTTCTTGCAGGCCCTTATTCTTCGCCAAAAACTCGGCATGACGCTTCATCACCGTGAGGTCGGTTTTACTCAAGCGAGCTGATGCCATATCCCACAAGCGACCTACGCTGCCTTCATCACCACTCTCCGTCACCTTGTCCATGTTTTTCATGGTTTCCATGCGCTGATAAAGATCTTTTAATACTTTCTCTTTATTCGCTTCTAGTTCGGTGAGTTGGGCTTGGCGGATCGCGTCGGAAAGACTTTGGTACCACTGATCGCAAAAATAGTGTGGGAACATTGGGTTATTCACCCCTTTGTTCTTCTCCATTAAACGGCGCGCTTGCAAATAGAAAGCTGAGTGCCATTCAAGCTGCTTGATGATCTCTGGAATCTTGTCAAAAAACTCGGACTCATCCCAATGAATCACTTCTTGATAAAGCGCTAACTCCTGTTTAAAGCGGTCTGTCTCACATACTTTTGTGATGCGTTTCTTCACGCTACCACGCCATTTTAGAAGATGATTTTTAACGGATGTTTTAACACCGCGATTCTCTGTCACTGCCATCATTTGAGAACGAGCCATGAGATCGTTCACCGCCGTATCGATCATACCTGAATCGGCAATGGCTAATACAAGATTTAATCCGTCAGCACCTAGCATCCATCTCTCCTAAGCAAAGAACTGGTTTAGAGTTTTAAAGCGGAACACGGTTCTTTCGCTTTCGGTTTTCGTCGACTCTAGTACCTGCTGTAGATTTTGCAGGCTAGACTCCATCGCACGAGGAAGCTCTTGGTCAACAAAGCCATGTGGCAATGCACCGTGGAAATCAGAACGAACTTTCAGTAGGTGATGTTCAGCGTGCTCTAACTGGGCCATTGCCTGCTCAGCTTTGGTTAACCACTCTTGATAAAGGGATTCATCAAGGCCTTTGTTGGTCACAATAGATACGAGTACAGCTCGGTTGGCAATATCCTTAATCACTAGGTTATTGGCCGCATCAACATCAAAGCGAAGACGAACAAGGTTAGTATTGGTATTAACGTAACCGTAAACATCGCCATGCCCTTCCTTGATCACGCGCTCCAGCTCGTTTTTAGGTACATATACCCAACGGCTATCGCCTTTTTCAGATTCGGTCACGGACATGTTGCTTTGCAGCAATACAAGTTTCACCAAGTCAAATGCGCTGCCGACTTTGTAGCTTTTGGCATCAGAAATATCGTAGCTGTGAATCTGTTTCTTAAGCAGACCCGTTGTCGATTCCATTGACAGCATGGTGCCAAATTCCGACTCTAGTTCTTCTTGAATTTCATTAAGCTCTTCACGACACAATGCGATTTGTTGCTCTACTTCTTGCTGATCAAAAGCATTGTTCAAAGCAAACTTTTTGATCACTTGTCGAACAACATCTCTTGATTCTGGGTTGTTCCATAAACAATCTTGCAATAGCAGAATATCAAGCGGGTTGATTGAGTCTCGTCCGTTGAAGTAGGCACTTGCTTTTAGCAGTTTCACTGCCTTTTTCCAGCGGCGATCTGATACGTACATATCAGTATCTGCCACATCCACGCCAGTTTCCGCAGTCGCTGATGACTCCAGCAAGCTCTTCAGTTCATAAAGCTTTTCAAATACATCATCGCTTAATTCAAGCTGATCAAGTTCTGACTGCCACAAATGATATTCTTCATCTGTGATTGCTAGGCCTTCAGGAATGCTCGCTTCTTGTGGCGTTCCGACGGTCAGCATTGACTTAAAGTTCTGTTTGTCTTGGATACGGTTGACAAACACACGCACGAGCATACGGTCATAAAGCGCTTCTAAGCCGCTATCTTCATCTGGTAATTCGTTGGATGCCGAGACCAATAGGCGCATTGGCACACGCTCTATCTCGCTACCATTCTTAAATGTTTTTTCGTTTACGACGGTAAGCAGTGTGTTGAGGATAGCTGGGCCGGCTTTCCAAATCTCATCGAGGAAAACGACTTGTGCGGTTGGCAGATAACCGTCAGTTAAGCGAACGTAACGACCATTATCTTTTAATTCTTGAATACTTAACGGACCGAAAACTTCTTCCGGTGTCGAGAAACGTGTCATGAGATATTCGAAGTAACTCGAGTTATCGAACGCTTGAATTAAACGTTTCGCAATTAAACTCTTCGCAATACCAGGAGGCCCTAGTAAGAAAACACTTTCACCAGCTAATGCGGCAAGCAGGCATAGCTTAATGGTTTCTTCACGCTCATAAACCCCATCAGACAAGGCTTGAGCAAGCTTATTGATTCGTTCAGAGAGCAGTGCTTTTTGTGAGTGAGAGACTCGACTCGGTTTGATCATTGAACTGTTCCCCTAAACTTTTAACTGTACGAGCGTATGTATAAGTTTATACATTTGTTATCACTTTGTTACAAGTGGAATTTTGATTATTTCAAGCCTTTATAGCAGATGGTTATTTTGCGTAAGTCACTGAAAACAATGTTTGCATAATTGAGAGTTAAGTCACCTATTGTACGAATGAAAGTTACTCAGTTGTTATCAGTAAACTTTATCTAGTTCGCCATAGCCTGTAAGGTAATGCCTGTCTTTCGCTAGGGCATATCGAAGTATTAAAATGAACAACACTAAGACTCTCCACACTTGGAAGCGCATCGCTCTTATTGAAGAAGATGTTCAGCTTCCTAGCGGTCAAACTATCGTCCATACCACCATTTCTCACCCAGGTGCGGCTGTTATTCTGCCTATCGACGAGAACGGCAATATCATCCTTATCAATCAATATCGTCCTTCTCTTAAGAAATGGTTATTAGAGCTTCCCGCTGGCACTTTAGAGAATAATGAGCCAATAGAGCATTGTGCTCACCGAGAGTTAGAGGAAGAGACTGGTTACAGTGCGAAAAGCATGATATCTCTAGGTCAGGTAACACCCTTAGCGGGCTTTTGTGATGAGCTTCAGCACCTTTTTGTCGCGAAAGACCTCACACTTACCCAACGTTACCAATGCGATGACGATGAAGTCATTGAAGTGCTTTCACTCTCAGTTGACCAACTCGAACAAAAAATTATTAATGGTGATATCACTGATGCCAAGACCATCGCATGTTTAAGTAAAGCAAAGCTGTGCGGATATATTTAGGAGATAACAATTATGGATTTTCGTTCTGATACGGTAACCAAACCGACGGAAGCAATGAGAAAAGCAATGGCCGAAGCGCCAGTCGGGGACGATGTCTACGGCGACGACCCTACCGTTAATGAACTTGAACAGTGGGCAGCAGAGCGACACGGCTTTGAAGCGGCAATGTTTACCACGTCAGGAACGCAAGCCAACTTATTAGGTTTGATGGCCCATTGCGAACGTGGTGATGAATATCTTTGTGGTCAACAAGCGCACAACTATCGTTATGAAGCTGGCGGGGCTGCAGTGCTTGGCTCCATTCAACCACAGCCAATCGAAAACAACCCAGATGGCACGCTTGATTTCGCTAAGTTAAAAGCGGCTATTAAACCAGATGATAGCCACTTCGCACGTACTAAATTACTTAGCTTAGAAAACACCATTAACGGTAAAGTGCTTCCAATGAGCTACCTTGTTCAAGCTCGACAGTTTGTCGACCAACACGGCCTTTCTCTTCATCTCGATGGTGCTCGCGTCTACAATGCCGCAGTCGCGTTAGACATTGACGTAAAAGAGATCGCTCAGCACTTTGATTCTATGACTATCTGTTTATCGAAAGGCTTAGCTGCACCAATCGGTTCACTATTGCTTGGAGACAAAGCGTTTATCGCAAAGGCGCGACGTCTACGCAAGATGGTCGGCGGTGGTATGCGCCAAGCTGGTATCCTTGCGGCTGCAGGTAAATTAGCGCTCACGCAGCAGGTTGAACAGCTCAAAACAGACCATAGCAATGCGAAACTGTTGGCGAACAAGCTGAGTGAATTACCAGGGTTTAATGTAAATGCAGAATTTGTTCAAACCAACATTGTATTTGCAAAGCTGGATGAATCAGTCGACATCGAACATATTGCAAAGCAACTCTCACAAGAAGGCATCACGGTTTCACCAGGCAACCCAATTCGATTCGTGACACATAAAGATATTACTGAGCAAGATATCCTGACGTTTACTGAAAAACTCTCGGGTCTTCTTTAGGATCTTTTGACCAAGTGGTCGATTAATTGATCTAAACCATTGAGCTTCCCCTTAGGGGAAGCTTTATTCTTTACGTATCTAAGCTAAAAATGAGCTCACCATGATACGCTCCCTACTTCTCCTCTCTCTTGTCAGTCCACTAACTTTTGCCTACACCTCATTTGGGGATCCTGAACTGGGTAAAGTAAAATCCCCTAGCTGCATTTTCTGTCACGGTACTGACGGTATAGCTCCTAACCCTAGCTATCCAAATATCAACGGGCAAAACGAGCAATACCTTTTTCAATCGATGAAAGACTACCAAGAGGGAAAGCGCCAAGGTGCACTCGCGGAGATGATGAAAGCGCAACTATCAAGGTTGAATGACCAAGACTTAAGGGATATTGCTGCGTATTTCGGTTCAAAATAAAAAACCGAAAGCAAATGGGTGTCCATTCACTTCCGGTTCTTAAAGATTCTGACTTTGGGGGAGCTACACTTATGTGCGGTACAACACCTTTACTACGTGCCAACCAAATTTTGTTTTGACTAGGTGGGGAACCAAGGTCTCACCAGAGAAGCATACTTTGTCGAATTGAGGCACCATCTGACCACGGCGGAATTCGCCAAGATCACCACCTTTTTTGCCAGATGGACAAGTCGAATACTTCTTCGCTAGCGTTTGGAATTTTGCGCCTTTTTTAAGCTGCTTGATGATGTCTTCCGCTTGCTCTTTGTGTTTTACCAAGATGTGCAGAGCCGCTGCTGTATTAGCCATGGTGTTGCCTCATTCAAAATGACTGTTCAAATGGCGCGGATTGTACCCGAATAGAATGAGATCTTCACCCAAGCATTGACTTTGTTGGCAAAAAAAGCAGCTATCAGATCATTAAAAGTGGTGAAAATAGGCATCGCGGATTGAACCTTAGTTTAGTTACGCTAACATGGAATCAGAAGTAGTAAGGGAGAATGCGACATGGCAAAGCCCGCCAGTAAAGCGAACCAATCTCAAGGTATGCTAATGTTTACCTTGACCCAAAGTAAGCAGCTATTTGCAATCGGTACACTCAAGGTTAGAGAGATAGTCCCTTTTCAAGTCACGACTCAGATCCCTTACTCACATCACCATGTTATCGGTACAGTCTCACTCCGTGGTAAAACTATTCCGGTTATCAACATGCCTGCAGCAATCGGTTTCCGTCCCATTCAGCCTGAAGAATATGAGTCCTGTTATTTGATCGTCACCGACTGTCTTCGCACCGTAGTGGCTTTCATGGTTCGCTCTATTGAGAAAATCATCGAATGTGATTGGAAAACGATTGAGCAAACTCCCTCTTCCGCTGGTAACAACGTCTTTGTCACGGGGATTACTCGCTTTGAAGAACAGATCGTGCAAATGTTGGATGTAGAGCTGTTACTTTCTAAGATCTACCCGCAATACGAATCGACCAATATACCAATGTTGACTGATATTGAGCGAGAACGATTAAAGGCTCTCAACATCCTACTGGTTGATGATTCATCAATCGCCCGAAAACAGCTCAGTGATGCGTTAGACAGTATTAACATTCCTTATCAGATATGTAATAACGGTAACGATGCACTGGACCTAATGCGCCAGCAATCAGCCAAAGGTTCACCTATCGAACTGTTGGTCAGTGATATTGAGATGCCTGGGCTAGATGGCTATGAGCTCGCATTTGAGACACAAAATGAATCTGACCTCAGTAACAGCTACATCATCTTACATACCTCTCTGTCTAGCGAAATTTGTGTCGATCGTGCAAAGCAGGTTGGCGCACATGAAGCTCTTGAAAAGTTCAATGCAGGAGATTTGATCAAAGCCATGCTCAGAGGAGCACAACAGTTAGAACAAGGTTTGGTTAAGGTAAATAGTTTCTAATTTGGTTACCTTTTCTTACGAAGCAATTTAACCATTGCTCTAAGCCCTTACAGATTCTAAGATTAAGTTATGCTAAGGTTCATAATCCTTATCAATGGATTGATGTGAAATGATATTAGATCAGGCATCTAAGCAGTATTACCACTACCCTTAACTGTAGAGGGTGTCTAGATAAGATTATTCGTAAAAATGACTGACAACTTTAAAAAATCAACAGCTAACCTAAAAAAAGCTGTCCCCCTGATGATGAAAAACCACGTAGCGACTACACCAGCGAATTACGCGCTTTGGTACACCTACGTCGATAATGCCATCCCTCAATTAAACAAAGAGTTAGATGGGGTGTTAGCCAATTACGGTGTTTGTCCTCCTGCCGTTGGTGAACAGCTCTATAACAACCATATTGCTAGCCGATCCGAAACGGATATGCACGACCTGCGCGCCAATATAGAAATCTTGGTCAACGAAGTCGCACACTCCATGTCTGACACGCTCACCGATACTTCTCAGTTCTCTCAGATGATAGACAAGAGCTTTGAGAATCTAGAGCGCGTTGAAGATGAGTCGATGTCGCTAGATGAAGTAATGACGGTCATAAGACAACTGGTTGCAGAATCACGAGAGATCCGACACTCAACACGTTTTTTGAATAACCAACTCGAAAGCGCGACCAAAGAGATCAATCAGCTCAAGAGCCAGTTAGCTGAGGTTCAGCAAGACGCTTTGTTTGACGCGTTGACTAGCTTATATAATCGCCGATCGTTTGATAGTGATATCAATACACTGTGTCGCTCAGAACAAAAGATGTGTTTGATACTGGCCGATATTGATCATTTTAAATCTTACAATGATACGTATGGGCACCTATTCGGTGACACTGTGATTAAGGGTATTGCACGTCGATTGCAGCTAAGCAGCCGTGATGGCATTCACGCATACCGCTTTGGTGGTGAAGAGTTTGCTCTGATTGTGCCAAACAAATCTCTGCGTATTGCAAGGCAGTTTGCTGATAGTCTAAGACGCTCAATTGAAAAGCTGTCCGTCAAAGATCGCCGTACTTCAAAGCAAGTGGGGAATATTACGATTTCATTAGGTGTAGCAGAGCTTGAGCCCGGAGAGACCGCTGAGTCACTTATAGAGCGAGCGGATAAGTTCCTTTATGAAGCGAAAGAGTTAGGCAGAAACCGCGTGATGCCACTTTAACGAAATCTTCGTTCTCAACCTGAACATACAAATAACCCCACGACATTGCGTGGGGTTATGTTTTCTAATCGCTTACTAAGTTCTTACTAACTTGTTGGCTCACCTTTAGATGCGGCTGCTAACTCCAACTCTTTTTGTTTCAGCATCACATCGAGTTCATCTCGGCGTGCTTCAAAAGCTGGCATCTCTTTCTTAGAGACCGAACTTGCCATAGGAATGTTCGCTTTCATCGCATTTACCGGGCGACCACGGTCAATCAACTCATAATGAATGTGAGGGCCTGTCACTCGCCCTGTTGAGCCAGATAATCCTATACGTTGACCTCGTGATACCTTTTGTCCCTTACGCACTAAGATTTTACTGAGATGAAGGTAACGTGTTTTGTAACGGCTTCCGTGTTGAATTACGACGTAATTACCCGCATAAGGGTGTTTACGAGTCATAATAACCGTACCATCACCAGTAGATACGATTGGCGTTCCAGTCGGTGTCGCCCAGTCAGTACCATTGTGTGGTGAGACTCGCCCCGTGACTGGGTGCTTACGGGTTGGGTTAAAGTTAGAGCTTAAGCGGTAGGCTCCATTCACAGGTTTACGCTGAAATGCACGTTGTAAACTGTCACCATCATGGTCGTAATATTGACCATCACTGTGCAGATAAGCACTCAGTACACGGCCACGATTGAAGATCTTGATCGCTTGAATTTCTCGATTCCCTGTTAGTTGGTCACCCACAAACTGCCTTGATTGAACGACTTCAAATCGATCGCCTGCGCGAAGGTCACGAGTAAAACTAACTTTGTCTTTAAGTAACGAGACAATTTGTTCAATGTCACTACTACCAAGGCCAAGGTTATAGACAGATTGCGAAAAACTACCATTAATCTCCCCGACGAGAGGAAATGTTTTCCATTGACCCGGTAACTTCACATCAGAGAATTCATAGCTACCATCATCGACTCGGCTATAGACAGCACGTTCAACTAAACTGAACTCGAGATCCATTTTACTCAATGCACCACTCTCTTCATCTCGCCAAAAACGCAGTGTATTACCTGGTTTCAGAGTATCGAGCGCAAGGAAGTTAAGATCCGTTTCCATAATTTTCATGAGTTCACTATAGCCAAAGCCAAGTTGCTCAAAAATGGAACTGAGATTATCACCCGCTTGGATGGTGTATTCGTAATTAGGGCGGTCTTCGACAACTTCTTGCTCAAGCAGAATATCGTTAACAATCGTAGATTCAGGTAGGGAGAGATCAATCGTGCGTTGGTGAACGCTGTGCTCTGGTGATGACGTAATAACAAAAGCTGCGATGACTGGCAGCGACAGAGCCATCATACGTTTTGGCCTAGATAGCTCTTGGAAACGAGCCTTAATACCTCTAGATTGCACAATATGACCTATAAATAGAATTAAACAACGGCCATAAGAGTACAAATTTGTCTATTACTTGTCACCTTTGGAATGTCAGATTTACACAAAAATGGGCGTATATAACGCCCTTTCTGTTAAATTGGATGACTTTAGCGCAGTCTTATCACTGCTGCTGATAAGTCGAAACTAATCCGTTATCTTCACCGTATCCATTTGGCAAGTACTGATCAGCATTTGGGTCATTCACCCACTTTTGATCATCAACTAAATAACGAAACTCAAACTGGCTGTCCTTTGGCAAACGGGTCTTAAACTTGTATGACTTACTCTTCGCCACTTTTTTCATTTGAGTTGGTTGCCAATCTAAAAAATCAGCAACAATTGCGACAGACTGACCGACTTCTTCAGCGGCAAGCTCGAAGGTGACCTCAACTTCATCTTTCGTTTTAAAAAAACGCTTATTGATCATATTTAACTCCATTAACGACTGTATTTAAATCCATCTCATAACTTATCAGGTCAAATCATAAGCAATCTATCACACATACTCAATACTGAATTGAATACGGCCGCTTATTGCTGTTCTAAGCTATCTTGCTCAGTTACTTGGAAAAGTATAGTGGTTAATTTCGTTGGCTCTTGCGCCATTGCTTGATTTTCATCACGTTCTAGCAGCTCGACTGAGATTAGTTGGCCTTCCATCGTCACTTGATTGACTTTAATGCGGTCGCCTAGCAGTACGGCTTCTTTGGTTACCATTCGTTGTCTAAACTCATCATATTTGGACAAGGCTAGATAGTAGAACACACCTGTTCCCTGGTTACTCACAGTTAGAATGCCTGCGTAAGTCGACGCGTCGATTTTCGTCATACGCTCAAGATCGAACGTCACCGTGCCGCGTTCTTCACCATCTGCATATTGACCTTGTGCGTACTGCTTACTTTCTATTTTCTCTATGAATGTAAACTCGCTGCTACTAGGCACTTTTACCGTCCACGGATTTGGAGTTCGGAGACCAAATACCGAAGCAACGACTGAATTTTGCTGACTAGGCTGCTGAGGGAACTTAGCGAGAATTTCTTCATCCGATAGGCTAAAACGATAGATTCCCGCTATAGTGACTATTATTAGTAGTACGATAGGAATGAGAAGAATTAGGGGAATAGGTAATAAGCGTTTTTTCATCAGTTTACGGATCTTCTTGAAGTCATCTAGGTAAAGAAACATCATGTTAACAGGCTAATGGAAGGAGATAAAATGGAACAACAGCAGAAAGTTAGAATGGCCGACTGCACCTGCGGGCAGGTCAACTTGGTTTGTCGAGGAGAGCCCCTTCGAACCGCTGTGTGTCATTGTTTTGAGTGCCAAAAGCGTACTGGGAGTGTGTTCGGAGTCCAAGCCCGATTCAACAAAGATCAGGTGTCTTATAGTGGTGAGCTCGTCGAGTACACTCGCATTGCAGATTCAGGAAACGAAGTGACCTATTCGTTCTGCCCTCGCTGTAGCACGACAATGCTACTCAAACTTCAAACCGCTCCCGATGCTATCGTGGTGCCAGTCGGGGTCTTTAATGAACAAGATCTGCCTTGCCCGAGCTTTTCCGTTTACGAAGAACGAAAATCCGGTTGGGTGAAATTCGACTCTCAAATGGAGCATTATCTCTAGTTTTCGATGAACAATCGTTTTCTAAGAGTAATCGTTATCTAAGATCAAGTTTTTGCATTAACTAACTCTACCCATAGTAAGTGAGGCTCTCTATAATTCAGCTCTTGCTAATAAGGAGCGTATTTTGATTTCCAAACTTCCACGTTGGGTAGAATATGGAGCCTTTCTACTGTCCCTTCTCGCTGGTATTGTCAATGCCGTCGGTCTACTGGGCTTTCAACACCAAGCCGTGTCACATATTTCTGGAACCGTCACTTTGCTTGGTACATCATTAGAGACCATCAATCAGCAAACAGGTCATCTATTGCTCATTGTGCTGAGTTTTCTGCTCGGGGCGGTTCTCAGCGGTCTATTTATAGAAAGCACCGCACTGAAACTTGGACGACGCTACGGCGCTGCTCTTTGTGTTGAAAGCTTGCTTCTTCTTATCGCTTTCGCATTGTTAACCAAAGACTCCGTTACAGGCCAATATTTCGCTTCCGCAGCCTGTGGATTGCAAAACGCGATGCTCACAACCTTTAGCGGAGCTATCGTCAGAACAACCCACATGACAGGAATCATCACTGACCTTGGCATCATGATAGGTGCAAGGCTACGTGGCGAACATTTTGACTATCGTAAAGCCAAGTTATTTGTGTGTATCTTTTTCGGTTTTCTCTCTGGCGGATTCCTAGGAGCCAAACTCTATAGCATGTATCAAATTGGCGCTTTGCTTGCCCCTGTTATGCTATCTGCCGCTTTGGCTATTACGTATTGGTTATTTATCGCAAACCGAAAATCACTGTGATTAGCTGTGATTAAAACTAAAAGAAACAACCAATAATTTAACACCGTTAACATATCATTCTAAAATAGAGTATTAGCATGGTTTTTCGTCATGAATATTTAGGCCTATTTATTGAATAGTATTGCGTGATAGACCAAAAGAGACTAATCTTGCGCCCAATCGATAAATATGGATGTTTCGTGAATATATATGCCATACGGATAGGCAAGTTATTTGTTTACACGACTCACTTGAGAATCATATGCAAAACAGCGCTCAACAATCAAAACAGACCGATAGAAAAGGTAACTTTTGGGTATTCTTAATCCCTTCATTGATTGGCCTTTTTCTATTCATGGCTCCAATCAGCTACCAAGGTGATATCACTATTCCTGTTGCGGTCCTCGCAAAGTCTATCCAAGCGATCTTTGGTGAACACCTCGTTAGTATCGTAACAAGCATTATCGTTTTCATGGCTGTGGCATCAGCGCTATGCCGTATCAAAACGCCTTCATTCATCGCTAATAGCGAGTTTCTAAACGGGCTATTTAACCCAAGTCCGTTATGGCTTGCTGTACGCCTAATCGGTGGTGCAGCGGTAGCAATGACCTACTTCCAAGTTGGTCCAGAAGCGATTTGGGAAGAGAATACTGGTGGACTGGTACTTGAAGGCCTTCTACCGACGCTATTCTCAGTGTTCATTTTTGCAGGCTTGTTACTGCCATTATTACTTAACTTTGGTCTACTTGAGCTATTTGGTACTTTGCTAAGTAAAATCATGCGCCCAGTGTTTAACCTACCAGGTCGTAGTGCTATTGATTGTATGGCATCTTGGCTTGGTGATGGCTCTGTCGGTATTTTGCTAACAAGTAAGCAGTATGAAAACAAGTTCTACACCCAACGTGAAGCCGCGGTTGTCGGTACAACATTCTCTGCCGTTTCGATTACATTCAGCTTGGTGGTTATTGCTCAAGTTGAGTTGGAACACCTGTTCCTCCCGTTCTATGGAGCGATCTGTTTAGCTGGTTTTGTAGCGGCAATCATCATCCCGCGCCTTCCTCCACTTAGCCGTAAAAAGAACACCTTTATCGATGGTAGCGCACCAGATAAAGACGCAGATGCGATCCCTCAAGGCCACACTACGTTCTCTTGGGGTCTTGAACTCGCTCTGAAAAAGTCGGCACAAGTGACTTCATTTAAGCGCGTATTTGGCGAAGGTGTACGCAACGCTGTCGACATGGTATTCGGCGTACTGCCAGTAGTAATGGGACTTGGTACAATCGCTCTAGTGATTGCTGAATATACCTCTGTATTTAGCTTTTTAGGTCAACCGTTTATCCCATTCTTAGAGCTTTTAGGCGTGCCTGAAGCAGCAGCGGCTTCGGAAACAATTGTGGTTGGTTTTGCGGATATGTTTATCCCAGCTATTTTGGCGGCCTCGATTGATAACGAGATGACACGCTTTGTGATTGCAGCAATGTCGGTGACTCAGCTTATCTACATGTCAGAAGTCGGTGCCCTACTACTTGGCAGCCGTATTCCTGTAAATATCTTTGAGCTGTTCGCTATCTTTATCTTACGTACTCTAATCACGCTACCTGTTATCGCAGGTGTTGCGCATTTGATTTTCTAATTTTTAAGTACGCTAAAACAAGAAGCCCCGCCATATGGCGTAATGCCGATCAGTTAAGGGTTAAATGATCGGTTGAACGATCCTTCCAAGGTGTCAAAATCCGAGTGTATTCCATGCACTCGGATTTTTTATGTTTCTAAG
>NZ_VTXI01000009.1 GCF_013114545.1 Vibrio sp. RE86 | reverse complement strand
GGAAGTTAATGTTCCCGACGCGGACTCCGAATACATTAGCGCAAACCAACTCCGTTATTACTAAATTGTAGTTGCAATAACGGGGCGGACCATACATTTTTATTATCAGCTATTGCCAGTTAAAGATAACCAACACACCAAGCAACCCGATGATTAGGCTAAACCAAGGAATCTTACGCTGAGTGGTTGGCTCCTTCTCACTGCATTTATCGTTATTGCAACATCCCATAAATTGACGCTCCGTTGATAACTTTTTGATTTTGAATTGAAGAGTGGAAAAATTGCAGCCATTATACTGGTATAACATCAATCAATTGGACCATTATTGTGCCAGATAAAGTCAAAATAACTTCCAGTCATTGGGTATTGATTGTCGCCCTATTGGCTGCTGGGTTTGCCTGCTTCTTGCTCGTAGAACCCTATATTAATTCCATCGTCATGGCTTTCATCATCTCGCTGTTGATGTTCCCTATTCATGAATGGATTGAGAAAAAGCTTCCTAATCACCACAACATCAGCTCATTGATCTCCTGTGTGGTGCTGACGTTCATTATTGTTGTCCCACTGCTGTTTGTGTTTGGTGCCATTGTTCAGCAAGGCTCGACCTTTTCACAAAACGTGTATCAATGGGGAACTCAAGGTGGAATCCAAACTATCTTTGAACACCCATGGGTCATTAAAGGACTGTCATTAGTTAATACTTACTTACCGTTTGACACCATTGAACCTCAAGAGATTGCTCAAAAAGTTGCTCAGTTTGCGACTTCATTTGGTAGTAACTTGGTCGGGATCAGTGCCAAGATTTTGGGTGACGCGACCAACTTCTTAATGGACTTTTTCTTGATGCTGTTCGTGCTGTTCTTCCTGTTACGCGACCACGATAAGATCATCAGTGCGATTCGCCACATTTTACCTTTGTCACGCAGCCAAGAAGACAAATTGCTTGATGAAATCGAACAAGTTTCTAAATCGGCGGTAATGGGTTCTTTCTTAACGGCGATTGCCCAAGGCTTTGCAGGTGGTATTGGTATGTGGCTGGCAGGATTCCCAGGCCTCTTCTGGGGAACCATGATGGGTTTTGCTTCATTTATTCCCGTTGTCGGTACAGCGCTAATTTGGATTCCAGCCGCGATTTACCTGTTCTTAATTGGCGATACAACTTGGGCAATCTTCCTCACCGTCTGGAGCGTTGCGATTGTCGGCTCTATCGATAACCTACTACGCCCACTCTTGATGCAAGGAAGTGGCAGTGCTGGGATGAGCACATTAATGATCTTCTTCTCGCTACTTGGCGGCTTACATCTATTTGGTTTGATTGGACTTATCTACGGGCCGCTTATTTTTGCGGTGACCATGGTACTGTTCAATATCTACGAAGAAGAGTTTCAAGGTTTCTTAGACCAGCAAGATAGAAGTTAGTTACTGCTCACTTCGTATTGAGCGATGTCATTTACCACTACACCATGAGGGAGGATTATGCGAAAATCCTCCCTCATTTTTTATGCGAGTCCATTATGTCTGCTTACATTGCGCCAAGCCAAATTGCCCAGCGACAGCTTGCCTACTTTGAAGGTAAACACGTATTAGTTGCGGGTGAAGCTGAAGACCTGTTTCCCGTTGAGTTGGCCAACCATTGCCATTCCGTAACCGTTTTTACAACCAATTATGGTTACTATCGTCAACTAGAGTCCCATAAACAGATCACTAGCGTTTTTGGTGCAGAGTTCACGCAAGAAACACAAGCAGATATGGTGCTGCTGTACTGGCCAAAAGCAAAAGCCGAAGCAGAATACTTATTGGCGATGCTGATGGCGAAACTCGGCCCAGAAACTGAAATAGCAGTCGTAGGAGAGAACCGTTCTGGCGTGAAAAGCATTGAAAAGATGTTTAAGGCCTACGGCCCAGTCACAAAATACGACTCAGCAAGACGTTGTTCTTTCTATTGGGGACAATGCACTCAAGCATCAAGTCAGTTCAACATCGAGCAATGGTTTAAGAGCTACCAAGTCAGCTACAAAGAAACATCCCTGACGATTAAGAGTCTACCGGGCGTGTTCAGTCATGGTGAGTTTGATATTGGCAGTAAACTGCTGCTTGATACCCTACCAACGCTGAGTGGCAAAGTTCTCGACTTTGGCTGTGGAGCCGGTGTTATTGGCAGCGTGATGGCCACTTTGAATCCAACGATTCAACTTGAGATGTGTGATATCAGTGCATTAGCGGTTGAATCAAGTAAAGCCACATTAGAAGCTAATGGTTTAACGGGCAAAGTCTTTGCTTCAGATGTCTACTCTGACACCAGCGATGACTATGATTTTATCATTAGCAACCCGCCTTTCCACGCAGGCCTAGACACCAGTTACAGCGCGACAGAAACGCTTTTAGCCGATGGACCAAAACATCAAGCTCGCTCTGGTCAGCTGTTAATTGTTGCGAATAGCTTCTTACAATATCCGCCAATTATCGAAAAATCTTACGGTAATTGCGAGACGCTAAATAAGACCAACAAGTTCGCTATCTACAGCGCAAAAAAATAACCTCCCAGCCCAATCTCACCGTAGATTGGGCAAGAATTCAGCGCAATCTGATAAAATTGCGCTTGCCTCCACGCTTTCCTCGCAACTTACTTGTCAAAGTAAAAAAACTCGTTAATTTTGTCATCTTAGGAAAATAACGTTTTTACCTAGCTTGTTGCACTCTTTGACGGCATCAAGCCGAATTCTCACGGAAAGTCTGATCTGATCATGTTTAAGTTGTATCGAAAGCAAAAATTTAAGCGTCTACAAAGTACCTTGATGCTGGCGTTTCTTGTTTTAAGTATTACGCCTCTTACCGTCATCGCTATTTTTTTCTTACAGTCGCACACCAAAGATCTTCAAGAGCAAAGTACCTCTCACCTCGTTTCTGTTCGAGACAGTAAACAACAACAAGTCATTGACTACCTTTATGCTAAAGAGTCGGAAGTGATGGGTTTTGTTCGCTCAGAGTTGGCTTATGCGAGTGGTGGTCGTTTCTATGGCCTCGTCAATGCCTTCCGTAGCTTAGGTTTAGATATAGACCAAGCTCGAGAGTATGCCCAAAAGCGCTACATTCAAGGCTCTGGCGATCAAATCAAAACTTCAATATTGCCGCAATCCAGTGTTTACAACGGCACTGAGCGATACAGGTTGCTCCACAAGCGCTACCACTGGGCTTACCAAGAACTACTGAAACGATCTGATTTTGACGATATTTTGCTTGTTGACCGAGAGGGTAATGTCACCTATTCAATCTATAAGCATGACAATTTCGGTACTAACTTGTTAACGGGTAAATACAAGGATGAAAACTTAGGCAAGACATTCGCTAAGCTCAAAACCTTTGTATCGGAAAAACGTAAAACTAATGAGGATTTTACCCCGGTTATCATTTCTGATTTTGCTCAAGAGCAAGGCAAAGCAGTGGCATGGCTAGGCGCACCAATCATTCAACAAGGTTATTTACACAGCTACGCACTCTTTAGGCTGCCAAATAACGGCATCACCAAACTGATTGCGGATACCAACAATATTGCGTCAATGAAAACACTCCTTGTTGGTAGCGACCACTTGTCTCGCACTCTGGCGTATCAACAAGAAGATATTGATAAGAGCCAAGAAGTAGTCGATTTGGCGCTGTCGGGCCTGACTAACGTTGGCACTTATAACAATACCTTGGGCGAAGCGACCATTGCTGCTTACAGCCCAATTTCTGTTAAAGGTGTGGATTGGGCCATTGTGGTGGAAGTCCCTGAAAGCGTAGCGTTTGCTCGCGTGCATCAGCTCGAGACGCTATTTATCTTCGCGATGTTAACGGCGATTTTATTGGTCGTGATGGCCTCTCACTACTTATCTAACTTCATCACATCACCACTGCTAAAGCTTACCTGGGCGGCAGAAAAAGCCTCAGCCGGTGACCTTGATACCGATATCACCAATACTCAGCGAAAAGATGAAATTGGCCGACTTGCGGTCAGCTTTGAACGCATGCAGCGTTCTATTCGTGAAAAAATCTTGCTGATTAAACAACAGAATGAAGAGTTAGAAAGCAACTTAAAGCTGATTCAAAAACAGAACGAAGAGCTTCAACTGGCGAACAAGTTAAAGGATGAATTCTTAGCCACCACTTCACATGAGCTAAGAACCCCTCTTCACGGAATGGTGGGCATCGCTGAAGCACTGGCGTCGGGTGCAAACGGCCCAATTACCTCAGAACATAAGTATCAACTAGACATCATCATCAGCAGTGGTCAACGTTTGGCAACGCTTGTTGATGACTTACTTGATTACCATAAGATGCGTTATGGCAACCTAGACATTGAAACCAGTGCCGTCGATCTGGCCGGAGCAACACGCCTTGTTCTTGAGCTCTCATCGCATCTGTTGGGAAGTAAGCCGATCCGCATAATCAATCAGGTACCTGATGAACCAGTATGGGTTAGCGCCGATCCGCAGCGACTGGAGCAAGTGCTGTACAACCTGGTCGGTAATGCCATCAAGTACACTAGCGAAGGTAAAATTGTTATTTCGACCAGTATCGTCGATGACAATATTCGAGTTCAGGTCGTTGATACTGGCCAAGGTATCCCAGCTGACCAGCTTGAACATATCTTCGAACCATTGATTCAAGCTGGTAACGACTCTAGCCGCTATCGCCAAGGTGCTGGATTAGGGCTTTCAATTAGTCGTCAATTGATTGAACTGATGCAAGGCTCCTTGTATGTGAGCAGTCAGCCAATGGTCGGTACGACCTTCAGCTTTACTTTGCCGATTGCTTCTCTTGAACAGATTGAAACGGCAAATCAGTACGAAGCCCCTCATTTTAAAGCGCCAGACACTGGTAATGTTGAGTTAGCAGAGCCTGCAAGCATTCCAGAAAATCCAGACGGCCCGATATTACTGGTTGTGGATGATGAACCCGTTAACCTCAGAGTCCTTGATAGCTTCCTGCGCTTGGAAGGTTACCGTGTTCGCACAGCAAAAGATGGCCACGAAGCGTTAGAGGCAGTCGAGCGTGAAAAACCAGAACTGCTGCTGCTCGATATCATGATGCCAGGCATGAGCGGCTATCAAGTCTGTGAATCCTTGCGTGAAACCTACGACCACGCAGCACTGCCAGTTATCATGCTGACCGCTTTAAATCAGACTGATGACCGTGTACGGGGCTTTAACTCTGGTGCGAATGACTACTTATCTAAGCCATTCAATAAACAAGAGCTCGCTGCTCGAATTGCTGCCCACTTGACTGCAAGTAAAGCCGAACAACGTCGCATCGAGAATCAGCAGCTTCAGCTTGAACTCAAACAACGTGCGATGGTCGAAGCTAGCTTATTAGAAACTCAAGGCCGCTTGCTTGAACAGCTTGAGACAGCACCAGAAGCTATTGTATGTGTTCGCGATGACAACAAGATTCGATTTGCCAACGAAGCTGCTTCCAAGCTATTTAAGCGCTCAACCGAGCAGCTAAAACGCTCAACTGCCGATGAGCTTATTGCGCCTAAGTTCCTCAATGTTCAGCAAGAGCACTACTGTGGGATCATTGATGTTTATGTTGAAGATGTTAGACAGCACCTTTCAGCAGACATACTAAAACTTCCAGAAGGTGCTGGCCTGCGTTCTATGTACATTTTCAATGTCGGAGGCAGCGTCAACGCTACACGCATCAATAACCTTGAAACTGCGATTGAAGCGCTGTCGAGCTTTGCTTTCGAAGGTGATAAAGCCAAACTGCAGGAACTCAAAGAGCTTGGTGGAGAGTTCACGCGCCTAGCAGACAAAGTATCAAGCGACAGCAAATCAAAACAAGATATCATGAGAGAAGTACTTGTAGATGCGATGACAAGCGCGTTGGAGTACTGGGAGTCCGTGACTGGCCAAACTAAGTTTGCCTTCGCAGAGCAAAGCGGGTTATGGCGCGTCTACCTTGACCGAAGCACACTGCAAACTCGCACGCTAGATAAGTATCTTCGCCCAGAGACCTTACCTAAGACACCTCGCTGGAGAACCGTACTTAGTTCATTAGAATACATTCTAGAGCACTGTAATGAACAGAGCCCCGAACGTACTCATATCGAAGGATTACGAGACAAGCTTCAGCATTTACTCACGAGTTAACCTTTCATCTCCCCACATAAAAGCCTGCCTCGTGCAGGCTTTTTTATTGCTCATTGAAAAGGGCCGAAGCGATGTAAAATGAGTTATTACGCTACGTAAAACAACGTTAATCAACGAGGTTCAACAGGAGTAAAACAGAGCAATTTTTTGCCTAAAAATGGTTATTCAAGCACTAAGTTGTACATAAAGAGTTCATATTGCGAAGTCAATCACAACAAGACGGCAGTTTTTATTTAACTCACTTAATTAACGAAAATAAGTGATGGTGACAAAAGTCTCAACCTAGATGAGAACTATTCCAAGCCATATTTAAAAAGAGATAAATAGTAAGTGAACACTTACATAGATACACTAGCCAGCCCCCTTATGCGATCCACTTCAAACTGTATATTTCGAGCAAAAAACAGCCAATCATTTAACTTTTAACAGTATTGACGAGGTTTAAATGGGTTTTAACGTTTTTAACGGGAATACCAATTGCGAAAATTAACGTGAAGGTGTTTTCTTACTGTGCCTAAGGCCTACAGGCCACTCTCAATCTCCTACCTCCTCCGGAAAGAGAATTGAACGAGAGGTAGGCCTTAGTGAGTGTTTATCAATTGATGACATTCCATCCATATAAGTGAAATGAAAGCAAATAGTAAGGAACAGCTATGCTTGCCAACATTAAAAAAACAGCACTAGCAACAGCAATTATTGCAACAGCAGCAACAGGATTTACATCAGTTGCAGCAGCCGCTGAACGCAGTGAACTAACTATCCACCCTAAAGAGTTCACCACTTTCGTACGTAACTTCAACCCGTACCTAGGTGCTACTAACCTACACACTACAACTGACTTCCTATACGAGCCATTAGTCGTCTTCAACGAAATGCAGGGCAACACGCCTGTATTCCGTCTAGCAGAGAACTACACAATTGCAGACGATCTACTAAGCGTTGTATTTGACCTACGTAAAGGTGTGAAGTGGTCTGACGGTGAAACATTCAACGCAGACGACGTAATTTTCTCTTTCAACCTAGTTAAAGAGAAACCAGAACTAGACCAAAGCGGTATCAACTCTTGGGTTTCTAGCGTAGAGAAGTTGAATGACTACCAAGTTAAGTTCAACATCAAAGAAGCGAACTCAAACGCACCTTACGAAATCGTAAAAGTGCCTGTAGTACCACAGCACGTTTGGAGCAAGATCGAAGATCCTTCAACGTTCACTAACGAAAACCCTGTAGGTTCTGGTCCATTTACTGAAATCGCAACTTTCACTCCTCAGCTTTACGTTCAGTGTGAAAACCCGAACTACTGGGATGCAGATAACCTAGATGTTGACTGTCTACGTGTTCCTCAAATCGCAAACAACGACCAATTCCTAGGTAAAGTTGTTAACGGCGAAATGGACTGGACTTCATCGTTCATCCCTGACATCGACCGCACTTACGCGGCTGCAAGTCCTAACCACCAGTACTGGTACCCGCCAGCAGGTACACAAGCGTTCGTAGTTAATTTCAAGCACCCAGACGCTGCTAAAAACGAAGCACTAACTAACGTAGACTTCCGTCGCGCATTCTCTATGGCTCTTGACCGTCAAACTATCATCGATATCGCGTTCTACGGTGGCGGTACAGTGAATGACTTCGCATCTGGTCTAGGTTACGCGTTTAAGACTTGGTCTGACGAAGGCACGCACAAGAAATACCAAGGCTTCAACACATACAACGTTGAAGGCGCTAAAGAGCTTCTAGAAAAAGCAGGCTTTAAAGACGTAAACAAAGATGGTTTCGTTGACACTCCATCAGGTAAGTCTTTCGAGCTTCTGATTCAATCTCCTAATGGTTGGACTGACTTTAACAACACAGTTCAGCTAGCAGTTGAGCAGCTAGCAGAAGTAGGTATCAAAGCAAAAGCTCGTACTCCAGATTTCTCTGTGTACAACCAAGCAATGCTTGAAGCAACGTATGACGTAGCTTACACCAACTACTTCCACGGCGCGGATCCACACCTATACTGGAACAGTGCTTACAACTCAGAGCTACAGTCTGGCGACGGTATGCCTCGTTTTGCAATGCACTACTACAAGAACGACAAGCTAGATGGTCTTCTAAACAGCTTCTACAAGACTGCTGATAAGAACGAACAGCTAGAAATCGCTCACGGTATCCAGCAAATCATTGCTTCTGACCAAGTAACGATTCCAGTAATGTCTGGTGCTTACATGTTCCAATACAACACAACTCGCTTTACTGGTTGGTGGAACGAAGAAAATCCAAAAGGCCGTCCAAACATTTGGGCTGGTATCCCAGAGCGTCTACTACACGTACTGGACCTAAAACCAGTTAAATAAGTAGTTGTTCTATCTTGTGGCGCACTTTCTGTGCGCCACTCAATCCCCCACTCTCTGAGTTATTTGCAATATGGCGCTAGTCGTCAGGGGATTTTTCGCTCTAAATTTGAACTTTCGCTAGGAGCGACCTGAAACCAGAAACAGGGAAAATCTGGGTGAGTAAGGTGTGAGTTATGGGTTATTTTTTAAGACGTTTGTCGTTTTACTTTGTCGCGTTATTAGTTGCTGCGACTTTAAACTTTATTATTCCTCGTGCAATGCCGGGCGATCCGGTAACCATGATGTTTGCGAACGCTTCGGTTCAGGTAACACCGGAACGTATTGCCGCGATGAAAGAGCTACTTGGCTTTGTTGATGGCGGCCTATTTACACAATATGTTGCCTACATGAAAAACATTCTTAGCTGGGAGCTAGGGACATCGATTCAGTTCTACCCACTGTCAGTGAACAAGCTTCTAGGTGGCGCATTCGGCTGGTCACTATTTCTAGCTGGCTCTGCGGTTATTCTTTCTTTCTCTATTGGCTCAATACTAGGTATTTTTGCTGCTTGGAAACGAGGCAGTAAATACGATGCTTTCGTTACTCCAGGAATGCTGATCATTCAGGCGGTTCCTCAGGTTGTAATCGCAATGATGGCATTGTTCATCTTCGCCATTGGACTCAAGTGGTTCCCAACAGGTTACGCCTACACTGCTGGTGTCAGCCCTGACTGGACGAGCTGGGAATTCTTCAAAGATGTTGCTTACCACGCCGTTCTTCCTCTGTTCTGTGCATCCATCATTCAAATTGGTGGCTTCCTAGTAAACATGCGTAACAACATGATTAACCTATTAGCAGAAGACTACATCACTATGGCTAAAGGTAAGGGCCTAAGTGAAAACCGCGTAGTATTCAATTACGCCGCACGTAACGCACTACTACCAAGTGTGACTGCCCTATCTATGTCATTAGGTATGGCGATTGGTGGCCAGTTAATCATTGAAATCATCTTTAACTACCCTGGTCTTGGTACTGTTCTCCTTAACGCTATTCACGCTCGTGATTACCAAGTTCTTCAAGGCCAATTGATCATCATGACGCTATTCATGCTGTCGTTTAACCTAATTGCCGACATGCTTTACGTTGTTCTCGATCCTCGCCTTCGTAAGGGAGGGAAATAATTATGAAAGACCTATTTAAACTTATCCTTGGCAACGCTTACGCGTGTGTTGGTTTAGCGATTGTTTCTATCTTTATCTTTATGGCTCTTGCTGCACCTCTATTGACTAAGCATGCGCCAGACAAACGTACTGGTAACCCACACGAGTACCCAAGCTTTATTGTGAAGTCTGCACAGGCGAACCCAGATGGTTGGGTGGCTGAAAACTTAGCCACTGACCGTCGCACAATGATTATGTCGAAAAAAGCGGACCACGTACTTGGTACTAGCCGTATGGGCCGTGACATTTGGTCTCAGCTTCTGCACGGTGCGCGTATCTCTTTAGCGGTAGGCTTCGGTGCTGGTCTGACGGTTTGTTTCTTGGCAACAGTTATCGGTATCTCAGCAGGTTACTTTGGTGGACGTGTTGATGATGTACTGACTGCGGCAATGAACATCATGCTGGTTATCCCGCAATACCCTCTACTCTTCGTACTCGCGGCATTCATTGGTGAGGCAGGACCATTAACCATTGCCATTATCATCGGCTGTACCTCCTGGGCTTGGGGTGCGAGGGTTATACGCTCACAAACGTTGGCTCTGCGTGAGAAAGAGTTTGTTAAAGCCGCTGAAGTTCTTGGTGAATCTTCATTCCGCATCATCTTCGTTGAGATTTTGCCAAACCTTATTCCAATCGTCGGCGCGAGCTTCATTGGCTCAGTAATGTACGCAATTGGTATGGAATCTATCATCTCATTCCTAGGTTTGGGCGACCCAAGCACAATCAGTTGGGGCATCATGCTTTACAACGTACAAACCTCATCAGCAATGCTTATCGGCGCGTGGTGGGAAGTTATTGCCCCTTGTTTGGCTCTAACTGTTCTTGTTACAGGTCTTGCACTGCTTAACTTTGCTGTTGATGAAATTGCTAACCCGCAGCTTCGTTCACACAAAGGTATGAAACGCTGGAAGAAACTTGCTGAGGCGGACAAGAAAGAACGTACGCCAGAAATGCCACCACAAAATGCACTTTGGAGCGGAGATAAATAATCATGACAGCACCACTCATTTCTATCCGCAACTTATGCGTTGACTACATCACAGCCGCGGGCGATGTCCGCGCGTGTAACAATGTAAGCTTTGATATTGCACCTGGTGAGGTCTTTGGCCTCGCTGGTGAGTCAGGGTGTGGTAAATCAACTGTCGCATTCTCACTGATGCGTCTTCATAAGCCGCCAGCATTTATCACTGGTGGCGAGGTAATCTTCAATGGCGAAGACATCCTTAAGTACAGTGATGAGCGCATGCAAGCGTTCCGCTGGAGTGAGATGTCGATGGTGTTCCAGAGTGCGATGAATGCGCTCAACCCTGTACTGACAATGGAGGACCAGTTCTGTGACGTGATTATGCGTCACACGAACATGACACGTGAGCAAGCAGTTAAACGCGCTGAAGGTCTGCTTGAAATTGTTGATATCCACCCAAGCCGTTTAACTGACTACCCGCACCAGTTTTCTGGTGGCATGCGTCAACGCTTGGTTATCGCAATCGCTCTCGCATTGAATCCAAAAATGATCATCATGGATGAACCAACAACGGCGCTTGATGTTGTCGTTCAGCGCGAGATTCTGCAAAAAATCTACGCTCTGAAAGAAGAGTTTGGTTTCTCTATCCTATTCATTACTCACGATCTTTCGTTGATGGTTGAGTTCTCAGACCGCATCGGAATCATGTACTCCGGCGAGCTGATCGAAGTCGCTCCATCAAAAGAGATCTTGGAAAGCCCTTACCACCCTTACACCAAAGGTCTGGGTAGTTCTTTCCCTCCATTAACAGGCCCTAAGACGAAGCTAACGGGTATTCCAGGTAACCCACTGAACTTATTAGAAGTTCCACAAGGTTGTCGATTCCAAGCCCGTTGTGACCGTGTCCATGAAGCATGTACTCGTGTCCCTACTCAGCTAAGACAAATAGAGCCAAGTCGTTTCTCAAACTGTCACCTTTACGGCGACCCAATTGCTCAAGCCAAGCTCTAGCAAACATTGAGAAAAAATAAAAAAGATTACTGGAGACAATTATGAGCAAAGAATTTGGTGAGCTATTGGTGGAAGGGAAAAACCTAGTTAAAGATTTCCCAATCAATAGTAATTCATTACAACAACCGATGATGCGAGCGATCAACGACGTATCATTCAAAATGTACAAAAGCCGTGGCCTAGCGGTCGTTGGTGAATCGGGTTCAGGTAAGTCTACAACGGCGAAAATGATCGCAAAAATGTATGCGCCGACCCAAGGTTCTATCGAGTACAAAGGGCGTGATATTAAAACGATCAATTCACGTTCTGACCTGATGAACTATCGTGAAGGTGTTCAGATGGTTTGGCAAGACCCGTTTGGTTCATTAAACCCAACACATAACATCTATCACCATATTTTGCGTCCTCTACTGATTCACAAAAAGGTGGATCCTCGCAATAAGAAAGAGCAAGAAGAGCGTGTCTATGATCTTCTTGAGCAAGTGGGCTTGATCCCACCAAAAGAGACCGCGCAAAAGTTCCCGCACCAACTTTCTGGTGGTCAGCGTCAGCGTGTCAACCTTGCTCGTAACATTGCTGTTGGCGCAGAAGTAGTATTGGCTGATGAACCGACATCGATGCTTGATGTATCAATCCGTGCAGGTGTATTAAACCTGATGGAAGAGATGAAGTTTGAGAAGCAGATGTCTCTACTTTACATCACTCACGATATCGCAACGGCACGTTACATCGCTGAAGATCTTTCGGTTATGTATGTTGGCCATATGGTGGAATGGGGTGACACTGATGAGATCATTCATAACCCTCAGCACCCATACACTCAGCTATTGGTATCAGCGGTTCCAGATCCAAGTAAGTCGATTCACGAGAAACTGAAAGGCAACAAAGGCGAGATTCCACTTTGGACGCCAGCTTCAGCAGGCTGCCCGTTTGCAGGTCGTTGTCAGCATGCGACAGACAAATGTCGTGAACAGTTACCTGAAGTGACTCAACTATCTGAGAACCACTTTGTCCGTTGTTACCTATACGAAAATTAATGCTAACAGGCCAAGAGCACTGCTCTTGGCCAAATAACTAAATCAATAACTAATTAATTTCGGAGATTTTAATGCTGCTACTTACTAACCACATTGGTTATGACGCCCTTGGGCCTAAGCAGGCTGTATTGATGACTCGTAAGCCACGTCTTTCGTCTACCACTGCGCTGTTAGTCTGTGCTGACAGTCATCAAACTGTAGCGTCTTTTGATATCGAAAAAGGTACTAAAGTCGCCAACTGGCACCAAGGGAATTTTTTTCGCATTGAATTCTCTCATTTTGAAAAACAGGGTAGCTACTACCTAAAAGCAGATAACCTACGCTCCGAAGTATTCACCATTGATACAGGATTACTGTTAAAACGTACCTTCTCTGACGTCCTTCACTACTTCAAGTCTCAGCGATGCGGCGGTCGTTTTGATAAACAAGACCGAGAGGCTCCACTACTAGGCAGCAACGAAACTGTCGATGTACATGGCGGATGGTATGACGCATCGGGTGACGTCAGTAAATACTTTAGTCACCTCTCTTATGGTAACTACTTAAACCCTCAGCAAATTCCAATGGTTGTTTGGAACATGATCAAAGGTTTAGATCATATCAAAAACCAAGAGTCAGTCGCACAATTCTCTAAAGTTAGATTACTCGAAGAAGCCTTATTTGGTGCTGATTTTCTCGTGCGTATGCAAAACCCAGCCGGCTTTTTCTACATGACCGTATTCGATAAATGGTCCAAAGATATCAAGCAACGTGAAATCTGTGCTTACGCCACTCAAGAAGGTCACAAATCAGATGACTACCAAGCTGGTTTTAGACAAGGTGGCGGCGTTGCAATTGCCGCACTTGCAGCCGCATCAAGACTAGAAGAATCTGGCGAATATCAGCAAGCTGATTACCTTAAAGCAGCGGAACAAGGTTATTGGCACTTAAAAGAGTTTAATCGCCAATACCTTAATGACGGTGAAGAAAACATTATCGACGAGTATTGCGCGCTTCTAGCGGTAGTCGAACTCTTTAAAAGCACCAACAATAGTGACTATTTAGCTGAGTGCCGTCTATGGAGTCAGAAGCTTGAGCAACGTCAGCAAAGCGACGAGCAATGCGAGAATTTTTGGTCCGCAAACCAGGATGGCAGCAGACCTTACTACCACGCAGCAGAAGCCGGGCTTCCTGTCATCGCTCTGTGTGAATATCTCTCAATTGAAACTGAAGTTAAGCTTAAGCAATCAATTCTTCAAACCATTACCCAAGCGATCAATTTTGAGCTGACGGTTACAAGCCATGTTGCTAACCCATTTGGATACCCTCGCCAATATGTAAAAGCCGTTGATAGTGACAAGCGAGATTCATTCTTTGTTGCACAGAACAATGAGACTGGATACTGGTGGCAAGGTGAAAACGCTCGACTAGGCTCACTCAGCACGATGGCTTTCATTGCCTTACCTTTCCTTGAAGATAAAGCCACCGCTGAAAAGCTGCTGTCTTTTGCACAAAATTCTCTGAATTGGGTGCTGGGCTTAAACCCTTACGACATGTGTATGTTAGATGGTCACGGCCACAATAACCCTGATTACCTACCAGATTTAGGCTTTTTCAATGCAAAAGGCGGGATCTGCAATGGTATTACTGCCGGCTTTGAAGACGAAAATGACATCGCCTTTAACCCGCCGAAACAGAAAGATGACATGCTACAAAACTGGCGTTGGGGCGAGCAGTGGATCCCTCACGGTGCATGGTACCTGTTAGCTACCCTTCATCATTCCACTTACTTTTCTTCATTGGAGGTCAAATAATGGGCTTCTATTACGTAGGTATCGACGGTGGTGGCACTTCATGTCGCGCAAGAATCCGTAATGAAGACGGAACACTGATTGGTGAAGCGAAAAGTGGCAGCGCCAACATACTGCTGGGTGTCGATGTTGCGATGAGTTCTATTCTTGATGCCACTACTCAAGCTGCCAAGCAAGGTAACCTAAACGAATCACACTTCAGTTCAATGCATGTCGGTCTCGCCTTAGCGGGCGCTGAGCAAAAGTCTGCATGGCAAAAGTTTATGACCTTATCTCACCCTTTTGCTTCTATGGTCCTCAATACCGACGCCTATGGCGCATGTATTGGCGCTCATAACGCTGACTCAGGTGCCATCATGATTGCGGGCACTGGATCTTGTGGCATCTACCTCAGTAATGGTGAACAACATGTTGTTGGCGGACGTGAATTCCCAATCTCAGATCAAGGTGGTGGCGCGGTTATGGGGCTTCACTTGATACAGCAGGTGTTGCTTGCTGAAGATGGCATTATCGAAAAGACGCCCCTAGCTCATCACGTGATGACACATTTTAACCACGATGTTGATCAAATCGTCGAGTGGTCTAAAAGTGCTTTGCCTCGTGATTATGGTCAGTTTTCCCCAGCCATCTTCCAATACGCACAACAAGGTGATGCACTCGGCATCAAAATGTTAAAGCAAACAGCGGCAGATATCGAAATGTTCCTGGTAGCATTGAATCGTAAAGGAGCAACACGAATTTGTTTAATGGGCAGTATCGCTGAACGCATCAAAGCTTGGTTATCACCTCCTGTTCAAGCTTGGATTGTAGAACCCCAATTTGACGCTATTGAAGGCGCGTTAATGTTTGCTGGCAAAGCAGAACATAACCTGTACTAAGGATTAATCTATGAGCTACCGCGTTGAACTTGCCGTTCTTTCTGAGCAAAAACAGTTTTGCCGCTTTGGCTTAACGCTGCACAATTTAACTGATCGTGACCTAAGTAACTGGCGTCTTCAGTTTATTGTCGATCGCTTTATCCAGCCCGATAGTTTTACTCACGGTGTCATTGAGCAAGTTGGCAGTTTTTGTACTGTTCAACCAGACGTTGACGTATTGCCGGCTAACCAACATTACTACTGTGAATTTAGTATCAACACGGCTCCTCTGCGTTTCTATACTGATGGATTTAAAGATGCACTGATACTGACTGATGACGACTCTCAAAGCCATCCAGTCACCCTCACACCAATCGCATTGGCATCACCATATCGTGAGCGCAGTGAGGTTCCAAATGTTGAGAGTCAGTCGCCCCCTCTAATTCCTAAACCGAACCATATCGAACGCTCTGAAGGCAACTTTAAGATCACCCCATCGAGTCAGATAACTCTGCAAGCGACATTAGCGGAAAAAGCAGCGACTTGGCTGCAAACTGAGTTAACTCGTATATACGGTTTTAGTGCGCAAGCCATTGGGCAAAGCGACATTGTCTATCGTAACAACCCAACACTAGATGAAGGCGAGTATCAACTTACCGTTTCTGCTTCAGGTGTCCGACTTGAAGCGGGTTCGCGAACTGGATTTACTTACGCGAGCGCCTCACTACTGCAGCTTATTGAACAAGACGATAGCCAAGGCTTGCAGGTCCCATACATCAAGATCATTGACCGCCCGAGATTTAAATACCGTGGCATGATGTTGGACTGCACTCGTCATTTCCACTCTATAGAGACGGTTAAGCGCCTTATAAATCAACTCGCTCACTACAAATTTAATACCTTTCACTGGCACCTAACTGATGACGAAGGCTGGCGTGTAGAGATCAAAGCGCTACCTGAACTCACTTCGATCGGTGCATATCGTGGAGCAGATATGGCTCTAGAACCACAATATAGCCAACTTGGCCATATCTACGGTGGTTATTACAGCCAAGATGAGATCAAAGAGATCATCGCATACGCAGAAGATCGAGGTATCAATATCATTCCAGAAATTGATATTCCGGGTCACTGCCGCGCGGCCATCAAAGCGTTGCCAGAGCTTCTGTGCGATCCAGATGATCGCTCTCAATACCGCAGTATTCAGCACTATAACGATAATGTGCTATCTCCTGCACTGCCTGGCACTTACCAATTTATCGATACCGTACTCGAAGAGATCGCAGAGCTATTCCCATCCACTTGGGTACATATCGGCGCTGATGAAGTACCTGATGGCGTTTGGCTTGAGAGCCCAGCTTGTCAGGCACTGATGAATAAAGAGGGTTACCAAAGCACAAAAGAGCTTCAAGGGCATCTGCTGCGCTATGCAGAAAAGAAACTGCGCTCACTAGGAAAACGAATGGTCGGTTGGGAAGAAGCTCAGCACGGCAATAAGGTCAGTAAAGACACGGTTATCTATTCATGGCTGAGTGAAGAGGCCGCTCTAAACTGCGCGAAGCAAGGCTTTGACGTGATCTTGCAGCCAGCTCAATCTACCTATCTTGATATGACCCAAGATTACAGCCCTGAAGAACCTGGCGTCGATTGGGCTGCGGTTACTCCTCTGGAAAATGCATATCGTTATGAGCCTTTAGCTCAGGTTCCAGAGCAAGACCCAATTCGCAAACGAATTTTAGGCATTCAATGTGCCTTATGGAGTGAGATTGTGACCAATCAATCTCGCATGGATTACATGATCTTCCCGAGACTAACCGCCATGGCTGAAGCTTGCTGGACAGTGAAGTCGGAAAGAGATTGGGAAGACTATTTAACGCGGTTGAAGGGTCATTTACCTCTGCTTGATAAACAAGAGATTCAATACCGTCATCCGTGGAAATAACAACAACCGAATGACCATCATTCGCTGTTTTCACTAGCTTAAAGTTTTGGCTACCCCGCTGGTAGCTTGGTAAAAAGGAAATTAACATGAAATACGGCTATTTCGATAACGACAATCGTGAATACGTCATCACTCGACCTGACGTCCCTGCACCATGGACGAACTACTTAGGCACAGAGAAGTTCTGTACCGTTATCTCACACAACGCTGGCGGCTACTCATTCTACAATTCGCCAGAATATAACCGTGTTACCAAGTTCCGTCCAAATGCGACATTTGATCGCCCTGGACACTATGTCTATCTGCGCGATGATGAGACTGGAGACTACTGGTCTATCTCATGGCAGCCTGTTGCGAAAAGCTTAGACGAAGCCAACTACGAAGTACGTCATGGCCTTTCTTACTCTAAGTTCAAATGTGAATACAGCGGCATTACGGCTACGAAGACTCTATTCGTTCCTAAAGGTGAAGATGCAGAAGTGTGGGATGTTGTGATTAAAAACACATCAGACAAACCACGTACTATCAGTGCTTTCTCATTTGTTGAGTTTTCATTCAGCCATATTCAATCTGACAATCAAAACCATCAGATGTCCCTATATTCTGCAGGCACTGAATATCGTGAAGGTGTTATTGAGTACGATCTTTACTATAACACTAATGACTTTGAAGGCTTCTACTACCTTGCTTCAACGTTCAATCCTGACTCTTATGACGGTCAGCGTGATAGCTTCTTAGGTTTATACCGTGATGAAGCGAATCCTATTGCTGTTGAACAAGGTAAATGTTCAAACACAGCACAAACTTGTTACAACCACTGTGGCTCTTTGCACAAGCAGTTCACTATCCAACCAGGAGAGGAAGTACGTTTCGCTTACATTCTAGGTATTGGTAAAGGCAACGGTGAACGCCTGCGTGAGAAATACCAAGATCTTGCCAATGTAGATGCTGCATTCGCGGGTATCAAAGAGCACTGGAACGAGCGTTGTGACAAGTTCCAAGTAAAATCTCCAAACGAAGGTCTCGATACCATGATCAACGCTTGGACACTTTACCAAGCTGAAACGTGTGTTGTTTGGTCTCGTTTTGCTTCGTTCATTGAAGTGGGCGGACGTACTGGACTGGGTTACCGTGATACTGCGCAAGATGCGATTTCTGTACCTCATGCAAACCCAGAAATGACGCGTAAGCGTATCGTTGATCTTCTTCGCGGTCAGGTAAAAGCCGGTTACGGTCTGCACCTATTTGATCCAGATTGGTTCGATCCTGAGAAAGCTGATGTCGCTCCATCTAAATCGCCGACAGTCGTACCAACGCCATCGGATGACGATAAGATCCACGGTATTGAAGACACTTGTTCTGATGACCACCTATGGCTAGTCCCGACCATCTGTAAGTATGTGATGGAAACAGGTGAACACAGCTTCTTTGATGAAATGATCCCTTATGCAGATGGTGGTGACGCTTCTGTTTACGATCACATGAAAGCAGCGCTAGATTTCTCTGCAGAGTACGTAGGGCAAACAGGTATCTGTAAAGGTCTACGCGCAGACTGGAACGACTGTCTGAACCTAGGCGGTGGCGAATCATCAATGGTCTCATTCCTTCACTTCTGGGCACTACAAGAGTTTATCGACCTTGCTAAGTTCTTGGGCAAAGACGCAGATGTAGAGAAATACACAGAAATGGCAGCGAACGTTCGTGAAGCGTGTGAAACACACCTTTGGGATGATGAAGGCGGTTGGTACATTCGTGGTCTGACTAAAGATGGTGACAAGATCGGTACTGCTCAGCAAACAGAAGGTCGAGTTCACTTAGAGTCAAATACGCTAGCAGTATTGTCTGGTGCCGTTTCTCAAGAGCGTGGTGAGAAAGCGATGGATGCAGTGGATGAGAACCTATTCTCAGAGTATGGCTTACACCTAAACTCTCCGTCGTTCGCAACACCAAATGATGATATCGGCTTTGTAACTCGCGTTTACCAAGGCGTAAAAGAGAACGGTGCAATCTTCTCTCACCCGAACCCATGGGCATGGGTAGCGGAAGCAAAACTTGGTCGCGGCGACCGCGCAATGAAGTTCTACGATGCACTCAACCCATATAACCAAAATGAGATCATCGAGAAGCGTATCGCAGAACCATACTCATACGTACAGTTCATCATGGGACGTGATCACCAGGATCATGGCCGTGCGAACCACCCATGGCTAACAGGTACATCTGGCTGGGCTTACTTTGCGGTCACTAACTTTATTTTAGGCGTACGTACAGGCTTTGATGGACTAACGATTGATCCTTGTATCCCTACCCAATGGCCAGGATTTGAGGTCACTCGCCAATGGTTAGGTGCAACCTACAATATTAAAGTTGAGAACCCAGCATCAGTGAGTAAAGGCGTGAAATCTATCACCGTCAATGATGAGCAAGTAGCAGGAAACACGATTCCTGTCCAAGCCGATGGCAGCGTTAACAGCGTGGTAGTCACCCTAGGATAACCATCAAAAGAGCCTCTGAGCAGAGGCTCTTTTTTGTATAAAGGATTAAAACCATGATTAAGTTTGGTACTGGTGGCTGGCGCGCTTTTATTGGCGAAGAGTTCACCAAAGACAATGTTCAGTTAGTCGCTCAAGCACTCGCAAACATCATCAATAATGAGAACGTCGCAGACAAAGGGTTCATCGTTGGTTATGACCGCCGCTTCCTGTCAGACAAGGCGGGGCGATGGTTTACAGAAGTATTAGCCGCTAACAACGTCAAAGTCAGCTTCATTGATAAATTTGTTCCAACCCCGATAGTGATGTTCAAAGCGAAAGAGATGGGCTGTGCCTACTCAGCTTGTATTACCGCTTCACATAACCCGGCTGACTACAATGGCATCAAAGTATTTATCGAAGGTGGACGTGACGCCGATGAAGTAATCACAGAAAAAATCGAAACTCAGATCGCCAGCCTGACACAAGCTGACGTTAAGAGTGTCGATTTTGAACAAGCTGTTGAAGATAAATTGGTTGATGTGATCAACCCAATGAATGAGTTCGTTGACTCAATCATCAACTTTGTCGATATCGAAGCGATCAAGCGTGCCAATTTACGCGTCCTGATTGACCCTATGTTTGGTGTCGCGAAAAACGCTCTGCAAACCGTATTGATCAATGGCCGCTGTGATGTAGATGTTATCAACGATGGCAAAAACCCAGACTTTGGTGGCTTAATGCCTTCACCAAGTGCCGCTACCTTATATCGTCTAAAACACCTAGTCGCAGCAGAAGGTTATGACATTGGTATTGGTACCGATGGCGATGCCGACCGTTTAGGTATCATCGATGAAAAAGGTAACTTTATTCACCCGAACGAAGTTCTCATCCTACTCTACTACTACTTGTTGGAGTACAAAGGTTGGAAAGGCTCGGTTGTTCGTAACATCGCAACCACCCACATCTTGGATAAGATCGCTGCTGATCATGGTGAGAAGTCATTCGAAGTACCGGTGGGCTTTAAGCATATCAGCTCTCAAATGGAAGCCGATGATTCTCTAATCGGCGGCGAGAGCTCTGGCGGTTTGACCATTCGAGGCCATATTAAGGGTAAGGATGGCGTTTTTGCTTCTAGCTTACTGGTTGAGATGATTTCAGTTACGGGTAAAAAGCTGTCTGAACTTCTTGATGAGATCTACGCCAAGTATGGCTACGCCTATACCGCAGAAGGTGATTGCACCTTTAAGCCTGCGCAAAAAGAGGTGCTCTACAACCGAATCTATGTTGAGAAGCAACTGCCTGAATTCGACTTTGATATTGACAAAGTCAGTTATGAAGATGGCGCTAAGGTCTACTTTAAAAACGGAGGCTGGGTAATCGCTCGCTTCTCAGGTACCGAGCCATTGCTACGTATCTTTGCTGAAATGGAAAACCAAGACATTGCCGAATACGCCGTTCAGCAAGTTAAGGACTTCTTACAATTGTAACTGTTCATGATCCAAGCTTGAACCACAGAATATCATACTATAAAATGAGATTTCCATTTGTTGGAGATTATCGATGTTCAAACAAGCTTGGGTCAGTGTCTTCGTTATCAACTGTCTCGTCATTCTATTCCCTCTCTACAGTATCTATGAGCACTGGAGAGATATTGAGAACACCTATGAATGGGAATATCGTGAAGGCGCAATGCTCGACGTAGCATTAACAGAACAAGCGATAAGTTCTACCTTCCGACAAGTCGTGTTGTTACTCACCCACCTGGACAAGCAAATCGAAAGCATCGACCTTTCCACTAATACCGGTAAGCGACAACTGGAAAACCTAACTGGATTTATTAAGCAAGACTTTAAAGGCCTGTATTCTCTGCATGTTTTCAATAACCAACAAGAACCGCTCATTGAATTAGGAGAAAGCGTTCTTAGTTTTGTTGATCAATCCCAGTTTAGTTTTCACCAGTTACTCACAGAGAAGACACCCGTAAAGTTAGGAACATTTCCGGCTCACCCTCAGCAAAACAGTTCAACAGACTCTAGAGCACTCATAGCGACATCAATCATCGATAACAATGGTTCGCCTTTTTTATTCGTCATTGGACTAAGCTTGCAAGAGTTATTCCCTTCATATGGATACTCTTCAGAGATCACTCGTATGACCGTAAATGAAGCTGGTGAGTTTATTTCAACCGGTAACTCGGTCTATGAACACTTTCAAACTGCTGATAGCTCATTCGCCGCCAGGTACCCTCAACTTTGGCAGCAAATGCAAGAGGAAACCAAGGGCAGTAGCTTTTACCAAGATCATTGGTATTCATACCTAAAAGTTACGGTTCCAGCCTACCCTAAAGATAGTACAGGGTACATTGTCAGTAAGTTCGCCTCTAAGAACTTGGATGAATACCATCAAGAACGACTTAACGCTCTCACCATGCGCTTAGTTGTTCTACTGTTCCTCGACGCTATATTGATCCTTCTGCTAAGTAACATCATTCAAATTAGACGGCAGAATACGCTCGAGAAAAAGCTATTTGATGTCGCGGTCGATAATCTTACTGCGAACGTTATCTTAAACAAAAATGGCAAGATCACTCGCTACAACGAAGGTTTCAGAACCATGTTCGACCTTCATGACATAGACCTAACTGGAAAGGCGATAGATTCCATTGATCAATATTCGAGTTACTTGGATAACTTCTCTAGTTTCAACTTTCACTTTGACAGTTTGGAACATTGGGAAAGTGAAATACTGCTCAATACCCATCAAAGTGGCGGAATGACCGCTCTATTTAAGCTGCAAAGTGTGAAAGATGAGTACGATGAAACTCAATATGTCGTTCTCTCATTCACCGATATTAGCGAACGAAAGGTATATGAGAATCAGCTCAAGGCACTCAGTGAAAAAGACGCGATGACACAAGTATGGAATCGCCGGAAATTTGATGAAAAACTACAAGAAGTATCGGGCTCACTAAAACGCTACCCTGATTCAGGCGCATCCTGCTTAGCGATTCTAGACATCGATCATTTCAAAGGAATCAATGACAAATATGGCCACCTTCACGGTGATTCCATCATCAAGAACTTCGCTCAGACAATGGAGAAAGTCTGCCGAGAAACCGATCATGTTTCACGTTTAGGTGGAGAGGAGTTCGCGATCATTTTCAGCCATACACACATAGAAGAAGCCTGTATTGCTGTAGAGCGTATTAGACAAGTCTTAACTGAAGCTGAGGCAAGTTATACTTTCAGCGCGGGGATTGCTACGATAACTTCTGATACAACGAAGAGCTTCACCCTAGCTGATGAAGCCCTTTACTTAGCCAAAAACAGTGGCCGTAATAGAACCTGTTTGAACAAAGATTAAAAAGCGAGAACGCCTTGCGTCTCGACTTTCACTGACACTTGCTGGCCAATCGAGAGGGGCTCGGAAGAACTGGCTAGCAGGCGGCTTCCACTCGCGTCAATCACATAGCGGCAGTGGTCACCCATGAATTGTTGTTCAAGCACAGTAACGCAACTGTCATCAGTGGCACTGATCTGCACATGCTGAGGACGAAGCAGCAATTCACAACTCTCACCAATTTGAATGTGTTGTTGCGCTGTCGCTTCAACCAAGCCCAGCTCTGTTTCAAATTCTGATTCAGAGGAACGTTTAGCCGTTAGGTAGCTACCACCACCTAAGAAGTCGGCAACAAACTTACTTGATGGTTGATAGTAAAGCTCACTAGCCGTGCCATATTGTTCAATTACGCCATGGTTCATCACTGCCATTTTGTCGGCAAACGCGAAGGCTTCTTCACGGCTGTGCGTAACGAAGATTGCAGTCACACCCTGCTTCTTAAAGATCTTACGGATCTCTCCTATCAGCTCGTGGCGCACTTGCGTATCGATATTCGAAAACGGTTCATCAAGTAACAATAAATCTGGCTTGTAAGCTAAAGAACGTGCAATCGCCACTCGCTGCTGCTGACCACCAGAAAGTTGATGTGGAAAACGCTCGCCGTATCCATCAAGATGAACCAACTCTAGCATCTCCTCAACTTTCGTATTCTGCTCCGCTGAAGATAAATCTCGTAGGCCGAACGCCACATTCTGCGCCACGGTAAGGTGAGGAAACAGCGCATAATCTTGGAAGATCATTCCGATATTACGCTGCTCTGGAGGCAGCCAGTTATCACCATCATCAATCATCATACAGTTGAGACTCATCTCACCTGAACTGAGGGGCAACAAGCCAGCAATTGCTTTCAAAAGTGTCGTTTTTCCACAACCACTCGCCCCCAATAGACAAACAATCTCACCCTGATCGACATCCAAAGAGAGCGACTCCAACACTGTCGTTTGCTCATCGTACTTACAGGTTAAGTTTTTAATGGATAGTGCACAGCTCATCAGTGGGAATGCTCCAGAGAACGGTTAACGATTACGAGGGGAACTAAGCCTACAAGAACAAGTAGAACCGCAGGCATCGCTGCAAGTTCTAAATGCTCGTCAGAAGCGAAGTTATAAACATACGTGGCTAAGGTTTCAAAGTTGAATGGACGAAGTAAAAGCGCCGCATTGAGCTCTTTCATTGACTCAATAAAGACCAGTAACCCAGCAATCAACGCGCCGCGACGCACCAACGGAAAATGCACTCGCCAAAGCATGGTATTGGCGTTACACCCCATTGTGCGAGAGGCCATGTCTAAAGAGGGAGAAACCTTACTTAAACTGCTTTCAATACTGCCAATTGCGACAGCAGAGAAGCGAACGACCATCGCAAAAATCAACGCAAACATGGAACCAGAAAAGATCAAACCTGGACGTCCCCAATCCATGTACTTAGCCACATCATTGACGAGGTGATCCATAAACAACACTGGCACCATGACGCCGATTGCGAGAACGGTACCCGGCACCGCGTAACCCATCGAAGATAGGCGCATAAAAGCTAAGCTCTTACGACCTGGGTTCACACGCTGACAAAAATTAACGATAAGAGCAACAAGTACACCAATCACAGCTGCGGTTAGAGAAACATACAAACTGTTAAGTGCATATTCACGGAACTCAGCGGTCCAACTTTGCGCAAAATATTTGTAAGCATAGATAACAAGCTGGCCGAGAGGAAAGATAAAGGCCACACATACCAGTCCCCAACACCATGAAACAGCTAACCATTTCTTCCATCCAGTCAGCTTATAACGAAAGTCTTCTCGGCTACTGAACTGATTTTGGAACAGTTTCTGTTTACGTCGGCTATAACGCTCGCTGCTTAGCAACAAGATAACAACCACCAGCATAATCGCTGAAATCTTCGCAGCGGCGGTCAAACTCGAGTAGCCAAGCCACGTATCGTAAACGGCTGTGGTTAGGGTATTAACCGCAAAGTAACTCACTGTTCCGAAATCACCCACCGTCTCCATCGCAACAAGCGATAAACCAACAGCAATCGAAGGACGAACAAGAGGCAGAGAAATACGGCGGAAACTCTCCCAAGGCGAACACTTAAGTAGGCGAGCTGATTGCAACAAAGAGACGTTTTGCTCCATAAAGGCAGCTCGACAAAGCAAGTAAACATAAGGATAGAGCACTAAGGAGAGAACGATAATCGCACCGGTTAGAGTACGAATATCTGGAAACCAGTAGTCCCCTGGTCCCCACCCCGTTAAGTCACGGAGTAAAATCTGGATTGGACCTGCAAAATCAAACCAATCAGTAAAGATGTAACCTACGATATAACCAGGCATCGCAAGTGGCAGAACCAAAGCCCACTGCAGTACACGCTCGCCTGGGATGCGACACATTGCCATCACCCACGCGGAAGGAATGCCAAATAACAGGGAAAGCGCCATCGTCCCCGCAACCAGAGCTACGGTATTGAAAGCGTAAGTGGGCATTACTGTCGACATCAAATGGCTGAATAGCTCATTGGTCTCTCCGACAGCAGTGGTGAATATCGCTAAGATCGGCAAAACCAGTAGCAGAGCGAGGACTCCACTACTGGTTTTCCATAAATAATTTTTCTCTTTCATCGCCTAATTACAACGAGGCTCTATGAAACACAAATGCGGCTGCAAATACATCTCATATCCTTTTGATAGTCTAAGAGTATTTATACCCAGATAGTTTCCTTTCTTCAAGGTACAGAGCCGATTTGCGTGCACCTGAAGTTACTTTAGGTATATAACAAACAACCCCAAGTGCCAAAAAAGCAACTTGAGGTTGTATTCGTTCGGTCAAAGACCTTTAAGGAAGACTATTATAGGTCGAACTTAACTTCGTCTAGAAGTTTGATAGCAGCTTCATGGTGATCTGCGATCTCGTCTAGAGAGATAGTATCTGCTTTGAAATCACCCCAAGAAGCAACTAGCTCAGAACGCTCAACGCCTGCTTTAACTGGGTACTCGTAGTTCACTTCAGCGTACATGCTTTGTGCTGTATCACCCGCTAGGAACTCCATAAGCTTAACAGCGTTCTCTTTGTTAGGAGAGTACTTAGCCATCGCCATACCAGAAATGTTTACGTGAGTACCCGTTGTTGCTTGGTTAGGGAAGTTAATGTAAACCGCATCAGCCCAAGCTTTTTGCTCTTTATCGTTAACCATCTTACCTAGGTAGTAGCTGTTACCAAGAGAAACGTCACAAAGACCTTCTTTGATTGCTTTAACCTGTGCACGGTCGTTGCCTTGAGGTTTACGAGCTAGGTTAGCTTTAACGCCTTCTAGCCACTCTTTAGTTTCTGCTTCGCCTTTGTGAGCAATCATCGAAGAAACTAGAGATACGTTGTAAGGGTGCTTACCGCTACGAGTACAGATTTTACCTTTGAACTCTGGCTTAGCTAGATCAGCGTAAGTGAAGTCTTCACCTAGGCGGCCAACACGGTCACGTGAAGAGTAAACGCTACGAGTACGAGTGGTTAGAGCAAACCACTCATTGTCAGCATCTTGGTACTGAGCTGGAATGTTCTTCTCTAGAATGTCGCTTTCAACAGCTTGAACAAGATCTTGCTTAGTCAGCTCAGATAGACGGCTGATATCTACCGTTAGAATAACATCAGCAGGGCTGTATTCACCCTCTTGAGCTAGCTTCTCTGCTAGACCTTTCTTTGCGAACTTAACGTTTACTTTAATACCTGTTTCTTTAGTGAATTCGTTGAACATTGGCTCAACTAGGAAAGGTTGGCGGTAAGAGTATACGTTTACTTCTTCTGCAGCGATTGCAGCTGTAGGTGCGATAGTTGCGCAAGCTAGAGCAGAAAGAGTTAGCAATTTTTTCATTGGTTCAGTCCTTTAACATCGTAACGATAATGTTTATCAGTTGCGTTATTATATTCATCATAATTTAGAAAACAATGATTAGACACAAAAAAACCTGCTCATTAGAGCAGGTTTCAAGTGGGAAAATGTAAATGTCTGTAAATTATTTAACAGTTACAAACTCAGGATAAGCGCCTACACCACAATCGTGCATGTCCATACCTTCAAGCTCTTCGTCTTCCGATACACGGATACCAACTGTCGCTTTTAACACCGCCCAAACCACAAGACTTGCACCAAACACCCAGCCAAAGATCACTACTGCACCTAGAAGCTGAGCACCAAATGTTGCGTCACCATTGCTTAGAGGCACAACCATTAGGCCGAAGAAACCACACACACCGTGTACAGAGATAGCACCTACTGGATCATCAATCTTAAGCTTGTCTAGGCCGATGATGCTGAATACTACGATTGCACCTGATACTGCACCAATAGCAACTGCATATAGTGGTGATGGAGACAGTGGGTCAGCAGTAATTGCTACAAGACCAGCTAGTGCACCATTAAGAATCATAGTCAGGTCAGCTTTGCCCCAAGTTGTCTTACATACAAATAGTGCTGCAATTGCACCTGCTGCTGCTGCTGCATTTGTATTTAGGAAGATTTGACCTACCGCAGTTGCATTCTCAAAGTCAGAAACCATTAGTTGAGAACCACCATTGAAGCCAAACCAACCAAACCAAAGGATAAATGTACCTAACGTCGCAAGCGGCATGTTTGAACCAGGAATTGGGTAGATTTCACCGTTCTTACCATATTTACCTTTACGAGCACCTAGTAGAAGTACGCCTGCTAGAGCTGCTGCTGCACCTGCCATGTGTACGATACCTGAACCTGCGAAGTCACTAAAGCCTGCTTCTGATAGGAAACCGCCGCCCCATGTCCAGTAACCTTCCATTGGATAAATGAATGCTGTTAGTACTGCTGAGAAGATTAGGAATGACCATAGCTTCATACGTTCAGCTACCGCACCTGACACGACAGACATTGCTGTTGCGACAAATACTACTTGGAAGAAGAAATCTGATTCTAGAGAGTGGTCAGCGCCTTCACCTTGCGTACCAATCAGTGCACCAAATGATGGCAACCAACCACCTTCACCATTATCGACATACATAATGTTGTAACCAACAATCAAGTACATCGTACAAGCGATTGCGTATAGGCAGATATTCTTGGTCAAAATCTCAGTCGTGTTTTTAGAGCGAACAAGGCCAGCTTCTAACATTGCAAAGCCTGCTGCCATCCACATTACTAACGCACCTGAAATGAGAAAGAAAAAGGTGTCTAGTGCGTAACGTAATTCGGTTACTGTTGTTGTTAATTCCATCTTATTGTCTCCAGTCCTTAGAATTCTTAAAGCGCTTCAGCGTCCATTTCGTTAGTACGAATGCGCACAGCTTGAGTCAGGTCGTAAACAAAAATCTTACCGTCACCAATCTTACCTGTGTGTGCCGCTTTGGTTACCGCTTCGATAACACGGTCAACATTCTCTTCTTGTGTCGCGATTTCTAATTTCACTTTTGGTAAGAAATCAACTTGGTACTCAGCGCCTCGGTATAACTCAGTGTGACCTTTCTGACGGCCAAAGCCTTTGACTTCTGATACTGTCATCCCTTCAATACCGACATCGGCTAGGGCTTCGCGTACATCATCTAGTTTGAACGGTTTGATAATCGCATTAATTAGTTTCATCGCATCCTCTCTGAAAGCTATCGTCCTTTTACTTTTTATAATCCAAGCTACGTGCCAAGTTTTTAAGGCATTGATTTAAAAGAAAATAACAATAAAACAGCCCTCTAGAACGCAAAAAGGCGCACCGTTATGGTGCGCCCTACTCACAATATTAAGGCAAGGCTCATAAACCTCACCAATAATGTGCATCTACTTTGTGGTTAAGAACTCTTTCCACTGTTCGATCATCAGTTCAAAATCCTCTAACCCGCAACTCGCGGTGCTTTCACTGTCATAAAAATCGAACTCACTATCCGCGTCCATCTCGTCACCGTGAGCTAACACGTTCTCTTGGACAATCACTTCATCGCCTTGGATATTGACACTTATTTCTGTCCCCAATAGAAGGTGCTCTTTTTGAGGTTCCATTCGAGCTTGATCAGTTAACTGTTCAACTTGAGCGATCTTGTCCCAGTTTTTGCCGATCTCTTCTTGAAGCCAACGACCTACAATCTCATGGCCCATGCTCGATTTGACATAGTATTCGCCCATTAATGTGTTTCTAATAAACTCGAATTCCATTGAACAGCACCCTCAAAAATTTGGACCGAGAGTATATAGCGTTCCAATCACAAGCACAAAAAAAGCGCCTACCGAAGTAGACGCTCTATCATTTGGGTTCCTCTATGCAGCTTCAGCTACAAATATGAGAAAGGGTTATGCTGGCTCTTGGAAAATAACCGTGTCTGCTTTCTCTGTGTACTGACCCATCTTATGGAAGTTCAAGTAACGGTATGTGTCAGCTGCCGTTGCATCAATCTTCTGAGCGTACTCTAGGTACTCTTCCTTAGTTGGAATGCGACCCAAGATTGCACCAACTGCAGAAAGCTCAGCAGACGCTAGATAAACGTTCGCACCTGTACCCAGACGGTTCGGGAAGTTACGCGTTGATGTAGACATCACGGTTGCTTTGTCCGCTACGCGCGCTTGGTTACCCATACATAGAGAACAGCCTGGAGTTTCGATACGAACCCCCGCACGCCCAAAGATACCGTAGTAACCTTCTTCTGTTAGCTGATCTTTATCCATCTTAGTTGGCGGAGCCACCCATAGACGCGTGCTTAGCGAACCATTGAACTCTTCTAGCATCTTACCCGCTGCTCGGAAGTGACCGATGTTGGTCATACATGAACCGATGAACACTTCTTGGATCTCTGTACCTTGAACTTCAGATAGTAGACGAGCATCATCTGGATCGTTCGGCGCACAAAGCACTGGTTCAGTGATATCAGCAAGGTCAATCTCAATAACATGAGCGTACTCAGCGTCAGCATCAGCAGACAGAAGCTCTGGGTTAGCTAACCACTCTTCCATTGCTGTGATACGACGTTCAATCGTACGCACGTCACCGTAACCTTCTGCAATCATCCACTTAAGCATAGTGATGTTCGAGTTTAGGTACTCTTCGATAGACTCTTGAGATAGCTTAACTGTACAACCTGCCGCAGAACGCTCTGCAGACGCATCTGATAGCTCAAATGCTTGCTCAACAGATAGGTGCTCTACACCTTCAATTTCTAGTACGCGACCAGAGAATTCGTTGATCTTACCTGCTTTTTCAACCGTCAGTAGACCTTGCTTGATGCCGTATAGAGGGATAGCATGTACTAGGTCACGTAGTGTGATACCTGGCTGCATTTCACCTTTGAAGCGAACCAAGATTGATTCCGGCATATCAAGTGGCATAACACCTGTTGCTGCTGCAAACGCAACAAGACCAGAACCTGCAGGGAATGAAATACCCAGAGGGAAACGAGTATGCGAGTCACCACCAGTACCTACTGTATCAGGCAGAAGCATACGGTTTAGCCATGAGTGGATAACACCATCACCAGGGCGTAGAGAAACACCAGCACGGTTCATAATGAAGTCAGGCAGAGTATGGTGCGTATTCACATCAACTGGTTTCGGGTATGCCGATGTGTGACAGAAAGACTGCATTACTAGGTCTGCTGAGAAGCCAAGACACGCAAGGTCTTTTAGCTCATCACGCGTCATAGGACCTGTCGTATCCTGAGAACCTACAGTCGTCATCTTCGGCTCACAGTACTGACCTGCGCGAACGCCTTCTACGCCACACGCTTTACCAACCATCTTCTGAGCTAGTGTATAGCCTTTATCTGACGCTGTTGGATCAATTGGCTTAGCAAACAGGTCTGTTTCTTCTAGACCTAGAGACGTACGAGCGCGGCTTGTTAGGCCACGACCAATGATCAGTGGAATACGACCACCAGCACGAACTTCATCAAGCAATACTTTGCTTAGTTCGAAGCTTGAGATTTCTGCGCCGTCTTTACGTACAACACCTTCGTATGGGTAGATATCAATCACATCGCCCATGTTCATGTCTTGTACATTCAATTCAATCGGTAGTGCACCTGAATCTTCCATTGTGTTGTAGAAGATTGGAGCGATCTTACCACCTAGGCAAACACCGCCAGTGCGCTTGTTCGGTACGTATGGGATATCTTCACCCATAAACCAAAGTACAGAGTTAGTTGCAGATTTACGTGAAGAACCTGTACCAACAACATCACCTACATACGCCAGCTGAATGCCGTCTTTTTGCAGTTCTTCGATCTGTTTGATTGGACCAACAGTACCTGCGTCATCTGGGTTAATACCGTCACGCTCCATTTTCAGCATCGCTTTAGCGTGTACTGGGATATCTGGGCGAGACCATGCATCTGGTGCTGGAGATAGATCATCGGTGTTAGTTTCACCAGTGACCTTGAATACTTTAACAGTGATTTTCTCTGCAACTTTCTCTTTAGAGGTAAACCACTCGGCATCCGCCCAAGATTGCAGAACTTGCTGTGCGTAGCTGTTGCCTGCTTTCGCTTTCTCTTCTACATCATAGAAAGCATCAAACATAAGCAGAGTATGAGATAGAGCTTTAACCGCGATTGGCGCAAGAGCTTCGTCATCAAGTAGTGAAATCAGTGACTCGATGTTGTAACCACCTTGCATAGTGCCTAGTAGTTCAGCAGCCTTTGCTGGGCTTACTAGTGGTGATTCCACTTCACCTTTAGTAATTGCTGTTAGGAAACCAGCTTTAACGTAAGCGGCTTCATCTACACCTGGTGGGATGCGGTTCTCGAGTAGGTCAAGAATGAACTCTTCTTCACCTTGAGGGGGATTTTTAAGAAGTTCTACTAGGCCAGCAACTTGCTCAGCATCTAGTGGTTTAGGAACAACTCCTTCAGCAGCACGCTCTTCGACGTGTTTACGGTAGGCTTCAAGCACGACTTTTTTCCTCTCATTGCGGTTCCTCCCTCTTATTGCTTATTTATTCAAAAAATAAGGGAGTGAACATCCTTGGAAACTTGGCTCTCCTTGCCATATTTTTCATTCAATTTTGACTGATAAACAGTGCCAGAGAGGCCAAACTGTGGGCGGTAGAATAGCAAATTTAACCTTAAATTAAAATCTCATCATTTTGACCAACATAGCAACTTAAGACTAAAGTCCCATGTTTTTCACTACCACAGAGCCCAATATCTCACAGGATGAGAGTGTGATATTGGGCTGATAGATGAAAGTTCCCCTACTTAAATGTGGTACCGATAATTAAGTAGAAAGAGTCATAGTTTTGTTCTGTTCGACCGTAACCCATCATGATAGGACCAACAGGCGAATCAACCCCAAAAAATGCAGAGCCCGCTGCATAAAGAGGCGCTTCGTTAATTTCTAAATCTGGATCAGACCATACGCCGCCGTACTCAAGTGAGGCACCGACATAGAATGGTGAAGTAAACAATCCAAAATCATTGTCAAACCAGCGGTAGCGATAGATAACACTGCCGAACACTTTGTTTGAGCCAATAAGACTATTTCGAGCAATACCCGATAAATTCTGGAATCCACCGATTTCTTTAGGGTCTAAAGGCAACAAAGAGTTTTTACTCTGTACAAACCCAAGCTCCACATTTGCGACTAAAGTATGTCGGTCAAAGGTGTGCGCACCAATAAATTTAGCATCCAATTCATAGATAGTGTCTTCGGCAGTTGAGATATCTCCACTATCAAAACACTCTGCATTTAGGGTACCTGAAGGCTCATCATGGGAAACCATATACTCAAGGTCGAGATAGATACCTTTTCTCGGCAGGCTGAAATCATCCAGCGTATCCACTCGATAATTGGCAAAAGCACCCAGGCGTTTATAACTAAAGTCACCACACGACGGAATGGTCGATAACTCACCGTCCCCATCGGTATAACGCCCACCGAGCATGAAACGACGCCATAAAGTATCTTGATACCCTAACGCTAGCTCTGCTTTATTTTCAGTAAAGGATACCTTGTAGTAATTATCCGTCGCGCCTAATGTCGTATCGTCAAAGCCCGTTAAAGGTGCATTGCGTTTTTCATTAGAATAAGAGAGCCCAAATTTAGTAAACGATTTTTGACTAGAGAAAAATGGCGAGTAAAGCTCTGCTTCAATCAGCTTATCAGTCCCCATTTCGATATTGGTACGCAGCTCTGCACCATGAGAGTTAAGATCGGTAAAGTTGGTTGAGATACCAATTGCATACTGGCTGTCCGTGCTAAAGTCATCTTCTAGGAAGAATCGGAAGTTAACGTAATTTGGCCCCCACGACTTCTCATTCACGTCAACAATTAAGGCATCTTGACCGTCAACTTCGTCATAACGATAGGTCACCAATTCAAAACGATCCAACGCATACAAATTTTGAACGCTTTGCTCGACGTCACTGATTTTGTACTGCTGCCCCTCTTCTAGATCCAGGCGGTTGGACAACAAAGTGTCTGTGTAGTGGGTATTATTATTGAGGATGATTTTATCAACAGTAATCTCATCACCGTAGCGAAGTTGACGACGCGCTTTCTGCTTACTTTCAATGTAGGCTTGATACTCAGTCGAACTTAGGCTGAGAACAGATAACTGATCTTTCAGTGCGATCGCTTCTTGGTAACCCTCTTCAAACGCTTGTGGCATTTTGTCGAACTCAGTGGTCTCCATATCGCCGACATCAGGTTTAAGGAAGAAATCTTGCTCGGTGAGTGTTTCAGCTTGTCGATTGGTGGTGCTTCTTACCAAATAGTTAGAGAGTTGGTCCGCGACAGAGAATAGGTTGGTAAACTCTTCTTTATCTTTGTAGTCGGTACTGATATCCACAGCAATCACAATATCCGCACCTAGCTTACGGGCGACATCAACGGGCATGTTGTTAGTCACGCCACCATCCACCAACAGTCTTCCGTCCAAGTTATACGGAGGAAGCGCTCCAGGCACTGACATACTTGCCATCATGGCATCAACCAAATAACCGTCACCAATAACAACAGGTTCAAGCGCGACGATATCTGTCGCCACTGAGCGGTATGGAATAGCGAGCTCGTCAAAAGAGTCAAACGGAGGTAAGTTGCCTGCGGTTTCTCGCAACAACTTAAGCATGCCCTGTCCTTGAACAATACCTTTTGTACCTCGGATTTCTCCCCAACGGAGGCCGAGATCTGTGGTCAGTTGGTATCTGTCTTCGTATTCTTTGTCTTGTACTTTTCGTTGGCTTCGATCGACTCGATCACGATAGCCGCTATTCCAGTCAACAGTGTCGATAAACGATTCTATTTCATCTGCACTCATACCGGTCGCGTAGAGGCCACCAACGAATGACCCCATGCTTGTTCCTGTGATGTAATCGACGGGAATACGCATCTCTTCAAGCGCTTTTAAAACACCAATGTGAGCCGCTCCTTTAGCGCCACCACCCGCTAATACTACTGCTACCTTTGGTCGCTGAGGCTCTTCGGTGGTTTGCGCAGAAACAGTAAACGCAACACCACCCATCAAACCCAAAAGCAGATAAGCCAACTTTCTCACAATCCGAGTTCCTTTCTTAACAAGACCTTACGTTTATAACTGAGTGACTCAAACCACGTAAAGCAATAATCCATTAAATTATTCATCAATTGTGCTGTTACCAGCTAAATAGCTCTTTAATCCACTGCTTAGGTTGATTTGAACAGCGATTCTTGAGTTCATTAGCGTTATCCCAAACCGGCAGTTTAAAGCTGTTATTACAGTCTAAGTCTAAACTCCCCTGAGCCGTCTTCATGAAACCATAAGTGCTCACTCCTTGCGGCCAAGGTAAGGTAAGTTTTTGTGGGATTCGATGATTAAGATATTCAGCATAGACACGTAACGCGCCACTAGAGCCCGTCAATTTCGTCGGTTTGTTGTCATCACGGCCAAGCCAAATCGTCGTCACTTCTCGTCCATCTACACCGACAAACCAACTGTCACGAGTATCATTACTGGTGCCAGTTTTTCCAGCTAATGCTGCCCACGCAAACTGACTATTGAGATAACGCCCTGTTCCTTCCATAACACCGCGTTTCATCGCATAAGTTGTTAACCAAGCTGCACGCTGATCCACCGTTTGAGCGACGCGAGGCAATGATTGGAACAGCACGTTCCCCTCTATATCCACCACCGAGCGTAAAGCAGAAAGCTTAGCCTGCTTCCCCGAGTTAGTCAGTGTTTGATACATCTGCGCTACTTGGAAAGGCGTCAGAGTGAACGAGCCCAAAAACATCGACGGAACCGGACGGATCTCGTTTTTATCTACACCTAAGTTTTCCAACGTTTCGACCACTCTAGGAATACCGACTTGCATGCCTAACTCTACCGTCGGTACATTCAATGACTTAGCAAGTGCGGTATAAAGTGGTACATCTCCGCGGAACTTACGGTCGTAGTTTCTAGGAGACCAAACGTTACCTTTGCTGCCTTTTAGACTAATAGGTTTGTCATGCAGTGTGGTCGCTAGACTGTACTTCTCTGGCTGTTCTAGCGCCGCTAAGTAGACAGCAGGTTTTGCCAAAGAGCCAATCTGACGGCTGGCATTGAGCGCTCGGTTAAAGCCATCATAGCCTGTGCGCTTACCGCCCACCATGGCTCGAATCTCACCAGTATGACGATCCACCGCAACAGCGGCTCCTTCTAGAGATTTACCCGCGATGCTCGCAAGTTGAGGGATCTTCTTAGCGATCGCTTGCTCTAATTTCTGCTGTGATACTGGATCAAGAGAGGTGAACACACGCAAGCCAAGGTCCGATTGGAACGCTTCTCCTACTTTCTCTTTTAGTTCAATTTTCAGTTGCTGAAAATAAGCAGGCTGACGGCTGGCAATACGCGGATTATCTTGAATATCCAGAGGGCGACTTGCCGCCATATCATATTGTTTTGCCGTTAGAATATCTTGCTGCATCATCAAGCGCAGCACGAGATCACGACGTGTTTTTGCACGCTCAGGAAAGCGAATAGGATTGTAGTAAGAAGGCCCTTTGACCATGCCAACTAATAACGCAATTTGATCAATACGAAGCTCTTGAACTGGCTGCCCAAAATAAAGTCGTGACGCAAGACCAAAGCCGTGAATCGCTTCACCGGCACTTTGCCCTAGATAAACCTCATTCAAGTAGGCTTCCAGAATACGATCTTTGCTATAACGGTAATCAAGGATCAAGGCAATGTAGGCTTCACGTACTTTACGCCATAAGGTTCTATCGCTCGATAAAAACAGGTTCTTGGCTAACTGCTGAGTTAGGGTACTTCCGCCTTGCACTGTCCGACCCGCTTTGACGTTAGCCACTAGCGCACGAGCAATCGCGAGCGGCGAAACCCCATCATGCTGATAGAAATTACGATCTTCTGTCACCAATAACGCATCGACCATGACCTCTGGGAACTGATCACGACGTAAAAACAAGCGCTGCTGATCGTGATTCTTCTCTAGCATTCCCAGCATTTTGGGCTCAATTCTTAAATATCCTAGATTGCCACTTCTTTCTAAAGATTGAATACGAGTCAGGTTATTAGAATCAAAGTGAAGCATTACATGGCGATCAGGCTCTGGACCATCGCTAAATTCAAAAGGTCGACGGATCAACTCAATTTTCGTAGATGAGGAGGAATATTCGCCTGGGTAACGCGGCTGACGCACTTTTCGATAATTGAGAACATCGAGTTCATTTCTCACTTCTTGAATCGTAATGTTGTCGCCTGGGGCAAGATTCAAAATTCGCGCATAAACGACCGTTGGCAAATCAAACAGCTGCCCTTCGAAGCGCTGTTTGACCACGCTATCAAGATAAATTCCAACAAATAGCAATACCGCAAAACCTGCAAGACCAAGCTTCCAGCTGATTCCCCACAATGTCTTAAGCCATGTTCTCTGACCACCTTTCTTCGCGGCTGGCTTTCTTGGTTTCGACGCACGCTTACGAACAGGCTTCTTCGTTGTTGTCGTTGCCTTCTTTTTTGTCGTCGTGGTGTTTTTCTTGGTCATGAATTCAGTTGTCGCTTAGTTTTGGTTGTTGCTACATGGTTGGCAGGATCGTCTGGCCAAACGTGTTTAGGGTAGCGCCCTTTCATTTCTTTCTGCACTTCTTTGTATGCTCCAGCCCAGAAACTCGCAAGATCTCTTGTCACTTGTAATGGTCTCTGCGCTGGAGACAAAAGCTCTAACACCAATCGCTTGCGACCAAGAGCTATTACAGGAGAGCTTTGCTCGCCAAACACCTCTTGCATTCGCACTGAAAGCACTGGTTCTTGCCCTTGCTGATAGCGGATCTTTTTCTTACTGCCTGTTGGCACTTGGTAGTGTGTTGGCAACCATTTTTCGATCTCTTGATTTAATGGCCAACCAAGATAAGCCAACAGAGCGGCCTCTATGTCTATTTTGGATAACGCTTTGACTGAATGGACACCGTTTAAATAGGACTCAAGCCATTTATCGAGATGTTCAAGTAATGAAGCATCATCAAATTCAGGCCACGCTTGATCAGGTAGCCACTCACAGCCACAGCGGATTCTCTCTAACAGTTCAGTACTATGAGCTGTCCAGTTTAAAACCGATAGGCCCTTACGGCGGATAAAGTTAAGTAAAGCTTCGGTCATTTTTTCACGGGGAGGCTCGGGAAGCAGTCTTCTCTCAATGATTAAACGACCAGTTTTGATTTGCTTCTCTGCGACAAGACGTCCTTTTTGCTCATCCCAATCGACCAATTCATACTCAGAGAAGAGACTTGGAGATTGTGACTGAAGCTGATTGATGTCGAGCTCTACCGCACTGAACACCATAGAAGAGTCTGACTTGCTTCTCATCAAATCAAGCACGACGAGATAATCACTTGAAGCTAAGCGTTCCGTATCTTGAATATCGGCTCCATGTCCATTGGCGAGCACAAACCGACCCAGTTGATTATGGCGTGCTTGTGCGATGCGATCAGGAAAGGCGCATGCGAGCAGCGATGCCACCTCAGACTCATCCACCTGTGACAGTTCAAATGAACAAGATAATCGATTAGCCAAACTCTTCGCTCGGTTAAGCACTACCTTTTGTTTGTGATGTTTCCCGAGCTTGAGACGATGCACACTGTGTAGGAAATCCAGCGTATTGCGCTCTGGATCTTCAAGAAGTGCAATGACGGCCAAAGCCGTTGCTTGATGTTGATCGGCTTTAGCTAACATGGCGGCTGATCTTGGATCTAGCCCCAGCTCTCCAGCTTGATGCCCTGCTTCTGTTAACTGACCAGTGTTATCTAACAAACCCAATTGCATTAATAAGCTTTTGGCTTGAGCAATCGCCGCCGTTGGAGGAACATCTAACCAACTCAACTCTTCTGGCTTTTGCGCACCCCACTGTGCCAATTCAAGTACCAGATTTGCAAGATCGGTATGCAGAATTTCTGGCGCTGGCACATAAGGCTGCTGAGCAAGTTGGCTCTCGCTATACAATCTCACACAGATCCCTGGCTCAGTACGACCCGCTCGCCCAGCACGTTGCTCCGCTGAAGACTGAGCAATTTTTACTTGCTCCAATCTTGTCACGCCGCTGCGAAGATCAAATTTGGCAACGCGTTCAAGGCCTGAATCGACCACCATTCGTATGCCTTCAATGGTGAGTGAAGTCTCCGCAATGTTCGTCGCAAGCACCACTTTGCGCTTGCCCGTTTCGCTTGGTTGAATCGCGGCTTGCTGCTGAGCAAAGTCCAACTGTCCATAAAGCGGACATATTTGAACGTCGCTAGGCAGTTGATGAAGTCGCTCTTCGACTCTTTTGATTGCCGCAACACCAGGCAAAAACGCCAGCAAAGATCCCGGCTCATTTGCCATTAAACTGCCGATCTGTTTTGCCATTTGATCTTCTAGATACTCATTGGCTTTAGTCGCGATGTAACGGTGCTCAACTGGGAAGCTTCTACCTTGAGACTCAACATATTTCGCTTCAGTTAGCAGTTTCCCAAGCGCCTCTTGATCCAACGTTGCCGACATCACGACCAGTTTAAGATCGTCACGTAGTGCTTCTTGGATCTCTAGGCAGAAAGCCAATGCCGTATCGGCATGAATACTGCGCTCATGAAACTCATCAAAAATGACCAAATCAATCCCTGACAGTTCAGGATCGGACTGGATCATTCGAGTCAAAACCCCCTCTGTTACCACTTCAAGCTGAGTCTGTGCACTGGTCTTATTTTCTCCACGAACGCGATAACCTACACGTTGCCCAACACTTTCACCCAATTGCTGAGCAAGGTAGCGAGCGATATTTCGCGCCGCCAATCGCCTTGGTTCAAGCATGATAATTTTTCCTGAAACGATCTTCTCCAATAGGAGCTGAAGCGGAAAATAGGTCGACTTACCCGCTCCGGGTGCCGCTTTGAGAATAAGCTGGGAGTATTCGCGTACACCAGAGAGCAGCTCTGGCATCACGCCCTGAATAGGCAATTGTGACAAGGAAGGAACCTTATGGTGTAATGTCGTAGGGTCTATTGACCTTTTTCGATTAAATTTTGTTCGAGATAAAAGCGTTTTAATCGCGGCGAGAGGTTTGTAGCCTAGTCATTCTAAGCAAAATACCTCTCAACAAAGAGTAAAACGCTTTTAGCCGAACCCTATGGGCAGCTCTTATGGAGCCTTTCTTCTACGTTATCGGCTTATCAAGTAGAGTCTACATCTCAAAGCCTCTGCCTTGTATAAAGGCTCCATAAAAGCTGCAAAAATCAGCGCAAAAGGTCAATAGACCCTAATTTATTGTACATAATAACAGTAGCCAGACCCAAATGAAGTTCGAACCGCCTTTAGAGCAAGCTACGCTCATCAAACGTTACAAACGCTTTCTGACCGACATTACCCTCCCCGATGGCAGTGAGCGCACCATTCACTGCGCAAACACGGGCGCAATGACGGGGTGTGCAACGCCTGGTAATCAAGTGTGGTATTCAACCTCTGATAACCCAAAGCGAAAGTACCCTAACAGTTGGGAGTTGACCGAAACAGCACAAGGTCATCGTATCTGTATCAATACCGCACGGGCTAATCAACTTGCCGTTGAGGCGATCGAATCTGGAGTCATTAAAGAGCTACAAGGCTACGATCAACTTCAAACTGAAGTGAAGTATGGCAGTGAAAATAGCAGGATTGATATCTTGCTCAATTTCGAAAATGCACCAAAATGCTATATAGAGGTAAAAAGCGTCACCTTATTGGATGAGGAAAATCAAGGACAAGGGTATTTCCCAGATGCGGTCACAACTCGTGGTCAAAAACATCTGAGAGAACTCACAGAAATGGCTCAAACTGGAAGCAGAGCGATACTTTTATTCACTGTTTTACATTCAGGTATTGAAAAAGTCTCTCCTGCACACCATATAGACGCCAAATATTCACAATTACTGAAATACGCTCAAGAACACGGGGTGGAAGTACTGTGCTACAAGGCAGAGCTTTCAAGTGGTGAGATAAAATTGGTTAAGGCGCTCGACTTTAGCTATTAACGGCTAAAAATGATGTCACCTTCACATTGACAATAACTTTACTCACCAGTATTTGCCTCAAAAGGTTCTTTTTGCTATAGATACCCGCCTTAAATTAACTGCAAGCGCAGTTGACTAGGTGTTAGTAGGAGATGCTGCATGCCAGAAACAAAGAAAAAAGCGCTAGGCATCCTAGCCATTGCAGGGGTTGAGCCATACCAAGAGAAAGCAGGTGAAGAGTACATGTCACCTGAGCAAATGGCTCATTTTACAAAAATCTTATCAGCTTGGCGCAACCAGCTCATGGAAGAAGTTGATCGCACTGTACACCACATGCAGGACGAAGCAGCAAACTTTCCTGATCCTGTTGACCGTGCTTCTCAAGAAGAAGAGTTCAGCTTAGAGCTACGTAACCGTGATCGTGAACGTCGCCTAATCAAGAAGATCGAAAAAACGCTTAACAAGATCGAAGAAGATGAATTTGGCTTCTGTGAATCTTGTGGTGTTGAGATCGGCATTCGTCGTCTAGAAGCTCGCCCAACTGCTGATCTTTGTATTGATTGTAAAACTCTTGCAGAAATCAAAGAGAAACAGATGCAAGGCTAATCAAGCTTTGTTTGACTATTGAAGGGAGCCTTGGCTCCCTTTTTGGTTTATTAACTACACGATAATTGTATGAGTTATATTGGTCGCTTTGCTCCATCCCCTTCAGGCCCATTGCACTTTGGCTCGCTTATTGCGGCGCTAGGTAGCTACTTTCAGGCCAAGTCACAACAAGGTAAGTGGTTGGTGCGTATTGAAGACTTGGACCCACCACGAGAGATGGTCGGAGCAAGTTCGTTGATATTAGAGACACTTGAGGCATACCAACTCCATTGGGATGGTGAAGTCGTCTATCAGAGTCAACGACATGACCTCTATCAAGCGCAAATTGATCAGTGGCTTAGGTCAGGGCAAGCTTACTACTGCCAGTGCACCAGAAAGCAGATCAAAGCATCGGGCGGTTTTTATATGGGGACTTGTCGAGACTTGGCGCTAGAAAACCAAGAGTCTTGTGCCATACGCCTTAAAATGACGCATCCTATTTATCAGTTTGATGATCAAAAACACGGTACACTGCCTATCCCGACTGCATTGGCAGATGAAGATTTTATTATAAAACGCAGAGACGGATTATTTGCTTACAACCTTGCCGTAGTATTAGATGATATCGACCAAGGTGTGACTGAAGTCGTGCGTGGTGCCGATTTGATAGAGCCTACAGGACGTCAAATTAGCTTATATCAAATGCTTGATAAAGAACCCGTCAGCTATTTGCATTTGCCGCTGGCCCTTGATAGCAACGGTCAGAAGTTGTCCAAACAAAATCATGCAACCGCGATTGATAATGACAATCCAAAGCCCGCATTACTCGATGCCATGCACTTCTTAGGCTTTGAATTAACTGATGATATTCGTGCGGCGAAACTGGACGAAATCATTACTTGGGGCGTACAAAATTGGCGTGTGAATCAACTGCCGACACCGACAGAGATCACACCAATATTCTCAAACCGCTCACTGTAGGCTATTATTAGCCGCAAATTCGCCCCTATTGGGCCTAAAAATTAAACTCAAGCAAGGTTGGCTTGACCAATTGATTGCCAGATGCACATGAACAAAAACGACAATACAGCAAGCGAGACAGAAACATTTTCAGGTCTTGATTTAAATATTATTACTCGCCAAGAACATAACATCTCGCGCAAACAGATCAGTGATAATGCATTGAAAGTACTCTACCGTCTTAACGGTGCAGGCTTTGATGCATACCTTGTCGGCGGCGGTGTCCGCGATCTATTGCTTGGACAACAACCAAAAGATTTTGATATCGCGACAAATGCGACGCCTGAAGAAATCCGTCAGCTATTTAGAAACTGCCGATTGATTGGCCGTCGCTTCCGTCTTGCTCACATCATGTTTGGTCGAGACATCATTGAAGTCGCTACTTTCCGTGGTCATCACCAAGAACCAAGTAAGAACGTTTCACAGCAGTCAAAAGAAGGCATGCTTCTTCGTGATAACGTCTACGGTACGATTGATGAAGATGCCGAGCGTCGTGACTTCACCATCAATGCGATGTACTACAACATCGGTGACTACTCAATTCACGACTATGCTGGCGGTAGCGACGACCTAGAAGACAAATTAGTACGTCTTTTAGGCGATCCTGAAACACGCTACCGCGAAGACCCTGTACGTATGCTTCGTGCGATTCGCTTTGCGGTCAAATTAGATTTCGATATTGAAGAAGACACCGCAGCACCGATTGAAGAGATGGCGACTCTATTAAGAGATATTCCACCCGCTCGTCTCTACGAAGAATCACTCAAGATGCTTCAATCTGGCCACGGTTTAGAAACTTACCACTTAATGCGTGAGTACAACCTATTCCAACAGTTGTTCCCTACGATTTCTGAGTTCTTCACTGAAGATTACTCTTCACCGACCGAAGAAATGCTCGATCTTGTGCTTGATTCAACCGATCAGCGTATCGAAGAAGGCAAACGCATCAATCCAGCCTTTATGTTTGCAGCCATGCTGTGGTATCCACTGCAGGAAAAAGCAAAACAGCTGATGGAGAAGCGTAAACTCGCCTACTACGATGCCATCATGGAAGCGAGCAACTACGTTCTTGACGATCAAGTACGCAGTATCGCCATTCCGCGTCGTCACACCGCTACCATTCGTGAAATTTGGCAACTTCAGCTACGTATGCCACGTCGAAATGGCAAACGCGCTTTCCGTCTCATGGAGCTTAACAAGTTCCGTGCGGGCTTCGATTTCTTAGAAATGCGTGGTGAGATCGAGCAAGGGGAAGTTCAGCAGTTGGCAAAATGGTGGGAAACCTTCCAAAACGCTGGACGTACCATGCGCCAAGCGATGGTTGAAGATTTAGATGGCAACGGCGAAGGCCAACCAAGACAACGCCGTCGTAAAAATTACCGCAAGAAAAAGCCAAAGGCATCATCATGATCACGGTATTTATCGCGGTAGGCAGTAATCTTGGCGATCCTGTCTCGCAAGCCAATGTGGCGATTGAAGCATTAAAACACTTACCAAGGTCTGAATTCGTTCAGGTCTCTTCGCTTTACAGCAGCACACCAATGGGGCCGCAAAATCAGCCTGACTATATCAATGCTGTTGTCGAGCTCAAAACAGAATTAACGCCACTTGAACTGCTCGATTGCACTCAAACAATTGAGCTAGAGCAAGGGCGCGTCCGTAAAGAGGAACGCTGGGGGCCAAGAACCTTAGATCTCGATATTCTTCTTTATGGCAATGAGGTGATGGATTCCGAGCGTTTGACTGTTCCTCACTATGGAATGAAAGAGCGTGAATTCGTGCTCTACCCGCTCGCAGAGATCGCACCAAATTTAACCCTCCCATGTGGGACCAGACTGGACGACCTATTGAAAGTCGTTGACCAAAACGGTCTGCGTATTTGGCAATCATAGCCAACTCCTGTAAGGAACAATCATGAAAAAAATTTCCATCAATGACCTGATGAAATGGAAGCAAGAAGGTCGTAAATTTGCCACTTCTACCGCGTACGATGCGAGCTTTGCTCAATTGTTCGAAAGCCAAGAGATGCCTGTACTGCTTGTCGGCGACTCTTTAGGCATGGTTTTACAAGGCGAATCTTCGACGTTGCCTGTCACAGTAGAAGATATTGCTTACCACACGCGCTGTGTACGCGCTGGTAGCCCAAACTGTCTACTTATGGCCGATATGCCATTTATGAGCTACGCAACGCCTGAGCAAGCGTGTGAGAGCGCTGCGGCTCTAATGCGTGCTGGCGCTAACATGGTGAAAATTGAAGGTGGCGACTGGTTGGTCGACACCGTGAAAATGCTTACAGAGCGCGCCGTTCCCGTTTGTGCTCACTTAGGGTTAACGCCTCAGTCAGTCAATATTTTTGGCGGATTTAAAGTACAGGGCCGTGAGCAAGACAAAGCGGACCGCATGGTACGTGATGCACTTGCACTTCAAGAAGCTGGTGCTCAAATCATCTTGCTAGAGTGCGTACCTCAAGAACTTGCCGCTCGTATCACTGAAGTGTGTGATGTACCTGTGATTGGTATCGGGGCTGGTAATGTTACTGATGGCCAAATCTTAGTTATGCACGATATGTTTGGAATTTCAGCGAACTACATGCCAAAATTCTCGAAAAACTTCCTTGCAGAAACAGGCGATATGCGTAAAGCAGTAGCTAAATACAAGGAAGAAGTGGAAAGCGGTGTCTTCCCTGATGAAGCACACACAATCGCGTAAGGAATTTTGCCATGCAAACTTTTGCTGAAATTACCGCTCTAAGAGAGCAAGTTAAACAGTACAAGCGTGATGGTCGTAAAGTGGCCTTTGTTCCTACGATGGGTAACCTACATGAAGGGCACCTCACTCTAGTACGTGAAGCACGCAAGCACGCTGATATCGTAGTGGTAAGCATCTTTGTGAACCCTATGCAGTTTGACCGTGCAGACGATCTCAACAATTATCCACGTACACTTGAAGACGACCTGAACAAACTTAACGGAGAAGGCGTTGAACTGGTATTCACACCAACGCCTGAGATTATTTACCCAAATGGTGTAGAAACTCAAAGCTCGGTTGAAGTACCAGGATTATCAAATATCCTAGAAGGCGCTTCTCGCCCTGGTCACTTCCGTGGTGTGGCGACGGTTGTCACTAAGCTGTTTAACATCGTACAACCTGACGTAGCGTGTTTTGGTGAGAAAGATTTCCAGCAGCTTGCTGTTATTCGCAAGATGAGCGAAGACCTCGCAATGGATATCGAAATCGTCGGTGTGCCAACCGTTCGTGAAATGGACGGTCTAGCAATGAGCTCACGCAACGGCTTGCTAACGATTGATGAACGCCAACGAGCACCTGTTTTGGCTCGCACAATGCGTTGGATCAGCAGTGCAATGCGTGGTGGCCGAGATGATTATGCTTCAGTGATTGAAGATGCGAGCGATCAGCTACGCGCTGCGGGCCTTCAACCTGACGAGATCTTTATCCGTGATGCACGTACTCTGCAAGCCATCACAGAAGAGACAACTCAAGCGGTCATTCTAATGTCCGCATTCCTTGGTAAAGCTCGCCTAATCGACAACCAAGTTGTAGAGATGGCAGTAGAAACTAAGGAAGATGATAGTACGGAAGAAGTGCCTGAGTCGGCTGAATAGTCGTAAAACACAATAAAAGGTCGACATAATGTCGACCTTTTTAGCTATAGATACAAACTTCACCTTCAGGACGAGTTTTAAACCGTTTGTGCAGCCACATCCAAGCGGGAATATCTCGACTGATCATACCTTCCAGTTCTTTGTTTAAAATGCTAGCCGTCTTGATTGGATCTCTCCGCTCAAACTGGCTACTCAAGTCAGATCCAATATTAAGCGTATAGTGCCCTTCACTTTGGACTGTGACTCCAGAAATAACCGCACATTTACTCGCATCAATCAACATACTCGAACCAGCCGTGCTTGCTGCATCTACCACACCAAAAAACGGTGCAAAGACTGACGATTCTGGGCCGTAATCATGGTCAGGCAAATACCAAAGTCTATGACCATTTTTCAAAACCTTGAGCATCGATTTAATATCTTTTCGATCAATCATCTTATGGCCCTTTCTCGTTCTCCCTCTATGCTGAATAAACTCATAAACTGGGTTTGAATTAGGTCGATAAACGCCATAGCCTAAGGCAAACTGGCTAAAGATACGTGCCGTTAACTCCAAATTTAAATGATGACTGCAAATAACTAGAACGCCTCGTCCGGCTTCCTGTTGAGCAAGCATCTTCTCTTTTCCTACGATTGATACTATGCGCTTTATTCTCCACTCGGGCCAAAACCATGCCATTCCAGTTTCGATCAATGCCATACCTGTATATCCAAAATTTTGCACGACCAGACGTTCACACTCTTGTTCAGAATATTGAGGGAAACAAACCATCAAATTGCGTTTGGCTATAAATCGGCGACGCTTCATCAATAAGAAGGCAACCTTCCCAATACCTTCACCTAATTTTCGTAAAATACAATAGGGAAGAATATTGACCACGACATACAAGACACCAAATGCTAGCCACACAGGCCAATACTGGGGCAATAGCATTTGGATAGAGAAGGGAGGAGATTGAACAATTTTCATAAGGCTACCTATTTGGTACGGCAACCCCTAAAATAACAAAGTGGGTGTCTAAAAAATGTAAAAAGAGCAGCGATAAAAGCTGCTCTGACTTGTTTTGTTAACTTCTCAGTCCGATGCCTTTTGTCACTAAATAATGCGCGACGGCATACAGGGCGACAACAAATAGGCCAAGCACGCTAAATGACGTCACGATCCCAACATCGGATACGCCCAAGAAGCCATAACGGAAAGCATTCACCATGTAGACGATTGGGTTAATCTTTGAGACAACTTGCCAAAAATCAGGCAGTAAACTGATTGAGTAGAATACACCGCCAAGATAAGTCAGTGGCGTCAGCACGAAAGTCGGGATAATTGAAATATCATCGTAAGTGCGAGCAAATACCGCATTGATCAGTCCACCAAGAGCAAATACAACGGATGTTAAAAACACGGTCGCAATGATAATTCCCCAATGCTCAACTTGAAGATCAACAAAGAATAGCGATACAAAAGTAACGATCGCACCAACCAGCAGACCACGTACAACTCCGCCCATCACATAACCCGCTATGATCACGTAGTTTGGTACCGGCGCAACAAGTAGTTCTTCAATATTTCTCTGAAATTTAGAGCTAAAGAACGACGACGCTACATTCGAGTAGGAGTTGGTGATCACCGACATCATAATAAGGCCCGGCACAATATATTCCATGTAGCTAAAGCCGTTCATTTCACCGATGCGTGAACCGATCAAGCTACCAAAGATGATGAAGTACAAGGTCATCGTAATCGCTGGTGGAACTAACGTTTGCACCCAGATACGAGTAAAGCGATTGATCTCTTTGGTAAGTAAGCTGCAAAAGGCAGTCCAGTATAGTTGGTACATCTTATTTACTCCCCTCACGTACGATGCTGACAAAGAGCTCTTCCAAGCGGTTGGCTTTATTACGCATCGAAAGTACTTTAACGCCTTGCTCTGTTAACTGAGTAAAGATTGCATTCAAACCTTGAGTCTTCTCGATCTCTATTTCAAGCGAGCCATTCATGTATGTTTGGCTATTCACCCCTTCAATCGTTGGTTCAGGTGTGCCTTCTTCTAGATCTAAAATAAAGGTTTCAACATGAAGCTTTCCAAGTAGCGCTTTCATGGTGGTATTTTCGATCAATTCACCCTTATTGATGATGCCAATATTGCGACACAGCATTTCCGCTTCTTCGAGGTAGTGAGTCGTTAGGATGATAGTAATGCCCTGCTCAGAATTGATCTCTTTGAGGAACTCCCACATTGAACGACGAAGTTCGATATCAACCCCTGCTGTTGGCTCATCAAGAATCAAAAGCTGAGGCTCATGCATCAGAGCACGTGCGATCATTAAACGACGTTTCATACCACCCGATAGGCTTCGAGCACGTTCACTGCGCTTTTCCCATAGATCGAGCTTAGTTAGGTACTTTTGTGCACGTTCTTTCGCTAGTGCTTTAGAAACACCGTAGTAACCCGCCTGTTGCATCACAATCTGCTCAACCGTTTCAAATTGGTTGAAGTTGAACTCTTGTGGAACAAGGCCAAGATTTTGTTTCGCTAACTCTAGATCTTGGTCGATATCAAACCCAAAGACCTTCACCTGACCTTGGGTTTTGTTAACCAAAGATGAAATGATACCGATCGTTGTCGACTTGCCTGCCCCATTTGGACCTAATAGCGCGTAAAAATCGCCTTTTTTGACACTTAAACTAATGCCTTTTAGTGCCTCGAAACCACCTGCATAGGTTTTTCGAAGATTCTCAATTTCTAATGCGTACATACTGTGAGGTCGCCATTGCTCATTTAATTCTGGCTAGTCTATCGTTGAATGACGATGATTACAATTAAACCTTTCCAAACTATTCGAAATAATAGAACTGCCAGAAATAAAAAGCGCCACTGCAGTCGGTACTACAGTGGCGCTCATTTTCGGTTTTTCTATACGCTTTTAAACAACTTTAGCCTGATGCTCATCACGATCAACATGCTTAATCGCCGCCTTTAAGGCCTCGTAGCGGAACTTGAAGGTATTTTCATCTGGAACGAGGTCAATCACATGGAATTTTTCTAGCTGCTCACGCGTTCTCTGATTAGGACACAGTAAGTACACTTCACAATTGGCATCAAGTGCATCTTTAATCGCATTTTCCAAAGCCAGACCGACGGTAACGTCAATCATTGGTACATCGGTAAGATCAAGGATCATGACTTCATAGTCAGAGATACTGGTATGCTGACGGGAGATCGCTTTAGAAACACTAAAGATCATCGGCCCAGATAGGTAGAAGAACAATACTTTCCCATTGGCCATATCAAGCAGACCACGCTCACTGTCAGATAAAGGCACATCATCTTCATCAGCATCACTGATCGCTTTCACTTGGCGCGCCTGTTCACGGCTCAATCGCTCAATAATAATAATATTCGAGATAAAGACACCAAGGCCAACAGCAACAATCAAGTCAACAAATACGGTCAGTAACATCACGCCGTACATGATCGCCATGCCCGCAAAACTCACTCTATGAGCTCGCTGAATAAAGCTCCAGTCAAGAATGTTGAAACCAACATACACCGCAATACCTGCCAAAACAGCCATTGGAATTGGCTCAGTTAAACCACCAGCAACCAGTACTACTAGAGCCAACATTAATGCACGAATTACCCCAGAAAGAGGAGAGCGAGCACCAACTTGGATGTTGGTCACTGTGCCCATAGTCGCACCCGCACCAGGCAAAGCGCCAAATAGACCAGAGATGATGTTGGCAAGGCCTTGACCACGCAGTTCTTTATCCGAGTCGTGCTCTTTACGTGTTAAAGAGTCACCAATAACCGCCGTAAGCAGCGTATCAATACAACCTAATGTACCCAGCACTAACGCATCAATCACCATTTCAGTGAACATAGAAGCATCAATATGCGGAATAACAAGTGACGGCAGACCGGCAGGAATTTCACCGATACGACGAATTGAATCAGTATCAAAGACGATTACTGATAGCAGAGTTACCGCCACTAAGGCGACTAATTGAGCTGGAACATATCTACGATATTTCTTAGGAAAGAAGAACAAGATACCGAGCGTAAGTAAACCAAGAAACAGTTCACTGAACTTCATGTTGGCAACAGTATCTGGCAGAGCTGAAAGCGTGCCCATGACCCCACCAGAAGGCGCGGCATGACCTAACAAAGGAGAGAGCTGGAGAATAATTAAAATAACGCCAATTCCCGACATAAAACCGGAGATCACGCTATATGGCATCAAAGTGACGTATTTACCAAGTTTTAAAGTGCCGAGTAATACCTGAAATGCACCGGCCATCATAACCACTGTGAAGGTCATGGCCATGCCTGTTTCTGGGTATTTGGCCATCATGCTGGTCAGCACCGCAGTCATGATCACTGTCATTGGGCCGGTAGGCTCTGAGATCAACGTATTTGAACCACCAAACAGTGCGGCAAACAAGCCCACCATGATAGCTCCCCAGAGACCGGCTTCAGCGCCTGCTCCTGATGCAACACCAAATGCGAGTGCTAAAGGTAGAGAGATAATTGCGGTAGTGACACCACCAAACATATCTCCTTTGAGATTCATGTCTTCAAAACGACTAGCGAACACAACGTTGCTCCCTGCTATTAAAACGCACCATCAAGCTTGATTAGGTGCAATAACGACATCTTACTTTTAAGGCATGCTGCTATACACTAGGTAGTACAACAAATAACCCTGAACCTTGCTGCCAATTTACACACAAAATGTAAGTAAATTGCTGCGAAATGTAGCTAACTTCATCACTTTACCAAATGTTACTCAAGAGAGATAAGTGTTAATCACATCTCATAACTCATACGTTATAACTGTTAGTTAGGATGAGTGCTAAGTTTATGATTTTTAGCGCTCAAACACGTCAGATGAGTGCCGTTTCAACCAAGTTTAACAGGAATGAAATTGTAACATTGTGTATAGTGATGCAAGAATTTTTGAAGGATTGCACAGAAGATGCCGGAAATAAAACAGCTATTTGAGAACAATTCTAAGTGGTCAGATTCAATCAAAGCTGAACATCCAGAATACTTTACCAACTTGGAAGAAGGGCAAAGTCCGGGCTTTTTATGGATTGGTTGTTCTGACAGCCGAGTCCCTGCAGAACGATTAACAGGCCTCTACTCTGGCGAACTGTTTGTTCACCGAAATGTCGCCAACCAAGTCATTCACACCGATTTAAACTGCCTTTCTGTGGTTCAGTACGCTGTCGATGTTCTCAAGGTAAAGCATATCATTGTATGCGGCCACTACGGCTGTGGCGGTGTGAAAGCAGCGATTGATAATCCTCAACTTGGCTTGATCAATAACTGGCTACTGCATATTCGCGATCTGTACTTTAAACATCGCCCTTATTTAGAAGAGATGAACGAACAAGACCGTGCAGACAAGCTCGGTGAAATCAATGTCGCAGAGCAAGTCTACAATCTAGCTAACTCAACCATTATGCAAAATGCATGGGAACGCGGTCAGGATGTAGAGATACACGGTGTCGTATATGGGATTGGCGATGGTAAGCTCGAATACCTAGGTGTGCGTTCAAACTCACGAGAAACCGTTGAAGAGTCTTATCAGAAAGCGATGGAGACGATTCTAAACCCAGAATACAAACTGCTTTGTCGCTAATAAAACCAATGTAGCTGTCAAAAATGAAACGCCCGCTAGAGTTAGCGGGCGTTGTTACATTCATCTCAGTACAAGTAGTGTTACTCTTGTGGTACCACTTTACCGATGTATGGAAGATGGCGGTATTTCTGAGCGTAATCGATACCTACACCGACAACAAACTCATCAGGGATCTCGAATCCAATCCACTTAACATCCACATCCACTTCACGACGTGACGGCTTATCAAGAAGCGTACAAATCTCAATAGACTTAGGTTCACGTAGAGATAAGATCTCTTTCACTTTGTTTAGTGTGTTACCCGTATCAATAATGTCTTCGACAAGAAGAATGTCTTTACCTTTAATGTCATCATCCAGATCTTTCAGGATGCGCACATCGCGTGAGCTTTCCATTGTGTTGCCATAGCTTGATGCTGTCATGAAATCAACGCAGTGAGTAATCTCGATTGCACGAGCTAAATCAGCCATGAATACGAACGATCCACGCAATAGACCTACCATTACTAGATCTTCACTACCTTGATAGTGCTCAGTAATCTGTTTACCTAATTCTTTAACTCGTTCACTGACTTCTTGCTCAGAAATCATGACTTCTACTGTATGCTTCATACTTATCTCGTTTTTCACGTTAGCTGCCTAGACCGTAATTATAGATAGTGGTTTGACAGTCTGGATGATTCAAGCGCGTAGTTTACCACCAGCGAGCGCTGAGAAAAACGTTTGCTCTTAATATTCACCAAACCAGTTTGCATACCATATTGATCGTTAGCACGATATTAACAAAGATGCCTATAAAATAAGCTGAAATCGTTGACCTTGACCATATGCACCATTACACTCATAAAGCTATTAAGCAAAACTAATAAAATACTAAATAGGGCAAAGCCCACATTATAACTAACTCATTTGGCAAGGAAATTAACTATGGACTCTATAGCGAAACGTCCGCGTACGCGTCTATCCCCTCAGAAGCGCAAGCAACAATTGATGGAAATCTCACTTGAAGTATTTGCACGCCGTGGTATTGGTCGAGGCGGCCATGCTGACATTGCAGAGATTGCTCAAGTCTCAGTTGCCACCGTGTTTAACTACTTCCCGACTCGTGAAGATCTTGTCGACGATGTGCTTAACTATGTTGTTCGTCAATTCTCAAACTTCCTATCAGACAACATCGACCTTGATCTACACGCAAAAGACAATCTAACTAACCTAACAAACGAAATGGTTAAATTGGTTGTTGAAGACTGCCACTGGCTTAAAGTTTGGTTTGAGTGGAGTGCATCAACTCGCGATGAAGTATGGCCGCTGTTCGTAACGACAAACCGTACTAACCAACTACTGGTTCAGAACATGTTCATCAAATCGATTGAACGTGGTGAAGTGTGTGACAGCCATGATCCAACCGATCTAGCAACGCTGTTCCACGGTATCTGCTACTCACTATTTGTTCAGGCTAACCGTACTCAAGATGAAGCGACGATCAGCAAGCTGACACAAAGCTACTTAGATATGTTGTGTATTTATAAGTAGATTCAAGAAAAACTGTAGAAGGGTTGGCCTAGTGGGTCAGCCCTTTTTTATAGCCGATAGATTGCTATTCCTTCGTCATCCTCAAGAGCGAGGGACGAGCGAGTTGGGGATTGTAGACAAATGGTTCGCTTATCCTTAGGCATAAAAAAAGCCGCTGATTTCTCAGCGGCTTTAAATCAATCATTAAGAAAAATTACTTCTTCTTTGTAACTGCTTTCTTGTTTGGAAGGTCAGTGATAGAACCTTCGAATACTTCCGCAGCTAGACCTACAGACTCGTGTAGAGTTGGGTGAGCGTGGATAGTTAGCGCGATATCTTCTGCATCACAACCCATCTCGATCGCTAGACCGATTTCACCTAGTAGTTCACCACCGTTAGTACCAACGATAGCACCACCAATTACACGGTGCGTGTCCTTGTCGAAGATCATCTTCGTCATACCGTCTGCACAGTCAGAAGCGATTGCACGACCAGAAGCAGCCCAAGGGAAAGTAGCAACTTCGTAGTTGATGCCTTCTGCTTTTGCTTCTTTCTCAGTCTTACCAACCCATGCTACTTCTGGCTCAGTGTACGCGATTGATGGAATTACTTTAGGATCGAAGTAGTGCTTCTTACCAGAAATAACTTCAGCCGCTACGTGGCCTTCATGCACACCTTTGTGAGCAAGCATTGGTTGACCAACAACGTCACCGATCGCGTGGATGTGAGGAACGTTTGTACGCATTTGCTTATCAACGTTGATAAAGCCACGCTCGTCCACTTCAATACCCGCTTTCTCTGCGTCGATAAGTGCGCCGTTTGGAACACGACCGATAGCAACAAGAACAGCATCGTAGCGCTCAGCTTCAGCTGGTGCTTTTTTGCCTTCCATTGAAACGTAGATACCGTCTTCTTTCGCTTCAACTGCAGTCACTTTAGTTTCAAGCATTAGCTTGAACTTGTCTTTAATGCGCTTAGTGAAGACTTTAACGATGTCTTTATCCGCAGCTGGGATAACTTGGTCAAACATCTCTACTACGTCTACTTTAGAGCCTAGAGAGTGGTAAACCGTACCCATTTCTAGACCGATGATACCACCGCCCATGATAAGCAGTTTTTCTGGTACTTCTTTCAGCTCTAGAGCGTCAGTTGAATCCCAAATACGTGGATCTTCATGTGGGATGAATGGCAGTTTAATTGGACGAGAACCCGCTGCAATGATTGCGTTGTCGAAGTTAACTGTTGTTGACTCGCCTTCGCCTTCTACAAGGATAGAGTTAGGACCTGTGAACTTACCGTAGCCGTTAACTACAGTAACGTTACGCATCTTAGCCATACCGCCAAGACCGCCTGTCAGTTGGTTTACAACTTTCTCTTTCCAGATACGGATCTTGCTGATGTCAGTTTGTGGTTCGCCAAACACAACGCCGTGCTCAGCCATTGCTTTCGCTTCTTCGATAACTTTTGAAACGTGAAGAAGTGCTTTAGATGGAATACAACCAACGTTTAGACATACACCACCAAGAGTGCTGTAACGTTCAACTAGTACTGTTTCTAGACCTAAGTCTGCACAACGGAATGCTGCTGAGTAACCAGCAGGACCTGAACCAAGTACAACAACTTGGGCTTTAATTTCTTTGCTCATTGTGACCTCTTGTAGTCATTATCCCTAACAGGCTTGAGAAGATGTTCTTAAATTATTGGGCTTTCAAACAGCCAACATTTTACAGAGATGTTAACAGTGTGAAAGTAGCTTTAAGTTAGCCTGTGAGCTAGACAACAATTCACCTTTCAGTTTCTGAAAGAGTATTGGAAATGCTGTCTAAAATTATTCTTTGTATAAAGAATTAAGGTGACTCGAAAGCCACCTTAATTTCTACTTTCTCTATTACAGTACTAGACGACGAATGTCTGATAGCGCACCGTTTAGGAAAGTAATGAAGCGTGCACCTTCAGCACCATCGATCACACGGTGGTCGTATGATAGAGACAGTGGAAGTTGTAGGCGTGGTTCGAATTCTTTACCGTTCCATACTGGCTTCATTTCAGACTTAGATACACCTAGGATACCTACTTCTGGAGCGTTTACGATTGGCGTAAATGCAGTACCGCCGATGCCACCAAGGCTAGAGATTGTGAAACAACCGCCTTGCATGTCAGCTGCAGTTAGCTTACCAGCACGTGCTTTCTTAGACACAGCCATTAGCTCTTCAGATAGCTCGTAGATGCCTTTCTTGTTCACGTCCTTGAATACAGGAACAACTAGACCGTTTGGCGTATCTACTGCGATACCTACGTTTACGTACTTCTTAAGAATGATGCTTTCGCCATCTTCAGAAAGAGAAGAGTTGAACGCAGGGAACGCTTCTAGAGCTTTCGCTACCGCTTTCATGATGAACACAAGAGGAGTGATCTTCATGCCAGTGTCTTTCTTAGCTTCGATTGCGTTCTGCTCTTTACGGAATGCTTCTAGCTCAGTGATGTCTGCGTTGTCCCACTGTGTAACGTGCGGGATCATTACCCAGTTACGGTGCAGGTTAGCACCAGAGATCTTCTTGATCTTAGAAAGCTTCTGAACTTCAGTTTCGCCGAACTTGCTGAAGTCAACTTTTGGCCAAGGTAGAAGACCAAGAGCAGCACCATCGCCTTTGCCAGATGCTGCAGCACCTGCGCCAGACTCAAGACGCTTAAGCGCATCTTTAACGTAAGACTGAACGTCTTCTTTAAGGATACGGCTCTTACGACCAGTACCTTTAACCTTAGCTAGGTTAACGCCGAATTCACGAGCAAGACGACGAACAACTGGAGACGCGTGAGCGTAATCATTGTTCTCTTGGAAATCACCAGTCGTTGCTGGAGCTGCTGCCGCTGGAGCTTCAGCTTTAGGAGCTGGTGCTACTGCAGGTGCCGCTGCTTGAGCAGGAGCTGCAACAGGTGCTGGAGCTGCGCCTTCAACAACGAAAGTCATGATTAGAGAGCCAGTCGTTACTTTATCGCCAGCTGCAATCTTGATTTCTTTTACTGTACCAGCAAATGGTGCAGGAACTTCCATTGAAGCTTTGTCGCCTTCAACAGTAATTAGAGATTGCTCTTCTTCTACTGTGTCGCCAACCGCTACCATTACTTCAGTAACTTCAACTTCGTCACCGCCGATATCTGGAACGTTTACTTCTTTTTCTGCTGATGCCGCAGGAGCTGCTGCTGGAGCCGCTTCAACTGCAGGAGCCGCAGCTACTGGAGCACCAGAGCCAGCTACTTCGAATACCATTACTAGAGAACCAGTTGAAACTGAGTCACCAGAAGCGATTTTGATCTCTTTAACCGTACCTGCGAATGGTGCTGGTACTTCCATTGATGCTTTGTCGCCTTCAACAGTTAGAAGAGATTGCTCTTCTTCTACTGTGTCGCCAACTGCAACCATGATTTCAGTAACTTCTACTTCGTCGCCACCGATATCTGGAACGTGAACTTCTTTCAGTTCTGCCGCTGCCGCTGGAGCTGGAGCGGCTGCTGGAGCCGCTTCTGCTGCAGGAGCAGGTGCAGCAGCTGCTGCACCCTCGGCTTCGAAAATCATGATAAGAGAACCAGTAGTAACAGAATCACCTTCAGTTACTTTGATTTCTTTTACGATACCTGCTTGAGACGCTGGAACTTCCATAGAAGCTTTGTCGCCTTCAACAGTGATCAGAGACTGTTCTTCTTCAACCTTGTCGCCAACGCTTACAAGAATCTCAGTAACTTCAACCTCATCCGCACCGATGTCAGGTACATTAATTTCGATTGCCATTGCTTATTTACCTTCTAGTTAAGCGCTGTATTAAGCGTATTGTGGGTTAGTTTTTTCAGTGTCGATGTTGAACTTAGCAATCGCTTCAACGACTACTGACTTCTCAACATCACCACGTTTCGCTAGCTCAGTAAGAGCTGCAACTACTATGTAGCCTGCGTTAACTTCGAAGTGACGACGTAGGTTCTCACGGCTGTCAGAACGGCCGTAACCATCAGTACCAAGTACTTTGTAAGACTCAGAAGGCATGAATGCGCGAACTTGCTCAGAGTAGTTCTTCATGTAGTCAGTCGCTGCGATTGCTGGCTCAGTACCCATTACTTGTGCAATGTAAGGTACTTTCGCATCGCCTTCTGGGTGAAGCATGTTGTAACGCTCTGCGTCTTGACCGTCACGAGTTAGCTCGTTGAACGATGTTACAGAGAACACGTCAGATGCGATGCCGTACTCTTCGCTTAGGATAGTCGCTGCTTTACGTACTTCGTTCATGATAGTACCAGAGCCCATTAGCTGAACTTTAGACTTGTCACCTGCGTAAGACTCAAGCTTGTAGATACCCTTACGGATGCCTTCTTCAGCGCCTTCTGGCATTGCTGGCATTGCGTAGTTTTCGTTCATCACAGTTAGGTAGTAGAACACGTTCTCTTGGTTCTCACCGTACATGCGACGGATACCATCTTGCATGATTACTGCAACTTCGTAAGCGAATGTTGGGTCGTAAGAGATACAGTTAGGAACCGTGTTCGCCATGATGTGCGAGTGACCGTCTTCGTGCTGTAGACCTTCACCGTTTAGCGTTGTACGACCTGCTGTAGCACCTAGTAGGAAACCACGAGCTTGTTGGTCACCAGCCATCCACGCCATGTCGCCAACACGTTGGAAACCGAACATAGAGTAGTAGATGTAGAATGGGATCATTGGCAGATCGTTTGTGCTGTAAGAAGTCGCAGCAGCAACCCAAGATGCCATTGAACCTAGTTCGTTGATACCTTCTTGTAGAACCTGACCTGATGTTGCTTCTTTGTAGTAAGAAACGATGTCGCGATCCTGAGGTGTGTAGTTCTGACCGTGCGGGTTGTAAATACCGATTTGGCGGAATAGACCTTCCATACCAAACGTACGAGCTTCATCACAGATGATAGGAACAACGTTCTTACCAATATTCTTGTTCTTAAGCAGGATGTTAAGAGTACGAACGTAAGCCATTGTTGTAGAGATATCACGCTTCTGCTCGCTTAGTAGCGGAGCGAACTCTTCTAGCTCAGGTGTTTTAAATTCTTGAGTGAACTTAGGTAGACGCTGTGGCGTGTAACCTTTTAGTTCTTTACGACGAGCGTGTAGGTATTCGTACTCCGCTGTACCTTCTTCAAGTTTCAGGTATGGAAGTTCTGCTACTTTCTCATCAGATAGGATGTCTTGAAGACCTAGGCGATCACGTAGGTGTAGTACGTGAGTCATATCCATCTTCTTAACTTGGTGCGCGATGTTCTTACCTTCAGCCGCTTCACCCATGCCGTAACCTTTAACAGTCTTAGCTAGGATTACTGTTGGACGACCTTTAGTTTCTGCCGCGTTTTTGTAAGCTGCGTATAGCTTAGAAGACTCGTGACCACCACGCTTAAGCGCGAAGATTTCATCGTCAGTCATGTCTGCAACTAGTGCAGCTGTCTCTGGGTACTTACCAAAGAAGTGCTCACGTACGTACGCGCCATCTTTAGATTTAAATGTTTGGTAGTCACCATCTACAGTTTCGTTCATTAGCTGTAGTAGTTTGCCAGACGTGTCTTTAGCAAGTAGTGAATCCCAGTTGCTACCCCAGATAACTTTAACAACGTTCCAGCCAGCACCTTTAAATAGGCCTTCTAGCTCTTGGATGATGCTACCGTTACCCATTACAGGACCGTCTAGACGCTGTAGGTTACAGTTGATTAGGAAGGTTAGGTTGTCTAGTTTCTCACGCGCAGCGAAAGATAGAGAACCACGTGATTCCGGCTCATCCATCTCACCGTCACCTAGGAATGCGTATACACGCTGTGCAGATGTGTCTTTTAGACCACGGCCATCTAGGTACTTAAGGAAACGCGCTTGGTAGATCGCAGAGATTGGACCAAGACCCATAGATACTGTTGGGAACTGCCAGAATTCAGGCATTAGTTTAGGGTGCGGGTATGATGGGATACCTTTACCGTCTACTTCTTGACGGAAGTTATCTAGCTGCTCTTCAGTTAGACGACCTTCAACGAATGCACGAGAGTAGATACCTGGTGAGATGTGACCTTGGTAGTATACTAGATCGCCACCGTCCGTCTCGTTTGGAGCACGGAAGAAGTGGTTGAAACATACTTCGTAGAATGCAGCCGCTGACTGGTAAGAAGCCATGTGACCACCTAGGTCTAGGTCTTTCTTAGAAGCACGCAATACGATCATGATTGCGTTCCAGCGAATGATTGAGCGAATACGACGTTCAAGAGTTACATCACCTGGGTATGCTGGCTCTTGTGCTGCCGGAATCGTGTTGATGTAGTTAGTGTTGATACCAGTTGGCATATCAACGCCATCTAAACGTGCTTTCTCTAGAACTGTTTCTAGTAGGAACTGTGCACGTTCTACACCTTCTTCACGTACTACTGACTCTAGGGCTTGTAGCCAATCTTGAGTTTCCAGTGCGTCTACGTCATGCTTCATGTCAGACATGGCGATCTATCCTTCTGTTGGTTGGATCTAGTTATTTACGCAACGACTTTAAGAGTCGTTACCTTGTTGAATTCGACGTAAAGAACGCTCTCGACGAGATTCCTCACGAGTCAAATCCAACAATGTCTCTTCAATATAAGCTAAGTGTGAGTGACACATTTCACGCGCCTGTTCTGGCTGACCTGAAACTATCGCATCCACAATGTTAGCTCGGTGTTTACTTACTTTTTCGACCACTTCGTCGCGGCGATGTAAGAGCTTTAAATTCTGTAAGACATTTTGCTCAAGCAGTGGCGCTAAGCTACGAACAATATGAAGAAGCACAACATTGTGAGCCGCTTCGGTTAACGCAATCAGAAACTGCATAACTGCGGCTGCCTCTGCCTCAACATTCTTATTCACTTGCTCTTCACTGATGCTTGTCAGGCAAGCCTGAATTCGCTCAAAGTCTTCCTCGGTACCACGAACCGCTGCAAAATAAGCAGAAATACCTTCCATCGCATGACGCGTTTCTAGTAAATCCAACTGTGTCTCAGAATGGCTAGACAATAAATTTAGCAGAGGATCTGAAAAACTGGTCCAGATATTCTCACTAACGAATGTGCCACCACCCTGACGACGAGTAAGAAGACGCTTAGCTTCAAGGCGTTGAATTGCCTCACGGATTGATGGACGAGAAACATCGAACTGTTTAGCCAGTTCACGCTCTGGCGGCAGCTGTTGCCCCGGAGACAATGTTCCTTCCACTATCAGCCTTTCTAACTCTTGTTCAATGACATCAGAAAGTTTTGGCTGACGAATCCTTTGATAAGCCATATTTGTTGTTCTTCTACTCTTTGCAGTCAATTGGTATTACCAATTTTAAGTTGGCGGGAAAATTAACATAATTAAAACGCAAGTTCCAGTCAAAAATTGACCCAAATCATAGAACAAGCCACGCATCAACACTTTGATAACAATAGCTGATTAAAACAGCAATCAAATTGGTCTGACCAATTACAACTTATAAACAGATGGGGATGGAACGTGCTAGCCATCACACTTTAATTGGGGAGTTTTAAAGGGATATGACAATTTGTTAGGGAATGAGAAGAAAAACGAGATGTTCGAACGGGTTGGGGAGATCTCTTAAAGCAAGTAGAAAATCTTAGAGATTCCCTACTCGCTCCTTCATCATTCTATGGAATGACTCGAGTTTAGTGACTATCTAGCCTCAATATTATCAATCATCAATTGCAGTGACTGATTGCCACGAAATTCATTAATATCAAGTTTATAGGCTAAGTGAACCGTCTTAGCTGATGCATCAGGCCAACGACGTAAATCGACATTAAAGGCAATCCCATCAATCATGATATTGGTTGGGTGACCTTTATGCAGTGGTTCCAGCATCAACTTCAAATGCTTTTCGCCCACAAGCTTCTGATGAAGCACCTTGAACTCTCCATCAAAAAGAGGTTCAGGGAAGGCTTGCCCCCATGGTCCACCCGCTCTTAGCATCTCTGCGGTATGCATCGAAAACTCTTCAGGCTTTAATTCGCCATCGGACAGAATCACGCCTTTTAATGCCGCTTCGTCTAAGTCCTCTTTAACAGCTTGATCGAAGAGTTTCGAGAAACGTTCAAAGTTACTCTCCATGATGGTTAAACCTGCAGCCATCGCATGACCACCGAATTTAACGATTAGTCCCGGATTTTGAGTATCAATTCGGTCAAGTACATCTCGCATATGAAGACCCGGAATCGAACGGCAAGAGCCTTTAATTGAACCTTCACCACCATCGGCAAACGCTATCACTGGTCTATGAAATTTTTCTTTAATACGCGAGGCCAATATCCCGATGACGCCTTGATGCCAATCGCGCTGGAAGAGCACCAAACCATGGGGCATGTTTTCACCAAACTGAAGGCGCTCACAAATGGCCATCGCCTCTTGCTTCATTCCCTCTTCTATCTCTTTACGCGTTTGGTTTAAACCATCCAATTCGCTCGCCATACGACGCGCAGCATGAATGTTGCTGCTGAGCAGTAGCTCAACGCCAAATGACATATCATCTAAACGCCCGGCGGCATTGATACGTGGGCCGAGTGCAAAACCAAAGTCAGAAGCAACTAGGCGTCTAGCATCACGCTTCGCGACTTCGATCAGAGCCTGTATACCTGGGCGAGCTTTACCTGCGCGGATTCTTTGCAGGCCTTGGTGCACCAAAATACGGTTGTTTTCGTCCAATGGAACAACATCAGCGACAGTACCCAAAGCCACCAAGTCTATCAGCTCCATCAGCTTTGGCTCCACGACACCTTGCTGGGCAAACCAACCCGTTTTTCGCATGTGAACGCACAGTGCCATCATTAGATAGAAAGCCACGCCAACCCCAGCCAGCGCTTTCGATGGGAAGGCACACTCTTGGAGATTCGGGTTCACCATCGCATCAACGTTGGGTAGTTCATGTCCTGGCAGGTGGTGGTCAGTGACTAGAACTTGCAGACCTTTCTCTTTGGCATAACGAACTCCCTCAATTGAGGAAACACCGTTATCTACCGTCATGATTATCTCAGCACCTATATCAATCGCTTGATCGACGACGTCAGGACTGAGCCCGTATCCATCTTCAAAACGGTTTGGTACCAAGTAATCTACGTTACTCGAACCTAGCATTCTTAACGCCAATACCGAAAGAGCCGAGCTGGTCGCACCATCAGCATCAAAGTCGCCAACAATGATGATACGTTTATTTTGTTGAATAGCTTGAAACAGCAAGTCCACCGCCGCGTCAATGCCGTGCAATTTTTGGTAGGAGTGAAGCGCTCGTGCTGTCGTCTCTAGCTGCTCGGTACTCTTGATTCCACGAGCAATGTAGATACGTCGAAGTAGAGGGGCAATCGACTCTGGTAACAGAGCCAAGTCAACTTCTGGTCTGCGTTGAATTTCTATCATAAAAAATTTAAGAGCCTCGTGATGAGGCTCTATTCCGAATTATTGAGTTTGCTGAAGACGTTGCATTAATTGCTCAGGAGGAAGGTAGCCACCCACCATCTCACCATTGGGTAAGAATATCGCTGGTGTACCACTGATACCAAGCTCACGACCCAATGCGTAGTGCTCTTTGATGATCTGTTGGTACTTCGTAAAGTCTTCTGATTTTTCAGGGAACTCACGTTTAATCTTACCGCTGTGCATCGCGCTTTGAGGATCTTCAGCTCCCCAAATTGCGGCCATTTGATCAGCCACATCACCTGCTGCACCTTGGCGAGGATATGCTAGGTAGCGAACAGTAATGCCTAAATCATTGTAATCTTTCATCTGACTATGCAGACGAACACAATAACCACACGTGATATCAGTGAAGACAGAGATAACGTACTTCTCGTCTTTTGCTTTGAATTCAATCATGCTGTCTTTAAATGATTCAATCTTCGCAGCATTGATAGGCGCTTGACGTTTTGCCAGCACGTCTTCGTACTGACCATTTTCATCAAGCTTATACAAGGTACCCGCTAAGAAGTATTCACCATCTGGAGAAGCAAATAAAATACCGCCACTGGTCTGAACTTCAATTAGGCCTTCAATATCCGCAGGGGCAACGCCATTCACTTCAAGGCCTAGCTTAGCAAAGCGTTCTTCTAGCTGAGCTTTATCAAATTTCACTTCCGCTGCTGATACTGATTGTGCGGCAAGCATTAATGGTAGTGTAAGTAGAGTCATTCGGCGTAATACGCGCATTGAGTTCACCTTAATCAAAATTGGGTTATAGCCAAGATTCGTTATGCTCTTGGGTGATGCTCACTGTGTAGCTGTTTGAGTCGTTCGGTTGCTACATGAGTATAAATTTGTGTTGTCGACAAGTCACTATGGCCCAAAAGCATCTGTACCACACGTAAATCCGCACCATAATTCAGTAAGTGCGTCGCAAAAGCGTGTCGTAATACATGGGGCGATAACAGCTCGGTATCAATCCCTGCCAGCACTGCATAATGCTTGATACGATGCCAAAAGGTTTGGCGGGTCATTTGTCTTGCTCGTTTACTTGGAAAAACCACATCAGAGGTTTTTTCCCCAAGTAACTCAGACCGCCCTTGCTGCAAAAAAGTTTCAATCCAATCGACGGCATTTTCACCCATTGGCACTAAGCGTTCTTTGCCACCTTTACCTGTAACACGCACCACGCCTTGACGAAGACTGACGTTTTCCATCGTTAGGCTCACTAGCTCCGTCACACGCAGCCCAGTCGCGTAAAGCAGTTCCAACATCGCTTTATCTCTCAGCTCCATTGGATCGTTAGGATCTGGAGCGTCAAGCAAGGCATCGACCTGCTCTTCACTGAGATCTTTTGGCAATCGCTTCGGCAGTTTAGGGCTCACCAGCAAAGCACTCGGGTCATCGGCACGCACTTTTTCACGATGCAGATATTGGAACAAGCGACGAATAGCCGAAAGCATTCTCGCCCGTGACGTCTGTTTGTAACCTTCATCCACCAGCCACGCTTGATACTCTTGTAAGCCTGACAGGCTAATAAAATCCAACTTGTAGTTGTTCGCAGACATCCATTGCAGCAGTTTGACTAAGTCTGTGCGATAAGAAGCCAAGGTGTTTTCTGACAACCCTCGCTCCATCCACATCGCATCCAAAAACTGTTCGACAATGCCTTGGTCGGGTGACATTTGTTCTGACACAGCACACCTCTTATTTTCGTTATGCGCTCAAATGTAAGTGTCTGACGGCAATAAAGCCATAAAAATTCATCCTCACAACGGATATTCGCTGCAAAGCTCGCCATTTTGTGGTTAGAATTCACCATCCATTCCAACACTAGAAATGCATACTATGAAAATTGGTCTCTTTTATGGCTCAACCACCTGTTACACCGAAATGGCGGCAGAGAAGATTCGTGCCATCATCGGTGAAGAGTTAGTTGATATCCACAATGTGAAAGAGTCCCCGCTCTCTTTAATGACTGATTATGATCTTCTTATCTTAGGCATTTCCACTTGGGACTTCGGCGAGATCCAGGAAGATTGGAATGAGTTATGGGACCAAGTTAGTGACATCGACTTAAAGGGCAAAACCGTTGCTTTGTACGGCCTTGGTGACCAAGAAGGCTATGGTGAATGGTACCTAGATGCGATGGGCATGTTGCATGATGAGCTCAAAGCGACTGGCGCTAATATCATCGGCTACTGGCCAAACGATGACAGCTACGAGTTTGAGGCGTCAAAAGCGCTGACTGAAGATAACAGTCAATTTGTTGGCCTCGCACTGGATGAAGATTCTCAATATGAGCTAAGCGACGAACGTATCGCCACTTGGGTTGAGCAAGTTCTCGTTGAGTATCAAGAGACGCTTTAGAAGCGAGAAAATTTCAGAGGGTTGGCGCTTTGCTTCAACCCTTTGTATTTTGGTCATCCTCGAGAGCGAGGTACGAGAGAGTTGAGAATCTCTTAAAGCTACCCGAGAACCAGATGAGATTCCCTACTCGCTCCTTCGTCACTCTATGGAATGACCACGACTCTGTTTATTGCCAAATCAATTTCGTAACCCACTTCTAAATCGTGCCCAATCAAACACCAACCCCGGATCCGTTTTTCGCAGCGGCGCAATGTATTGATGCCCAGTGATTCTTGGCAAGGTAATGAGCGGAAAACGCTGTTGTAGCAACTTGGTAAGATCCATCAGTGCTGCATATTGCTCGTCGGTATAGGCAACAAAATCACTCCCTTCTAGCTCAATACCAATCGAATAGTCATTACATTTTTCCCGCCCTGCAAAGCTCGACACGCCTGCATGCCATGCTCTAGCGTTAAAAGGGACAAACTGAACGACTTCACCATCTCGGCGAATCAAGCAATGTGCCGATACCCCCATTTTATGAATCACTTTAAAAAACGGGTGATCGTTAGGATCCAAATTGCCCGTGAAAAACTGTTCGATATAAGGGCCACCAAACTGGCCAGGAGGAAGACTGATATTGTGTACCACTAAAAGCGAGATATCTTTCTCGTCGGTTCTTTGGTCATAAAACGGGGAAGGGACATGCCTTGCTGCGCTATACCAGCCTTGGTTATCAATCATTTTTCAGCTCTTTTTATCCTAATCAATTGTGATTTTATCCCTTTGGTAATGAAATGCGAGATTAATGGCTGAATTTCGTCCTGATTCGTCGTATCATGCCCATCTCTTTTTTATTCCACTGCCTATTAGATTTGCGATGAAACACACACACAACAGCCAAGAACGTCTCGAATATTTGAAACAGCAACTGCCTTTGGAAATCGCTCGCACTGTTGCCGACACGATTAAAGAAGACTTAGGCGGGACACTTGATCTACAAGCAGACATCACCGCAAGTCTCATTCCTGCCGACGCTCATAACGAAGCTACGCTAATCACTCGTGAGCATGGCGTTTTCTGCGGAAAAGCTTGGGCTGACGAAGTATTCAAACAACTTGGTGGCGAAGTGGCGATCAAGTGGAATGTAGAAGACGGCGATAAAGTCGAACCAAACCAAGTGCTTTGTACACTTTCAGGCCCTGCGCGCGCGCTATTAACAGGCGAGCGTAACGCAATGAACTTCATCCAAACGCTTTCTGGCTGTGCAACAATCACCGCAAAATACGCGGCAGAACTTGAAGGCACTGAATGTCGCCTTCTGGATACTCGCAAAACCATTCCAGGCCTGCGTAGCGCACTAAAGTACGCAGTCGCGTGTGGTGGTGGCTTTAACCATCGTATCGGCGTGTTTGATGCTTACCTAATTAAGGAAAACCACATTATCGCTAATGGTGGTATTGCTCAAACAATCAAAACAGCCAAAGAGCTAAACCCAGGTAAGCCAGTTGAAGTAGAGACAGAGAGCCTTGAAGAGCTAAAAGAAGCGATTGAAGCCGGTGCAGATATCATCATGCTAGACAACTTCAGCACGGATATGATGCGTGAAGCAGTGAAGATCAACGCTGGCCGCGCAGCTCTAGAGAACTCAGGTAATGTTACGTTAGAGACATTGCGCGAATACGCTGAAACCGGCGTAGATTACATCTCTGTAGGCGCGCTGACTAAGCATCTAAAAGCGATGGATTTATCAATGCGCTTTAAACAAACCAAATAGAATAATTGTCTTATTTTTCAGACAGTAAATAGAGGCCATAGTGCCTCTATTTTTGTATTAATTGTAAGACATAATATTTGAAACTTTGCGCTCACTCGAATGAGTGTGTGCACCCAATGAAAGAGATTACCAACTTTTCTTACCCTACTCGGAAAGCACCTCGCGACCGTTACCCGCCAAACACTAAGCCCACTATCCTCTCTGTACTTTTTAGCATTTCATCTACGGAGAGAAATAATGCAAACAAAACAACGTCGTAAGCAAGGTGGCTTTACCCTAATCGAATTGATGATTGTCGTGGCTGTCATAGGGGTTCTAGCAGCAATTGCCGTACCTCAGTATCAAAACTATGTCCAAAAAGGTGCAATAGGCTCAGCACTTGCGTCTGCCACTGCTTTGAAAACGAATGTAGAAGACAATATCGCGACAGAAGGGTCATTCCCTGCGATATCGTCTGCTTTTGGTATAGGTACACTAACTTTAACCGCTTCAGGCTCAGCAGGTACTATAGTTGCCGCGATTGATGAAGGGGCCGCGAGTGGAGCAACCTTAACCCTTAGCAGAACTACTGATGGTGTTTGGGGTTGTACGCACTCATTAAGTGGCGCCGTCAATATTACTGGTTGTTAGTTGTAATCAAATGCTTTCCAACCTTCCCTCAATTCTCCGTCAGGCTAATTTGATCGATGGAGAACAAGAGGTCAATTTAATGCAACATATCCAAGCTTCAGGCCAGTGTGTGCCTGAAGCTATTTTAGCATTAGGGTTGTTAAACTCTTACGAGCTCACTGAGCAACTGTCTAACATCTTTGGCCTTCCTGAAACCAACCTCACTCATTTTGATTATGCTCCTCTTTGCCAACAATTAGGATTAAGAGAACTCATCACCCGTTTTCATGCTCTACCTCTTAGCGAAACCAACCAGCTATTGACCATTGCCGTTTCAGACCCGACGAATTTAGAGGTGGAAGATGAATTCCGCTTTGCAACGGGAAAACAGATAGAGCTGGTACTGGCTGATTTTAAACAGCTTCAAGGAGCGATACGTCGCCTTTACGGCAAAGCCATTATCGGTGAAGGTCAGTCAGCTAATAGAGAGTTAAATGACCAAGAACTCGCTTCTTTAGTCAAAGTCTCCGACGATGAGATTATAGCGGTTGAAGACCTAAGCCAAGATGACGCTCCCGTTAGCCGTTTTATCAATCAGATTTTACTTGATGCGGTGCGTAAGGGAGCTTCAGACATCCACTTTGAACCTTATGAAGAGTCCTATCGTGTCAGACTTCGCTGTGATGGGATCTTAGTTGAAACACAGCAACCCACTCACCACCTTAGCCGTCGCTTATCGGCTCGCCTGAAGATCCTCGCCAAGCTCGATATTGCAGAAAGACGGTTACCACAAGATGGGCGAATTAAACTCAAACTCAGCCAAGATACTGCCATTGATATGCGAGTTTCGACCCTACCCACTCTTTGGGGAGAAAAAGTCGTCCTCAGGATCTTAGACAGCAATGCCGCTAGTTTGAACATTGACGTGCTCGGATACAGTGAACAACAGAAACAGCTTTATCTCAATGCACTTAAAAAGCCGCAAGGTATGATCTTAATGACAGGCCCTACAGGCAGTGGCAAGACAGTCTCACTCTATACAGGCTTAAAGATCCTAAATACATCAGAAATCAACATCGCAACGGCAGAAGATCCAGTCGAAATCAACTTACCTGGGATCAACCAAGTACAAGTACAGCCTCAAATTGATTTTGGTTTCGCTCATGCGCTGAGAGCCTTTCTTCGTCAAGATCCAGATGTCGTGATGGTTGGTGAGATTCGCGATCTAGAAACAGCTGAAATCGCTGTAAAAGCCGCACAGACAGGTCATTTAGTCCTATCCACTTTACATACTAACTCTGCGGCAGAGAGTGTGGTTCGATTAAGCAACATGGGCATCGAAGCCTTTAATGTTGCCTCATCGCTTAGTCTGATTATTGCACAGCGTCTAGCAAGAAAGCTTTGCGCACACTGTAAGCAACCACACTTTCTCACAATCTCACAGCAACAGGCACTTAAATTACCTTCAAGCACAACCGTCTACGCCGCTAATCCAGAAGGTTGCAGCGAATGCACCAAAGGTTACTCAGGTCGAACAGGCATCTATGAAGTAATGAGTTTCAATAGCGAGCTCGCTCAAGCTGTTAACGATGGTGCAAGCGTGCAAACGATAGAACACATCGCAAAGAGTAATGGTATGCAGACATTAAAAGAGTCTGGAGTCGAAAAGCTTATTGCTGGGATTACAAGTTACCAAGAGCTTCAACGTGTGCTCTACTTATAAACTGGAGTTTAGATGAAAAGAGCTCACCAAACACAGCTTAAAAACTACCGCTGGAAAGGCGTTAATAACTCCGGAAAGTTTGTTACTGGTCAGTTGCTCGCATTGAGTGAAACAGAGGTCAGAGACAAACTCAAAGAGCAACATATTCAAATTAAGAAGCTGAAAAAGAGAAGTGTCTCCGCGTTTACCCGACTATCTCAGCGTATCAAAGCAAGAGACGTCACGATATTAACCCGCCAACTGGCGACTATGCTTGCGACAGGAGTGCCAATCATCCAAGCACTCAAGTTAGTGGCAGACAATCACCGCAAAGCAGAGATGAAATCGATACTGGCGCAGATATCCAAAGGCGTCGAATCCGGAACTCCAATTTCAAAGGCGATGCGCACAGCGAGCCCCCACTTTGATTCACTTTATGTCGACCTTGTTGCCACTGGAGAACAGGCTGGTAACCTACCTGAAGTCTTCGAACGCATCGCCACCTATCGAGAGAAATCAGAACAACTGAGATCTAAAGTGATCAAAGCACTCATCTACCCGAGCATGGTCGTGCTAACGGCGCTATCAGTTTCTTACTTAATGCTCACCTTTGTCATCCCGCAATTTGAATCCATGTTTAAAGGCTTTGGGTCTGACTTACCTTGGTTTACACAACAAGTGCTCAAGTTGTCCTACTTCACCCAAAGCTACAGCTTAATCACCTTCGTTGCTCTTTTCGTTCTTATCATCGCACTCAAAATTGCACGTAAAAAGTCGTTTCGTGCTCGACTCGCGTCAAGCCGACTAGGACTCAAAGTCCCGATCATCGGCATGGTCATAACCAAAGCTTCCATCGCCAAATTTAGCCGAACTCTCGCGACCAGCTTTAGCGCAGGTATCCCTATTTTAAACAGTTTGAAAACGTCGGCGAAAACCGCCAACAATGTCCACTACCAAGCGGCTATTGAGCAGGTCTACAAAGATACCGCAGCAGGTATGCCCATTTATATTGCGATGCGCAATGCAGAGTGCTTCCCTGAGATGGTGTTACAAATGGTGATGATAGGCGAGGAATCCGGTCGTTTAGATGACATGCTCAACAAGGTAGCAACCATTTACGAATTCGAAATTGATAATACCGTCGACAATTTAGGAAAAGTGCTCGAACCCTTGATAATTATCTTTCTTGGTATCGTTGTCGGCGGTCTTGTTGTTGCAATGTATCTACCAATCTTTAACTTAATGAGTGTCTTAGGATAGTATAGTTGGCTAACGTCTCTGGCATCACACAAGCTGTACTCTATGGAAATTTTTTACTACTACCCTTGGCTATTCCCTACCTTAGCCGCCGTTTTTGGTTTAATCATTGGCAGCTTTCTGAATGTTGTGATCCACCGTCTTCCTATTATGATGGAGCGAGAGTGGCAAAAAGAGTGCTCTGAAAGCTTTCCGGAGCACAAAATTCCTATGCCAGAGGGGGTTTACAACCTCAGCGTTCCAGCGTCAACTTGCCCAAAATGCGACAGTAAAATTCGTATTATTGATAATATTCCTGTTCTTAGTTGGGTATTTCTTCGTGGCAAGTGCCATAAGTGCAGCAATAAAATTAGCCCACGTTACCCTCTAGTCGAACTACTGACTGGCGTTATGGCGTTTATGCTCGCCACTCAATTTGGGTTTAGTTACTTTACGATAGCCCTAATATTCTTCACTTTCGTCCTTATCGCCGCTACGTTTATCGATTTGGATACCATGATGCTGCCCGATCAACTCACCTTGCCACTCACTTGGGCAGGTATTGCGTTAGCACTACTTGGCATTAGCTCAATCTCATTACAAGATGCGGTTATCGGCGCTATGGCAGGCTACTTAGCTCTTTGGGTTGTTTACTGGGCATTCAAGCTTGCAACAGGTAAAGAGGGCATGGGCTATGGTGATTTCAAACTGCTTGCCGCTCTTGGGGCTTGGCTTGGCTGGCAGTATCTACCTATGATCATTCTCCTTTCTTCTTTGGTTGGTCTTGTATTTGGCTTGATTCAGCTAAGATTAAGGCAACAAGGCATCGATAAAGCATTTCCGTTTGGTCCTTACCTTGCGATCGCCGGCTGGATCAGTCTGATGTGGGGAGAACAGATCATTGATTGGTACTTTCGTAACTTCTTAGGAATCTAATTATGGCGTTGGTTATTGGCCTTACAGGTGGCATAGCGAGTGGCAAAACAACGGTTGCTAATCTCTTTCAGCAAGAGTTTGGCATTGAGGTCGTCGATGCTGACATCGTAGCAAGAGAAGTTGTCGAGCCAGGCACTGATGGGATTAACGCCATCACAAACCGTTTCGGTGAGCAGATCCTTGATGACTTAGGCAACTTAAACCGCTCTAAGCTGCGTGATATTATCTTCAGTCAACCAGAGCAAAAGGAGTGGCTCAACAACCTACTCCACCCAATGATTCGACGTGAAATGCTAAAGCAACTTGATGATGTTCAGTCGGCTTACGCTCTTTTGGTGATTCCACTGATGGTGGAGAACGACCTTCAATCCTTAGCAGATAAGGTCCTAGTCGTTGATGTTGATAAAGAAACCCAACTACAAAGGACCGTTGCGAGAGACAAGGTCAATCAATCTCAAGTAGAAGCCATTCTTGCCTCACAAGCAACTCGAGAGCAAAGGCTCGCGATTGCCGACTATGTGATTAAAAATAATGCAATAAACGAGAAACTTTTGCCGCAAATCACAGAATTGCACCAAAAGTTCCTAGAAATTTGTAGTGCAAATCGGTGAGAATAGAGAAAGAAGAACATAGAGCTGCGTATTGATGACAACCCATTATTTCGAACATCCACTAAATGAGAAGACCCGAATTTATCTGCGAGTAGAAGCGCTACTCAATCAGCTAAATTTAGCGGCGCAGTTTAGTGACCAAATGCAGCACTTAATCTTTTACCGCTCTCTTTTCGATTTGGTTGAGATCTTTGAACAGATCCAACTCAAAAGTGAACTCGCTAAAGATATAGAGAAACAACGCCTAGCCTACCGTTCTTGGCAAAATGTCGAAGGCGTAGACCAACAAATGCTAACCACTGTACTGTCAGAGGTTGATGCAACGCACAGCAGCTTGATGAGCGCTGAACGTTTTGGTCAAAGCTTAAAAGAAGATCGCTTTTTAAGTGCGATTCGCCAGCGTTTTAACTTACCAGGTGGTTCATGTTGTTTTGACTTACCTGCACTCCACCACTGGTTGCATCTTCCTCTAGAGAAGAAACAAGCTGATGCAAAACATTGGCTTAGTTCACTCGCTCCCCTTTCAAGTGCATTGTCGCTATGGCTCAAGTTGACTCGTGAGACAGGACACTTTCGCTCCATTGAAGCTAAATCAGGCTTTTACCAGAGTGATGCCGATGAAGCGAATATCTTACGCCTTGAACTATCGACTGCTCATGGCGTATACCCAATGATATCTGGCCATAAGAACCGTTTTGCGATTAAGTTTATCGACTTCAAATCAGGCCAGGCGTCAGTTGAAGATATCGACTTTAAACTGGCTGTTTGCAGCTAATCTCCTCTTATTACCTGTATAATATCTTCTAGATACCACGAATAACTTAGAGAATGTCCATGTCGAAAATTACCATTGTGCCATGCCCACAATGTGGCCAAGATGTCCCTTGGGGTGAGCAAAGCCCTTTCCGCCCGTTTTGCAGTAAGCAGTGCCAAATGATCGATTTTGGTGAGTGGGCTGATGAAGAGAATAGCATCCCTGGCGCACCTGATATGTCTGACGCCGATGGGTGGTCTGAAGACCAGTACTAGTAAGAATCGCAAGTGCTACGCTGCGAGATACGAGTAAAACTAAAGAAGCTGATGTGAGAACATCGGCTTTTTTCTTGCCGAAAATAAAAAAGCGGAGGCCAATTGGCCTCCGCTAATACTATGAGAACGCTAGTTATAGCATTACTTCTTAGCAAGTTTCTCTTTAATACGAGCTGACTTACCAGAACGCTCACGTAGGTAGTACAACTTGGCACGACGTACTGCACCACGGCGTTTAACTTCGATGCTATCAACGATTGGAGAGTGTGTTTGGAACGTACGCTCAACACCTTCACCGTTAGAGATCTTACGTACAGTGAAAGCAGAGTGTAGACCACGGTTACGGATTGCGATTACAACGCCTTCAAAAGCCTGTAGACGCTCACGGTCACCTTCTTTTACCTTAACTTGAACTACAACAGTGTCACCTGGTGCGAATTTAGGTAGGTCTGATTTTAGCTGCTCTTCTTCAAGAGCCTTGATGATGTTACTCATTTTAATAAATTCCTAGAATAAACTGATACTAAATTTAATAGGTTACTTAGCTCGATTTTCTTTGATGAACTCGGCCAGTAATTGTTCCTGTTCGTCAGTCAGAGCTAGGTTTTCCAGGAGTTCTGGTCTTCTTAGCCAAGTACGGCCCAACGACTGCTTTAGTCGCCAGAGACGAATGTCCTTGTGGTTGCCAGACTTGAGTACCGCAGGTATCTCTTTACCGTCTAACACCTCAGGGCGCGTGTAGTGAGGGCAATCTAGCAAGCCATTGGCAAAAGAGTCTTCTTCTGCCGACGCAAAATCACCGAGTACCCCCGGAACAAACCGAGAGACAGAGTCAATTAACGTCATGGCTGGGATCTCTCCCCCCGTCATTACAAAATCTCCAATTGACCATTCTTCGTCAACTTCAGATTGAATAATGCGCTCATCTACCCCTTCGTAGCGGCCACAAATTAGAAGTAAATTCTCGTTTGTTGCCAGCTCTTCTACTCCCTTTTGGTCAAGTTTTCGACCTTGAGGAGAGAGGTAAATCACTTTCGTCTTACCTGGTGAGGCTTGTTTTGCTGTATGAATAGCATCGCGCAAAGGCTGTACCATCATCAACATACCAGGGCCACCACCATAAGGTCTGTCATCTACAGTCCGATGTTTATCGTGAGTGAAATCTCGAGGATTCCAAGTCTCAATCGATAAAAGACCTTTTTTAACCGCTTGACCTGTTACTCCAAAATCGGTAACAGAACGGAACATTTCAGGAAATAGGCTTATTACGCCAACCCACATGTTTATCTCGCTCTGAATATTTGGAGTTTAGAATCCAGGATCCCAGTCAACTTCGATCCGTTGAGCTTCACGATCAATATTCTTGATCACTTGCTCTTCAAGGAACGGAATTAATCGTTCCTTTTGCCCGAAAGCATCTTTTAGATTTGCTTTAATTACCAAAACATCGTTGGAGCCAGTTTCTAGCATGTCAGAGACAGTACCTAGATCGTAACCTTTGTCGGTTACTACCTGCATTCCAATCAAATCACGCCAATAGAATTCATCTGATGGCAATTCTGGCAATACCGCAGGGTCAATCGAAATCTCAAAGTTAGTCATTAACTGCGCATCTTCGCGCACGTCAAGACCTTCAAGCTTTACCACCAAACCTTTGTTATGGCGCTTCCAGCTTTCTACTTTGTATTCAACCCACTGACCGCCCTGATTAATAAACCAAGGCGCGTAATCAAATATGCTTTCAGCATTGTCTGTGTAGGATAAAACCTTAAGCCAACCACGAATGCCGTAAGAAGCACCGAACTTGCCTACAACAATCTTGTCTTCGCTCATTGTTTCATTACCTTTCATCGACATAAGCTAATTTCTTCTTCTTTAAGAATTAAGCCGCTTTTTGAGCGTCTTTAACTAGCTTAGCTACGCGGTCAGATAGAGATGCGCCTTGACCAACCCAGTGGTTAACGCGATCTAGGTCTAGACGTAGACCTTCTTCTTGACCTTGAGCAGTTGGGTTAAAGAAACCAACTTTCTCGATGAAACGGCCAGTTGCTGCATTGCGGCTGTCCGCTACTACGATTTGATAAAATGGACGCTTCTTAGCGCCGTGACGTGCCAAACGAATGGTTACCATGTCGTCCTCTTTGCTTTCTCAAAAATAAAATTAACCCCAGAAATCGTTTATCGCTAAACAACTTTGGGGCTCGTGCCAAAATAAAGCTCCGGAATTTTACTCTTATTCCGAATCAATGCAAGGGATTTAGCTACTTTTTCACCAACATAAAATGAATACTAAGTTTGTGACGTAGCTAACACCTTGAAATTTTTATCGCTGTGGGGAAATTATCGGCCAAACGGATTGAAACCACCGCCTCCGCCCATTCCACCCATGCCGCCCATCATGCCTTGCATGTTGCGCATCATGCCTTTCATTCCGCCCTTCTGCATCTTCTTCATCATCTTCTGCATCTGGGTGAATTGTTTTAGTAGACGGTTAACGTCTTGCACCTGAGTGCCAGAACCTGCGGCAATACGCTTTTTGCGTGAACCTTTAATCAATTCAGGTCTTTGACGCTCTTTCATCGTCATAGAGTTGATGATTGCTTCCATCTGCTTGAACATCTTATCGTCAACTTTGTCTTTCACGTTGTCCGGTAAGTTGCTCATGCCAGGTAGCTTATCCATCATACCCATCATGCCGCCCATGTTTTGCATTTGGCCAAGCTGTTCACGGAAGTCTTCAAGGTCAAAACCTTTCTTCTCTTTGAACTTCTTCGCTAGCTTCTCTGCTTGGTCTTGGTCAACGTTGCGCTGTAGGTCTTCAATCAGCGACAGAACGTCACCCATACCAAGAATACGTGAAGCGACACGATCTGGATGGAATGGTTCTAGAGCGTCAGTCTTTTCACCCACACCTAAGAACTTAATCGGCTTACCTGTGATATGGCGAACAGACAGCGCAGCACCACCACGAGCATCACCATCGACTTTGGTCAGTACTACACCCGTTAATGGCAGAGCATCACCAAACGCTTTTGCTGTGTTTGCCGCATCTTGACCCGTCATAGCATCAACAACGAATAACGTTTCGACAGGGTTAATCGCAGTATGAAGCTCTTGAATTTCCGCCATCATCTCTTCGTCAACCGCTAAACGACCAGCGGTATCGACAAGCAGCACGTCGTAGAATTTCTTCTTCGCATGGTCAATCGCCGCATTAGCGATATCAAGCGGCTTTTGGTCAGCAGAAGATGGGAAGAAATCAACGCCCACATCAGAAGCCAAGGTCTCTAGCTGTTTAATTGCTGCAGGACGGTAAACGTCGGCAGAAACCACTAAGACTTTCTTCTTCTCGCGCTCTTTGAGTAGTTTTGACAGTTTACCTACCGATGTGGTTTTACCCGCACCTTGTAGACCTGCCATTAAAACAACCGCTGGCGGCTGAGCAGCTAAGTTAAGGGCTTCGTTTGATTCCCCCATCACCGCTTCAAGCTCAGTCTGAACGATCTTAATAAATTCTTGTCCAGGCGTTAGAGATTTTGATACCTCTACACCTACCGCACTCTCTTTAATACGCTTAATAAATTCACGTACAACAGGTAGCGCTACGTCAGCTTCTAGAAGTGCCATACGCACTTCACGCAACGTCTCTTTAATATTATCTTCGGTCAGTCGACCCTTACCGCTGATATTTTTCAGCGTTTTGGATAATCGATCCGTTAAATTCTCAAACATCTTTGTCTCTTTACCTAGATGGTTTGCAAGTAGGCTCGCCCTTCAATTTTGGCGAAAAATTACTATGAGTATACCTTAGCCACCCACAGCTTGACACTGCCTTAATGACTTTTGATATCTCACACTCGACAAATGAAGGAGATAAGTCATAGCTCAAGCCGTTGATGCAGGGTATAATTTGTTAAAAATCCACCAGCTCATAGAGAATAATGGACAACTTAATTGCTGTTGCTGCCGCAATACTCTATTCATTAGCGATTGCAACCATAGTGCCGGGACTCGTTCACCAGACAGGGATTCGGGTAAAAACCGTAATGGCTAGTGCGTTTCTCGCATTGGCGTTTCATGCTTGGTTGCTCAGTGACCTTATCTTGGGTAGCTCGGGACAAAACCTGAGCATTTTGAATGTCGCTTCCTTAATCAGCTTTATTATTTCGCTGGTGATGAGCGGTGCAATGCTCAAGACGCGACTATGGTTCTTACTTCCTGTGGTTTACAGCTTTGCTGCGATTAACCTAATCGGTGCTGCCTTCCTACCAAGCACTTTCATTACGCACTTAGAGCAAGACCCTAAACTCCTGATACACATATCACTGGCGTTGTTCTCATACTCAACACTGACGATTGGCGCACTTTATGCACTGCAATTGGCTTGGCTTGACCACAAGCTAAAGACCAAGCAAGCCCTAGCAATTAACCCAAATTTACCGCCGCTACTTATGGTCGAGCGCCAATTATTCAATATTATCTTGATTGGTAATGTTTTACTGACGGGCACGCTGCTGACAGGATTTGTGTTTGTCCAAGATATGTTTGCACAAGGAAAGGCCCATAAAGGCATCCTTTCTTTCATTGCTTGGGTCGTATACTCCGTTCTGTTGTGGGGCCACTATCAAAAAGGCTGGCGCGGTAGAAAAGTCACTTGGTTTGCTGTTGCCGGCGCCACCCTTCTTACTCTTGCCTACTTTGGCAGTCGCTTTGTGCGTGAAATCATTCTTAACTAATTGAATTGGAAAGGTGCAACGGTTGCACCTTTCTTTTACAATATTCAATTCTCTATTTGAAATTGACTTAACAAACATTTTAGGTCATAAATTAACCAAACATAACAAGGAAAAGAGAAGCTTTGGACGACATATCAACGGGTATCTTATTTGCGCTACTCGCGTGTCTTATCGTTATTTCAGGCTATTTTTCAGGTTCCGAGACAGGGATGATGTCTTTGAACCGCTACCGCCTAAAACACCTTGCAAACAATGGCCACAAAGGCGCAAAACGTGTAGAGAAACTTCTCGACCGTCCTGACCGTCTCATCGGTTTGATTCTTATCGGCAACAACCTCGTCAATATTCTCGCTTCTGCTATTGCCACCATTTTAGGCATGCGTCTATATGGTGATCTAGGTGTCGCGATTGCAACCGGTGCACTCACCATGGTCGTCCTCGTGTTTGCTGAAGTGACCCCAAAGACTCTCGCATCCCTATACCCTGAACGTGTCTCTTACGCGAGCAGTATTGTTCTAACCATTTTGATGAAGCTGCTTTCACCATTGGTCATATTGGTCAACTTCATCACTAACGGCTTTATTCGACTGCTTGGTATTAAAGCTAACCACGGTGGCGATGATCACCTCAGCTCAGAGGAGTTGCGTACCGTCGTAAACGAAGCGGGTAGCCTTATTCCCCGACGTCACCAAGATATGTTGATTTCGATTCTCGACCTTGAGCACGTGACTGTTAATGACATCATGGTGCCACGCAATGAGATTACTGGTATCGACATCAATGATGATTGGAAATCAATTGTCAGACAGCTAACCCACTCTCCGCATGGGCGAGTAGTACTGTATCGAGATCAGATTGATGAAGTGGTTGGTATGCTTCGTTTGCGTGAATCTTATCGATTGATGCTAGAGAAAAACGAGTTCACAAAAGAAACCCTGCTTCGAGCAGCTGATGAAGTCTACTTCATTCCGGAAAGTACACCACTTAACGTCCAATTACTGAAATTCCAACGCAATAAAGAGCGTATTGGACTCATCGTAGATGAATATGGCGATATCATCGGTCTAGTGACTCTTGAGGATATTCTTGAGGAGATCGTTGGTGAATTTACTACATCAATTGCACCAAGTTTATCTGATGAGATCACCCCTCAAGGTGATGGCAGCTTCTTAATAGAAGGAAGTGCCAACATACGAGACATCAACAAAGGCTTAAAGTGGAAGCTACCTACAGATGGCCCTAGAACGCTAAATGGCCTTATCTTAGAGCACCTAGAAGATATCCCTGAAAGTCACCTAAGTGTTCAAGTCTCAGGCCACCCGATGGAAATCGTGGAGTTAGAAGAGAATCGAATTAAGCTCGTCAAAGTGTTTCCACTTATCAATGTAGAAACATAGAAATATGTGCCATGGCGTTTTAACTTAATTACGCCAAATCCACTGCCCCAAGCAGTAAGGATCAAAAAAGCCTTGGAAGTTCCAAGGCTTTTCACTATTCAGACCGACATATTAATCTTCAGTCACTGCAAACAGGTTCTCCATATTCAGTCCCTGTTTAATCAAGATTTCTCGCAGACGTCGTAGTCCTTCTACTTGGATTTGGCGTACTCGCTCACGAGTGAGGTTGATTTCACGTCCAACTTCTTCAAGCGTCGAAGGCTCATAACCCAGTAAACCGAAGCGACGTGCAAGCACCTCTTTTTGTTTCGGATTTAGCTCATCAAGCCAATGAATTAAAGAGTCCTTGATGTCGTCATCTTGAGTCGAGACTTCAGGATCTGAGTTGTTGATATCTGGAATAATATCTAACAGCGCTTTTTCACCGTCGCCGCCGATAGGTGTATCGACAGAGCTGATACGCTCATTAAGACGAAGCATTTTGCTCACGTCATCAACGGGTTTGTCTAACTGAGTGGCGATCTCTTCGGCCGTTGGCTCATGGTCGAGTTTCTGCGAAAGCTCACGGGCTGTACGTAAGTAAATATTGAGCTCTTTAACGACATGAATCGGTAAACGGATAGTACGTGTTTGGTTCATCAGAGCACGTTCAATCGTTTGTCGGATCCACCAAGTGGCGTAAGTTGAAAATCTAAAGCCACGTTCTGGATCGAACTTCTCTACTGCGCGAATTAAACCCAGATTGCCTTCTTCAATGAGGTCAAGCAAGGCAAGTCCACGATTACTATAACGGCGTGAGATTTTCACCACTAGTCGCAGGTTACTTTCGATCATTCGTTTACGTGCAGCTTCATCGCCACGTAGTGCTCGACGAGCATAAAGAACTTCTTCTTCTGCGGTAAGAAGTGGAGAAAAACCAATTTCACCTAAATACAGTTGTGTCGCATCAAGGCTTTTCGTTGATGCATCGAACTCTTCTTTGGCTTCTTCAGTTTGAGTGGATTTGGTGTTGGTTTTGGTAGTAAAAGTTTGAACCGTTTCTTGACCGATTTCGAAATCTTCTACTTTAGTTGCTGCATTGCTTATACTCATAGCGCCTCCCCCTGGCGAGCTAGCAAGACATTACTACTGCTAATGTCGCTATTTTACCTAACAGTAAATTATTACGGTAAGTAGCGTTTCGGATTCACTGACTTACCTTGATAGCGAATTTCAAAGTGTAAGCGAACACTGCTTGTTCCAGAGCTGCCCATTGTTGCGATTTTTTGACCAGCTTTGACACTTTGCCCTTCGCGAACTAGCAACCGATCATTATGAGCATATGCACTGAGGTAGTTGTCGTTATGTTTTATAATCACGAGATTACCGTAACCACGTAGCGCATTGCCTGAATAGACGACGGTGCCGCCTGCTGTAGAAACAATGGATTGTCCTCGCTGCCCTGCGATATCAATACCTTTGTTACCTTGATCCCCAGCAGAAAAGTTTTTAATTACTCTCCCTTTTGTCGGCCATAACCATTTGGAAACTTTGTTGTTATTGGCAGTTGGCTTGCTAACAGTTTTGTTAACATTTTGTTTACCAGTAGGTTCAACATACTCCTTTGATTTTGATTGATCAACCCTCTTTGGTGGTTGTTTGCTCGCCGTTTGTTGGTTGTTTTTTGAGTTATTACTGGTAACCTTTTGAGTAGAGTTTTTACTCGAGGAGCTATTTGAACCTGGTGTTGAAGGGGTTGCGACTGCAGCCACAGCCACGCCAGCCCCTGCCCCACCGTACGCTGGCGGGTTATAGGCTGGTCGCCATAGCTTAAGTTTTTGACCTGGATATATAGTGTAAGGTGCGGTTAAACCATTGTAACTAATGATTTCTTTTACATCTTTGTCTGTGACATAGGCTATAAAATACAGCGTATCGCCTTTTTCAACTTGGTAGTAACTACCTCTGTAACTCCCGCGTGAAACCGAGCTGTAATCTTTCTTCAAGCCTGTTACTGGAGCAGGGGAATGAGCAGCACACCCAACAAGTATACTGCAAGCCCCGACAATAGAGAGAAGAAAAGATTTAGACTTCATTTATGCGAGATCACCCGCTACAAGAGGAACAAAGCGCACAAGTTCAATAACCTGAGAGTGAAACTCGTCGCCGTTGCGGACCACTTTGAGTAGTTGTTGTTCATCCGTCCCAACTGGAATCATCATTACACCTCCATCCTTCAGCTGTTCGAGCAGTGCCGAAGGAACAGATTCCGCTGCCGCCGTCACGATGATCGCATCGAACGGTCCCTTTGCAGACCAACCTTGCCAACCATCACCATGTTTGGTGGATACATTATAAATATCAAGTTGTTTCAAGCGACGTTTAGCATCCCATTGAAGGGCTTTGATTCGCTCGATAGAGTAAACATGATCAACCAACTGAGCCAAAACAGCAGTCTGATAACCAGACCCTGTTCCAACCTCCAACACATTGCTGCTGCGAGTAAGCTCTAACATCTCAGTCATCTTAGCAACAATATAAGGCTGAGAAATTGTCTGTCCCTGCCCTATAGGCAAAGCATTGTTGTCATAGGCTTGGTGCATCATCGCTTGAGAAACAAACTGTTCCCTTGGCAAACGATAGATAGCATCCAGCACTTTTTGATCCTGAATGCCACTCGCGACAAGAAAGTCGATTAATCTGTCGGCATGTGGGTTAACCATTCTTATTTATCCTTCAACCAGTTATCCATGCTCGCAATGGACTCATGTGCCGTTAAGTCTACCTGCAGCGGTGTCACTGAGACAAACCCCTGTTCAATCGCATAGAAGTCGGTTCCTTCTCCGGCATCTTGCTCTTTGCCCGGAGGGCCTAACCAATAAATATCATGACCACGGGGATCTTTCTGCTTAATCATCGCTTCAGCGTGATGACGGGCGCCAAGTCGTGTTACCCAAGTCCCTTTTAGCTCAGATTGAGGAAGATCTGGTACATTGACATTTAGCAGTCGATTGGTTGGTATAGGCGCATTCGCGTGCTGAGTGACAAGTTGACGAGCAATCTGTGCTGCAGTTTCAAAATGATTTTTGCCTACCAACGAGAAAGCAATAGATTGCACCCCCAAGAAATGTCCTTCCATTGCGGCAGCAACGGTACCTGAATAGAGCACATCATCACCAAGGTTCGCACCATGGTTGATCCCTGTTAGGACCAAATCAGGTAAGTCATCCTTCATTAACTCATTCAATGCAAAGTGAACACAGTCAGTCGGCGTCCCTTGTACAGAATGAATCTGTGGTGCGATCTCATTAACTCGAAGAGGTTGCTCTAGCGTCAATGAGTTTGATGCTCCTGAGCGATTTCGATCCGGCGCAACAATCGTCACGTCTGCCAAGTCACGCAGAATATCCGCTAACGCATGTATGCCTTGAGCATGTACGCCATCATCATTACTGATCAGAACTTTGAGTCGCTTATCACTCATGAATACTGACGCTCCACTTCCACTTCTTCAATAAGCTCTCGAATAATCGCTGTTGCAAAGCATCCGGCATCTAGTGAGAAGGTTAACGTGATATTGTCACCCTCAACTTCCCAGGATAGTTTTTGTGGCATAAGCGAAATAGCACGACGTTCATGACGCATACGATTACCTCGAATAAGCGCCATCAAATCTGGTTCAGCATCAAGATGAGGTTGTTCGAGCGCTAGCGCATCTTCTAGTGTTGGCAGCGCATTATCGCCCGCCAGCGCGGCTGTTAACGTCGATTGACCTTGCGATAGTTCATCATTCACTGCAGACAATGAATCAGTAGAAACAGCAATAAGCTCACCATTAGACTCAACAATGTCGCCTGCTACAGCCTGAGAGAACAAACCTTTTTCAATACGGTCTGACAGAATGGTATTAAAAACCCATGAGCGTGCAGCAGATAAATAGAGACTGCGCTTATTCTGGTTACGTGTACGAACGTTCTCACGGCCCCAACGGCGAGCTTCATCTAAGTTGTTACCTTGATTACCAAAACGTTGACTACCAAAATAGTTTGGCACACCACTTTTAGCTACAGACTCTAGACGTTTAAGTACATCTTCTACATCTGATACTTCTGACAGCGTAACGACAAATTCGTTACCGATTAAGTCACCTGGGCGAAGCTTCTTGTTGTGACGATCCGTCGCAACGATTTCAATACTTGGATACTGAGCTAAGAAAGCTGAAAAGTCAGGAGTCTCGCCTTTTGGTAAATGAACACTTAACCATTGCTCTGTCACAGCGTGGCGGTCTTTTAAGCCAGCCCAGCTCACGTCTTTAGATTTAACACCGCACGCTTTTGCCAGTTCATTGGCAACAAAGCTGGTGTTTTCGCCTGTCTTACGGATACGAATCATTAGGTGTTCGCCAGTTCCTGTAAATGCAAAGCCTAAATCTTCATTCACTTGAAAGTGTTCTGGTTTCGCTTTCAGTTTTGCTGTTGCCGCTGGTTTACCACTTAAGTAAGCCAATGGCGCTAAAATATCACTCATACTTGTTTCCACTGCTTAGCTGTTTAAAAAGTCTAACAGCCTGCAATTCATTATTTTTTAACGAGAAGCACAACCGCTTCGGTGGCAATGCCTTCTTTTCGGCCAGTAAAGCCGAGACGCTCTGTTGTCGTCGCCTTCACATTGACGTTACCCAGGTCGGTTTCTAGGTCTTGTGCGATGGTCTGACACATAGCTTCAATATGCGGCGCCATTTTAGGAGCCTGAGCCATAATGGTAATGTCTGCATTACCTAAAACATAACCTTGTTCGCGAACACGTCGGTAGACATCACAAAGCAAATCTCGGCTATTCGCCCCTTTCCACTTGTCATCAGTATCAGGAAAGTGACGACCAATATCACCGGCCGCAATAGCGCCTAAAAGCGCATCACATAAGGCATGTAAAGCAACATCACCATCAGAGTGAGCAACCAGGCCTTGTTCATAGGGAACGGCTACACCACCAATAATTACGGGGCCTTCACCGCCAAACTTGTGAACATCAAAACCGTGACCAATTCGAATCATGAGTTATCCTTTGTTTCTATTAAGATAAAACTCAGCTAACGCTAAATCTTCTGGTTGAGTAATTTTTATATTATCGGCACGCCCTTGCACCAGCGCTGGCGAATGGCCCATCCACTCAATCGCGGAGGCCTCATCAGTGACTTGAACACCTTGCGCTAAAGCTTGGGAGAGTGCTTGCGTTAACATTTGAGTTTTAAACATTTGTGGAGTAAGTGCGTGCCACAATGCTTCCCTATCAACGGTATGATCAATATTACGATCACTGTTTGCTCGCTTCATTGTATCGCGAACTGGCGCCGCCAAAATGCCGCCTATTTGATTCTCTTCTGCCGTTTCAATCAAGCGCTCAAGATCTGCCAGGTCTACACAAGGCCTTGCCGCATCATGAACCATAACCCAATCAGAAAGTTGATGTTCTTCTACATAGTGTAATGCAGATAGTACCGAGTCCGCTCGCTCTTTACCGCCAGAAACTCGAGTAACATCATCTCTGTTAGCGATAGATAGATCGGGAAAGTATGGGTCACCATCCGTCACAGCCACAACAACATGCGCAACTTTCGGGTGGCTAAGCAGCTTATCAACGGTATGCTCAAGGACAGTGCGGCCATTGATGTCGAGATATTGCTTTGGTCTGTCAGCCTTCATACGACTGCCAACACCAGCGGCAGGAACCACAGCAACTAAAGAGGATAAAGAGTTTGAGCGCATTTAGTTGCCTTCTCCGATGATACGATAGAACGTTTCTCCCTCTTTAATCATGCCTAGCTCATGCCTAGCACGTTCTTCAATGGCATCAAGCCCTTGGCGAAGATCGTCAATCTCAGCAAACATCTCGTTATTTCTTACCTGAAGATTGCCGTTCACTTGATGCTGAACTTGTGTATCTGCATTTACCGATTGGAAATCAGAAATCCCATTTTTACCCAGCCACAATTCAAATTGTAGCCAGCCTAAAACTAAGGTTAAGGTCAGTGCAAAAATTCGCATATCATCAATCAAAGAAGAGAGAAAAAGAAAGACCACATATATATCACAATGTCGCTGTAGGCGCGAGATTGGACTATGTGGCCCTTATAAAGAAATGGGGGTTACGATGTTAGTTCATCATTAAAAAGGCAAGTAAACCCACACCAAGAATCAGTCTGTAGATAACGAACGGAGTCATGCCCATACGCGAAATCAACTTCAAGAAGAAATGAATGCAGATATATGCGCTGATAAAAGAAGTGACAATACCCGTTGCTAAGAAGCCAAAGTGAATAGGCTCACCACTGGTGACCAGTTTAAGGCCTAGATAACCGCCCGCTAACAGGATAATCGGGATAGACATTAAGAATGAAAAGCGTGCTGCCGCTTCTCGGGTAAAGCCGAGGTAGAGCGCCGCTGTAATCGTTGCGCCTGACCGTGACGTGCCTGGGATCATGGCTAACGCTTGGCTAACACCAATGAACAGCGCCTTTTTCCAATCGGCTTGATATTCGTCATCTGCCAGTTTGGAGTTTTTATCGACATACCAAAGCAGTAAACCAAAGACGATTGTCGTTGTGGCAATGACCCATGCACTGCGCAGGTAAAGCTCAATGAAGTCCTTCATTAACAAGCCAAACACACATGCAGGAATAGTCGCAATCAAGATCATCCAGGCCAATTTTGCCTCTTTACTGCGATCACCTTTAAAGATAGAAGCAAAAAAGGCACTGAGTAGCGATACCACCTCTTTGCGGAAGTAGATCATTACCGCAGCCAGCGTGCCGACATGAACGGCCACATCAAAAGCAAGACCTTGATCTTGCCAACCTAAAATAGCTGACGGTAGGATCAAATGTGCCGAGCTCGAGATCGGCAAAAATTCCGTTAGACCTTGAATAAGAGCAAGGATAAAAGCTTCAAAGTAACTCATTAGAATCTCATTATTAAATTATCTAAACCACAGAGGGACTGGCGACAAAGCAGTATCTAATTTGATTTGCTCAGAGAGCTGAAAAATAGTCCGCCCATCATTTGGTACAACCCTCTCCGGACATAGCTCCAACAGAGGTTGCAAAACAAAGGCGTATTTGAAGATATCACTGCGTGGTAATTCAGGTTTTTCAGTCGAGACTACTTCACCAAATAGGATGACATCGAGATCGACGGTTCTCGGCTCCAGTTTACCCGCATTGATTGCACGCCCCCATTTGAGCTCAATATTACGCAGCTGTCGTGAAAATTCCGTTAAAGTTAACGACGTTTTCATTTCTACGACAAGGTTGTAAAACGAGTAACTCTCAAAGCCGATTGCTTCGCATTCATAAATGGTCGAGATACGCAGGTCAGGGTCTAATAACCTTAATTCCGTGATCGCAGCTTCAATATGCTTCTGCCTATCGATATTGGAACCGACCCCGACATAAGTGGTGATCATGCAGCGCCTCGTTCAATCACAACACCCACACCTTTCGCTTGAGCAACTGCGCCTGGCTTAGTTAGACGAATCTTAATCCAAGGCACGCTGAACTTAGTCATGATCAACTCTGCAATCTCTTCAGCAACGCGCTCCACAAGTAAGAATCGACCACCTTCAATATGATCCAATACAGCCTGGCTAACTTGAGAGTAATCTAACGCATCAACAACATCGTCGCTTTTACCTGCAGGGCGATTATCGTGAGCCATTTCAATATCAAGCACGAGTTTTTGCTTAATTTCTTGCTCCCAATCATAAACGCCGATTATGGTAATTACTTCAAGTTGTTCGATAAATACTTTATCCATGTGTTAATTCCTTTAGAGGTCGGATACCCAAGTTAGAGAAAAAGTCGTACTATTTCACTCTCAGACGCCGAGATGGTAGTTTGAGAGTATCAGGCGCGATATAATATCAATTACTTGCTTGACTAACACCTGTTTCAGACGAGTTATCTACTATGACCCCATTAGCACTGGTTTTGATCATTATTGCCTATCTACTGGGTTCGATCTCAAGTGCTGTCTTAATCTGTCGCGTTCTTCGTTTACCTGATCCTAGAGAAGTGGGATCGAATAATCCTGGTGCAACCAATGTGTTGCGAGTAGGTGGGAAAAAAGCCGCCGCTTCGGTTCTTCTTTGCGACATGTTAAAAGGGACAATTCCAGTATGGGGCGGATACTTTATAGGAATCGACGCCATCATTCTCGGCGTTATTGCCATTGCGGCCTGTCTTGGTCATATGTACCCAATCTTTTTTCACTTTAAAGGTGGCAAAGGTGTCGCAACGGCTCTGGGTGCTATCGCGCCTATCGGCTTAGATCTTACCGCTATGATCATCGCTACGTGGCTAGCCGTCGCTTTCCTCTTTCGCTACTCATCATTAGCAGCAATTGTCACTGTGTTGTTGGCACCGTTTTATACTTGGATGATCAAACCTCAATATACTTTGCCTGTCGCAATGCTGTGCTGTCTGATTGTTTTTCGCCATCACCAAAACATCAAGCGGCTTATTGAAGGGACAGAGCCTAAAGTGGGTGAAAAGAAGAATGGATTAAATAAAGCCTCTTAATATAGAGACTTTATTTTTAAATCAGGCTAAGCGTAAACGTTCGACAAGAAGCCTTGTAGCATCTCAGTGACAAATTCAGGCTGTTCCAAATTAGAGATATGCCCCGCTTTCGGGATCTGAACCAGCTCCGAGCCTGTTATTGAATCAACCATCAAGTAAGACTCTAATACTGGACGAGGTTTATCTTCTTGCCCAACCGCAATCAGTACTGGCAAGGCAAACTTCTCAATATCTTCAATTTGGTCACGTCGGCCAAAAACCACTCGACCAATCTTAGCGACTTCAACGGCACGCTCACCCTTTAATCCTGCGAGGTGGTCAGAGAACTTTGCAACGAGATCTGGCGAATCTACTTTCGCGTTATTGGCGAAAAACAGTGGCGTGACTGCTTCAATGATTTGATCAGGTATCGCTTTAAGTTGAGTTATGGCATCAAGCATCGCAAAGTACTTGTTATGAGTCACTTCTGGCTCTAAGCCAACAAACGTATCCATTAAGACTAATGATTGCACTCGCTGAGGCGCAAGCGTCACTACTTCAGTGCCCCACATTCCGCCGACAGAGAGCCCAACAATAGAGAACTGCTCGATATCGAGATGATCCATTAGCGCTAAGATTTGCTTAGCATAATCAGCCAATGAGCGTGTCATTTCAGGCGCAGCATCAGACTGCCCATGTGCCCAAAGGTCTGGGACAATACAGCGATAGTTTTGGCTAAGTGCTTCAATTTGTGGCGCCCACATCTGGCTATCCCAAAGGTAACTGTGCCCCAAAACAATCACAGGGCCCGTTCCCACATCTTGATAAGCCATCTCTCGCCCATCAATCAAAAATTTGTTCATTTCACTCGTCCATCTGCTTATTTATATGCTTGATATTGGGTATAAAAAAGTCGCCATGAGTGGCGACTTTATCTCTATATTTATTAGCTTAAGCAATTGGCTCTAGCTGATCAATCGGCCAACGTGGTGTTGCCTGTACAGACAGATCTGCAAGTTCACCGTTTTTCAGGCGCTGCATACCTGCATAAGCAATCATGGCACCATTGTCGGTACAGAACTCTGTGCGCGGGTAGAAAACTTCACCGCCCATTTTTTTCGCCAATTGTTCAAGTTCAGCACGTAGACGACGGTTTGCACTTACCCCACCGGCAATAACGATACGCTTAAAGCCTGTCTGCTGTAGGGCACGCTTACATTTGATCGATAACGTTGCACAAACAGCCTCTTCAAATGCTAATGCAATATCAGCACGGGTTTGCTCATCGTCACCATTCGCGGCAATCGTGTTAGCGGTGAACGTTTTAAGGCCAGAGAAGCTCATATCTAAACCAGGACGGTCCGTCATTGGACGCGGGAACTTAAAGCGACCCGGTGTTCCTTTTTCTGCCAGTTTAGAAAGCAGTGGGCCTCCAGGGTAATCTAACCCCATCAGTTTCGCCGTTTTATCGAAAGCCTCACCTGCTGCATCATCAATCGATTCGCCTAGGATCTTGTACTCACCAATCCCCTTAACTTCGACCATCATAGTGTGACCACCTGAGACCAACACAGCAACAAATGGGAATGGAGGTGGGTTATCTTCAAGCATCGGAGCTAAAAGGTGCCCTTCCATGTGGTGAACAGGAACGGCTGGCACACCCCAAGCATAAGCAATGCTGCGGCCAATCGTTGCACCAACTAGCAGTGCACCAACAAGACCAGGGCCTGCTGTATAAGCGACACCATCAATATCTTTAGGGGTCAGATTAGCTTCTTTCAGTGCTTCTTTAATAAGAGGGATAGTCTTTTTTACGTGGTCACGCGAAGCAAGCTCTGGAACGACACCGCCGTAATCCGCATGCAGCTTAACCTGACTATATAGTTGATGAGAAAGCAGTCCTTTTTCATCATCATAAATGGCGATTCCTGTTTCATCACAAGAGGTTTCGATACCAATAATGCGCATGCTTTACCCTAGATGTGTTTGTCTCTAATTCAAAATTGGCGCAATCTTACCGCGCCTTAGCTTCGCAAACAAATTTTGTGCAAACTCTACCCAACAAAATACTTTACAAAGGCTATGCGATCGGATTAAAATTCCGCACCATTTTTGATCAAGCTGGTTTGAGACCGAACATCAGTGTTTGGCTCACTAACGTTCCAGCATTAACGAATTAACCCCTGAGGTGAAAGGCATATGCCAGTAGTTAAAGTACGTGAAAACGAACCGTTCGACGTTGCTCTACGTCGTTTCAAACGCTCTTGCGAAAAAGCAGGTATCCTTTCTGAAGTGCGTCGTCGTGAGCACTACGAAAAGCCAACTACAGTTCGCAAACGCGCTAAAGCAGCTGCTCAAAAGCGTCACGCTAAGAAGCTAGCTCGCGAAAACGCTCGTCGCGTTCGCCTGTACTAATAACTAAGTCCTAAAGGATTATAGTTATGGCTCTTATTGACAAGCTCAAAGAAGAGCAAAAATTAGCGATGAAAGCCAAGGACAAACCGCGCCTTGGCACTATTCGTTTAGCTCTATCAGCGATTAAGCAACGTGAAGTTGACGAACAGATTACTCTGGGCGATGACGACATTCTTGCTGTGCTGACTAAAATGGTTAAACAACGTCGCGATTCTGTCGCTCAATTTGAAGCTGCAGGTCGTCAAGATCTTGCAGATACTGAGAAAGCTGAAATTACAGTACTTGAGGATTTTATGCCTCAACCGCTTACTGAAGATGAAGTGGCTGCGCTTGTTGAAAGTGCAATTGCAGAGTCAGGTGCTGCGGGCATGCAAGACATGGGTAAAGTAATGGGCGTTCTTAAACCTCAAATCCAAGGGCGTGCAGATATGGGTAAAGTAAGTGGTTTAGTTCGCGCTAAACTGGCTTAAGCACCCTACCCAATTGAACAAGCCGTGCTATCCTTCGGAATGCGCGGCTTGTTTGTATCTACCCTTTCTATTTGTTAGTGCGTTTTTCTAAGGTTTTATGGCAGGACACATCCCTCGTAGTTTCATTGATGATCTCCTTGCTCGACTCGATATTGTCGACATTATTGACGCTCGCGTAAAACTTAAGAAAAAAGGCAAAAACTATGGTGCTTGCTGCCCCTTCCACAACGAAAAAACACCTTCATTCAGTGTGTCGCAAGAAAAGCAGTTTTATCACTGCTTCGGTTGTGGTGTGCACGGTAATGCCATCGACTTTATGATGGAGTATGAGCGGTTAGACTTTGTTGAAGCAATTGAAGAACTCTCTTCCTTTCTTGGCCTTGAAGTTCCACGAGAACAACGACAAGGTGGCGGGTTTCAATCAAGCCAACCAAAAGCCAATTCAGAGCAAAAACGTAACCTCTACGACCTAATGGGCAGTATTGCTCAGTTCTACCGTGATCAACTCAAGCAACCAAAAAGCAAAGTTGCCATTGATTATCTAAAAGATCGCGGGCTTTCAGGCCAGATTGTTCAGAAGTTCGGTATTGGCTACGTCGCTGACGAGTGGGATCTGGTACGTAAGAACTTTGGCCAAACGCCGCAGACACAAGATATGCTTGTCTCTGGCGGTATGTTGATTGAAAACGACAAAGGCAATCGCTACGACCGTTTTCGTGGTCGAGTGATGTTTCCTATTCGTGACCGCCGTGGACGAGTAATTGGCTTTGGTGGTCGTGTATTGGGAGATGGCACACCTAAGTATCTCAACTCACCAGAAACACCTATTTTCCATAAAGGTAAAGAGCTATATGGCCTTTATGAGGTGATGCAAGCCTACCGAGAGCCGCCAAAAGTTCTCGTTGTTGAAGGCTATATGGATGTCGTGGCACTGGCTCAGTATGGCGTTGACTATTCAGTGGCTTCCCTTGGGACTTCCACCACAGGCGATCATATCCAGCTATTATTCCGCCAAACCAATACCGTAGTGTGTTGCTACGATGGTGACCGCGCAGGTAAAGAAGCGGCTTGGCGAGCTCTAGAGAATGCACTGCAATATCTAAAAACCGGCAATACGCTAAAGTTCCTATTTCTGCCAGATGGCGAAGACCCAGATAGCTATGTACGCAAATATGGTAAAGAGGCTTTTGAAGAGCAAATTGAACAAGCAACGCCACTATCAAGTTATCTATTTGATAATCTTGTTGAGATTCATCAAATCAACCTAGGTAGCAATGAAGGTAAGTCGGCTTTACGTGCTCATGCCAGTGCTTTGATCGATAAGATCCCTGATCCGTATTTCCAAGAGTTACTCGATAAGCTGCTCGACGAACGAACCGGTTTTGATAACAGGCATAGGCAAGCGCGAAAGCGCACAGTTGAAACTCGACCTCAACCGCATAAAGAGATCAAACGCACACCAATGCGTGACTTAATCGCTTTGCTTATCCAAAATCCAAGCTATGCTGAAATGGTACCGGATCTCTCAAGTGTGAGAGAGTTAACAGTACCTGGGCTAAGTTTATTTGCCGAAGTGCTTGATTATTGCCATCAGCATCCCAATATAACTACCGGTCAGCTACTCGAAAGCTGGCGAAACACCGCCCATGAGGCACTCTTATCCCGCCTTGCCGGTTGGGAGATTCCTCTCGATGAGGACAACGAGCAAGATATATTTTTGGATTCATTGGACAAAATAATTGCCCAATGCGTCGAAAAGCAAATTGAGAATTTGCAGGCTAAAGAAAGAAGTGTCGGTTTATCAACCGAAGAAAGAAGGGAGCTACTAGCCTTAATGCTAGATTTAAAAGCGTAACCCTGTTCGATTAGTCAGCAATCAATAAATTTGTTAAGATGTGTGGTTTGCAACTCGCATACTAATTCCTTCACCAGATACTAAGTTGGATACCGTCTATGGATCAAAATCCGCAGTCACAGCTGAAACAACTTGTCATTAAAGGCAAGGAACAAGGCTATCTGACCTACGCAGAAGTAAACGACCACCTGCCAGCAGAAATCGTAGATTCAGAGCAGGTCGAAGATATCATTCAGATGATCAACGATATGGGCATCCGAGTAGTAGAAACTGCTCCTGACGCTGATGATCTTGCACTGAATGATGACGATACAATCACCGATGAAGATGCGGCAGAAGCTGCTGCAGCTGCACTCTCTAGCGTAGAGAATGAAATCGGTCGCACCACAGACCCAGTTCGCATGTACATGCGTGAAATGGGTACCGTAGAGCTATTGACTCGTGAAGGCGAGATCGATATTGCTAAGCGTATTGAAGATGGTATTAACCAGGTTCAAAACTCTGTTGCAGAATACCCAGGAACGATTCCTTACATTCTTGAGCAATTCGATAAGGTTCAAGCTGAAGAGCTGCGTCTAACTGACCTAATTACTGGTTTTGTTGACCCTGATGCAGATGAAACAGCAGCACCGACAGCTACCCACATCGGTTCTGAGCTGGCTGAGAAAGATCTTAAAGACGAAGACGCAGAAGATGCGGAAGAAGAGTCTGAGGATGATGAGGAAGAAGAGGAAGATACAGGTATCGATCCTGAACTTGCTCTTGAAAAGTTCACGGCTCTGCGCAACACATTCCAAAATTTCCAGCTAGCGTGTAACGAGTACGGCGATGACAGCCCGAAAGCAACGCTTGCGCATGAAATGGTTATCGATGTATTTAAAGAGTTCCGTCTAACGCCTAAACAATTTGATTACCTAGTTGAAGAACTACGTACATCAATGGAACGCGTACGTACTCAAGAACGTCTGATCATGAAGGCGACTGTTGAATACGGAAAAATGCCTAAGAAGTCATTCATTACACTGTTCACAGGTAATGAGTCGACAGAAGCATGGTTAGATGAAATCTTAGCGTCTGATAAACCATACGCAGAAAAGATCCGCCGTAGCGAAGATGACATCCGCCGCTCTATCTCAAAGCTGAAGATCATCGAAGAAGAGACATCTCTAACGGTTCAAAGCATCAAAGACATCAGCCGTCGTATGTCTATCGGTGAAGCTAAAGCTCGCCGTGCGAAGAAAGAGATGGTTGAAGCGAACTTACGTCTTGTTATCTCTATTGCGAAGAAATACACCAACCGTGGCCTACAGTTCTTGGATCTAATTCAAGAAGGTAACATCGGTCTGATGAAAGCGGTAGATAAGTTCGAATACCGCCGTGGTTACAAGTTCTCGACTTACGCGACATGGTGGATTCGTCAGGCAATCACTCGTTCGATAGCAGACCAAGCACGTACGATTCGTATTCCGGTACACATGATCGAAACGATCAACAAGCTAAACCGTATCTCTCGCCAAATGCTACAAGAGATGGGTCGAGAGCCGTTACCAGAAGAGTTGGCAGAGCGTATGCAAATGCCAGAAGATAAGATCCGTAAAGTTCTAAAGATCGCTAAAGAGCCAATCTCAATGGAGACACCAATCGGTGACGACGAAGATTCGCATCTAGGTGACTTCATTGAAGATACGACACTTGAGCTACCGCTAGACTCTGCAACTGCCGGCAGCCTAAAAGTAGCAACAAAAGACGTTCTTGCAGGTCTTACTCCGCGTGAAGCAAAAGTACTGCGTATGCGCTTTGGTATCGATATGAACACTGACCACACTCTAGAAGAAGTAGGTAAGCAGTTCGACGTTACTCGTGAGCGTATCCGTCAGATCGAAGCAAAAGCACTGCGTAAACTTCGTCACCCAAGCCGCTCAGAAACTCTGCGTAGCTTCCTAGACGAATAATCAACGTTAGCTTGATTGATTAAAAGGTGGGCACTAGCTCACCTTTTTTGTTTGTGAATGATTTAAGTGAATAAAAACTAAGCGCATTTACCCCTACTGCCGTCTAGACAGTCTGATCCGCATCCCCTATAATCATTCCCCTATACGGCCCCTTAGCTCAGTGGTTAGAGCAGTCGACTCATAATCGATTGGTCCGCAGTTCAAGTCTGCGAGGGGCCACCATATTCGAAAAGGCGTAGCAGGTTAATACCTACTACGCCTTTTTTGCTTTTGATGGTTTGGGTGTAGTTATCGTTACGTCGCCACAAACGAAAAAGCCGAAGCATGTCAGTAACACACTCCGGCTTTCAGCACTCAAAAATAAACTTAGAAGCCTTTCGCTTTCTTAATCAAATCATAAGCGTTTTGAATCTCTTGTGACTTCTCTTTAGCGACGTTCATCATTTCTGGCGGTAAACCTTTTGCCATCAATTTATCAGGGTGGTGCTCATTCATTAGTTTACGGTACGCACGTTTCACAGTTTTAGCGTCGGCACTGCTATCTACACCAATTAACTTGTATGCATCACTCAACTGATCAGCCGTAGATGCTTGCTGCCAACTTCCACCTGAATGTTGCGACTTTCCTTGGCTCTGACCACCAAAGCCACCCTGTTGGAAGCGAAATGCCGCTTCTTGCATTCTTAGTCTTTGTTCAAGTTGCTCGGAAGAGAAGTTCAACCCACTTGCAATCTTGTGCAGAACATTACGCTCACTTGGGTGAATATCACCATCGGCAAACGCGGCTGAGATTTGAAGTTCTAAGAAAAACTGCATCAAGTCGAAACGACCACCAGCTGAAATTCGCACACGCTCCAAGACCGTTTCTAGCGGAAAATCACTCTCTTTACCTTCCCTAAATGCATTCTGCGCGGCTTTGCGTTGCTCTCCATGAAGGTTCATTCTGTCCATCATGGTGGTTGCAAGTTCTATCTCCTGACGAGTCACCTGCCCTTTTGCTTTCGCCACATGTCCCATCACAGCAAATGCCGCTTTAAAGAACTCTTCCTGACGTTGGGCTTGACTTGGGCCGCTACCAAACCCCGTATTGAAACCCGCTTGGCGTAAGCGACGTGCTTTATCAAACTGATGGCCGATAAATAGACCGAATAACGCACCTAGTGGCCCACCAAATAGGAAACCAAAAAATGTGCCGAGAATTTTGCCGAAAATATGCATTATGTGCTCTCAATCTCTGAATTTTTTCTTCGTGAAGCGGTCTGATAGTGCCGTAAGCTTCAAATTACTTTATTATAAGGACCGTTTTATTTTACATTCGGTCATCTATTCACCGGATATATCAAGTTCAACAGGATAGTAAAACTCGATGTTACGTTTTCCACGCACCTTGTTAGCCGCTTCAATCAGTGCTGCTTTTGTAGTGCCTCAGACTCAAGCAGAATCCACGTTAGACGATAGTGTGCAGGAACTGCCCGCTATAGATCAATGTTTGATCAACGAACCAGAGCCAGAAAATGCCAATCAACTACCTGTTAACGTTGAAGCAGACAGCTTAGAAGCCATCAATGGTAATAAAGCGACTTACCGCGGCAATGTTGTTGTTGTTCAAGGCAAGAAACGCATGATTGCGGATAATGTCACCTTACACCAGCAAGACAATGTAGTTGTCGCTGAAGGTAACGTTACCTTTAGTGATGGTGAATTAAAAACCATTTCAGATAAAGCTACAAACAACCTAAACACGGATTTTGTTACCCTCGAAAATACCAATTATCAGTTCCTTTGTGAACCTGGACGCGGTGAAGCCGTCTATGTAGCGAAGACTGGTAAGGCGGTATATGAGATAGAAGATGGCTCCATTACTTCTTGCCCTGAAGGCGATAACTCTTGGCGCATGGTCGCTTCAAGTATTGATATTGACCAAAATGAGGAAGAAGCAACTTTCTACAACCCTCGCTTTGAAGTCGTCAGCGTACCAGTATTCTACTTACCATACTTAACCGTTCCTATTGGTGATACTCGTAAAACAGGCTTCCTGTACCCGACCGTTTCCTATGGTTCGAGTGATGGTTTTGAGATGGAGGTTCCTATCTATTGGAACCTGGCACCGAACTACGATTTAGAAACCACATTTAAGTACATGCAAGAGCGTGGCACTCAGCTCAACAGCGAGTTCCGCCACCTATCAGATTTTGGTACTACTAATCTAAAGTCTGAATACCTTGCGAATGATAAAAAGTACCCCGAACTTGGTGATCGTTGGGGCTTCCAATGGCAGCATGCCGGTATTTTCCAGGAAAGCTGGAAATTTGAAGTCGATTACTCAAAAGTGAGTGATATTTCCTACTTCTCGCATGTTGACTCTTCAATTGGTAACCGTGAAGACGGTCAACTAATCCAGGAAGCTCAAGCAACCTATCGTTCTCAGTCATGGGACGCATCGATTCTTACTCGAGACTTCCAAGTTCTAACCACCAGCAACAACCTACCTTATCGTCTGTTACCTCAGCTAGAGTATAACTACTATGCTCCCGAGCTAATGCGTTATCTTGACTTCGATATGATCAGCCATATATCAAAATTTGATACCGATGCAGAAGGTAAGCCATCCGCCACACGAGTCCATATAGAACCCGGTCTAACAATTCCTTTTGGAACAACTTGGGGAACATGGACAACTGAAGCTCGTGTGCTTGGTACCTACTATCAACAAGATTTGGATGGCGTAGATACAACAACTGGAGATAAAGAGTCTAATGCTAACTTTGGCTTAGAGGAAACTGTATCTCGAGTAATCCCCGAGTTTAGAACACACGCAGGGGTCGTTCTTGAGCGTGATACCACTATTTTTAATGGTTATACCCAAACTCTTGAACCTCAAGTCCAGTATGTTTACGTACCGAAAGAGGATCAGAGTAATATTGGTAAATACGACACCACTCTGCTGCAAACAGATTACTACGGTTTGTTTAGAAGCCGTAAATACAGTGGTGTCGATGAAATCGCGGAAGCTAATCAGTTTAGCTACGGTGCATCAACTCGTTTCTTTGATGACGGCTACAAAGAACGCCTAAACGTTTCCTTTGGTCAAATATTCTATCTTGATAAAGATACGAAAAACGACTCATTTAACCCAGAAAACACGGATAAATCGAATTACTCCGCCTGGGCTGTAGAAGTCGATTTTAACTACGATGACTACCTCTTCTATCATGGAGGAATTCAGTATGATATTGACACCAGTGCCGTACAGTTAGGGAATAGCACACTAGAATACCGTTTTGCAGGTGGCTATGTTCAGGGTAATTACCGTTACGTGACAGAAGATTACTTACAAGACACGGTAGATTTCGATGTCAGTGGCATCACCAAAGATGGTATTTCTCAAGCGGGTCTGCTAGCCGGATATCACATCAACCGCAATTGGAATGCAAGTGCCCAGTACTTCTATGATTTAACAACAGAAGAAGCACTAGAGTGGCTAGCTCGCCTTAACTACACTTCCGACTGTTGGTACATTGGGTTCACTTACAGCAAACAGCTACAAAGCGGCCTGCTTTCAGAACCTCCTCAACCACTGTATGAGAACAACTTTAGCCTCAACTTCGGCATTATCGGATTTGGTACCAAAATTGGTGCGGGCTCAGGCTTGGCGGGCGTTGATGACGCAGGTAACTCTTTAGGTTACGGCCGCCCGTTCTTCTTAAACAACTAATTGCTAAGCCTGTGGCCTAAAACTGCAGGCTACTTATTTTTATAGGATCTTTAATGAGATTTTGGAAACAGACTCTGCTCACGATGATACTAGTGAGCCCAATGAGCTTAGTTCAGGCCGAGCCAGTACCACTAGATAAAGTCGCTGTGATTGTAAACAGTGGTGTTGTGCTACAAAGCGATATTGACTCGTCAATTAAGACGCTTAAAGCAAACGCTAAGAAAAAAGGTCAGTCGCTACCGACTGAAGAAGTCTTGATTGAACAGGTAACGGAAAAACTGATCGTTGATACCATTCAACAGCAAGAAGCAGAACGTATTGGTGTTCGCATTGATGACAACCGCCTCAATGAAGCGATTGCTGAGATAGCAAAAAACAACCAACAATCAGTTGAGCAGCTTCGCGTATCGATCACCAATGAAGGATTAAGCTACGCTGAGTTTCGCGAGCAAATTCGTAAAGAGATTGCAGCAAGTGAAGCTCGCAATGCACTCGTCCGTCAGCGCATCAATATTCTGCCTGCAGAGGTTGATAACCTAAGCGAACTGCTCGCACAAGAAACCAATGCAACTGTTCAATACAAAATCGGTCATATCCAACTACGTGTGAACGATGGCGATGACAAAGCGGCGATTGAAACAGAAGCAAAAGAATTGGTTGAACGTCTGAATGAAGGCGCTGATTTTAGCACGATGGCTTACACCTACTCGAAAGGACCGAAAGCACTGCAAGGCGGTGATTGGGGTTGGATGCGAAAAGAAGAGATGCCAACCATCTTTGCAGACCAAATCAAGCTACAAAATAAAGGCACTATTATTGGCCCTTTCCGCAGTGGCGTAGGTTTCCATATTCTTAAAATTGAGGATGTGAAAGGCCTAGAAACTGTCGCGGTAACAGAAATAAATGCTCGCCATATTCTTATCAAACCTACGGTTATCCTCAGCGATGACGGTGTAAAAGCAACGCTAAATGACATCATTCGTCAGGTGAATGCCGGCGAAGCAACCTTCGGTGAGCTCGCTCAACAATACAGCCAAGACCCAGGTTCTGCCGCTCAAGATGGTGAGCTGGGTTACCAAACCTCTGACATTTATGTGCCAGAGTTCAAACACCAAGTCGACTCGTTACCTGTTGGTCAGATCAGTGAACCATTTAAAACCGTTCATGGCTGGCATATCGTTGAAGTCATTGATCGCCGTGAAGTTGACCGCACTGACTCTGCACTCAAGAACAAAGCTTACCGAATCTTGTTTAATCGTAAGTTCAACGAAGAAGCCAGCGCTTGGCTTCAAGAGATTCGCGCCAGTGCTTACGTAGAAACTATCCAAGACGAGCAGCAAGATGAACTGTAGACGCATCATTGTGACAGCGGGAGAGCCAGCAGGTATTGGTCCTGATCTGGTTCTTGCGTTGTCTAAAGAGAGTTGGTCGCATCAAATTGTTGTTTGTGCGGATAAACAACTATTAGCTGAACGAGCCAAACTACTTAATATTGACGTCGAACTTATCGACTACTCCGCCGGTGCTGAAGTTACCCCTCAGCGAGCTGGAACACTAATTGTCGATCATATTCCTCTGGCGAACAACGTCACAGCGGGAACTTTAGACGAAGCAAACGGCCACTACGTATTAAAAACACTAGAAAGAGCCGCATTTGGCTGTATGAATGGTGAATTTGATGCTATTGTCACCGGCCCTGTTCATAAGGGGGTTATCAATCGAGCAGGCAAAGAATTTAGTGGTCACACTGAATTCTTTGCCGAGCAATCGAATACCCCGCTTGTCGTAATGATGTTAGCGACCGAAGGGTTACGTGTTGCATTAGTGACTACACATATTCCACTAGCCAACGTTTCGCAAGCGGTAACAGAAGAGCGCCTCGAAAAAATCATCCATATTTTACATAAAGATTTGGTTGATAAGTTCGCGATTCGCTCGCCAAATATCTACGTGTGTGGCTTAAATCCACATGCAGGAGAAGATGGCTGTCTTGGCATGGAAGAGATAGAAACCATTACTCCAACGTTAGAAAAACTGCGTCAGTGTGATGGTATGAACCTTATTGGACCACTACCTGCTGATACTATCTTCAACGAAAAATACCTTGAAGATGCCGATGCAGTGCTAGGGATGTACCACGATCAGGTACTTCCTGTACTAAAATACAAAGGCTTTGGTCGCTCGGTGAATATTACCTTGGGACTGCCATTTATTAGGACCTCCGTTGATCACGGCACCGCGCTAGACCTAGCTGGAACAGGTACAGCGGACACAGGAAGCTTCCGAACGGCGTTAGCTCACGCTATTGAGCTAGTCGACAAGAAATCGAATTAACTTGAGAATACTATGAGAAACGATGTCCACTTAGGGCACAAAGCAAGAAAACGCTTTGGTCAAAACTTCCTTAACGATCCATACATTATCGATGGAATTGTCTCTTCAATTAACCCAAAGCCTGGGCAAAACTTGGTAGAGATTGGTCCTGGTCTTGGTGCAATCACTGAGCCTGTAGGCAAAGAAGTAGACAAGTTTACCGTTATCGAGCTTGACCGTGATCTTGCTGAACGTCTGCGTAACCACCCAGAATTAGGTGACAAGCTGACAATTCATGAAGGTGATGCGATGCGCTTTGACTTTACCCAACTAGTAAAGCCAAACAATAAACTGCGCATCTTTGGTAACCTGCCATACAACATCTCTACGCCGCTGATGTTCCACTTGTTTGAATTCCACAAAGATATTCAAGACATGCACTTCATGCTGCAAAAAGAGGTGGTTAACCGCCTAGCCGCTGGCCCAGGTACAAAAGCCTACGGTCGTCTAACTGTAATGGCGCAATACTTCTGTAAAGTGGTACCTGTACTTGAAGTACCGCCGACAGCGTTTGTTCCGCCGCCGAAAGTAGACTCTGCAGTTGTTCGCCTGATCCCTTATGAAGAGATCCCTCACCCTGTAAGTGATCTAAAATGGCTAGACCGCGTTTGCCGTGAAGGCTTCAACCAGCGCCGTAAAACAGTCCGCAACTGCTATAAATCGTTACTAAGCACAGAAAATCTAGAAGAGCTTGGTATTGACCCAAGTATGCGACCAGAAAACTTAACACTGGTTCAGTTTGTGAACATGGCAAACTGGTTAGCTGACAAGCGCAAATAGTTTCAACTAGAATTAGAAGGTGATAGACCAACGGTTTATCACCTTTTTTAGACTTTACATAGGAGTTTATATGGAATCTAACCCTTGTATCAAAGTCCAAGTCCATACCAAATACATTCCCGATCAATCACAACCTGACGCCAAACGATACGTGTTTGCTTACATCATCACAATCAAAAACCTTAGCCAGCAAAATGTTCAACTGATGAGCCGTCGTTGGTTGATTACCGACTCCAATGGCAGACAAATGACCGTCGAGGGCGAAGGCGTTGTCGGTCAACAACCGCATATCTCTCCCAATGACGAATATACCTATAACAGCGGCACCGTGATTGAGACACCCGTTGGTGTTATGCAAGGTCAATACGTTCTTCACGATGAATCAGGCAAAGAGTTCATCACCGAAATCGACCCTTTCAGACTAGCGATTCCCAACATCTTAAACTAGGACATTTCTTTGGCTACCTATATTGTCGGCGATCTACAAGGTTGCTTTGATGAACTTCAACTGCTTTTAGACCAAGTAAATTTCAACCCAAAGATTGATACTCTTTGGGTTGCAGGAGACCTAGTCGCCCGCGGACCAAAGTCACTCGAAGTACTGCGGTTTATTCGCTCATTAGGAACGAGTGCTCGAGTTATCTTGGGTAATCATGATCTTCACTTACTCGCAGTCTCTCTTGGTCTATTCAAAGTAAAAGCCAAAGATAAGACCGCTCCAATCTTATCTGCCGATGACAAAGAAGAGCTACTGAACTGGCTAAGACAGCAACCTCTTATGGCTGAGCACGAAGAGTTTGTGATGTGTCACGCTGGTATATCGCCGCAATGGACACTGCAACAAGCACGCGAAGCTTCACGACAAATAGAAGCTCTTTTACAAAGTAATGACTGGCCTTGGCTGATCGAAAACATGTACGACAATCAACCCGACCTTTGGTCTGATGATCTCACCGGAATTGAGCGCTATCGCTACATAATCAATGCCTTTACGCGTATGCGCTTTTGCTTTGCTGATGGAAGGTTAGATATGGCCTGTAAAATACCGCCACAAGAGATCACTGATGGATCGTTGGTTCCTTGGTTTCAATTGAATCAGCGTATAAAACTCGAAAAAACAGTTCTATTTGGCCACTGGGCTGCATTAGAAGGTTATGAGGGTGAAGAGGTGATTGGCCTTGATACCGGCTGTGTTTGGGGTGGATGTCTAACGATGTTGAGATGGGAAGATAAGCAGTTTTTCACTCAACAATCGCGATCATAGCTTATCACTGTCATTCCCTAGCGGGAGGAACGACCAAGTAGGGAATCTCCAACAATAAACTCCATTTAGTAAAGATTCCCTATTCTCTCCGTCGTCGCTCTATGAAGTGGCGGAGCTATAAGTTAGCTTCTTTCCAATACGACAAAACGCATATCGTAAGCGTTCTTCTCATCTGCAGCATAAACTTCAGAGTAAACTTCTTTAAACTGATCACCCCAAGCAGGGAACTGAGTGTCACCATCAACACTTGCATCGATATGCGTCACATACAGCTTGTTCGCTTTAGGAAGGCACGCTTCGTAAATAGTGCCTCCACCGATGATCATCACTTCATCAACTTCGCCTGCAGCTGTGAGTGCGGCATCAATTGAAGTCACGGTAGTGACACCTTCAATACTGAGTGAGTCATCACGGCTGATCACAATATTCTGACGTCCCGGCAGAGGACGACCAATAGATTCATAAGTTTTACGTCCCATCACCACTGGCTTACCCATAGTGCAGCGCTTGAACCAAGCAAAGTCTGCAGGTAAGTGCCACGGCATCTGATTATCTTTGCCAATAACACGGTCATTTGCCATTGCGGCGATCATACTAATGATCATTCAAGTTGCTCCTAAGGTTAGACTATCGGTTTACGGCGATAGAATAACAAGCCCGGCATAGCTAAGCCAACCGCTAGACCAGCAATAATGAACATAGCTTTGAGGAAATTCTCCATCAACATAGCGACTAACTCTGGTGAATAACCTTGGTGGTTTAGCTCGACTAAAGCAATCATCGCTTTAAAGGCAAACACGCCAGGTACCATAGGTATTAACGCTGCTACAGTAAAAACTTTCGGGTGAGCTAGAAAACGGGCTGACCAATGAATACCAACGATGCTGACAATCATAGCGGCAAAAAAAGTCGCCCACTCGATTGGAATACCAAAGTGCATCATTAAGTAACGCGAACCATGACCGATAGTGCCACCTAGCGCACAATAGACCAATGCTTTCTGCGGTACATTGAACACCAAAGCAAAACCAACTGCAGGGATCGCTGCAAACACCATATCATTGAGTAAACCGAAGAAAAGATCCCAACTGATCATACAACCCACCCCGATACGCCGACTAAACTCATCGCTGCTACAATGCCTAAACTTGTTGCCAGGGTTAATAAACTGGCCATAACAAAGCGAGCGATGCCCATATTGATGTAGCCTTTAAGCATATCAGCCACTGAGTTAATCAAAGGGAATCCCGGTACAAGCATCAACACAGAAGATGCCATCACTAATGAAGGAGAGTTACCTATCTGATAAATAACCGCTTGGGCTGACACCACAGTCGTGACAAATGCGGTCGCAGCAAAGTTCATGAGAGGATTGAAATGGCGATGGCCAATCTCTTGCCTAACAATCATACCTGCAGCAGAAGAGATAAACGTCATAGCAAATACGGCCCAATCACCACCAGCTAAACGACTGAAAGCAGCGCAAGACAACCCAATCATAAACACCACAAGCCAGCGGTTATAGCGTTCAGGACTGATACGATTGAGTTTTTTCTGCGCTAACGAATAGTCGATGATGCCGCGCTCCAACATGATGCAGATACGTTGAACTTGGGTAATTGCACGCATATTAATGCCACGATCGGGGCAACGACGAGCAGTGGTAATGCAGTGTTCTTGATAAACAGTCGTAACCACTAGAGAGCTCGCAGACAGTGAGACTTCAACTTCGTCCATACCTGCCGCAAGACCAAAACGACGCATAAGGTCGCCAACGAGGGTGCTTTCCGCTCCGTGAGCTAAAAGCATTTGCCCAGCCTGGGCTATTAAGCGAGATACAGCCCGCTGTTTAGATGCCATGATTCTATCCTACTCCTTTAGAATACGGATATTGTGTGGGTAAATAGCTCGCAATGATTTGATTTAGACACAAAAAAGCCGCAATAAACATTGCGGCTCGGAATATTATTACTGTTATTCTCGGACGTAGACAACGTGGCCGTCATCTTCTTCATCGTCCCAATCATCCCAGTCGTCGTCATCGTCTTCAGTGATCACGTCTTTACCAGCGATTGCATCTTTGTGGTAATCATCCCACATGAAGTCCACTTTATCTTCTTCAGAAAGCTCTTCTTCTTCACGCGGTAGGTTTTCCATAAAGTCAGCAAGCTTGTAACAAAGCTCTTTTGTGCCGTCACGGTTAACTGCTGAGATCTTGTAGTAGTCATCTTCCCAGCCAAGCGCATCAATAATATTTTGAATTATCTCATTCGCTTCTTCTTCTGGCATCAGATCAACTTTATTGAAGATCAACCAACGTGGTTTGTCGGCTAGCTTCTCGCTGTACTGCTCAAGCTCATCAATGATCGTCAGTGCATTCTGAACTGGATCCGATTGATCAATTGGCATAATGTCGATCATGTGCAGAAGAACACGACAACGCTCTAGGTGTTTCAAGAAGCGAATACCTAGACCAGCACCGTCAGCTGCGCCTTCGATTAGACCAGGAATGTCTGCAACCACAAAGCTTTTCTCAGGTACAACACTCACTACGCCAAGACTTGGAATAAGCGTTGTAAATGGATAGTCAGCAACCTTAGGTTTTGCTGCCGATACTGCACGGATAAACGTCGACTTACCTGCATTTGGTAGACCTAGCATACCGACATCAGCAAGCAGTAGAAGCTCTAATCGAATCTCACGAATTTCGCCTTTCGTACCTAATGTCTTTTGGCGAGGTGCGCGGTTTACTGACGATTTAAAGCGCGTGTTACCAAGACCATGCCAGCCGCCTTTTGCGACCATGACTTTTTTGCCATGTTCAGCAACTTCAGCCACAATCTCATTAGTGTGGATATCCACTGCACGAGTACCAACTGGCACACGTAGCACTTTGTCTTTACCACGTTTACCCGTACAGTTACCACCGCGGCCATTTTCACCACGCTCCGCTTCATAGAAGCGTTGGAAACGGTAATCAATCAGAGTGTTTAGGTTCTCGTCAGCTTGGATATAGATATCACCGCCGTCGCCACCATCACCACCATCTGGGCCGCCTTTTGCAACGAATTTCTCACGCCAGAAACTCACTACACCGTTACCGCCATCACCGGCTTGAACTTTTACTACCGCTTCATCAACGAATTTCATCTCTTACTCCGCTCTTGTGCTATTTGACATAGCCGCGTTGCAAATATCATCTCAGGCTCCACCAAACCGTGAAGTGAATGATATAAATTCTAGCAGATTCCAATTTCAGACTGATCACCTTAGGTCTTCAGGCTCTGCTACTGGAACAAATATTAAGGGACTCTTTACAGAGTGCCTTAGTATTGATTCCATTCAACTCGCAACTTCATTAGTTACCATAAATAAAAAACCCCGCCGAATCGGCAGGGCTTTTGAATTCAGCTTGAAAGCTAATGAACAATTAAACTAGGTTTAATTACTCAGCTTCGATGCTAACGAATTTACGGTTTTTAGGACCTTTCACTTCGAACTTCACTTTACCTTCAGTAAGAGCGAATAGAGTGTGATCTTTACCGATACCTACGTTAGTACCAGCGTGGAACTTAGTACCACGTTGACGAACAATGATGTTACCTGCAAGAACAGACTCACCACCGAAACGCTTAACACCTAGACGTTTGCTTTCTGAATCGCGGCCGTTACGAGTAGAACCACCAGCTTTTTTGTGTGCCATTGTTAAACTCTCCTAATCGATTAAGCGTTGATACCAGTGATTTTCACTTCTGTGAACCACTGACGGTGACCAGCTTGTTTGCGAGAATGCTTACGACGACGGAACTTAACGATTTTAACTTTATCGCCACGACCATGTTGTACAACTTCTGCAACTACTTTGCCGCCCTCTACAAGAGGAGCACCAACTTTAATGTCTTCACCGTTAGCAACAAGTAGAACTTTATCAAATTCAACAGTTGCACCAGTTTCAACGTCTAATTTCTCTAAACGAAGAGTTTGACCTTCGCTTACACGGTGTTGTTTACCACCAGATTGGAAAACAGCGTACATATCTTACTCCGCTTTTTCCGCACAGCCGTATGCTATTTGAGCATCAAGGGTGTGCGCTAAACTAATCATCAATAGGGCGCAGATTCTACAGAAAGGTCGCACCTATGACAAGCCATATTTTGAAAAAATTGGCGAAAAGCTAATCGCCAATGAAAAGTGCCGAGATCATGCCCGTTAACCATGTATTAATCAACGTTTTTTAGTGTATTATTCAGCAAATAAACTCGATAAGAATACCTTACAAGTTCTAACTTCAGCCGGATTTACAATGGATTTTAAAGCTATCCAAGCACTCACCGCCGATGACATGGCAAAAGTGAATGAAACAATTCACGCACAACTTAACTCTGATGTCTCTTTAATCAACCAATTGGGTTTTTACATCGTTAGTGGTGGCGGCAAACGCGTTCGCCCTCTTTTAGCGGTTTTATCAGCGCGTGCGCTTGGCTATAAAGGAGAGGCTCATACGACTGCGGCGGCTTTCATCGAGTTCATTCATACTGCGACTCTCTTACATGATGATGTGGTTGATGAGTCAGACATGCGTCGTGGTAAAGCGACGGCCAACGCAGCGTTTGGTAATGCCGCTAGCGTATTAGTCGGTGACTTTATCTACACTCGCTCTTTTCAGATGATGACAGAGCTAGGATCATTAAAGATCCTTAAGTTAATGAGTGATGCAGTTAACGTGATTGCTGAAGGTGAAGTCCAACAGTTAATGAACTGTAATGATCCAGATACGACCGAAGAAAGCTACATGCAGGTCATCTACTCTAAAACTGCACGCCTATTTGAAGCCGCAACGCAGATCGGTGCGATCCTTACTGAAGCACCTGAAGAAGTAGAAATCGCTCTGCAGAACTACGGCAAATACCTAGGCACAGCTTTCCAACTGATTGACGATGTCATGGACTACACATCAGACGGTGATGAAATGGGTAAGAATGTCGGTGATGACCTTGCAGAAGGTAAGCCAACATTGCCTCTTTTATACGCAATGCGTCACGGCACAGCAGAACAGACTGCAATGATCCGTGAAGCAATAGAAAAAGCCAATGGAATGGAACGTTTGAATGACATTCTAGCAGCAATGGATGAGACGGGCTCATTAGAATACACTCGTCAAAAAGCTTACCTGGAAGCGGACAAAGCAATTGCAGAGCTGGATGTACTCGAAGAATCTGAGTACAAGCAGGCGCTGGTTACGTTAGCTCATATGTCGGTACACAGAACTAGCTAACGATAGATGAAGTAATGAGCTTGAGAAGCCTGAGTTAATCCTCAGGCTTTTTTATTACTCATTTTCACCAGACACAACAACGGGAACCTTAGGTTCCCGTTTACCTCTTTAGGTGAGGCATTCCAGATCAGCAAAAACGAAGGTAGATTGACGCGTTGTTATTGCTTGAGTCTAGCGCTCTGATGCTTTGTATAACAACTCTGCCCGCTCATAAACGTTAGCAATGAAACTTTAGTTTGGATACAAAATTACTATGTTTTGTGAGCCATCTATTTTTTAGATTAATTAAAAAAACATTATTACATCTTGGCGGCTTCGTTCACCCTAGACTCCTTGCCGTGTCATCATACCATCATACGACTGTAATCAATCTCTCACGCACCTGACGCTTCACTGCAATATGCCCCACTTAATCTCAGTTAAGATTGGACATTGTTGTGAGGAATACATGGAAACTTCTAGCCCTTTTCGCTTACCTAAGAAAACCCCATTCCGCATTGGTGAGCACATCGCTGAGTGGGCAACCGGACTTAGCAAACTCGACAAATTTTATGCCCAGCGCCCAGCGGGATGCGACACAAAAGAGTTCTTACGTTTCACCCTGCAAGTGTTAGGTATTGACTATCAAGTCATTCAAGGTGCGCTCACTAATGTACCAGAAAAAGGGCCAACCGTTGTTGTCGCGAACCATCCATTAGGCTGCGTAGAAGGGGTAATTTTGGCGGAACTGCTCCTTCATATAAGAAGCGATGTTCAAGTATTAGCAAATCAATATCTGAAAACCGTACCTGAACTTGATCACTTATTTATTGGTGTCGATGTGTTTGAAGGCAACAACGCACACAAAGCAAACCTCAAAGCCCTTAGACAAGCTCATCAACATTTAGAACAAGGGGGATTGTTACTGCTCTTTCCTGCTGGTGAAGTCTCTCAGTTGATCGATAGCAAAGCCAAACGACTAGAAGACAAAGAGTGGAGCCGTTCGGTCAGTCGCTTAATACGTAAATCCCGCGCCACTACCGTTCCGGTATTCATTGATGGCCAAAATTCACAGCGCTTCTATCTAGCAGGCAAAGTTCACCCCCTATTACGCACTCTCATGTTAGGACGAGAGTTACTAAATAAAGTGAGTGAATGTATTGATATATCGATTGGCAGTGCAATCAAATACAAAGAAGTTAATAGACTAACCGATGGCCAAATCGTTAACTATTTACGCTTGAATACTTACCTTCTTCGCAGCCACACTAACGCCCAACCAACTCAAATGGACAGGAAGGATCAAGAGTTGCCTATTTCAGATCCTTTGCCAATTGAAGATCTACTTGATGATCTACGTACTATGCCAAGTGATCATCTCCTTCTATCAAATGGCGAATTTGACGTCTATTGCACAAACGCAGAGCATATCCCCTCTATTCTTCACGAAATAGGTCGATTGAGAGAAATCAACTTCAGAGCAGTTGGCGAAGGCACTGGATATGCGATTGATCTTGATGAGTTTGACAAAGACTATCTACACCTATTTATTTGGGATCGTGATAACCAAACTCTGGTTGGCGCTTATCGACTCGGATTGGTTGACCATCTACTCGTAAAAGATGGCATCAAAGGACTCTACTCTCGCACTCTGTTTCAGTTTGAAGAACCATTTATTGAAAGCATGGGCAAAGCCATCGAAATGGGGCGCTCTGTCATTGATAAAAACTACCAAAAGAGCATGGCTCCTCTACTATTACTTTGGAAAGGCATTGCGGCTTATGTACAGCGTAACTCTGAATACACTCATCTGTTCGGGCCTGTCAGTATCAGTAATGACTACAGTGATAAAGCAAGGCAACTACTTGCAGATACCATGACACTCCACTACTACGACTCGCGTATCGCAGAATACGTGACACCATCAAACCCATTACCCACCAAACATGACCTATGGAATACCAGCATGCTCACTGCATTGGGCGACATTCAACTTCTCTCTCGCGTTATAGCAAGAATAGACGAAGGCAGAAGCGTTCCAGTACTTTTAAGGCAGTATTTAGGATTGAATGGAAAGCTGATTTCGTTCAATGTCGATCCAGACTTCAATAATGCCTTAGATGGATTGATCATGGTTGATTTGAGAGACGTTCCGCTAAAAACACTTGCAAGGTACATGGGAAGTAAACAAGCAGAAAGCTATCTAGATCAGCATAAGTAACAAAGTAGGTTAGGTGCTGCGTGACCAATGCAGCACTTTTACTATCAATATTATCGACTTATAGGCCATTATTTCAGAAACATATCCTTCAACGCCCCATCATTGTGCAACGTCTTGTGCTGTTTTCCCTTCAAGATTTGAAATACTGCTCTATCTGCATATCCCCAGAGACTCAAAAACAAGATTGACGAAAAAACAGACTAAATGAAAAGCTAGGAAGGCTTTTATAACGATCACAATGAAAAGGAAGTCACCCAGTCATGCTGTCATTAAAATCTCCCATTGGGGCACTCGTAGCCGGTACCCTATCCCTCTCTGTTGCATTCAGTTCTTTTGCTGCTGACAAGGTCTATCGATTAAAGCTAGCGGAAACTTGGGGGCCAAATACCCCAATCTTAGGCGATGCGACTAAGAATATGGCTCAGCTTGCCGAAGAAATGTCGGATGGACGTTTACAGATCCGTATCGATTCAGCCAACAAACATAAAGCGCCACTGGGCATATTCGATATGGTTAAGTCGGGTCAATACGATCTCGGCCACTCCAGTTCTTATTACTGGAAAGGCAAGGTGCCGAATACACTCTATTTCTCTTCTATGCCATTTGGCATGATCTCTACTGAGCAATATGCATGGTTCTATCGCGGTGGTGGTATGGAGTTGATGGAGAAAGTCTACGCTCCACACAACCTGCTCTCATTCCCTGGTGGTAACTCCGATATCCAAATGGGCGGATGGTTTAAAAAAGAGATCAACACCGTGGACGATCTTAAAGGACTCAAGATCCGTATTCCGGGTTTTGCTGGAGAAGTCATGGCAAAAGTCGGCGCGAAACCAACCAACATTGCCCCAGGGGAGCTTTATACATCGCTAGAGCGAGGCACCATTGACGCACTAGAATGGGTTGGGCCTGCATTTGACCTACGTATGGGATTTCAGAAAATTGCCCCATATTACTATACCGCTTGGCATGAACCTGGGTCAGAAACTCAGTTCCTAGTGAATAAAAAGACGTGGGATAAACTACCAGCCGATCTGCAAACTATCCTTGAAACGGCTTTCCGCGTGGCAGCCTTTGATATGTATACCCAAGCGCTTGATGCGAATGCCAATAGCTGGGCAACCATGAGCTCGGAATACCCTGACATTAAAGTACGCGATTTCCCACCAGAAGTGCTCTCGGCAATGCAAACCGCAACGCAAGAGTTACTTGAAGAGCTGGCTCAAAAAGATGAATTGGCCAGTGAAATTATCGAATCACAAAAGCAGTACCTAACTAAGGTTCGCGCCTGGACTGACATCTCTTCAAAAGCGTATTTAGATACCAACCAATAACCCTCTGCACGCGGCTATTTCTGGTCGCGTGTTCTTTTCTCACCTGATAAAAAAAGCTTCATTTTCTTTAACTAGACTAAGATTTATGCACATTAATTGATCTAAATTAAGAGAAATATCGACACTGCATCGCAAAACTACTGGCTTAAACCTTACGCTTATTTTACAATGCAAATTAAGCACTCAATCCAATACTCTTACAGGAAAGACAAATGAGACTGATTCCTCTAAATAACGCTGCACAAGTTGGTAAATGGGCAGCTCGTCACATTGCAAACAAAATCAACGCGTTCAACCCAACAGCAGATCGTCCATTTGTTCTTGGTCTACCAACTGGTGGTACACCTCTAACAACTTACAAAGCACTTATCGAGCTATACAAAGCTGGTGAAGTGAGCTTCAAGCACGTAGTTACATTCAACATGGATGAGTACGTAGGTATCGACCCTAACCACCCTGAGTCATACCGCTCTTTCATGTACAACAACTTCTTCAACCACGTTGATATCCAAGATGAGAACGTCAACCTGCTTGACGGCCTAGCGGATGATATCGATGCACACTGTGCTGCATACGAAGAAAAAATCCGTTCTTTCGGTAAGATCAACCTATTCATGGGTGGTATCGGCATCGACGGTCACATCGCGTTCAACGAACCTGGTTCTTCTCTAGCTTCTCGTACTCGTATCAAGACGCTTACTGAAGAGACTCGTATCGCGAACTCTCGCTTCTTCGACAACGACATCAACCAAGTGCCTAAATACGCACTAACTATCGGTGTTGCGACTCTTCTAGACGCTGAAGAAGTAATGATCCTGACAACAGGTCACAACAAAGCTCAAGCACTACAAGTGGCTATCGAAGGTAGCGTAAACCACATGTGGACTGTAACGGCTCTACAAATGCACCCGAAAGCAATCATCGTTGCTGACGAGCCTGCACAACAAGAGCTTAAAGTGAAGACACTACGTTACTTCCAAGAGCTAGAAGCGGAAAACATTCAAGACCTATAATCCTTGAACGTTAATGTTTGATAAAAAGCCACTTCTTCGAGAAGTGGTTTTTTTATGCTTAGTCTCTTTTTTGCTTTTGGCGCTTTATAAAAACACACTTTTCATGCGCTAATATCGATCCAATTAAGCAAAAAGTAGTAAGATTTAGCCCTCACTATACAAGGAGTTCGGAAATAATATGTTGTTGAACGAAATCGCTGAAATCATTGAATTCACAGACAGTGACCATCTGTCCGATGCAATGGATATTTTTAACGCAGAAGGCTTGGTGCATTCAAATCAGCTGCCTTTCCTTGACGTGATTTATGATAAGGCGGAAGCGTTACTGCTAGAAAAGTTGGCAAGGATTGGTTTTAAAGGCCGCCTACACTGTGTAAAAACCGCAAACGGTGACTACATCCTTTTTGATGAAGTGAAACTATCAGCTCAAGACGTGCTGACACAATTTGTGTAAACCCTACTTCGCCTAATTGATCAATTCTAAGGTTCAATCAATGACACAATCGACTGACATTCAAAGTAACGACCGATTTTCTTTACTCGGTGCTGCACTGGTTTCAATGCAGAAAGTGAACTTCTCGCTTTACCAAGCGATGCAGCCAGTATGTAAAACGCATGATGAGAAAAAGGTGCAAGATCTAGTCAGCAAACCCCGTGACCAATTTCTTCAAGGTACGACAGCCGAACTAAAACCGACTCTGCTGCTACTTGAAGAATCGCGTTTGCCACTGACCATCAACGAGCTATTGGATTTCATTTACAAACGAAACTTAGTAAGCCATCAGTTTTGGCATGTCACTGATGCCAATATTAAGGGAAGTGAGAAAATTGCGAACCCTGAAGACTTTTTGCGTAACCTATTAGCTGAATGCAAAACGCTACAAGGAAAGATTGAAGCAAACGTGACTTGCTAAGTAATCCATTACGACGTCAAAGCATTATCACGTGCTAGCTGCTGATGAATATCGTTCACAGCCAAAACAATCGTGGAGCGCACCTTCTGAAAGTGGCGTTCCAAAAACATGGCTTGCATATCCTCAGACATACCTTCTATTAACTCAGGCGAGTAGTCTACGGGCATTGTTTTTTGAATGGCATTGATTCGATTTAGCTCAAAGACAATGTCTTTATCCCAAAAATCAACCTTGCCCTCTTGGACTTTCACCCACTCTTTCAGAGTCACGAAGATCTCGATATCGTCATAGACCTCTTTGCTAATAACCCCCAAACCAAGTAGTAGCTTAGTTCGCACAAGGATTTCACCGAGCGGGCCGTCATTAGTAAGCAGTGGATCAACAACAAACTTCACCGCATAGTCATCTTTATGAAAGATGCTTTTTAGCAAAGCGTCGAGCATATCTTCCAGTACATCAAAAGCACACAGCAAGCACTCCGCAGCATTTGCAGATTCGGCCAGTTCTTCTAATAATTCTGATTCGTGATTTGAGTGTATTGGCATGGCAGTAACAAAAGAAAAAGTGCCGCTAGAGCGGCACTTTGATGGTTATCATTTCAATGCTTGGTAAGCTTCTTCCGCTAGTTTAACAACTTCTGAGTCGATGTTCAGCTCAGAATAGTGTGCTAATGTCTCAGCAAAGCCTTTTTCTGCGAACATTGTCTGAAGTTCAACCGCTTGAGGGTCATCATCATTCTTATAATGGAACGCAGCTGCAATGCCTTCTAGTAAGTGTTTGTTTGGCAAACCGTACTCTAGAGTGCCGTTTAGTGGCTTAACTAAACGATCTTGTGGGCTTAGCTTACGAATAGGTTGGCGACCAACACGATCCACTTCATCACGTAGGTATGGGTTAGCAAAACGGTCTAGAATCTTCTGAATGTATGCCGCGTGAGCTTCAGGGTCAAAGCCGTAACGTTTAATAAGAACGGCACCACTCTCTTCCATTGTCGCTTTTACTTGCGCGTGAATCTTCTCATCTTCGATTGCGTCTTTCACTGTCTCGTGACCTGCAAGAACGCCGAAGTAGGCCGTTACTAGGTGGCCAGTGTTTAGCGTGAATAGTTTACGCTCAACGAATGCCATTAGGTTGTCCGTGCATTCCATACCTGGGATGTTTGGAATCTCACCTTTAAATTGAGTCTGATCTACGATCCACTCGCTGAACGTTTCAACGGTTACTGCTAGAGGGTCAGTCTCGCCTGCTTCTGCAGGTGGTACGATACGGTCTACTGCTGAATCAACAAAACCTACATTCTCTTCTGCGAATGCTTTCATCTCATCAGATAGGTGCTCAAGTACCGCCACTTTTAACTGACTTGTACCACGAACCATGTTTTCTGCTGCGATGATGTTCATCGGTGTTGTGTTACCTGCAGCCGCACGCTTCTCGATACCTTGCGCGATAGACTTAGAAATAATCTTTAGAACCGTTGGCCCGACTGCAGTGGTAATTAGGTCTGATTCAGCAATGCTATCGATCACTGCATCTGTTGCTGAGTTAACTGCTGTCACGTTCTTCACAACTTCAACAACACACTCTTCGCCCACAATCTTAACTGGGTATTCCTTACGTTCGATTAGGGCGTTAACTACCGTTTCGTTAACGTCTGCAAAAGTCACTTCTAGACCTGCATCTGCAAGCAACTTACCAATAAAGCCACGACCAATATTACCTGCACCGAAATGTAACGCTTTCATAATTAATAAACCTTTCTTGTGGTTAATCTGTATAGGTGACGATTTAACAACTCATTTCTAAACCGTAAGCTATCTAGACTGAAAAAAGAGGCCAGAGGGGGACTGGCCTCGTTCACTCAGGAGCTTGACTAAAAGCTTCTTGTTATCCGTTTAAAATCTTCAGAACATCTTCTGGATTCGTCGTGTTCTGTAAGCGTTCCACTGCTTCTTCGTCATCAAGTGAATTCGTGATAGCCATCAGTACCATGTTGTGCTCGTCACCTTGCGCTGCGATACCAATTACCATTTTCGCGATATCATCTTCGTCTTCACCCCACTGGATACCTTCTGGGTACTGACAGAAAACAATGCCGGTTTTTTGTACGTGAACTTTCGCTTCGATAGTGCCGTGTGGGACTGCAATGGACTCACCTAGGTAAGTTGAAACCAGTTCCTCACGAGCAAACATACCTTCAACATAGTCAGGCGCTACGTTGCCAAGCTTAACCAGTTGCTCACCCGCAAACTTAATCGCGTCTTTCTTGTTGTCCGCTTTTAGACCTAGGAATACAGCGTCAGCAGTTAGAGTTAGACCTTCTTCTTTTTCTTCCTCTACAACAGCTACTGGCGCTTCAGTCTTTTTTGCGTCACCTTTCTGTGCTTCTAACAGCTCTGCAACTAACTTGTCGTATACACCACCATCTAAGAAGTTGCTCAAAGACATGTGCATCGCATTCGGCATGGTTTTACGAGCGCGGTCCGTTAAGTCTTTGTGCGTAATAACAACCTGTGAATCTGCTGGTAGTGCATTGATTGCGTAGTTAGTCACTTCAATATCAAGGCCAGCAGCTTGTACTTTCTTACGTAGTAGACCGGCACCCATAGCACTTGAGCCCATACCTGCATCACACGCTACATATACCGCTTTAACATCCGCTAGGTTTACGTCTGCGCCTGACGCTGCACCTTTAGAAGACGCTTTCATGTCGCTCATTTGTGCCGATGCTTTTTCTAGCGAGTCTTCTGAGTCGTCCTGTGCACTTGTCTTAAGTAGGATTGAAGCCACGATGAACGATACTGCTGTTGCTGCTAGTACTGATAGCACCACGCCAATGTATGAACCTTTTGGAGTCATTAGCAAGATTGCAAAGATTGAACCTGGTGAAGCTGGAGAGATTAGACCCGAGCTAAACATTACGTTTACGAATACACCCGTCGCACCACCAGCCATTACTGCTAGGATTAGACGTGGGTTCATTAGCACGTATGGGAAGTAGATTTCGTGGATACCACCTAGGAAGTGGATGATAGATGCACCTGCCGCAGACTGCTTCGCGCTACCTTTACCAAACACCATGTAAGCGAGTAGTAGACCAAGACCAGGACCTGGGTTTGCTTCGATTAGGAAGAAGATTGAGCGACCTAGTTCTTCAGACTGTTGGATACCTAGTGGTGAGAAGATACCGTGGTTGATCGCATTGTTCAGGAATAGGATTTTCGCAGGTTCTACGAAGATAGATGCTAGTGGTAGAAGACCCGCTTCAACCATTGCGTTAACACCTGCCGCTAGACCATTAGAAAGCACTTTTACTGCAGGACCGATTAGGTAGAACGCAAGGATTGCGCAGATCATACCAATGATACCAGCAGAGAAGTTGTTCACGAGCATTTCGAAACCGCTCTTCACTTTACCGTGAACTGCCTCATCGAATTTCTTGATTGCGATACCACCAAGAGGACCAACAATCATCGCACCCATAAACATTGGGATATCTGTACCAACAATGACACCCATTGTTGTGATTGCACCAACAACCGCACCGCGATCACCGCCAACCATTTTACCGCCGGTGTAACCGATAAGCAGCGGAAGTAGGTATGTAATCATTGGACCAACAAGCGAAGCTAACGTCTCGTTTGGTAACCAGCCCGTTGGAATAAATAGTGCCGTAATGAAACCCCACGCAATGAATGCGCCGATGTTTGGCATTACCATATTTGATAAGAATCGACCAAAGTTTTGAACTTTAATCTTTGCTTCTGGAGATAACATAAGGGTGACCTCAGTAATGTATTGGATGACCAAATAGTCGAAAATGTGTGCTCAAAAGTTGATTAAAATGTATCACAAGATTTCCAAAAGGCATCACCAGGCCATTTTTAGTGACATAGATCACGCAAGCAAATAAACACCAAAAACAAAAGGGTGATTTAGTTAACGCTTTTACACAGTTCTAAAATTACACAACCAAATTAATGATAACGATTATCAATACACAGTGATCCAAGTCACTAAATGAACAGTAAAGCACTCTAAATAGTTAGTGATTAAAGTCACATTTCATTAAACGCACGAAGTTATACAGAGAAAAAGCGGCTAATAATCGAGCTAAACACCCTTAAGGTCGACTTGCAATAAGCTAGAAAAACTCTTTCTGTAATAAAATTACACCCTCAAAATGGTGCAGTTGAGTGAGCTTTTTGAACAATTGGAATTTCTAAAAACAACAATAGGTGAAACAAAATGGTGAAAGCGGTACTTTTTGATATGGATGGTTTGATCTTTGATACCGAGTCTATATACAAACTCAGTTGGCAAGATGCCGCCAGAAAGCAAGATCTAGAGATCAGTGATGAGTTCTACCAGCAGTTCATTGGTGTCCAAGACCCTGAGTGCGAACGAATGTTAGCGACCCACTTTGCCGGACAAATAGATATGACCCGCTATTGCTCAGATAGAGACGCACATTTCCATGCGCTGAGAGAAAAAGGCATAGCATTTAAGTCTGGCTTTGATGAGCTGTTCACTCATATAAAAAGCAGAGGGCTAAAAACCGCTATTGTCACCTCCTCGCACCGACCTGAAGTGGAGCACAACTTCCGCAATAGTGACTATTTAAGCCAGTTTGATTTAATCATCACCGCTGAAGATGTCGACAAAGGTAAGCCAAACCCAGACTGCTATGTGATGGCTTATCAGGCTTTGAAGGTGAATGCTGAAGATTGCATCGTGTTAGAGGACTCTAACAATGGAGTAAAAGCAGGCTTAGATGCAGGTTGTCATGTTGTGATGGTACCTGACCTTTTACCACCACAAGAGCAGCACCTTGAGCGAGCAACAGTTATCAGTCAGCTCAACGAAGCCATTCCCCTACTCGACTAACTCGACCAGTCTGCAGATAAAACAAAGCCACCGCTAAAGGTGGCTTTAATTGTTCATTCAGTTTGAAGCAGTATTAGATAGGCTGAGTGACGTCACCACTTAACTGAGAAACGAGATCAGTAATTGCCAATACGATTGTTGAACGTACCTTTTGATTATGTCGCTCGATAAACATCTTCATCATCATCTCAGAGAGACCAGAGATCATACTCGGATCATACTCTATCGGCATGGTACGTTTGATCGCTTCTACACTTCTCAATTCAGTTAAGACATACAAATCGGTAAACGAGACAGGCTTGGCTGCATCTTCACAGTACTCCTTCAGCCTCAGAAACACCTCAAGATCAGCGTAAACCTCTCGACTTACAACACCTAAACCAAGTAGAAGCCCAGCTCGCACTTTAATATCACCCAATGGGCCCGCTGATCCCATTAAAGGGTCAACAATGTATTGCACCGCTTGTTCATTGCGAGACAACATTCGCTGCATGACCGCCCCAATTGCATCATCTAGCGCATGGTAAGCCGCAACAATAACAGAGCTCGGATCATCGGCTTCCGAAATAACCTCAAGTAATTCGGACTCATTAGGCAAATGGATCGTTTCTTGTGGTTTTCTCTTGGCCAGAGCGTATAAAGACATCAGTGAACCTTACCATTGAGTACATTCAACACTTCTTCTACATCAGTGGTCGATTTGAGTCGTTCGAGTACTGCGTCATCATCCAGAGCAGAACTGATCGAAGAGATGATTTGAATGTGGCGATCACCTTTCGCTGCAACGGCAACAACAATTTTCGCTACATCGCTCGGTTCATTGCCCCATTTAACACCAGCAGGGACCTGACCAAACACGACGCCGTCGCTGATCACGTGTTGCTTGCCCCCGACCATACCATGCGGCAATGCAATGGATTCACCCAAATAAGTAGAGAGCAATGTCTCTCGTTTGTGCATCTCTTCAACGTAAGCAGGTTCGACATGCCCCAGTTCAACCAATCTATTGCCCAATTGGGTAATCACCTGTTGTTTGTCACTCGCTTCAATGTTTAGACAAACATGCTCCGCAGTCACGAGCTGGCGCATCGTTGTCTCCACCGTTGAATACTCAAACGTCTTACTCTTTGACTCGGTGAGATTCGCTTTCGAAGCTTGCTTCTTCTCTTGCTGCGCTGACTCTCGGCGAAGCAGCGCCGTCGCGATAACAAAAGAGACCAAAGTAGACACAACGACCGAAGCAATCACTCCAACTAGGGAGGCTTTAGGTGTCAGTAGCATTATCGCAATAATAGAACCCGGCGACGCAGGCGCAACAAGGCCAGCTTCAAAAAGCCCCAGCACATAAATACCGGACATTCCCCCAGCAATTAACGCCAATAGGAGACGAGGTTTCATCAACACATAGGGGAAGTAGACCTCTTGGATACCACCAAAGAGATGGATAATTGTCGCACCAGCAGCAGTTTGCTGAACACGTCCTCGGCTAGTCGCTATATAAGCTAATAACACACCAAGACCTGGGCCTGGGTTTGACTCCAACAAGAAGAAGATAGATTGCCCCACCTCTTTAGCTTGCTGGATCCCTAATGGAGAAAAAATGCCGTGGTTAATCGCATTGTTGAGGAATAGGATTTTCGCAGGTTCAATAAGGATAGAAACGAAAGCTAACGTTTCTGAGGCAATTAAAGCCTCAATCCCTGCTGAAAGCATGGCTGACAGAACAGTAATCGCAGGACCAACAAAATAAAGCGCCAGTATCGCACCTAACATGCCCACAATACCGGCAGAGAAGTTATTGACCAACATTTCAAAGCCGCTTTTCACTTTACCAGCGATGAGTTCGTCAAACTTTTTAATGACTAAAGCGCTGCAAGGGCCCGCAACCATAGCCCCCATCAGCATCGGAATTTCGGAACCAGCAATAAGACCCATCGTCGTCACCGCCCCCACAACAGCTCCACGCTCACCCGCCACGAGTCGACCACCGCTGTAACCAATCAAAAGAGGGATCAGGTAAGTGATCATCGGTTCACTCAACTCAGCAAGTTGCGCATTAGGCATCCAACCCGTTGGTATAAATAACGCAGCGATCAGCCCCCAAGCAATAAAAGCAGCGATGTTAGGCATGACCATATTCGATAGAAAACGTCCTGCTCCTTGGACTTTTACTTTGGATTGTGGGGATAGCATGATGATCTCAATTTGTGTGGGTACATTTTAACGCCAGCGACTGTACCATATGCAAATAGGATGTCATTCTTCTATCTGAGTAAATTTCAAACATAGATCACAAATCGACCTCACCAACACCAAATTATAGTGAGAACAAAATCACATCAAGCTATCAGAAATTGGCACATTTTAGGCTTTCGATCACAGTTAGTAGCCGAATGAACTAAAAAAGCCCCAGTGGATTCCTCACATTGAGGCTAAATGTAGGAGGACAATATACTTTGAACGGAAATGCACCTATCAAAATCTAAACTTGATGGTGTGGGAGCTAAAGTTAGCTCATAACTAGGAGCGGTTTGTTCTCGATTATGTACTTCTACGCCCACCATCAATTCTTGTTGCAACTGCTCGTCTAGCTTGCCCATCGACAGTTCAGTTTTCATTGTTTTAACCCATTGATTATACGAGTAAAACCTCACCAGTTTTAGCATATCCGAGCAATAAGATAACCCACCATTTACCTCTCCGCTGGCATTCATAACCAAATCTTAAGATTAGCTTATTGTTTGGTTTATATATCGCTCCTCCATGACTCAGTAACATTACCACCATCAAGAGTGATGAACACAACACCACCTGTTTCGCACCAAACCTAAACAAATACTCACTATTTTACTTGTCCGGTGACTTATGAAATCAACCTTCAAACTCGCAGCATTTCCTTTCGCAGTCATGTTCCCCTTAAGCGCTTTAGCAAATGCACCTACAAGCCCATTCGAGGAGGGCTACCAGCTCAACCGTACACACCAAAACGGTCAGTATCAGCAGTACAACTATTCACAAACTGTTGATATTGAAGAGCTAAGAGAACAGAAGCAAGGCAAGATCTACTCTTCAGAACAAGAGATCTTCGATGTACTTATGGGGGGAGTAAAAGATATGCCAGATGGCACACCGCGTTGGAAAGAAGGCCTAATGTTTGATGGCATTGAGCCTATGTCACACCTTAAGGGCGCGGCAAACTGGTATCCTCAAACTGAAGAGGTCCAGCCTAATGAGATGCGCGTAACCTTTATGGGTACCTCTCCAAACATTCGTCCAGGCCAAATGAACACCTCCATTTATGTCGAGCTTGGAAACGGCGACAGCTTTGTCTTTGATATTGGTGAAGGCTCTATCGCTAACTATGTAGCAGCTGGTGTCGCAATGAATGAGTTAGACAAGGTATTCATCACTCACTTACATGTTGACCACTATGGCTCACTCCCATACCTCTACCAATTCGGGGGCTGGTCTGGCCGCTGGGAAAAACCATTAACGGTATATGGTCCATCGGGTGCCAAACCAGAATATGGTACTCGCCATATGGTAGAAGGCATGATGCAGATGCTCACGTGGCACACTACTGCATTTGATGTTTTCCCATCAGGTAATGACATCAATGTCGTGGAGTTTGACTATAAAGATGATGGCGGCATTATCTACGATGTGGATGGTGTGACCGTTAAGCACTGGCGTCGTTCACACGCAATGGATGGAGCATCAGGCTACCGACTAGATTGGAAGATTAATGATGAAGAATCATTGTGTTTTGTCTGGACTGGTGATGGTCGTCCAACAGAACTCGACATTAAATACGCCCAAGGGTGTGACTTATTTGTCACAGAGTTACAGCCGGAAGTGCTAGGGCTGTCAGCTATCGTACAAGGCGTCCCTCCATTCCTTGGGCGCTATACGATTGATACGCACCATACTCCTGGCTATGCAGCAGGCTGGTTAGCAAATGAAGTTCAGCCTCGTTTGTTTATGACAACGCATATGCCATTTGACCCATATCTAAATGAAGAAACCGTGGCACAAGTTCGAACACACTGGAAAGGACCATTCCACTTTGGCGCACCAGATTTAATCGTAGCCAACATTACACCAGATCAAGCTTGGGTTCGTGAAGGGATTGTACCTGACTTCCCGAACAACCGTGCTCCTCAGTTTGACCTAAGTGAAGGTGGTGAACTGAGAGTTCCAGCGCCGAAATATCAACGCGCTGACTTGCAGCAGCAAGAGATGCGTGACCTAGAGATCAATCCAGAGTTGTACTACCCAGAAGGGTACAAACCTGAACTTCTGCAAGAGTGGCCAACAACGGAAGATATCATTCTACCAGTAGAACAAGTTCCAGAGTCAATGAAGCCAATGGGGGCACAGCAAGAATATATTAATCGAGCGCGAGAAGCGCACGGACTTGAGGGGCATCGCTCGATTAGCCGATTCAATGAACAAGGCGAGCATGTAAAGGAAACAGATAAGGAATAGCGCTTTCATTCAAACAGGGCATACCTCGGTATGCCCCAATTCCAAACGACTATCTTTGCGAGCTACCCTATGAATACGAAACTCATTTCCACCATACTACTGACTATCACTCCTATCTCTGCTATTGCTGCCAGCTGCAACCATGACACTGACCCAAGGTTGACTTTGGTTAATGAAGAGATTCTTACCGTTGCGGTTTGCGGATCAAATGGAACGATGACAGATAAGCAAGCCGAGCAATGGTGGGATGAGTTTGCCTTAGCACTAGAGGTGACTGGAGAGCATATGTTCGATCACTTCTCACAGCAGTTGGCGCATGAATTTGCCGCCATTCTGGCCGATGAAGAGTTATCAAGCCTATGGAGCCCTGAATACTGTACTCATGCACAGAAAAACTTACACACCGAAAACGTAACCAGATTTCATGCCGCAATTGAACTCATTGGCAACGAGAAGTGGGTCTATTCTGGGCCATATAGCAGTCATAAGCATGATGTTACCGGGCGTTCGACACAGAATGTTTATATGGAGCAATACTTAAACTCTCGCCAATAGCAGCAAGGATAAAATAAAGAGCCGAATCATTCGGCTCTTTGTTGTTACTGGAATCTGATCCAATCTACGAACGCGGGACTGCCCTTTCTAGTTCAGCTAAGCAGTGATTCAAAGCCCGTTTATCCTGAACCTTGTTTCTAGCTAAAACCTCACATTTGGCGTAAAGGTGCCTTGGATCTTGGCTAAACTGAAACGCTTTGGATAGCGCATTTACTGCCTGCTGCACACTTGTCGCTTCAAGAGAAAGACCATAGACATACCAATAGTGAGCATTATTTTCTGACCATTGCGCAGCAGATCGAAGCCGAGCTTGTGCTTCTGACTGTTGACCTAAACGCAAATGTGCTAAACCTGATGAGAAAGCAAGAGATGGCGACTTCGGCATCGCGATGAGCCCAGCTTCAAGCATATCTAGACTAAGTTGATCATTTCTTTGTATACGATACAAATCAGCTAGATTGATATAGCTATTTTCGTAATAGGGTTCAATTGAAATTGCTCCCTTGTACGCCTGTATCGCCTTATCCAACTCACCCTGAGCCTGATAAACCACCCCTATGTTTGTACGAGCAAAGCCTCTATCTGCATTAAAGTTCTGAATCTTAAGGTAATCATCTAGCGCAGGTTGCAGCTGACTTCGTTGCGAGTCGTTCAGCTGCGCCCAAAAAGGTACAAGTTCACCTGCAGCTTCAGCGCGAACAGCAAGCACAGGGTCATCAAGCAAGCCACTCAGTATTTGCCACTTTGTTTCAGGAGAATAGTTCGATACCCCTTTCACCACTCCAAGACGACGCATTTCATTGTGACTCTTAGAGGCCGTGTGTATCGCTTGCAAGTTTTCACGGCTTGGCTGTTCAGCCATTCGCTCCAATGCAGACGCTCTAACAATATCACTCAGGTTTGGGTTATTTGAAACCTCAGAGAGCGTGGTATTAGAAAAGACACGCATATCCAGTGCCGCGGTAAAAGCCGCTGCATAATGATCGTCAACTTTTCGTTGGGAGTCAGGGAACCACTGATTGATATACTCTTGCGCCCACGGGTTATCTTTATCTTCGTGACAGTTCACACATGCATTCGGTGCGCCGGTCACTTGTGAGATATCAGGGCGAGGTGAGTGCCAAGCATGATCCCTTCGTGGATCCACTTGCATGTATGTTGTCTCAACCATATGACAATCAACACACTGACTGCCCTCTGTCCCAAGTTCATGGAAAGTATGTTTCTCTGGAGTGTATTCAGAAGCAAGGTGGCACTGAGAACAGACAGCCTCTTGAGGCATATTCAGTTCACCAGAATGCGGGTTATGACAGTTAGTACACACGACCCCTTTCTCTGCCATTTCAGATTGCAAGAAAGAGCCATAAACAAAGACCTCATCAAATATTTGTCCATCATCGTAATAAAGATCAGACGAGAGTAAATCCAGTTGATAACGGTCGAAGAATGAGCTTTTTACATGGTTAACGTCATCATCGAGCTGAATCCGTCGGCTATGGCACTGTGCACAAGTCGATACTTGATCGGTAGGGTGAATGGCTTTCGGTTGCAGTGTGGTATCGCCTTGCTGATAGACCCACTCCTTAACGGGTTTTGATAAATCGGAGTCAAATCCCCACGGCCCCTTGAATGTCTTAGGCTCTGCATTGGCGATAGTAAGGTGTTGATGCGCTGGTCCATGACACGCTTCACAGCCAACAGAGATTTCAGACCAAGAAGTCGCATACGTGTCTTTTTCTATGTCGTAGTTCTTCTTTAGATTAGTGGAATGGCAGTCAGCGCACATATAGTTCCAGTTTTGCCCAGCGTTTTGCCAATGGAACTGATCTTGCACATTCGCGTTTGGGTACAGCGTGAACCAGCGCTGCCCGCCTTCACTTTTACTACGACTATCCCACGCAAAGGGAATGAACTGTTTGCGCCCATCTTCAAAAGTCACTAAATATTGTTGCAAAGGCTTATACGCGAAGGTGTGCGTGACTTGATAGGCGGTTAGCTTTCCCTCTTCATCTGCGACATCTAGCCAGAACTGTCCATTCTTTTTATAAAATCTATTATCCACACCATTGTAGTGAATGACCGAGTTAGAAAAGTCACCTAGTACCGACTCTGAGGTTGCAACCTCCATTGAGTGCTTGTGATGAGAGGCTTGCCACTCCTTAACTTCCTTCGCATGGCAATCGGTACATTGTTCACTACCGACAAATTCAGAGGCAGTTAAAGGAGTAACGAAAAGAGCAAAAAATAGTAGGAATAAGACGGAAGTGTGTGTGTCTTTCCATCTGAGCTTTGAGACAAAATACGGCATATGTCTGTAACTTAATCCATTAGTTTGATCAAAAAAAGGCAACCACGCCTTGCAGCATGATTGCCTTGCCTAACACTATAACTATCGCTTACATACCCCAATCTGCGTCAAAAGTTTTGTACTCTTTCGACTTCTTCATCACTTTCTCAGGATCAAAGGGAAGCTGGTCCTTATCAAAGCGAGGCTTTGATGCTTGTTGAACCTCTGGACGAGCATCTGCGATACCCGTAAACGGTAAACCTTTTGCTGGTTCAGCGTGTGGGTACTTCTCGATCCAAACCTCATGGCGTGCGCGCATTGTGTTGAACATACCTTTGGTTGTAAACATAGGTAGCATTTTCGGCTGAACTTCACGAGGGTCATTGTACAAGTCGTAGAATGATGCCCCACTTAGCCCAGGTAAATCACCTACCCAGTGGCGCTTAAAGCGGCCTTTAACCGTTGCAGCATATTGCTCACCCGTATAAATGTGGACGTAATCACGACGGCTGTTCCCATTACCATTAATCAATAGTGAAGATTGATCGACACCATCGATAATACGATCTCGTGGGATATGTTTCTCCGCACCAGCTAACATAGCAAAGGTGGTAAATAGATCCGTTTCATGAAGGATGTCACCAACAGTTTGTCCCGGTTCAATCATGCCAGGCCACCACGCCATTGCTGGAACACGGACACCGCCTTCTAGGAAATCGCCTTTACCACCACGATACAATGTTTCGACCATACCCGGAGGGCCATTGTGTGTCATCGGACCATTATCAGCCATCAAGATAACCAAGGTGTTTTCTGAAATACCCTTTTCTTTTAGGTGCTCCATTAATTGACCAACAAATGGGTCAAATCGAGCTAGGCCTTCTTGTAGGAAACCACCGGATAGTGTTTCACGCTCAGGGAAAGGGGCAAATGCTATCAACTGTGGCCAATAAGCGATAAAGAATGGTTTGTCGTTGTCTAAGCTTTTATCAATGAAATCTAGGGTTCTCTGTTTATTGTCTTCCATCGTCTGATACCAACCTTGGATATCACCTGCTTGGACGATCTCTTTAACGTCACCACCCTTAGTACCGGCTAGAATTGCAGGATGTTGACCTACACGCCAACCTTTATCAATATCATAAGGATCATCTGGATACATTTCAGGGTTTGTTGTCGTTGGTGAAACACCACCCGTAATTTCAGCCTGTGGACCATAGATAATAGGGAATTGGTTATAAGGCGACCAAACAGCTTCATCAAAACCTTGCTTCGTCATGTAACTTTCTTCTACATCACCCATATGGGCTTTACCGTAGAATGCGGTTGCATAGCCTGCTTCACTCAACACTTCACCAAGTGTTACTTCACTTGCCGCTAAACCAGCATATTCATATGGAAAAGCAACCTCTGTCATACCGTTTCGTACTGGCATACGGCCTGTAATCACCGCAACACGACTTTGAGTACAAGATGGCTCGGTATACATACGGTTAAAGTTAATACCTTCCGCCGCTAGCTGGTTAATATTTGGGGTACTAAAACCACGTAACTGCTGCAGTGCTGGGATGCCCACTTCACCAACTGGCGTATCATCCCACATGATGTGGATAATATTCGGTGGTGTACCATGCTTTTCTTTGAGCTGGGCAAGTTTCTGCTGAATTTCCTCGTCTTGAGTTTTCCAATCAGATTCATACTGAGCTTTAAGAACATAAAACTCTGCATCATGTATAACAGGCTTTGCCATTACCGAGAATGCACATCCTAAAGCACCTATTGCTGACAAGGCACCTAGACTCCTCTTAAATCCTTTCCGCATTTTCACTCCCTTTTAATACTTCCATCATCACAGCTGACATATAACACTGAAAAATAACCATTAAAAACAAAAATATGTAGGCAGTCCTTATAAAGCCCACAAATCAGATGTTACAATAATGTTTTGAATGCGAGCATCAAAAAATCGTCAAAGTGAGGATTCAATGGAAGGACAAGCAAATGTTCTGCAAATGAAAGTAGAGTTCGAAGATTTCGAATTATTTCAAAGTTTTAGTAAAGATTGGACCACAGACTTCCGACAACTTAAGCCAGGGGTAAACATCTCAACTCTTCAGCAGGTGTTTACCCAGAATGTTATTTTTGCGAAGTGCCACTTCAGTAACCTTATTACCCAACAAGGCGAGTCACCTAAAGGCTATCGTTCGTTCGCGATGCTGGATGAAACCAGTACACCAATCTCATGGCGATATTTGCCAGTAGAGCAACACCAATTGATGGTCTTTCCGAAAGACGGAGATTTTTCATGCGTATCCCAAAAAGATTTCACCGTCTTTCCTTTTTCTATACATGAATCCTTTCTCGAATCATTAAGCCACTCTATCTTCGATCGAGGGTGGGAAGAAATCATGGATGACGAAGGGCATGTTATGCAACTACCTAATAAGTATGCAAAAAAAATACAACAGGTATTATGTACAATGTCTCAAGTGGGAGAATGGTTTAGAGAGGATCCGGTTCAATTGTCTGTCGTATGGCATCGCCTAGATCTAGATAATCAACTGGGGCGAGCGTTACTTGAGGGCATTAGCCATAAAGATATTTTTAAGCTGAGCCCAAAAGTCAATAATCGCTCTCTTCTTATAAAACGCTCTCTCGATTTGCTTAATAGTGTTCGACTGGACGATATTACAGCAAGTCAGATGGCAGAATTAGTCGGTACTAGCCAAAGTACTCTCGAAAGAACATTTAAAGACCACTTTACCATGGCGCCTAAAGCCTACGTCAAAGCAATGCGTTTACATGAAGTTCGCAAAGATCTGATTCAACATAATAACAAGTTTTATAAAGTGACTGATGTCGCCAATAAATATGGCTTTTGGCATATGGGACAGTTTGCATCTGACTATCGTAAACTATTTGGTCGCCTCCCTTCCGAGGATAGACTGCTCTAGCCCTCCATAATTTAATTTAGCTGATACAGTGAAGGAGCTTAAAGCGTATGGATCTCAATCTGCTCACCACATTTCTCTCTGTTTATCGTCATCGTTCAATCACGATGGCAGCGGAAGAGCTTGATGTTTCTCAACCTGCGATCAGCAACGCTATTAAGCGTCTAGAAGCTGAATTAGACCAGGCACTATTTGTTCGAGAGGGTCGAGGCATCGTACCCACAAGCTTTGCAATTAGCATCGCTGAGAAAGTTGAAGAGCCACTCAATATTCTTTCCAGAGTGGCCGAAAAAAATAAAACCCTAAATGTTTACTGTACCGAGAGCCTGCTTCCGATGCTGGCAGGGATTGAAAACATCTGCCTTATTGAAGCTCCGCTAGATGAAAATCAACTCTTTAATGCCCTTGCGACACAAAAAATAGACATTGTTATCGATGTCATTAGTAGTAAGCGTCATGCACTCATTGAAGAACTGCTGTTTGAAGATGAAGCCATCTGCTTAACCCGACATGACCATCCAAGAATCAAGGAGGAACTGTCGTTTGAGCAGTACTTTCAAGAGCAACATATTGCCCTAAAGGCGAAACGCTCTGATATGAGCAGTATCGAGTTTCTATCTGATAAGCCTATCCCAAAGCGTAAGATTGCTATTGAGACAAGCTCGATTTCATCAATGCTGATGCTGGCAAGTTGCACTGACCATATCGCGGCAGCAACCCGCTCACTAGCCAATGCTCTTGCCCCGGCCCTTCAGCTCACGACCCACGAAATTCCTCTAGACTTGAACCCTTTGCCTTTTCGGATGCTCTACCACCGTCGAAATCTCCATGACCCTTTACACCGAAAAGTACGAGATGAGATTAAGCAGGCGTTGCCCAAACCCCATTCATAACTTTTATGAAACTCTCATCTAAAGTCTACTTTATTCATTGATAGTACGAATAAACGCATAATCTCCACACTTGTTAAGCAGAGACATCCACTAACATTTTTGGAGATTATTATGCAGACATTTCGTCTATTACCGTTATCTTTACTATTTGCTAGCAGTACCGTATTTGCTAACTCGACTCAGGTTTACATCGAGCAAAACGTTGCTTCAAATGCAGCCGATGATGGTACCTATGCAACGGAAGCCGGCGCTCTCATTGAGACTTCTGAGAATGGGCAAGTTTTCATAGGCATGGATGATCAAGGTTGGCTAGCTGCGGGCTACGGTCATAACTTCTCTCTCTCTGACGATTTAGGGCTCACACTCTATGGTGAGGTGGGGAAATGGGAAACAGGTGAAGAGCTACTGGTTGAGGCTATTGTTGACTACCAAATCAATGAAAGTATCAACGTATTTACAGGCTTAGGCTATAACATTTCAGGACAAGTCATTGAGAAGCTAAGTGACACCGCCATTAACACGAACAAGTTTATTGCCGGTACTAATATGAGCATCGCTGGTTTTGACCTTAATTACACCTACACTCACGCAAATTCTGATGGCACCAATGGATACATCCATATCGATAACAGCGCCTACTTCTCACAGGGTGACTACCGCACCAATGAACATGAGATAGTTCTGTCTAAGCAAATAGACAATTGGACACCGTACTTAAAGTATACCTACTTCAATACACATGAGGGTTCATTGACGGCGACTGGCCAAGGCGAGAATAGTGCTTCAACTCTTATCAACTCACCAGTCGATAATGACAGTATCTGGACGCTAGGTGTTTCATACCAATTTTAATCCCTAAATGGCAAATGGACTTGCCCTTTTAACCCAAAGTAGATCCATCGCTTCAGAAATCGAACTCTTAAACAGTAGCTTCATAGACTCATCACTCACCACCACCACCACATCAGCGAATGTTAGCTGGACTGCAACGAAGCCCCTCACAGATCGATCAAATCTATCCCCATTGAAAGTAAAATCCCCCATCGGGTCTAACGCAGATCTTCCTAGTTGCCCATACACATTAAATAAACAGAAATAACTAAGCATCGACGTTTAACTGAGGCGTCGAGGTACGGCTCAAGTCGTTACTGAACTCGACAAACTTCTTCAAAATTGCCTCGACCACATCAATACCATCATGCAATTCATAAAGTGAAAGGACTCTTTCCCTCTTCGCTTTGCTTCACCATTCAGTGTCTCGTCAGATAATGAAGGGGCATTGGGACTTTCGTGGATAATGTCACCCCAATTATCGTTTGGTTCATTCTTAGTCCCCTTGCAACAGGAGCACTGCTGCCCCGAAAAGTTAGCCCTACTTCCACTCTCTAAGTAAACAAATACGCCCTGCTTATAATCTGTAGATCCCAGTGATACGACCAACTGTTTGTGAGAAACGCCAGTCTGCCCGTTGTAAACATACCAACACCGCACTCTTTTCTAGTAGCCGGTAATTAAATCCCACTAGAAATGAATGAGCTGATATCGAAGTGATTAAGCTAATAAGAGAGCTAACGCCGAGAGGCGACCATGCTAAAAACTTGAAGACATGTCGTTATAAGCACAGTAACGAATAAGATTGCTGATTAAGTATTATTCCATCAACGATCAAGGGGGATCGTTGGTATATAAACCAGCAGTTGACGTTCATTGAAACAATAGTCGATGTTCTATGAGCAAACGTAAACTTGAGCAAGCCGTGAAGTGATGATAAGTAGAAATGGGAGGATATAAAACGCGCAAAGCAGCTCCAATTAACGAGCTGCATTGTCAGAAGAAATTTATTTAGAAACGAATAGCAATGCCGAATTCAACGCTATTATTGACATCATCACTGAGTGTATAGGTAATATAGGGTGACGTGCCGCTGATAGAGGTGGATAACGTTATATCATGGTAATAATAATCTTTACCTGCGCCCAAATCCCCTGAAATACTAGGAATACCTGGCTCAAGTGACTCAAAGTAAACTAAGCCATTCCCTACACCAACAACCCGATTATAACCATACGTAAGATCCAATTTCTCATGCATATCCCATGAGAGCCCTAACATGAAATCAACACTATCAGAGCGGTTCACGTTGACGGTTCCTCTATCTATATCGGTGTAACTATCTTCAGATGTATACCAGTTATAATTAACATCAGCCAATAACGTCACACCATATTGTGTTGGGTAGGCAGAAAACATACCGGCGCTATAACGTTCCTCCGCAATATAAGTTGAAGCTTCAAAAAACAATGATTGAGTATAAAAGCTCCTCGCTATGCCTACTTCCCAATACTTATCGGTATCGAGTTCTCCAATTAAGCGCCAGTTATCGTTAAGCTCATAGCTTAAATTGCCCGTTAATACTGCATCTCCATCATTTGAGTATGACATATCTAAACTAAAAGGTTTGTAGTAGCTCAGTTCGTCGTCTGCAATTATTTGTTCCGTAGTGTCAGCGTAGACTGACGAAGCAACTAATAAACTAAGTAGAAGATATTTTTTCATTGTTCAGCCCGGTATTGAGGTTATACCGTCCTTGGTATCAAGTTATCCTAAGATAATTATGATTTCGACTCGAAATTAACTGCGTTTGCGGCTATTTAATTTTGCTTTCAGCTTGCTTCTTAAGTTGCTTCTATCGGAGGCTGCAAGATTATGATTGACTTCCCCTGAACTAATATCACTGCTCTGTATACGCTCTTTTAACGCAGTAGCTCTTTCATTTTGCCCCATAGAGTCTTCTGGTGGAGCCACACCTACCGAGTCCTCTGGAGGAATAATACTGCCTATCGAATCTTCCGGTGGAGCCACACCTACCGAGTCCTCTGGAGGAATAATACTACCTATCGAATCCTCCGGTGGAGCCACACCTACCGAGTCCTCTGGAGGAATAATACTGCCTATCGAATCTTCCGGTGGAGCCACACCTACCGAGTCCTCTGGAGGAATAATGCTGCCTATCGAATCCTCTGGTGGAACCACACCTACCGAGTCCTCTGGAGGAATAATGCTGCCTATCGAATCCTCTGGTGGAACCACACCTACCGAGTCCTCTGGAGGAATAATACTGCCTATCGAATCTTCAGAGGATATAGGCGCTGCTGACTGTTCATGGTGAGATAAAGGACTCGTTGACAACATATTCACAAGGTCCAAACACTCTTTTGAATGAGAAGTACACCCTCGTTCAGCATCCATTGCATAGGCCGGAACAACAAAAGACGCTGATATAGAGATAACTAAAAATAACTTTTTCATATTCAACCTTGCTCATCAATTGGGTATGGCTATATTAAAGCGATTTTTATCTATTCCTTGCAGGGCATTCGTTAGAAAGATTTTTGAGTAGATGTCGAGTTATCGATATAACTTTACGAAGTCCTATCAGCTCGAGACAGATTAATCGCTAGTGAACTCGCGAGTAGCTTCTCTCGACTTATCTGATAGCCCACACTTTCGTATTTTCGGCCCTGATATCGAACTCCCACTTTGGACCCTTTAGGCAGTGGTTTCCCTGTTGCAACAAAGTCACCATTTGCGATCTCCATCGTTTTCAAGCCTAGATCATGCTGAAGCTGCACTCCTATCGCATCAATAGAAACATCACTTACTATATCGGAGAATATCTGAGTATTAATGTTGATATGAATTTCTTCTGTTCCTGAATAAAGGCTTAAAAGATAAAGAGATGCAGGATCACCTTCCTCTGCTAAATGCATGGGCTTCAATAACGGTTCGGGGAGTTCATAACGTAATAAAGGACCTAGATAATCACGCTTAATACGCAATAAAATAAGATGCCCAGCTAGCACGTCATCCACCATATATTTCAGTACAAGTGTTGAAGGTGACCTCATTAACAATAAAAGGTTATCACTCTCCCAAAGAACATTGTCCGCGGATACATATCTGATATGTTCAGCGATAACTTTAGATAGCCCTACCTTTTCTTCACTACTGACTTCTTTTTTTAAAAAGCTTTTTCCTCGATTTAGATAAGGATGCAGCCCCATCTTCAATGGCTGAGTAAAGTTCGACTTTAATAACTTTTCATAAGTCGCAAGAGTCCGTAAAGCAGCGACTTCAAAAGACTGATCACTAAGGAGTGTATACGGGTTGTCACCGAAAAACTCTATAATAAGAACTTGACGAAACAAGCTAGGGCTAACTTTCCCGCGTTCCCATCGACTAATGATTTGACCGTCAATACCATGAAATTCAGCGTTAAAGTCTATAAGTTTATCCGCAAGCTCCTCTTGAACAAATTTTCGTTCATTACGGCGAGTTAAGATATAGTGGCTAATATTCTGAAATTGTCCCTTCACATCTACTTTCCTCCATTAAATCAGAACCACAACTAATCGTCGCATTTTGCATACTATTTGTTAACCTAATAGCTCAAAATTATTTACGTTCAAAAGGTTAGGTTCTCTATGAATGCCATCGCAAGGCTTATATTGGCGACAAGTATTAGTGTTGTTTCGGCTCCGTCATTTAGCCTCAGCTTTTTTGACCCTCTCGACGATCAATTAGATATGGGGGAGTACCTAGCAGAGAATGCCTATGGCTTCTTACCCGTGCCTATTTTTATTACTGAGCCTGCCGTTGGCTATGGTGGCGGGTTGGTCGGAGTTTTTCTGCACGAAACCGATGAGCAACGTGAAAAGCGCAAGCAACTTGCAGAGCAATCCATTGATGGTGGCGCACAATTACTCACTCCAGCCATTACTGCTGCAGGTGGATTCGTAACAGAAAACGGAACTTGGCTCGGCTTTATTGGACATCGACGAACATGGTCTGAAGATTCTATTCGCTATATGGGTGGGATCGGCTATGGCGATATCAATATGACATTTTACAATCAGAACTCAACCAATGACTTGAGCTTTCTACCAAACGGCAATGGTGTTGAGCTAGGGATGAAGGGCACCGGCGGTATCCAACAGTTGCAGTTTAGACTTCCAGAAACCAATTGGTTTGTTGGACTATCTCAACTCTTTTTTGTGCCTGATATGAGCATCAATAATGGCGTGTTCGATAACTCTCCGCTAGAAAAGCTCCTCAACCGTACCTCTAACTCTTCTGGCCTAGGGGTTATCATTGAATATGATAGCAAAGACAGCTTTCTAAGCCCTAGAAATGGCTATAACTACCTTGCTGAGTATTTATGGTTCAATAAAACAATCGGTAGTGATTTCATTTATCAAACACTAAATGCCGAAGGCACGAATTATTGGCAGCTCTCTGATGACATCAATATCGCATTAAAAGGGCAATATAAAGCGCTTTATACCGATGAAAACTTTATATCACCTCAATACATTCCTGATATAGAGCTGAGGGGGATACCAAGAAACCTTCATCAAGGTGAGCGTACTTTTTCATTGGAATCCCAGATTTTGAAGCAATGGAATCTACGTTGGTCAACGAATTTTTTTGCGGGTATTGGGTATAATGGAGAGTCCAACCAAGATATGTTTAGTCAAGACTCTCATGTTTCTTATGGGGTAGGCTTTCGCTATCTTATTGCTCGACGATACGGGCTTACATCTGGGGTGGACTTAGCATTTAGCGAAGATGATAGCGCGCTCTACTTCCAAGTTGGTGTCGGTATCTGACATAAAAAACTCCTGCTAAGCTAAACTCAGCAGGAGTTCAAAAAGCGATCAATGTTTATTGTATATGATCAGACTTTATTGTCCGCCGACACTTAAATCGATCAGAAATACATTGATTACTCAACCGTCACCGCTTTCGCAAGGTTACGAGGTTGGTCAACGTCAGTACCTTTAATTAGCGCAACATGGTAAGAGAGTAGCTGCATTGGAACGGTATAAAAGATCGGTGCCGTCACTTGATTCACATGAGGCATCTTAATGATCTTCATGTTCTCGTCACTCTCGAAGCCCGCATCTTTATCAGCGAATACATAAAGCAGACCACCACGAGCACGCACTTCTTCAACGTTAGATTTCAGCTTCTCAAGGAGATCGTTACTTGGTGCAATCACCACTACTGGCATGTCAGCATCAATCAGTGCTAGAGGACCGTGCTTCAACTCACCCGCTGCGTACGCTTCAGCGTGGATGTAAGAGATCTCTTTTAGTTTAAGAGAGGCTTCCATTGCGATTGGGTAGTATTCACCACGACCAAGGAATAGTGTGTGGTGTTTATCAGCAAAATCAGGAGCGAGCTCTTCGATTTCTTTGTCAAACGCCAATGCTTGCTCAATCGCTGTTGGCAGTTCGTGTAACGCTTTGACAATTTCAGTTTCACGAGCGCTATCTACACGGCCTTGAAGACGACCAATAGAGACAACCATCATCAGCATAGCTGCAAGCTGAGTTGTGAATGCTTTCGTCGAAGCAACGCCAATCTCTGTACCTGCTCGTGTCATGAACGCAAAATCAGACTCACGAACCAGTGAAGAACCCGCGACATTACAGATCGTCATCGCTGCCATGTAGCCTTTCTCTTTTGCAAGACGAAGTGCCGCCAACGTATCGGCCGTTTCACCAGACTGAGAAAGTGTCACAAGTAAGCTGTTCGGGCGAGTGACAAACTTGCGGTAGCGGAACTCAGAGGCAATCTCAACGTCACAGCTAACACCGGCAATATCTTCAAACCAGTAACGCGCCGCCATACCAGAGTTGTAAGAAGTACCACACGCAATAATCTGAACGTGTTCAACCTTGCTTAAAATCTCTTCCGCATTAACACCAATCGCATTGGTAATCACAGAGGTGTCAGAAATTCGACCTTCCATTGTGTTGATCAATGCTGTTGGTTGCTCAAAGATCTCTTTTTGCATGAAGTGACGGTACTTACCTTTATCTCCCGCATCGTGCTCTGCGTTAGATTCAACAATCTCACGCTCAACTCGCTCACCTGTTGTATCAAATACAGTCACTTCACGGCGAGTAATCTCTGCCACATCACCTTCTTCTAGGTACATAAAGCGACGAGTAACGCTAAGTAGCGCAAGTTGGTCAGACGCTAGGAAGTTTTCACCGACACCAAAGCCAATAACAATTGGGCTACCAGAACGAGCAACAACAATGCGTGATGGATCTTTACGATCAACCGCTACTGTTCCGTATGCGCCATCCAGCTGCTTCGCCGTTTTTTGAAGCGCTTCTAATAGTGTTGCTGAAGTACGACGCTCCCACTCAACAAGGTGTGCGATAACTTCCGTATCCGTTTGTGACTCGAACACATAACCACGACCTTGAAGCATTTCACGAAGCTCTTCGTGGTTTTCGATAATACCGTTATGCACAACCGCGATATCACCAGACATATGTGGGTGCGCATTGATTTCTGATGGCTCACCATGTGTCGCCCAGCGAGTGTGCGCGATCCCTGTACCACCGATAACATTCGCTTCTTCAACGGCGTCTGCCAGCTCTTGCACTTTACCTAAGCGACGAACACGAGTTAGGTTGCTCTCTGTATCCACAACGGCAACACCCGCCGAGTCATAGCCACGGTACTCAAGGCGACGTAAGCCTTCTACTAGGATTTCTGCTACATCACGTTGCGCTACCGCGCCAACAATTCCACACATGGTTCACTCCATTCTTTTTTGATTCCGATAGGCAGCAAGCAAAGGGCCAGATCGGTAAGTTTTAAAATAAGTTTTATGCACAAATCACTTTGATGCCATGAGATTCGATTAATGTTTTATACTCAAGTTCTAAGTCATTGTTTGTAATCAGGATGTCTATTGCATCCCAAGCAAGTTCTAGGTTTGGTATTTTTCGCGCTATCTTTTCAGATTCGACCATCACTATCACTTCACGTGAAACTTCGGCCATTACCTTACTTAGTCCAACTAACTCGTTGAAAGTGGTCGTGCCTCGTTCAAGGTCCACACCATCAGCGCCGATAAACAGTTGGTCAAAATCATATGAGCGCAAAACTGACTCAGCCACCTGACCTTGGAAAGACTCTGAATGAGCATCCCAAGTCCCCCCAGTCATGAGCAACGTTGGTTCGCTCTCCAGTTCGTTTAACGCATTCGCTACATTAAGTGAATTGGTCATGACCACTAGACCACTCATACCATCGAGCAGCTTGATTAGAGCGCCGGTAGTGCTGCCACTATCGATAACGATACGATTGTGTTCACGTATCAGCTTGATCGCCGCTTGCGCTAGTTCATTCTTTCGAATCGAAACATTTTCACTAATTTCATCGCTTACGACTTCTTTAGGCAGTGAAATCGCACCGCCGTAACGGCGAAGCAGTTGACCATTTTTCTCTAAAGACGCGAGATCCTTTCTAATGGTAACTTCAGAGGTTTCAAATTGCGTAGAGAGCTCCTCTACACTTACCTCACCTTTTTCATTTACCAAGTTAGAAATAGCATGCCTTCTAAGCTGTGTGTTTCGTTTCGACATTTAAATTTCACTTTCAAGTTTCGAACTGAAAGTAATTATAGTCAAGTCGAAACTTTTAAGTCCATTTATTTCGATCCAAAAAATTAATAATTAGCACCAAAACCTTGTCCTAAGACAATTCTTAGACAGTGATATTGAAATGATTCGGTGGTAGAATTCGCACCCGAAAAGAAAAAAAATTACAGAATTGACCGTTATTTTTTTGCAACCTAAGCCATATATCCTAGTGTTGTCACAGAAAAACGGCATAAGACGCCAATAAGTTGGTCATAAAATGACTAAACTTATGAAAGACTTTCAGTTCTGGAGCCGATGAAATAATGCGCTATTCTAGTAAGTTGGCAGGCACAAAATGCCTTATAGATAGTGAGTGCTTCAGACCAATAACCGACTTTCAAATTGTAACTATATCGACCGGAGAGTATCTTCCATGAAAAAGACCAAAATCGTATGTACGATTGGCCCTAAAACTGAATCTGTAGAGAAGCTAACTGAACTAGTAAATGCAGGCATGAACGTAATGCGCCTGAACTTCTCTCACGGTGACTACGAAGAGCACGGCACTCGTATTGCGAACTTCCGCGAAGTAATGGACAAAGTAGGTAAGCAACTGGCTATCCTTCTTGATACTAAAGGCCCAGAGATCCGTACTATCAAGCTAGAAGGCGGTAACGACGTAGATCTAGTAGCGGGTCAAGAGTTCACTTTCACTACTGACACTTCAGTAGTAGGTAATAAAGAAACTGTAGCAGTAACTTACGCTGGTTTCGCTGCTGACCTAAATGTTGGCAACACTATCCTTGTAGATGACGGCCTAATCGAAATGGAAGTTATCTCTACGACTGACACTGAAGTTAAGTGTAAAGTTCTTAACAACGGTGCACTAGGCGAAAACAAAGGTGTTAACCTTCCTGGCGTTTCTGTCCAACTACCAGCTCTATCTGAAAAAGATAAGAACGACCTTAAGTTTGGTTGTGAGCAAGGCGTTGACTTCGTTGCTGCTTCTTTCATCCGTAAAGCTGCTGACGTTAAAGAAATCCGTGAGATCCTAGACGCAAACGGCGGTTCTAACATCCACATCATCTCTAAGATTGAGAACCAAGAAGGTGTTGATAACTTCGACGAAATCCTAGAGCTTTCTGACGGTATCATGGTTGCTCGTGGTGACCTAGGTGTTGAAATCCCAGCTGAAGAAGTAATCTTCGCTCAGAAAATGATGATCGAGAAGTGTAACCGTGCACGTAAAGTTGTTATCACAGCAACTCAAATGCTTGATTCTATGATCAGCAACCCACGTCCGACTCGTGCAGAAGCGGGTGACGTTGCGAACGCTATCATGGACGGTACTGATGCTGTAATGCTTTCTGGTGAAACTGCTAAAGGTAAGTACCCAGTAGAAGCTGTTACTATCATGGCTCAAATTGCTAACCGTACTGACGGCGCACTTAAAGCTGAACTAGGTTCTCGTCTAGACAGCCCACGCCTACGCATCACTGAAGCAGTATGTAAAGGTGCAGTAGACACAGCTGAGAAGCTAGCAGCTCCACTAATCATCGTTGCTACTGAAGGCGGTAAATCTGCACGTTCTGTACGTAAGTACTTCCCAACTGCAAGCATCATCGCTCTAACAACTAACCAAAAGACTGCTGCTCAGCTAGTTCTTACTAAAGGTATTCGTCCAGTTCTTGTTGATTCTATCGACAGCACTGACGCTTTCTACCAAATGGGTAAAGAGTACGCTCTAGAAGCTGAATTCGGTAAGAAAGGCGATATCGTAGTTATGGTTTCTGGTGCTCTAGTAGCTTCAGGCACAACGAACACTGCGTCTGTACACGTTCTATAAGACTGAATAACGCAATGATTGATAAAAAGAGAGCTTCGGCTCTCTTTTTTTATAGTTGAAATAACTTAAATAGAATGCCATACTAATTACTAAGATATATGGATTAATACCTTTTATTCATTACAGTGAGCAACAGCAAGTTACGGATCTCAATTGCTGAAATGCGTCACTGCTTTCTTACGTTCTATAATTTCCCACTTAAAAACTCACTCAAAAATGAAATTGCACATAGGTGCTTTTTTTTTATATTTTTCTTGCTCCTTTATTCAGTACGCTGTATTATCAACCTATAGCCAGTACCACATACCGTTAAAGTCTTGAACGTTTTATATAACGGTCGCTGTAAAATATAAGGAATGCATTGTGTCGAGCCCAACATTAACTGACAAAGTATCTAAAATGATTCACCAAGATATTTTGAATGGTGAACTGCAACCAGGCCAGAAGCTTGTTGTTGCTGATCTTAAGCAAAAATATAATGTCGGCGCCTCTCCTATCCGAGAAGCTTTAGTACAACTATCATGGACGAAATACGTCAGCTTAGAACCACAAAAAGGTTGCTGGGTATCACCAGTGTCAGTGAGTGAACTTACTGATTTATATGAAAGCTTGAGATTTGTCGCTTCAGTTTTGATCAAACAAGCGATTGAAGCGGGTGACGAAACTTGGGAGTTAGATGTCCTAACCTCATTCCACAAACTTTCTCGTATCAAGCTATCTCAAGGCGATTTCGATTGGAGTGAGTGGGAAGAGCGTCAGCACCAGTTCCATATTTCCCTTCTTGAAGGTGCCGTTTCACAGAACATGCTGAGCTTCTTTAATGACCTAATCAACCAAGTTAAACGCTACCGTTATTACGCGGTTGTAAATGGCCTAGACAACAGCGCATTCAACCTAGATGAATACGAAATGATCATGAAGCTTGTTCTAGCAAAAGACTCGAACAAAGCGGCTGAGAAGTTTGACTCGCATCTACGTCGCACCATGGAGCAAATCCAACAAGTGATTGAAAAAGCGGCTTAAACGAGCAATCAACAGACACAAAAAATCGAGCTAAGTGCTCGATTTTTTTAGGCTAAATCTTCATTACTCGCGCAGACTGAGACCCGATTACGCCCATGACTTTTCGAATCGTATAACGCAATATCTGCACACTTGTAACTGCGAGTGCTGTCTGAAGAAAAGTCCGTTACGCCAATACTCACTGTTATAGGGATTGAAGGCTCCAATTCAACGGCGATTCTTAGCCGTTCCAGCGCGAGAACCGCTTCAGGTAATGTTGTGTTTGGCATTATGATAGCAAACTCTTCTCCGCCAATACGCGCAACGAAGTCCGTCTCTCTGAGTATCTGTTCAAGAAGCCTTGCAGACTCTGCTATCACTCGATCCCCTTCATCATGACCAAGCTCATCGTTTACTCGTTTAAAATAATCGATATCTAGTAGTGCTAAGCATGCTTGTGGCATATCGGGATAACGTTCAACTAACGTCGTCTGGCGACGTAGCTCTAGTTCAAATTTCCGACGATTCCATAACTGTGTCAAAGAGTCTCTTTCACTCAAAACTCGTAACTGTTCTTCAAGCGCTTTGCGGTCAGAGATATCAACAATCGACGTAATGTAATAGCTGACTTTACCTGTAGGCGAAAGAACGCTCTGTACTCGCCCGATCACCGTAACAGGTTCACCGCCTTGAGCATGAGGAATCGTAAGCTCCCCCTCCCACAACTGGTCACGAGCAACATGTTCAAAGACCTCTAAGGTTTGTTCAAGTTGCTCATCACCCAAGAGATTTTTGAGCAGGTTTTTCGATTCGATATCGGCCTGATTAAGCCCAGTAAGCTTAGTAAATTGCTCATTGACCAATATTGCTCTGTGGTATCGATCGGAAATAATCATGGCAGACATGCCTCCAAGCGCCGCTCGAGCAAGTTGGCTCTCGATACTGCGTCTTCGGTAATGCACCAGCAAAAGAGTTGCAGGGAGCACAAAAGCAAGCATCAAGAGAAAGACTAAGCTCGCTTCCTTCAGCAGATCGTTAATATCTCGTTGAGCTAACTCTTGAAGGTCTTGTGGATCGAAAGTAATGACAAGATGAAACTTTTGCTTAGGAGAAAGGTGGATTTGATTGAAGACCAATAAGGTTCCATTCTCCATTGAAGAACCTGATCTCGTGCTTCTTATATGCTGCCATGAGTCAGGGAACAACTTCGCTAAATTATGCTGTTTGCGGTCAACAATGATCCCACCAAACAGTTTACTCTGGTCATCACTCGCCACATAGAATCCACTCTCTCCAAGCAATTCAGGTCGATAACGTTTATCGGGGGAGTAATTTAAACGCGATGCAAGGTACCAAACATCAACATTTAATAATAAGTATCCGGCTCGAACGCCTTGAACATAGACAGGTGTAATTAAGCGTAACGCGGGTTGATAAGGACGAACTAACTCGCCAAACTCATTCTCTAGATCGATTCCCCACGCACCAATTTGATTCTCTTTTAATGTTTGGGCGTAGCTGAAGTAATCACGCTGTGACTTGTCCTGAAGCGATTTGGAGGCGTTATAAACCTTGTTCTCACCATAAACGTAGTTCAAGCGGATTTTTTCCATCCCCTCAAGGTCAAGGAAACGAAACTGGGTGTACCACTTCTGGTTAGTGGCTACCGATGACCATACTTCTTCAACCACCGCTTTGTGCTCATCGGTTGGGGATAGTATGTAATCGTAGAGATTTCGGCTATGAGAAAGCAGCTCAACAATAGAGATGAACTGGCTACGAACACCACTGTATTCGCGCTCACTATAGGCGAGCTGATGTAGCGCTTGCTTCACCGTTTGATCAATGACGACCTGTCGAGTTTGCTGATATTTACTAAAATAGTACGCGGAAACGACTAAAAAAAACACCAGTGTGGTTGTCACTAAATAGAGAAAAATGTTTTTGTGCCGCATTACGCACTAAGCCTCTAAACACAAGTTCGGGGAGTATATCATTTAATCGAAATTGGATTAAAGTCCCTCGCTTATGATTGTAGAGGCTTACTTAGAACAGGCTCGTCTAGAACTAGTCCAGTTTGTAGATCACGTCGACGCGATCTCGAATAATAATGGTTGAGTCTTGATAGCTGTTGGATTCACTTTTTGCATCCATTGCCATCGTTCTCATCAAGATAGGCTGGTTACCTGACATATTGTAATTAATCTGCCACACCCCATTCAGGTCTTTACCAAAGCCTTCAGCTAGCGATTTAGCCTTGCTATTCGCATCTTTGATTGCCGCTAGACGCGCTTGCTCTTGATAGCGAGCTTGGTCTTTTACTTTTAGCTGAATATTATCGACTTGGTTAATCCCTGAGTTTAACGCTAAGTCTAAATATCTATTAAGCTCAGAAAGCTCATCGATCGTCACTGTGATACTGCGGCTAGCACGATAGCCCACAAGCTCGGGTTTGCCTTTTTTCGGGTAATGGTATTGAGGGGTAATATAAAGATTCGAGCTCGAAATAGCGTCTTTCGTAACACCTTCATTTTGTAACGAAGTCAGAAAAGCAGTCACACTCTGGTCGACCGCTGTCTTGGCTTGTTCGGCGGTCATTGTTGATTCTACGACTTTAACCGAAAACTGAGCCATGTCAGGCGTCGCGACAACTTCACCATGCCCTGTTGTGACAAGGTGTGGAAAGTCAGGCATGTTGCCAAATGACGCTAAGCTAACGACGGATAAAGAGAGTGCGGTTGCGATTTTTGGGAATATTTTCATTATTGCTCACCATTTGAAATGCTCTTGTACATCATAGATAGTGAGTAAAATTACACCAATAGTTAATGCTCAGTTCTGACAGAGATTTAACTGAGCTTTTGTACTCTATTTAGGCAACAAGTCCTTAGTATGCGCGACGATCGCTTGTGTCACTTCTTTAAGCAAGCCTGTTTCCAACTGCCAATGGTGCCAGTAGATACGAAAGCTCATAAAAAAGCCCGGCATCAGATCCACCAGCTTGCCCGATTTAAGTTCCTGTTCAATTTGCAGTTTAGGGATCAAGCAATAAGCGCACCCCATCAGTGCTAAGTTAACAAAAGATTCCGAGCTCGCCACATGATGGTGAGGGACTGAGACTGGTGAAATATTGAAGTGTTGGCTCAAAAAGTCACAATGAAGCTTATCGTGTTGATCGTATGAAACGGCGGGCGCTTGCTTTAAGGTGTCTCGCGTCACACCAAAAGAAAAGTACTCTTCAGCAAATTCAGGGCTTGCAACACAAACGTAATCCATTCGACCTAAATACTTTGCCTCACATCCTACCATCGCCTTAGGCTCCATACTTAGCGCCCCCAGAACTTCACCATTTTTGAGTTTATCAAGAGTTCTTGCTTCCCCATAAACAGCCAGTTCAAACTCTACCCTGCGAGACTTCATAATTGGCGCTAAAGCCGGCAACAGCCAAGTTGCCAAACTATCAGCGTTAGTTGCTATTGCGGCCTTTTGTAAACGCTCGTCATTGTCGCTATCAAGCTCTGGGATTAGCTCAGTTTCAAGCAGTTGAACTTGTTGATACAGAGCCAGAAGTTTTTGACCCATTGGTGTCGGGCGAGGAGGTTGCTCGCGAACAAGTACCGGCTGAGCCAGAAACTTTTCGAGCTGCTTAACTCTTTGTGACACCGCCGACTGAGACACAAACAATGCCTCTGCAGCACGTTCAAAATTACCGAGGCTCACTACGGCATCTAATGCTTCTATCCAACGGTAATCCAGTCCACGCATCTCACTTCTCCTTTCCCTCACCAATATCATTAGACATTCTAATATAGGATAAAAATTATTAAATATACTTATTGTAGAGGCTCTTCTATCTTCTCGTTTATTCGTTAAGTTTGGAGAGACTGTTTTGAATTTTTGGCTATTACTGCAAGGCTTCGGCCTAGGCGCGAGTATGATCATTCCTATCGGCGCGCAAAATGCTTACGTACTAAATCAGGGGATTAAGCGTCATCACCACCTAACTACCGCCACTATTTGTAGTGTGCTCGATATTGTTTTTATCTCTTTGGGGATCTTTGGTGGTGGTGCTCTACTATCACAAAACGAAACCTTACTGATGCTCGTTACCTTAGGTGGTATCGCTTTCTTAGTCATTTATGGCACCCTTTCCCTCAAAAGCGCATTTGCATCTCAAGCAGAAGAGAGTCACTTCAACCAAACGCTTAGAGGAAAACGAGCAGTGATTTTGGGCGCCTTAGCCGTTACTGTGCTAAACCCTCACCTTTATTTAGATACCGTTGTGATACTAGGGTCGATTGGTGGCCAATTTGAAGGCCAAGATCGCATCGCATTTGCGATTGGTACCATGATGGCCTCACTGGTCTGGTTTTTCTCTCTGTCTATTGGCGCCGCAAAACTAGGGCCAGTGTTGTCAAAACCTAAGGTTAAACAAGGTATTGATATCACGGTTGCGATTATGATGTATGTCATCGCCTTGATGCTGGCAAAAGAGTTAATCCATTAGTGAGCGTAAGTCATCTATGAACAAGCTTGAAGAGATCTATCAGTTCAACCAAAAACTGCTAAAGCACTTAAATGTGAATTACCAAGAGTGGCAACACGAGCCTATTCTTGATTTTGCTACCGATGAAAAAGTGGCTCAAGAACTTGGTTGGACGGGGACCCACAGTAAGAGTTTATTTTTAAAATTGAAAGGAGCGGGCTACGCATTACTGCTCACCGATAAAGACAGTCGCTTGGATACGAAAGGTGTCAAAGCGTTAACTGGGAAGAGGCCTTCAATCGTCAGTAATGAAGAGATGATTGAGCAAATCGGTTGTGTTCCAGGAGCCGTCTGTCCATTCGGATTACCTGCTGACATCGAAATTATTGTCGACAGCAGACTCTATCAGCACCAAGAACTACTCTACACACCTGGTAAGCCCGAAGTCACATTTGGTATTCCTGCGAATCAACTCAAGAACATATTAAGCATGCTTGAGAACAAGGTCCTAGAAATGTAAAAAGCGAGGCTCTATACCTCGCTTTTCTCTACAAATCTAAGCTTTCGACTAAGCGTCTACTTTGTTTAGGTGAACATCCATTTGTGGGAATGGAATCTCAATACCTTCTTTGTCTAGACCTTCTTTGATCGCTTGCATCAAGTCGAAGTAGACATTCCAGTAATCAGCCGTATTCACCCAAGGGCGAACAACAAAGTTTACTGAAGAATCCGCTAGAGTATGAACACCAACTTGAACGCCTGGCTCTTTCAGAACACGCTCATCAGATTCACAAATCTTAGTTAACAGTTCTTTCGCCTTCTGAAGGTCTGCACCGTAAGAAACACCAATCATAAGGTCGATACGACGAGTCGCATGACGTGAGTAGTTAGTGATTGGGCTACCGATTACGCTACCGTTTGGTACAACAACCATTTTGTTGTCTGGCGTTGTTAGAACCGTTTGGAAGATTTGGATTGAATCTACTGAACCTGCTACGCCACCGATTTCCACATAGTCACCTGACTTGAATGGACGGAAAGCGACAATAAGAACACCTGCTGCAAAGTTCGAAAGTGAACCTTGTAGTGCTAGACCAACGGCTAAGCCTGCTGCACCAATTACGGCAACGACAGAAGCTGTTTGAACACCCAGACGACCTAAAGCGGCAATCAGAACGATTACGAATAGAAGGTAGCGTACTAAGCCGTGGATAAACTCAACAACCGCTTTATCCATTTTTTTCTTTTGTAGGACTTTCGCGACGCTGTTTGCAACGGCTTTAACGATAATGTTACCGATAAAGAGGATCAGAAGTGCGGAGATAATATTTACGCCGTACTGAACCAATAGATCTGAGTTATTTGTTAGCCACTTCTCTGCGTGACTTAAACCATCAACCAAAGGAGTTTCAATCCCTGCTGATTCACCTGCCATAATTTTTATCCTCTAAAATGTAATGATTCTATGAATCTAACTGCTTTTACTTACGAAATAACAATGACATCCCTATCCATTCACTGAAGCAATGTCAGTTTTTTGGCACGATATCTTATTTGTCGTCAATCTCAAAGTCATGTTTTTGCAAAGAGAATGAAAACAAACGCTTATCAGAAAACTCTGATACCAGCTTGTTACAGATTACGCAAACTGTTTACATAGCGCCAGACATTTCATCAATAGGAATAGTATTTGGTTTAATAATGTTCAGGCATAAAAAAACCCGCTCTAAGAGCGGGTCTTAAATAACTTAGTAACGACTAAATTATAGTACGTCTACTGCGTTTAGGTCAGCGAATGCTTTCTCAAGACGAGTAACCATAGAAGCTTGACCAGCACGTAGCCATACGCGTGGATCGTAGTACTTCTTGTTTGGTGCATCTTCACCAGTTGGGTTACCGATTTGACCTTGTAGGTAATCGCGGTTTTCCGCTTCGTATGCACGGATACCGTCCCATGTAGCCCACTGTGTATCAGTATCGATGTTCATTTTGATAACACCGTAGCCGATAGACTCTTGGATTTCTGCTTCAGTAGAACCAGAACCACCGTGGAATACGAAGTTTAGAGCGTTTGGCGCGATACCGAACTTCTCTGCACAGTATGCTTGAGAGTCACGTAGGATAGTTGGAGTTAGTACAACGTTACCTGGCTTGTATACGCCGTGTACGTTACCGAAAGATGCTGCGATAGTGAAACGGTGTGAAACAGCGTTTAGTTTCTCGTATGCGTAAGCAACGTCTTCTGGAGAAGTGTATAGCTCAGAAGCGTCCATGTGAGAGTTATCAACACCGTCTTCTTCACCACCAGTACAACCAAGTTCGATCTCGATTGTCATGTTCATTTTAGCCATGCGCTCTAGGTACTTAGCACATGTTTCGATGTTCTCTTCTAGAGACTCTTCAGAAAGGTCTAGCATGTGAGAAGAGAATAGAGGCTTACCAGTTTGAGCGAAGAACTCTTCACCTGCGTCTAGTAGACCGTCGATCCATGGAAGAAGCTTCTTAGCAGCGTGGTCAGTGTGTAGGATAACTGGAACACCGTAAGCTTCAGCTACAGCGTGTACGTATTTAGCACCCGCTACTGCACCTAGGATTTGTGCGCCTTGACCTTCAAGTTTAACGCCTTTACCAGCGAAGAAAGCTGCACCGCCGTTAGAGAACTGAACAACAACTGGAGATTTAACTTTAGCTGCTGCTTCTAGTACTGCGTTTACAGAGTCAGTACCAACAACGTTTACTGCTGGAAGAGCAAATTTGTTCTCTTTTGCTACTTCAAATACTTTCTGTACGTCATCGCCAGAGATAACACCTGGTTTTACGAAATCGAAGATCTTAGACATGGATTTAATCCTATTTATCTGTCGTTTTAAAAATAAAACTTGTTAAGTTTAAATTCTTGCAAACGTTTGCTCACAACTCAGGCTATTCTAGCAAAAAACTGTGATGTGCAGCAAACAAGAAAGCGGGAGAGAAACTCCCCCGCTTTCATTTAATTACTTAGCGCGCTCTTCAAGCATCGCTACAGCTGGAAGTACTTTACCTTCAACGAACTCAAGGAAAGCGCCGCCGCCAGTAGAGATGTAAGAAACGTCAGCTTTGATACCGAACTTGTCGATAGCTGCTAGCGTATCACCACCACCTGCTACAGAGAAACCTGCAGACTCAGCGATTGCTTTAGAGATACCTGCAGTACCTGCTTCGAAGTTCTTGAATTCGAATACGCCTACTGGGCCGTTCCAAAGGATAGTCTTAGCGTTGCCGATGATTTCAGCTAGAGCCGCTGTTGAATCTGGACCTAGGTCGAAGATCATGTCGTCATCAGCAACTTCAGAAACGTGCTTGATTTCAGCTTCAGCGTTCTCGTCGAATGCTTTTGCACATGCTACGTCAGTTGCAACTGGGATAGCACACTCTTTCATTAGTTTCTGAGCTGTTTCAACTAGGTCTGCTTCGTATAGAGACTTACCTACGTTGTGGCCTTCAGCTGCGATGAATGTGTTTGCGATACCACCACCAACAACAAGTTGGTCAGCAACTTTAGAAAGAGACTCAAGAACAGTCAGTTTAGTAGAAACTTTAGAACCACCAACGATAGCTACTAGTGGACGCTCTGGGTTGTCCATTGCTTTGCCTAGTGCTTCAAGTTCAGCCGCTAGTAGAGGACCAGCACATGCTACAGGTGCGTGCATACCAACACCGTGTGTAGATGCTTGTGCACGGTGAGCAGTACCGAATGCATCCATTACGAATACGTCACATAGTGAAGCGTATGCTTTAGATAGCTCTTCTTCGTTCTTCTTTTCGCCTTTGTTGAAGCGAACGTTTTCAAGAACAACTAGCTCACCAGCGTTTAGTTCAAGACCGTTTAGGTAGTCTTTTGCTAGTTTAACGTCGCAGTCTAGTGCGTCGTTTAGGTAGTTAACGACAGGTTGTAGAGAGAACTCTTCCGCGTACTCACCTTCTGTTGGACGACCTAGGTGAGAAGTCACCATTACTTTAGCGCCCGCTTCAAGACATAGCTTGATTGTTGGCAGAGAAGCTAGGATACGAGCATCAGAAGTCACTTTGCCTTCTTTTACTGGTACGTTTAGGTCCGCACGGATAAATACACGTTTACCTGCTAGATCCAGGTCAGTCATCTTAATTACAGACATGATGTGTCCTCTCGAATATTCAAAAAATAAAGTTTTTGGAAGCCCCGCAACCCTGCAGAGCCTATTAATTCTTCAACTAGATATGGAGATTACCAATATTTATTTCAAGGGTAAAAATAAATATTTCTCCAAACTATAAACAGCCTATTTCGCGTTTTGCATTGCGAGCGCGGTATCCAGCATACGGTTCGCAAAGCCCCATTCGTTATCACACCAAACCAACATCTTAACCAGATGTCCGTTACTTACTCGAGTCTGTGTACCATCGACAATCGCGCTATGGGGATCATGATTAAAGTCGATCGAAACGAGCGGCGCTTCAGTATAGTCAACAATGCCCTGTAATGTACACTGAGATGCGTTAACAATGGTTTGATTTACGTCATTAACTTTCACATTTGTATTAATTGTGACACTTAAATCCATCGCCGTGACGTTTACCGTCGGTACCCGCACAGAAATTGCCTCAAACTTGTTGGAAAATTTCGGGAAGATTCTTTCAATCCCTTTATGCAACTTGGTATCAACTGGAATGATCGACTGGCTCGCCGCTCGAGTGCGTCGTAAATCTGAGTGATAAGCATCAATGACTTGTTGATCATTCATTGATGAGTGAATCGTCGTGATGGTGCCAGATTCAATCTCAAACGCATCATCAAGTGCTTTGATGATCGGAACAATACAGTTGGTGGTACAGGAGCCATTTGAAACCACATTGTGCTCCGCTTTCAGAGTCTCATGGTTCACGCCATAGATAATTGTGTTGTCTAAGTCGCTAGCACCTGGGTGAGAAAATAGAACTTTCTTAGCGCCTGCTTTTATATGTTCTTGGCCATCCGCTTGAGAGCCAAAGACACCGGTACAATCGAGTACCAGATCCACTTCGAGATCACGCCATGGTAGGAGATTGATTTCTGCAAGGTGAAGGATACGGATCGAATCAAATTCGCCAGTCCCTTCATGAGGGGAATCATGATGTACGTAGATGTGCTCTTGGTCGTTACTGATCTTCTTACCAAATCGCCCATGACTCGTGTCATATTGCAATAGGTGAGCCATAGCGTCTGGCTGTGCTAGCTCATTGACGGCTACTACTTTGATCTGCTGGTTCTTACCACTTTCATATACTGCACGCAGTACATTACGACCGATACGTCCAAATCCATTGATCGCAACTTTTAGCATGATTCCATCGCCCTACATGATTTTCGTGTCACAAATAGTACCCGATAGCCACTCAAAACGCATTAAGTTAGTGAAATACGTCGAAGAATTAATCTTATAAAACTTGGTTTTTATGCTAGCAATATGCATAGTGGACATGAGTATGTCGTTTTTCTATTGGCTGTTTCTTTCCTAGTTTATCAACCAAAGGAAATGACTATGTCGGGATTCCCAGCGACTCACTTTTGTAAGCAATGCAACCAAGATACGCCCCATCGTGAAGTGCTTGTGAGAAAGACCAGCAGCTACGACACGGATACTTCTCTTTTAGGTAGGATCAAACTTTTTGCTCATACCTTTATCAACGGTGGTCATTACTACGACATGGACAGATACGTCACCTGTAAAGTATGTGGTCACAAAGAGAAAGATAATAAAGGCGATGAGTTTGAGTAATTTAGTACTTTTCCTCAGCTTGATTGCATAAAAAAACCGAGCCGTTTGGGCTCGGTTTTTTTCATTTTTATATTCAACTATAAAGAATATTAAGCTAGAAGCTCTTTAGCTGTGCTCACTACGTTTTCTGTAGTGAAACCGAACATCTTGAATAGCTCACCTGCAGGTGCAGACTCACCAAATGTCGTCATACCAATGATACGACCGTCGAAACCAACGTACTTGTACCAGAAGTCAGCAATACCCGCTTCGATAGCAACACGTGCCGTTACGTCTGAAGGTAGAACTGCTTCGCGGTAAGCTGCGTCTTGCTTATCGAATGCGTCAGTTGCAGGCATAGATACTACGCGTACCTTTTTACCTTCTTCTGTTAGTTGTGCTGCTGCTTCAACTGCTAGCTCAACTTCAGAACCTGTAGCGATCAGGATTAGCTCTGGCTTACCTTCACAATCTTTCAGGATGTAACCACCCTTCGCGATGTTAGCTACTTGCTCTTCGCTACGCTCTTGCTGAGCAAGGTTTTGACGAGAGAAGATTAGAGACGTTGGACCGTCTTTACGCTCAATTGCTAGTTTCCAAGCCACTGCAGACTCAACTTGGTCACATGGACGCCATGTGCTCATGTTTGGAGTTAGACGTAGTGATGCCATTTGCTCAACTGGTTGGTGAGTTGGGCCATCTTCGCCAAGACCGATAGAGTCGTGCGTGTACACTTGGATGTTCTGAACTTTCATTAGAGCAGCCATGCGCATTGCGTTGCGAGCGTATTCCATGAACATTAGGAACGTTGCGCCGTATGGTACGAAACCACCGTGCAGAGCGATACCGTTCATGATAGCCGTCATACCGAATTCACGTACACCGTAGTGGATGTAGTTACCAGAGAAGTCATTTGCTTCTAGAGACTTAGAACCAGACCACATAGTTAGGTTAGAAGGTGCTAGGTCAGCAGAACCGCCTAAGAACTCAGGTAGCATAGCACCGAATGCTTCTAGTGCGTTTTGAGATGCTTTACGTGATGCGATGTTTGCAGGATTCGCTTGAAGATCAGCAATGATTTGGTTTGCTTTCTCTTCCCACTGCGCAGGAAGTTCACCGTTTAGACGACGCTTAAGTTCTGCTGCTTCTGCTGGGTAAGCTGCCGCGTATGCGTCAAACTTAGCATTCCAAGCTGCTTCTTTAGCTGCGCCTGCTTCTTTTGCATCCCACTCAGCGTAAACGTCTGCTGGGATTTCAAATGGACCGAATTCCCAACCTAGTTGCTTACGAGTCGCTGCGATTTCTTCAGCACCTAGCGGAGCACCGTGACAGTCGTGTGAACCAGACTTATTAGGTGAACCAAAACCGATAACCGTCTTAGTACAGATTAGAGTAGGACGAGGATCAGCTTTCGCTGCGATGATTGCTGCGTTGATCGCTTCAGAATCGTGACCATCTACAGCTGGAATCACATGCCAACCGTATGCTTCAAAACGCTTAGGCGTATCATCAGAGAACCAACCTTCCACTTCACCATCGATAGAGATACCGTTGTCATCCCAGAAAGCGATTAGCTTACCAAGACCTAGCGTACCTGCTAGAGAACATGCTTCGTGAGAGATACCTTCCATCAGACAGCCATCACCCATGAATGCATAAGTGAAGTGGTCAACGATGTCGTGGCCTTCTTTGTTGAATTGTGCCGCTAGAGTCTTCTCAGCCAGCGCCATACCTACAGCGTTAGTGATGCCTTGACCTAGAGGACCTGTTGTCGTTTCGATACCCGGAGCGTAACCGTACTCAGGGTGACCTGGTGTTTTAGAGTGAAGCTGACGGAAATTCTTCAGATCGTCGATAGAAAGCTCGTAACCTGCTAGGTGAAGCAGAGAGTAAATCAGCATAGAACCATGGCCGTTTGACAGAACGAAACGGTCGCGGTCTGCCCACTCTGGGTTAGCTGGGTTGTGGTTTAGGTGAGAACGCCATAGAACTTCAGCGATATCAGCCATACCCATTGGTGCGCCTGGGTGGCCAGAGTTAGCCTGTTGTACACCATCCATACTTAGAGCACGGATTGCGTTTGCGAGATGTTGACGAGAAGACATGTCAGCTCCTGAATGCATTAAGCGAATCAAAAATTATGTGTGGGCGATAATTCTCTCAAAGCAATTCTGGCTCTGCAAACGTTTTCCAAGCTCAAACAGCACAATTTTATGAGATTTCGCTTCCTATCGAGCCAAGTTATTCATTTGTGAGCACAACAAAGCAAACGATTGGTTATGTGTAATGAAAAAAAATAGCTTGTAATTCGAGCGTTCAAAATTAGAATAGACGTCTAGATGTAGATACACCTACAATTAATAGTAATATTTAATAGTGATGAGTTGATGGAAACTGGTCACTCTCAATAGATTAAAGTGGAGCTCACATGGCTAAGCACCTGTTCACTTCTGAGTCGGTATCAGAAGGTCATCCAGATAAAATTGCAGACCAAATTTCAGATGCAGTACTTGATGCGATTCTAGAACAAGACCCTAAGGCACGTGTTGCGTGTGAAACTTACGTTAAGACCGGCATGGTAATGGTTGGCGGTGAAGTTACAACTTCTGCATGGGTTGATATCGAAGAGATCACTCGTGAAACCGTTCGTGAAATTGGTTACGTTCACTCTGACATGGGTTTTGATGCAGATTCTTGTGCAGTTCTAAACACTATCGGTAAGCAGTCTCCAGACATCAACCAAGGTGTTGATAAAGCAGATCCTAAAGATCAAGGCGCTGGCGACCAAGGTATTATGTTCGGTTACGCAACAAACGAAACTGAAATCCTAATGCCTGCACCAATTACTTACTCTCACCGTCTTGTTGAAAAGCAAGCTGAAGTACGTAAGAGCGGCAAACTAGGCTTCCTTCGTCCAGATGCAAAATCTCAGGTAACGTTCCAATACGACCAAGGTAAAATCGTTGGTATCGATGCAGTTGTACTTTCAACTCAGCACTGTGATTCAATCTCTACACCAGACCTTCGTGAAGCAGTAATGGAAGAGATCATCAAGCCAGTATTGCCTTCTGAGTGGATCAACAAAGAAACAAACTTCTTCATCAACCCAACTGGCCGTTTCGTAATCGGTGGCCCAATGGGTGACTGTGGTCTAACAGGTCGTAAGATCATCGTAGATACCTACGGCGGCGCAGCTCGTCACGGTGGTGGTGCATTCTCTGGTAAAGATCCATCTAAAGTTGACCGCTCTGCAGCATACGCAGCACGTTACGTAGCGAAAAACATCGTTGCTGCGGGTATGGCTGACCGTTGTGAAATCCAACTTTCGTACGCTATCGGTGTTGCTGATCCAACATCTATCATGGTTGAAACGTTCGGTACTGAGAAAGTGCCTCACGAAGTGATCATTGAAGCTGTTCGTCAGAACTTCGACCTACGCCCATACGGCCTACAAGAGATGCTGAACCTACTTCAACCTATCTACAAGAAGACAGCAGCATACGGTCACTTTGGCCGTGAAGAGTTCCCATGGGAAGCAACAGACAAAGCCGCTATCCTTGCAGACTTTGCAGGTCTTAAATAAATAGACACAAAAAGTTATCCGACTTTAAAAGGGCTTTTGGGAAACCAAAAGCCCTTTCTTTATGGATAAATTATGCGCACAAATTTGTATTTTCTTGCCACCGGGTCAATAGTTAAAAATATGTTAACGAGATCAATCTTTCTTGCAATGACTCTCGTAACAAAATACAAACTCTTGCCCTAAGTACAGAAGTCAAAAAGCCGGGCATCGAGTTTTCAACGCAGTCGGGTGGTTTTACCATTCGGTTAGAACAGAGAATCGATCAAGGAGGATATATGCCTCGTACGGTGAATCCACAAGACTTCAGCGATAAGCAAAAGGAAGTCAAAGACTCAGAATACGCACGCACGATTCCATGTAATCAGGTCAGTATTTCTGCTCCATTCCATTGGCTATCTCTCGGCCTGCATGACTTTGTCCGCATGCCACTGATTAGCGCCTTTTACGGGTTATGCTTTATGGCGGCAGCGGTCGGTATTGTGCTGCTTGTCCAGTGGCAAGGCACTCACCTTGTTGTCATGCCAAGTTTAGTCGTCTACATGTTAATAGGACCTTTCCTCGCACTCGGTTTATACGATGCGAGCTGGGAGCGTGAAAAAGGCCACAGTGCCAGTCTACTTCACTCAATGAAAGCCATCAGCCGCAACTCAACATCACAATGGGCCTTTGCAGTGCTACTAGCGGTTTGCATGATTTTCTGGATGCGCATTGCTGCTCTACTCCATGCCCTTTACCCTTCAGTACAAGGTGCACCATTGACAGACTTCATGCCGTTTCTCGTCATCGGTTCGTTGATTGGTTTTGTTTTGGCAAGTGTGGTGTTCAGCATCTCAGCCTTCTCAATCCCGTTAATGATGGAACGTCGCGTTGATATGATGACCGCAGTCTTCTCAAGCTTTAATGCCGTGAAGTCGAACATCCCTGCAATGATCGTCTGGGCAATGCTTATCTGCGGAGGCATCTTAGTTGGCTTCGCGACTTACGGAATAGGCATGTTCTTTACTATGCCAATTCTCGGCTACGGTACTTGGCACGCTTACCATGAGACCATCAAAAAGAAACATCACCCATAACGCTTAACGAGCGCCCCTAACCATTATATGATTCGCCTCTATCACAGTTTAGAGGCGAATTTTTTGTGGCCACTCATTTGGATCAAGAGCTCCATTACCGCGTACTTAGAGTCACGACCGACTGCATCCAGCGGGCTCAAAAAGCATTTCAACGCTCTTTCCCGATTCCAGCATTCAGCTACAAGCTAAGAGGTAAAGCAGCAGGAAAAGCGTATTTACAGCTAAATGAGATCCGCCTTAATCCAGTCCTATTCATAGAGAACCAGCAAGCTTTCTTAGATGAAGTGATTCCACACGAGATTGCTCACTTGATCACTTATCAGGTCTACGGACGTGTACGACCGCATGGGAAAGAGTGGCAAGGCGTGATGGAGTCTGTGTTTAACGTACCGGCAAAGACGACACACAGTTTTGAAGTCACATCAGTGCAAGGCAAAACATTTGAATACCGCTGTGGTTGTACCCTATACCCGTTAACCATCCGCCGACACAACAAAGTGCTTCGCAATCAAGCAACCTACCGCTGTCAGCAGTGCCAACAGACGCTTTCTTTTACGGGTAAGCAGCTCTCTTAATCAACTCAAAACTCAATAAGACTCTTTAGAATTGCGTGTTAGACTGTAATTACTACTACTTTTCTAATACGGAAAATAATGAAAAGAACCCTATTATTGAGCTTGCTTGCGCTGTTCTCGAGCGCAACCGTATTCGCTGCACCTCCCTCCTCGTTCTCCAAAGCCAAGAAAGAAGCGGTAAAGATCTATGCCGACCATACCACCAGCTTCTACTGTGGCTGTGATATTGAGTGGCAAGGACGCAAGGGTAAACCTGATTTAGAGTCATGCGGATACCAAGTCCGTAAACAAGAGAAACGCGCCTCTCGTATCGAATGGGAGCATGTTGTCCCAGCATGGCAGTTTGGCCATCAACGTCAATGCTGGCAAACCGGCGGACGTAAAAACTGCACTAAAAATGATAAGATTTTTAAATCTATGGAAGCCGATCTTCACAACCTTGCGCCAGCGATCGGAGAAGTGAATGGCGACCGCTCAAACTACAACTTCAGTCAGTGGAAAGGTGTTGATGGAGTCAGCTATGGTCGCTGTGAAATGCAGGTTAATTTCAAGCAGCGTAAAGTGATGCCACCCGATCGCGCCAAAGGGTCGATTGCGAGAACCTACCTCTACATGAGCCAGGAATACGGATTTAAACTGTCTAAGCAACAAACCCAATTGATGAATGCGTGGAACAAACAGTTTCCTGTCGACACTTGGGAATGTGAGCGTGAGAATCGCATCTTCAAAGTTCAAGGTAACCACAACCCGTTTGTCTATGAAGCTTGCCAAGCGTTATAAGTTAGTGTGAAAGAGTTTCTGACAATTGCTTGGAAACTCTTCCTGACCCTTGTTTTTTCTCACTAAAGCATCCATGTTAGAGGTTACTTAAAAATCTCTTGCTGGAAGTCGAATACGATGCGCATCCCACGAATTTATCACCCAGAAACCATTTCCCAGTTAGGCGCTTTGATGCTTAGCGATGATGCAGCCGGTCATATTGGCCGAGTGCTGCGTATGAAAGAGGGACAAGAGGTTCTACTCTTTGATGGCAGCGGTGCTGAGTTTCCAGCAACAATCACCAACGTGTCGAAAAAATCGGTTGAGGTTGAGCTATCAGAACGCGTTGAACGTAGCTCTGAGTCCCCGCTTGATCTGCACCTTGGCCAAGTCATCTCTCGTGGCGATAAGATGGAGTTCACCATTCAGAAGTCGGTAGAACTTGGGGTGAATACGATTACCCCACTTATCTCTGAACGTTGCGGGGTTAAATTGGACCAAAAACGATTCGAAAAGAAACTCGTTCAATGGCAGAAAATCGCTATTAGCGCCTGTGAACAAAGTGGCCGCAACACAGTACCTGAGATTCGCCCAATCATGCAGCTTGAAGAGTGGTGTGGAGAGGAGTACGACGGTCTAAAACTCAACCTTCACCCGAGAGCGAAATACTCAATCAACACGCTGCCAACGCCTGTTGAAAAAGTGCGCCTATTAATCGGCCCTGAGGGTGGCTTGTCTGCTGAAGAGATCAGCATGACCGAGAACTACAAATTTGAAGAGACGCTGCTTGGTCCACGTGTACTACGTACTGAGACAGCGGCTTTGACTGCAATTACAGCCTTGCAAGTTCGTTTCGGCGATCTTGGTTAAACGGAGAAAGAAAATGATCAAATTAGGTATCGTAATGGACCCAATCTCGTCCATTAACATCAAAAAAGACTCTAGCTTTGCCATGATGCTTGAAGCGCAGCGCCGCGGCTATGAAATCCACTACATGGAGATGAACGATCTTCACCTAGATCAAGGTGTTGCCGTTGCCGACACAAAAGTGGTTGAACTAAAAGAAGATCCAAATGGTTGGTACGAGTTTAAATCTGAACAAACTATCGAACTTTCTGAGCTAGACGCCGTATTGATGCGTAAAGATCCTCCGTTTGATACCGAATACATCTACGCGACTTACATTCTTGAGCGCGCTGAAGAACAAGGCACGCTGATTGTTAACAAACCTCAAAGTCTGCGCGACTGTAACGAGAAACTGTTCACAGCTTGGTTCCCAGAACTAACACCAACTACTATCGTGACTCGTAAAGCAGAGAAGATTAAACAGTTCCGTGAAAAACATGGCGACGTGATCCTAAAGCCACTTGATGGTATGGGCGGCGCGTCTATCTTCCGTGTTAAAGAGGGCGATCCGAACGTATCGGTGATTATCGAAACGCTGACTAATCACGGCCAAAACTACGCAATGGCGCAAACATTTGTTCCAGACATCAGCAATGGTGATAAGCGTATTCTCGTCGTTGATGGCGAACCAATCGGCTACTGTCTAGCTCGTATCCCAGCGAAAGGCGAAACTCGCGGTAATCTTGCGGCAGGCGGCACAGGTGAAGCTCGTCCACTGAGTGAGACAGATAAAAAGATCGCAGAAGCTGTAGCGCCTACACTTAAAGAAAAAGGTCTGATCTTCGTCGGTTTAGATGTTATCGGTGACAAGCTAACTGAAATCAACGTCACTAGCCCTACCTGTATTCGTGAAATTGAAGCGGCATTCGATGTTTCAATTACAGGTAAGCTGATGGATGCGATTGAACGTCGACTAAAAGCGTAATGCTTTGGGCGACAGCTTGTCGCCCAACTTTCTACTGGGAGTATCTATGAACTTAACAAACCATTTTTTAGTGGCTATGCCAGGGATGAAAGATCCCTACTTCCAGCGCAGCGTGGTTTACGTGTGCGAGCACAATGATGAAGGAGCAATGGGCTTGATCATCAATGCGCCTATCGATATCACAATCGGTAAGATGCTTGAAAAGGTCGATGTTGAGTCAGTTCATCCCAAGCTATTAACCGACAGCCTAGACCGCCCAGTGCTCAATGGTGGTCCAGTCTCTGAAGATCGCGGCTTTATTCTGCATCAACCTAAAGATGAATATGAATCAAGCATCAAGATGACTGACAGTATCTCTGTCACCACCTCTCGCGACATTCTGGGCGTATTAGGTACCGAAGCTGAACCCAACCAATACATTGTTGCTCTCGGATATTCTGGCTGGGATGCAGGCCAATTAGAAAGCGAGCTGTCTGAAAATTCATGGTTGACCGTTGAAGCAGATCCAAACGTAATGTTCGATACTCCAATCAATGAGCGTTGGCAAAAAGCGGTACAAATGCTGGGTATCGATGCTTCACAACTGTCTAGCGAGATCGGACACGCCTAACCCATTTATGAAAGAGTGATTATGTCTAGAACAATCATGGCCTTTGATTTTGGTACCAAGAGTATTGGTAGCGCGATTGGCCAAGAAATTACAGGCACGGCTTCGCCGCTAAAAGCGTTCAAGGCCAATGATGGTATTCCTAACTGGGATAACATCGAGAAACAAATTAAAGAGTGGCAACCGGACTTATTGGTGGTCGGCCTTCCGACTGACCTTCATGGTAAAGATTTGGCAACCATTACACCCAGAGCTAAGAAGTTTGCCAACCGCCTGCATGGGCGCTTTGGCTTGGCTGTTGAGTTGCACGATGAGCGTCTATCAACCACCGAGGCACGAGCCGATCTATTTGAAATGGGCGGCTATAAAGCGCTAAGCAAAGGAAATGTCGATTGCCAGTCTGCAGTCGTGATTCTTGAAAGCTGGTTTGAAGCTCAATACGGCGACTAGCGAAACTTAAAAAGTAAAAAGGTGATGCACTTGCATCACCTTTTTTGTTTATAACAGTTAACACAGCTAAGGCTTCAAATATGAAGAGTATGGCTACTCCATATCGATCTGAACGCCGTCTAAGCTCCCTCCACCGAAGCTATCACCACGCTGCGTTTTAAGCATAATCCGCAGGTCATTGGCTGAATCAGCACTGTGCATTGCATCTTCTTCATTGATCTTGCCATCCATGACCAACTGATACAGTGCTTGGTCAAATGTCTGCATCCCTACTTGCTTAGACTTCGCCATGGTCGTTTTCAGCTCATGGAGATCTCCGCGACGAATCAAATCTGACACTCGTGGACTATTAAGCAAGACTTCAAACACACCGTGTCGACCTTGGCCGTTTTTATCCCGAATGAGCTGCTGGGCAATAACACCACGTAAGTTCATCGATAAATCGAACAAGAACTGCTCTTTTTGCTCTTTCGGTACAAGATGTAAAATACGTTCTAGGGCTTGGTTAGCATTGTTGGCGTGCAACGTCGCCATACACAAGTGACCCGTTTCAGCAAAAGTCATCGCGTATTCCATAGTTTCACGGGAGCGGATTTCACCAATCAAAATCATATCAGGCGCTTGGCGCAGTGAGTTCTTTAGCGCAACTTCATAGCTTTCAGTATCCAACCCAACTTCACGTTGAGTCACGATACAGCGCTGATGCTCATGCACAAATTCAATTGGGTCTTCAACCGTCAGAATATGCCCTGTGCGATGTGTATTGCGATAGCCTGTCATCGCCGCCATAGTTGTAGACTTACCTGAGCCCGTTGCCCCGACAACCAAAACTAAACCGCGCTTAGCAATGGACAGGTCTTGTAACACGTCCGGGAGGCGTAAATCGTCAAAGGTAGGAATGGTCGTCTCAATACGACGAATCACAGCTCCTGGCATCTCACGTTGATAAAATGCCGAGACACGGTAGCGTCCAAAGTCTCGAACAATCGCAAAGTTCGCTTCGCGCGTTTTCAAATACTCTTGGTGGCGATCATCGTCCATCATATTCGCCAATAACTGATCGACTTGCCCTTGAGTCAGTTTCTCGCCATGAGCACGCAGTTCGCCATCGACTCGGTACAACACAGGTGCACCAACCGTGATATATAAATCCGACGATTTCTGGCTGTTCATTCCTTGAAGGAAAACATCAATATCCATATCAACCTCTATCAGAACGAGCTCATTTCAATTTTCTTTTCAACTTCTTCAGCGTCTACTAGGCCTTGCGCGATCAGCTGCTTGGCATTTTGTTCCATAGTCTGCATACCATGAGCCGCGCCTGTTTGGATAACTGACACCATCTGAGCGACCTTGTCTTCGCGGATAAGGTTACGGATCGCTGGAGTCGCCATCATGATTTCATGACATGCAGTACGCCCACCACCGACACGCTTCAACAGTTTTTGTGCAATAACAGCGCGCAACGACTCAGAAAGCATGGAACGAACCATGTCTTTGTCGCTACCAGGGAAGACATCAATAATACGGTCAATGGTTTTTGCTGCGCTGCTGGTGTGCAACGTGCCAAACACTAAGTGACCAGTTTCAGCGGCAGTCAATGCAAGGCTGATTGTCTCTTGGTCTCGTAGCTCACCAACTAAAATTACATCAGGGTCTTCACGCAGTGCACTGCGCAGAGCATTTTTAAAACTGTGAGTATCGCGGTGCACTTCACGCTGGTTGATCAAACACTTATTGTTGTTGTGTACAAATTCGATTGGGTCTTCAATCGTAAGGATGTGTTTGTTTTGATGACGGTTAATGTGATCAACCATCGCAGCCAATGTGGTCGATTTACCAGAACCTGTTGGGCCGGTAACCAGCACTAAGCCCTTTTCCATATTGGCAATATTTTCAAAAATTTGCGGCGCAGAAAGTTCTTCTAACGTTGGGATTTCGGTTGGGATTGTACGAAACACCGCCGCACAGCCTCGGGTTTGATTGAAGGCATTAACACGGAAGCGACCAACATTAGGGAGCTCAAATGAGAAGTCCACTTCAAGGCGCTCTTCAAATTCACTGCGCTGAGAGTCATTCATGATCTCGAATACGAGTCGATGCACATCGGCATGACTAAAAGCAGGGACGCCAAGCTTCCTTACTTCACCATCAATTCTAACCATTGGAGATACTCCTGCAGAAAGATGTAGATCTGAAGCATTATGCTTTACACTAAAATCCAGTAATTCAGCGATATCCATTTAAAATCCTTAAGTAAAATCTGCTATGACTAGTATTCAACAAAATATTGAACAGATCACCTCACAGATTGAGGCTGCACAACAAAAGTGTGGACGCGGTCGAGACACAGTGCAACTTCTCGCGGTCAGTAAGACGAAGCCCGTTGAAGCCATCCTTGAAGCTGCACAATCAGGGCAAGTAGCCTTTGGTGAAAACTACGTACAAGAGGGTGCAAATAAAGTAGCACACTTTTCAGAACACCATCCAGACTTAAATCTTGAGTGGCACTTCATTGGTCCAATCCAATCCAACAAGTCACGTCATGTGGCAGAAAGCTTTGCCTGGGTGCACACTGTCGACCGAGCTAAAATAGCCCAGCGACTCAATGATCAAAGGCCAGACGGCGCAGAACCGATTCAAGTACTGATGCAAGTCAATACCAGTGGTGAAGCCTCTAAATCAGGTCTTGATGAAAATGGAATCTTTGAACTCGCAGAGTTGATTTCTCGCCTACCAAACCTCACTTTAAGAGGGTTGATGTCAATTCCAGCCAACGTGAGTGGCTACGACTCACAGCTTGCAGCTTTCACTCAACTTGCTCAATTAAAAGAGAAGTTAGCAACACGCTTCCCTGAGCAAAACATTGATACCTTATCAATGGGTATGAGTGGCGACATGGAAGCGGCGATTGAAGCCGGTAGCACTATGGTTCGAATTGGCACCGCTATTTTTGGTGCTCGTGACTACAGCAACAAAGCATAAAATCTAACAAAGGAGCAGATAACCAATGGAACACAAAAAGATCGCCTTTATCGGCGCAGGCAACATGGTCAAAGCTATCGTTTCTGGAATGGTCGCAGGTGGATACCCTGCATCGCTAATTACTGCAACAGCGCCTTCTGAGACTCGTCGCCTGCCGCTAGAGCAAGAGTTTGGTATCAATACCACCAACGATAATGCTCAAGCTGCTCAAGACGCTGATGTGGTTGTTCTGTCTGTGAAACCACAAATGATGGAAGAGGTTTGTAAGCCACTTCAACACATCGATTGGTCTAAGAAATTGGTTATCTCGATTGCTGCAGGCATTCAAAGTGCTCGCTTCAGTGACATGCTTAATAGCGAACTTAACTTAGTCCGTGTCATGCCAAATACGCCTTCTCAGCTTGGTTTAGGTATGAGCGGCCTGTACGCGCCTTCACACGTGTCTGAGCAAGACAAAGCATTTGCAGCTGAGCTAATGCAGTCTTGTGGCAAAGTATGCTGGGTTGAGCAGGAATCGGGGATTAACAACATTATTGCTGCAGCTGGCAGTGCGCCTGCGTATTTCTTCCTGTTTATGGAAGCGATGCAAGCAGAGGCCATCGCGCAAGGGTTTGATAAAGAGACCGCTCGTCTGTTGGTTCAACAGTCTGCACTCGGCGCTGCGAGTATGGTGACAGGCAACCCTGATACTGAGCTTTCAACACTGCGTGAGAACGTGACTTCGAAAGGCGGCACCACTGCAGAAGCGCTTCGAACGTTCAATGAACACCAACTTTCCGATATAGTAGCGAAAGCTATGCAAGCGGCGGTTTCGCGCGCTGAAGAGATGGAAAAACTGTTTTAATTATTTTTGAGTAACTCGCTCTACCAAGTAAGGGTAACCTATGAATTCAATGAGTTTTCTGATTTCCACCCTGTTTGATCTCTACATAATGGTGGTGATCTTACGTATCTGGTTGCAAGCTGCCCGTGCAGACTTTTACAACCCGTTCTCACAATTTATCGTGAAAGCGACTCAACCAGTTATCGCACCACTGCGTCGTATTGTCCCTTCTGTTGGTGGCATTGATCTCGCGACCGTGCTATTTGCTTATGTACTGTGTGTACTGAAATTTGTCGCGCTCATTCTGATTGCTTCAAACGGGTCAGTGACCTTTAGCGCTGATTTCCTATTCCTAGGTCTGCTTTCTCTGCTTAAAGCAGCAGGTGGCTTACTGTTCTGGGTTCTGCTTATCCGTGCAATCTTGAGCTGGGTTAGCCAAGGCCGCAGCCCAATTGAATATGTGTTCCATCAATTAACCGAGCCAATGCTGGCACCAATCCGCCGTATTCTTCCTGCAATGGGCGGCTTTGATTTAAGCGTGCTGGTTCTGTTTATTGCTCTGCAATTTGCTAACTTCTTGATGGGTGATCTGATCGGTCCAATCTGGTTCCAACTATAATGTCACAAGCAGCTTGGTTTGATGGCGAAGATCTTATTCTTCGCCTTTATATTCAACCTAAAGCAAGCCGTGACAAGATGGTTGGTCTACACGGTGAAGAGCTAAAAATTGCGATTACAGCTCCTCCTGTTGATGGTAAGGCCAACGCCCATCTCAGTAAGTATCTCGCCAAGCAATTCAAAGTGGCGAAGGGATTAATAACCATAGAAAAAGGCGAACTCGGGCGACACAAACAAGTCCGAATCCAAGCGCCAATCAACATCCCACAAGAGATTAAAGCCATCATTTGATGGCTTTTTATTTGTACTCTACACACCCTATAAGGAAGCACCATGAAACGATGGATCACACTACTACTGGTGAGCATGATTGCTCTTCCAAGCTACGCAGGCCAATTCAAGACAATCAAAGACGTTGAAGTCCACTACTCCGCCTTTAACTCCACCTTTCTCACTCCACAAGTCGCTCGTAGCTACAAACTAAAACGTAACGGTTATTCGGCAATTCTAAACATTAGCGTGCTAGACAATTCGCAAGCAGGAAAGCCTGCGATAACCGCTGATATTTCTGGCAGCGCTAAAAACCTCATCGGCCAAATGCGAGACCTCACCTTCCGCGAAGTCAAAGAGGGTGACGCCATCTACTACCTTGCGGAGTTCCCAGTCAGCGAAGAAGAACGATTGACCTTTAATATTGATGTTAACGCTGGCATTAAAGGCACTGGCACATTAAAGTTCACCCAGAAATTTTATGTAGAAGAATAGAGTTCGAGAAAGGTTTAAGGTCATACGATGAGTGATAACAAGATTGTTCTAGCAACAGGTAACCAAGGTAAAGTACGTGAAATGGCAGATCTGCTGTCCGACTTTGGTTTTGATGTCGTCGCACAAAGCGAGTTCAATGTTTCTGACGTTGAAGAGACCGGGACGACCTTCATTGAGAATGCCATCATCAAAGCGCGTCATGCCGCTAAAGAGACTGGCCTTGCTGCGATTGCTGACGACTCTGGTCTAGAAGTCGATGCCCTAAAAGGCTCTCCTGGCATCTACTCTGCACGTTACGCTGGCGTTGGTGCAACAGACCAACAAAACCTAGAAAAGCTGCTAGAAGCGATGAAAGAAGTTCCAGAGGAGCAACGTACTGCCCGCTTTCACTGTGTTCTAGTTCTGATGCGTCATGAGAACGATCCAACACCTATCGTTTGTCACGGTAAGTGGGAAGGCCGCATCTTAACAGAAGCACACGGTGAGTATGGCTTTGGCTACGACCCTGTATTCTTCGTACCGGAAGACAACTGCGCTTCAGCAGAGCTTGAGCCTGCGCGTAAGAAGCAATTATCCCACCGCGGTAAAGCACTCAAGCAGTTGTTTGCAACGTTATCTGAGCAATCACTGTAAGCATCGAATAATGAGCCAGTTAATTCCACCAGCTTTAAGCCTTTATGTACACATCCCATGGTGTGTACAGAAGTGTCCTTACTGCGACTTTAACTCACATGAGTTAAAAGCTGACATTCCAGAGCAAGAGTACATAGCGGCGCTGCTGCAAGATCTTGATGCGGACATCGAACGCTATCGACTCAGCTCAAATGCGCGCCCCCTACACTCGATCTTTATTGGCGGCGGCACACCAAGCTTGATCTCCCCTGAAGGGATTTCCGATCTATTGAAAGGGATCGAAGATCGCATCCCTTTCAAACAAGAGATAGAGATCACAATGGAAGCCAATCCTGGCACGATCGAAGCTGAACGTTTTGCTGGCTATCAAAAAGCAGGTGTCACGCGTATCTCAGTTGGTGTTCAGAGCTTTGAACAAAAGAAGCTTGAAAGACTGGGTCGTATCCACGGTCAGGATGAAGCAGTCAATGCAGCAAAACTGGCACATAAGATTGGCCTCAATAGCTTCAACCTCGATCTTATGCACGGCTTGCCAGATCAATCTGTCGATCAAGCTTTAGCGGATCTAGATAAAGCGATCGAACTCGATCCACCACATCTCTCTTGGTATCAGCTTACGATCGAACCCAACACCATGTTCTACTATCGACAGCCGACACTGCCAGATGACGATGATCTTTGGGATATCTTTGAACAAGGCCATCAAAAGCTAGCCGATGCAGGGTATGTTCAGTATGAGATTTCAGGCTACAGCAAACCTGGCTACCAGTGTCAGCACAACCTGAACTACTGGCGCTTTGGCGACTACCTCGGTATCGGCTGCGGAGCACATGGAAAGCTCAGCTTTAACGATGGTCGAATTGTGCGTACGACTAAGATTAAGCACCCAAAAGGATACCTTGCCGCCTTTGATAATATGGTCAAACCGTATCTCAATAGCGAAGTTGAAGTGGCCGATGAAGACCGCCCTTTTGAGTTCTTTATGAACCGTTTCCGTCTGATTGAAGCGTGTCCAAAGCAAGACTTTCTTGATACGACTGGTCTTGGCTTTGAAGCGGTACAAGAGACCATTGATTGGGCGATTGAGATGGGGTATCTCAGCGAAACAGACACCCACTGGCAGATTACAGAGAAAGGGAAACTGTTCTTAAATGATCTGTTAGAAGCCTTTATGGCCGAAGAGTAGAGCTAAAAATTAGAAAGGGTTGATGTGAAAGCATCAACCCTTTTTATTGCGGTGCTAGAAAATCGAACGACCAATACGTTCAGCTAGCAGTTCAAGGGCTTTAGTCCCTGCTAACGAGTTACCTGAAGGGTCAAGCTCTGGAGACCACACTGCAATCGTCATTTCACCCGGAACTACCGCCATAATGCCGCCACCGACGCCTGATTTACCTGGCATACCAACACGATAAGCGAATTCACCAGCCCCATCGTACAAACCACAGGTTGCGAGCAAGGCATTCAATTGCTTGGTTTGTGTTGCGGTAATCACTGACTTTCCAGTTTGAACCGACGTACCTTTGTTTGCTAGATAGCTAAAAGTTTTCGCTAAGTCGACACAGCTCATCTTCAAAGCACAAGCGTGGAAATAGTTGTTCAGTACAGGAATAACGTCATTCTCAAAGTTGCCAAACGAACGCATCAAATAAGCGATAGCCGCGTTGCGGTCACTGTGCATCATCTCTGATGCCGCGACTACTTTGTCATAACAGATATGCGTATCACCTGAGAGCTGACGAGCAAATTCAAGTAAACGCTGACGGGGTGCAGATAAGCGGCTATTAAGCAAATCGGCCACCACAATTGCACCCGCATTGATGAATGGGTTGCGCGGAATCCCCTGCTCCATCTCTAACTGAATTAATGAGTTAAAGGCTTGGCCCGATGGTTCTTTGCCAACACGCGTCCAAATCTCTTCTGGTTTGTACAAACACATAGCCAGAGTCAGACTCAACGCTTTAGAAATAGACTGAATCGAGAAGGCTTCGTCAGCATCCCCCGCCTTGATAACCTCACCTTCATTGGTGAAAACCGCAAGGCCGAACTTAGTCGCAGGCACTCTCGCTAATGCAGGAATATAGTCCGCGACCTTACCTTGACCGATAAGTGGGCGAACTTCTTCGAGAATCTCATTTAATATTTCTTGTGTCGGTTTCATCAGCAACCTTAAAAATCAATCAGTTATTATTATTTTCTTGTAGGGTCAAAAAAGCCAACATCGTAAATGTTGGCTCTAAAAATTCATTGCCTAAGCGGCTAACGTACAGAGTCTATCAAGACCTAGGTACGATGAATTACTTTACACGCTTGTATTTGATATCCCAAACACCGTGACCTAAACGGTGACCACGCGCTTCAAATTTTGTCAGTGGACGCTCATCCGGACGAGGAATGAAATCACCCTCTTGTGCGATGTTTTCGAAGCCAGGTGCTGCGTTCATCACTTCAATCATGTGCTCTGCGTAGTTTTCCCAGTCAGTCGCCATGTGGAAGATCCCCGTTTCAAGCTGTAGCTTTGCACGAACCATCTCTGCAAACTCAGCTTTAACAATACGACGCTTGTGGTGACGCGCTTTATGCCATGGGTCAGGGAAAAACAGCTGCAGTGTCTCTAGGCTGCTATCTGGAATCATGTGCTCGAACACTTCTACCGCATCGTGGCACATAACACGTAGGTTAGTGATACCTGCTTCACGTGCATCCGATAGACACGCACCAACGCCTGGGCTGTGCACTTCGATACCAAGGAAGTTCTTCTCAGGGGCATTCTTCGCCATTTCAACCAAAGATGCGCCCATACCAAAACCAATTTCTAGAACAACTGGGTTGTCGTTACCAAACACTTCTTTCCAATCTAGAAGCTTTTCTTGGTAATCAATACCCATTGTTGGCCAACACTCGTTCATCGCATTTTCTTGACCTTTGGTCAAACGACCTTCGCGACGCACAAAGCTGCGAATTTTGCGTATCAGTTTACCGTCTTCGTTGTACTCGTTAGTGGTCACTTCACTCATGATTTTGCCTGTCTAAAATTTGGTCTCGACTCAAAGGGATTGTGATTATCCAAAGAATTGCCACTGGTGCAAGTTTTTTAGCGTAAATACACATCCATCTCAGACGTAAAGTATACCCTTACTGTTTATCGGTTGTACTTTACCCATAAACTATGGTGCAATTTTGACTAATTAGATAACAAATAAAACAAGAGCAAGTCGTGACTCCTTTCGCCAGTGCCATCCTTGAATGGTATGAGAACTATGGCCGTAAAAGCCTACCTTGGCAGCAAGATAAAACCGCTTATAGCGTGTGGCTGTCAGAGATCATGTTGCAGCAAACTCAAGTTGCGACCGTCATCCCCTATTACCAACGATTTCTAGAACGCTTTCCAACGGTTATTGATTTAGCAAACGCAGAACAAGATGAAGTCCTCCATTTGTGGACAGGGCTTGGCTACTACGCTCGCGCCCGTAACCTTCATAAAGCCGCTAAAGTCGTCGCCGAGCAATATGGTGGAGAATTTCCACTCAATATCGATGAGATGAACGCGCTACCTGGCATTGGCCGCTCAACAGCCGCAGCGATTTTGTCTTCCGTCTATAAGCAGCCTCATGCAATCTTAGATGGCAATGTAAAACGCACCCTTGCGCGCAGTTTCGCCGTTGAAGGCTGGCCCGGGCAGAAAAAAGTTGAGAACGCACTGTGGGAATTCGCTAAAGAACACACTCCATCTGTAGATGTCGACAAGTATAACCAAGCCATGATGGATATGGGCGCAATGGTGTGCACTCGCAGTAAACCCAAATGTACCTTGTGCCCGGTAGAAACGTTCTGCGCCGCTAAAAAGCAAGGCAATCCACTCGACTACCCAGGTAAGAAGCCGAAAAAAGAGAAGCCAGTGAAAGAAGCATGGTTTGTCATGCTCCACCATAATGGCCAAGTTTGGTTAGAGCAGCGCCCTCAATCAGGCATCTGGGGGGGACTGTTCTGTTTTCCTGAGAACAGTAATGCCGACATCGACCACCAGCTTTCAATTCGCAACGTCACTGACGATAAGATCAAACAGCAAACTCAGCTCATCGCTTTTCGTCATACCTTTAGCCATTACCACCTCGATATCACACCAATATTGGTAGACCTATCAAAGCAACCTGATGTGGTGATGGAAGCGAGCAAAGGACTTTGGTATAACTTATCGCAACCTGAAGAGATTGGGTTAGCCGCTCCAGTTAAACAACTGCTGGAAAGCTTACCTTTCGAACTTCAAAGCTAATTATTTTAAGGAGTCGTTATGAGCCGCACTGTATTTTGTGCTCGACTACAGAAAGAGGCTGATGGCCTAGACTTTCAACTTTACCCAGGTGAACTAGGTAAACGTATCTTCGATAATATATCGAAAGAAGCATGGGCTGAATGGCAAAGTAAGCAAACCATGCTTATCAACGAGAAAAAGCTCAACATGATGGACCCAGAACACCGCAAGCTTCTAGAAGCAGAGATGGTTAACTTCTTATTTGAAGGAAAAGAGGTTCACATCGAAGGTTACACGCCACCAAGCGAGTAATATCAAAACGAGTTAAGAGATAAGATGACATCATTGCCCGCAGTGATGTCATTTTTTTAGGATACCTATGAAGAAGTTAGCTTACTTTCTTATCGCAATGACCCTAACAGGCTGCAGTCGAGAGTTTATCGAAGGCTTATATGATGTGAATTATGAGCCAACCAACCGTTTTGCAAAAAACCTCGCTGAGTTACCAGGCCAATTTGCAAAAGACACCGATGCGCTCGATGCCCTGATCAACAGCTTTTCTGGCAATATTGAAAAGCGCTGGGGTCGTAACGAAATTAAATTTGCAGGTAAGAGTAACTACGTTAAATATATCGATAACTATCTCAGCCGTTCAGAAGTTAACTTCGACAAAGGGCTGATTACGGTTGAAACCGTCTCACCAACCGATCCTAAAAAACACCTCAAAAACGCCATCATTACCACGCTTTTGACCCCTGACGATCCGGCAAATGTCGATCTTTTCTCATCAAAAGAGGTCAAACTGGAAGGGCAGCCTTTCCTTTATCGCCAAGTGGTCGATCAAGATAACAAAGCCATCCAATGGTCTTGGCGCGCCAACCGATTTGCCGATTATCTGATTGCGAACAAATTAAAAGTTAAAGATGTTGATTTCAAAAAGGCTTACTACGTCGAAATTCCGATGGTAGAAGAGCAATTTGAGATTCGCAGCTACAAATATGCAGACATTGTTCAGCGTGCATCACGTAAATACGACATCCCTGAAGACCTGATTTACGCCATCATTAAAACGGAAAGCAGCTTTAACCCTTACGCTGTAAGTTGGGCAAATGCCTACGGTTTAATGCAAGTTGTTCCGAAAACAGCGGGTAAGGATGTCTTTAAACTGGTGAAGAAAAAGTCAGGTCAACCATCACCAGAATACCTTTTCAATCCGGAAAACAACATCGATACAGGTACTGCTTACTTCTACATTCTGAAAAATCGTTACCTAAAAGACGTTAATCACCCTCTATCACTTGAGTACAGTATGATCTCTGCTTACAACGGGGGAACGGGTGGTGTTTTGAACACGTTTAACCGAAACGATAGAAAACGGGCAATGCGAGATTTAAATTCTTTGCAACCAAACCAAGTTTATTGGGCGCTTACGAAAAAACATCCGAACGCAGAAGCGCGCAGATACCTAGAAAAAGTTACAAAATTCAAAAAGGATTTTAACTCAGGGAAAACTTAATCGCTCAAAACGACTAAATTCTCAGCAACTAACGACTTTTTTGAATTTTTTTAAAAAAACCTGTTGACGGCAGGAGCGAAAATCCGTTTAATAGCGCCCCGTTAGCCCGGATAGCTCAGTCGGTAGAGCAGAGGATTGAAAATCCTCGTGTCGGTGGTTCGATTCCGCCTCCGGGCACCACAATTTGATTTGTTGGTGTGTTAGCAAATGTTATTACACGAACAAAAGCACAAAGAATATTAGTGTGCCGACTTAGCTCAGTAGGTAGAGCAACTGACTTGTAATCAGTAGGTCACCAGTTCGACTCCGGTAGTCGGCACCATTCTTTTGCCTCGATAGCTCAGTCGGTAGAGCAGAGGATTGAAAATCCTCGTGTCGGTGGTTCGATTCCGCCTCGAGGCACCATTATTTGGTGCTCTTGCCTAGCAAGACACAAACAGAATAGTTCCTCCTTAGCTCAGTTGGTAGAGCGACGGACTGTTAATCCGCAGGTCGCTGGTTCGAGCCCAGCAGGAGGAGCCACTTTGAGAAGCCAAGTCGAAAGACTTGGCTTTTTTTCGTTTGAAGCATATTACTAGTTCCTGAGAACTCGGTATCTTCCCCCTCATTTTTCCAGCTCCCCCGATGACTCCTCAAAAATAACCACCTAAACAATAAGAACTCTATTGCTTAAAAAACACTTTTTTTGCTCCTAAAATTTAATCCAAATCATAAATTCACATCCCTCAACTATTCGCTTTATCAGAACTCGACTAATATGAAATTCTTATTACAAGAATGGATTCTTTAAGCTTTACTCAGATAAAGCATTTTTTGGTGAGCTATTACATGAAATTAAAAACTCAAGCTTATTTACTCTCGGGGATAATCCTTGTGGCATTGCTAGCATTAACTGCTACTGGCCTTTGGACACTTCGCGTTGCAAGTAACTTAGACAACAAAGCACGTGTTAATGAACTATTTAACAGTGCATACAGCATACTGACTGAAGTCGAGAAAATGTCTCTTGACGGAACTCTTGAAGAACAACAAGCGAAAGCGTTGGCAACTCGCCTACTGCGTAACAACATCTATAAAGACAATGAGTATGTTTACGTAGCCGATGAGAAAATGACGTTTATTGCCACACCACTAGACCCACAACTGCATGGCACAAGCTTCCATGACTTTAAAGATGGTGACGGCAACAGTGTTGGTCAGTTAATTCTTGATGTACTCGGACGTAAAACAGGCCAGGTTGTTGAATACACATGGACACAGAAACTGCCTGATGGAACGATCGAAGAGAAATTATCGATTGCAGAAAGAACGCCACACTGGGGTTGGGTCGTCGGCACCGGTATCGGCTTCAACGAAGTTAATGCACGCTTCTGGTCAACAGCGCAATGGCAGCTATTACTTTGTATCGGTATCGCTTCAGCCATCTTAGCTGCATTGATTCTTTCTATTCGTAGAATGCTTGCCCTACTGGGTGGTGAACCACAAGATGTACGTAGAGCCGTTCAAGAGGTTGCTAACGGTAATATCCAAAGCTCTTTCGATCAGCAAGCACCAAAAGGCAGTATCTATGAAGCCGTTCAGCAAATGAGTTTATCGCTCGCAGAACTGGTCAATAACCTAGATACCTCAATGCACGCTCTACGCAGCGAGCTTTCAAGTGTGGAAGGTCGTGCTGCAAGCATTGCCCAACTGACCGACTCTCAACAACAATCGACTGCGATGATTGCGACAGCGATGACGGAGATGGCCTCTTCTGCGAATAATGTTGCCGATTCTGCAAGTGATACCGCTCGAAGCACTGATGAAGCCGACAAGCAAAGCCAGCATACGCAGCAATTGATCCATAACACGGTGGATAACATCCAAGGCTTAGCAGGCCAATTAGGCGCGGCGAGTAAAGCAGTTGCTGACCTAGACAATGATGTAAACAACATTGTTAAAGTACTGGATGTGATTGGCGATATTGCCGAGCAAACTAACCTACTCGCCCTCAATGCTGCTATCGAGGCCGCACGAGCTGGTGAGCAAGGCCGAGGTTTTGCAGTCGTAGCAGACGAAGTACGTAACCTAGCAGGACGTACACAAGACAGCACAAAAGAGATCCAACAGATGATCACTAACCTGCAAGCAGGCTCGCAAAACGCTATCCAAACCATGGAGGTGTGTGCAGAGACCAGTGAAAGCACGGTAACGGAATCTCAAAATGCTTCTCAAGCTCTACAACAAATTGTTGTGGCACTTGAATCGATTACTCAAATGAGCCACCAGATTGCTACTGCTGCGGCAGAGCAAACTCAGGTGAGTGATGATATTTCTCAGCGAATCAATATGATTGAAGATAGCGGAAATCAGCTAAGTAGCGTTGTGACAGAGAGTCACAGCAGCACACAAAGCTTAGCTCAGCTATCGAATGAGCTAGAAAATTGGGTAAGCAAGTTTACCGTTAAGCATTAATCGGCACCTAGACCAGTAAAAAGCACGCCTCTTTGCGTGCTTTTTTATTGTTTGAACTAAACTATTTCCCTATTTCTTTCCTACACCTACGCCTGCTAGCTATACATTTCTTGCTCAAAACGGATAAAAACAGCCCATTAAGTATAGAAAAACAACAAACGATATTTTTTTTGCAATTTAATGTTGACCTGAAACACGAAAAGCCGTTTAATACACCTCGTCGCCCGGATAGCTCAGTCGGTAGAGCAGAGGATTGAAAATCCTCGTGTCGGTGGTTCGATTCCGCCTCCGGGCACCACAATTTATTTGCTGGTGTCTAAGATAAGACAACAGCAAGAAAAGAAAAATAGTGCGCCGACTTAGCTCAGTAGGTAGAGCAACTGACTTGTAATCAGTAGGTCACCAGTTCGATTCCGGTAGTCGGCACCATTTCTTTTCAATGGATAATTCCTCCTTAGCTCAGTTGGTAGAGCGACGGACTGTTAATCCGCAGGTCGCTGGTTCGAGCCCAGCAGGAGGAGCCAATCTAGCGTGCCGACTTAGCTCAGTAGGTAGAGCAACTGACTTGTAATCAGTAGGTCACCAGTTCGATTCCGGTAGTCGGCACCATTCTTTCTTCTTAGAAAGACATCAAAAAGAATAATTCCTCCTTAGCTCAGTTGGTAGAGCGACGGACTGTTAATCCGCAGGTCGCTGGTTCGAGCCCAGCAGGAGGAGCCACTTTTTAAAGCCAAGTCGAAAGACTTGGCTTTTTTTCGTTTGTACCTTGCATAAATCCCCTCTTAGAAAAATTAACTTTCCCAAAGCAAGATCTAGGTATTTGTCATATCGCACCTCTATCTTAACCTTCTTCACACAGACTAAAAAAACCAGAGTTTAGAACGATTGCTCCCTATCCAATTGCGCCCGGGAACGGCATCGTGAGTCACAGATATAAAAAAGCCCCAGTCTCTCGACTAGGGCTCTAATAGTATTACTCAGAAGCGCTCTGTTACGCTTTAACGCCTTCTTGCTGGTTCAGCATAGCCACTTCTTTATCTAACGCTTCTAGCTTGTTTTTCATCTGCTCACGGCAAGTATTTGCTAGCTCACGTACATTCTCTTTACCAAAGCCTTCAACAGAGACTGGAGGCAACATTTCAACGATGACATGACCATTGTTCCAACGGTTTAGTTTAATACCGTTTGTCGAACTACAGACGATTGGCATGATTGGCAGCTTAGCGCCGATAGCCGCATGAAATGCACCGGTCTTAAATGGCAGTAAACCACGACCACGAGAACGAGTACCTTCAGGGAACATCCACACAGACACATCGCTTTGCTTCATTTGGTCAACAACTTGATCGATCGTTCCTTTCGCTTTGGAACGGTTTGCACGATCAATAAGAATATTACCCGTTAGCCAGTAAAGCTGACCAAACAATGGCATCCAAGCGAGACTCTTTTTACCTACCGTTACTACCTTAGGTGTTACCGCAGATGAAACCGTGAATAAATCCCAGTTATTTTGGTGGTTAGCAATATAGATATGCTGGCCACGTTTGTAAGCGTCTTCAGGAAGGCGAAGCTCTAGCTTAATACCAAAGACTCGTGACATCTTGCCGAACAGACGGCCAAAGGTAAAAACGTGTTTTGGGTTACGAGGGCTGAGTAGACAATAGCCACAACCAAACACAAACATTACGACTGCAAAAATCGCAACAGCAAATACACGTAGTAGTGCAATCATTATTGTTCTCCGCGAACAGAGTTAATCAAATATCAGTTGACCAGACTCTAACTGATCTACCGCTCATAAAAAAGCCGAAACTTGCGTTTCGGCTTACAAATGTTAGCTGAAGCTTCGATTAGTCACTAAAACGCTCTATGGTTGCTCCAAGAGCCACTAATTTGTCTTCGATTTTGTCGTAACCACGATCGATATGGTAGATACGATCAACGATGGTTTCACCATTCGCGATACAGCCTGCAATCACCAAACTTGCTGAAGCACGTAGGTCCGTTGCCATCACTTGAGCACCACTTAGCTCTTCTACGTCACCACAAATTACTGTGTTGCCTTCGATTTCAGCTTTAGCACCCATACGCATCAACTCAGGCACGTGCATGAAACGGTTTTCAAAAATCGTTTCAGTAATCACACCGCCGCCTTTTGCCATTAAGTTCAGTAGAGTGAACTGGGCTTGCATATCGGTTGGGAAACCAGGGTGTGGGGCTGTGCGTACCGTTACCGCTTTAAGTTCGCGGTCAGTCATATCAACAGAAATCCAATCGTCACCCGTTTGAACATCGGCGCCCGCTTCTTCTAGTTTTGCTAACACTGCTTCTAGAAGGTGAGCTTTAGTATTGCGACACGTTACTTTGCCGCCAGATACCGCTGCTGCAACAAGGAATGTACCTGTTTCAATGCGGTCAGCAACAACAGCGTGTGTACCACCACCTAAACGCTCAACACCTTCGATTGTGATGGTATCAGTACCTGCCCCGGAGATCTTTGCACCTAGTGTATTTAGAAACTCTGCGGTATCAACAATCTCTGGCTCACGTGCAGCGTTATCTAGGACTGTTTTACCTTCAGCTAGTGTTGCAGCACACATCACTGTAATCGTTGCGCCTACGCTCACTTTATCCATAACGATATGAGCGCCCTTTAGACGACCATCTACGCTTGCTTTTACGTAGCCATCTTCAAGAGTGATTGTTGCACCAAGCTGCTCCAGACCATGAATATGTAGGTCAACAGGACGAGCGCCAATCGCACAACCACCAGGAAGCGAGACTTGACCTTGACCAAAACGCGCAACCAGCGGACCTAGCGCCCAAATAGATGCACGCATCGTCTTAACAAGATCGTAAGGTGCGCAGTACTCATCAATGCTGCTTGGGTCAACATGCACTGAACCATTACGCTCTACTTTCGCACCGAGGCGCTTTAGTAGCTCCATCGTCGTATCAATGTCACGAAGGCGTGGAACGTTGGTTACTTCAACTGGCTCTTCTGCCAAGATTGACGCAAATAAAATCGGCAGTGCTGCGTTTTTCGCACCTGAAATGGTAACTTCACCAACTAGTGGTTGGTTAGAACCTGTTACTCGAAACTTTTCCATTACTAAACCTTACAGCGACATCAGCTTCTTATCACGAGCCCACTCATCTGGAGTGTAAGCTTTGATTGATACAGCGTGGATGTCATTTCTTTGAATATATTCCATCAGCGGTGCATAAATTAGCTGTTGTTTTTTAACGCGACTCATTCCATCGAAACAAGCATCAACAGCAACCACTTCATAATGACTGCCCTCGCCTTTGACGTGCAGTTCTTCTAGTTTAAGTGCTTCATTTAAAATCTGTTGTACTTTTGCGCTATCCACAATTCACCCCTGTAGTATTCTTTAAATGCCCAGCAACGAGCTCATCGACATTGCTTAACTGAAATAGTGTGTGCAGTTCATCTGGCACGAAACTGAGCATTATATGACAGTTTTGTTTTTTTGCATGCTCTAATAGGTGAATTAACATCACCATTCCTGCTGAATCGATGCGTTTCAGCTCTGCGAGCGATATCTCAGCTTGTTCAACAGCCCACTGACTTGACTGAAGCGTCCGCCACAGCATTGGCACACTGTCTCGATTGAGATCGCCGCTCAAAGCAAACTGGTGCTCACTACTTTGCTGCCATTGAGACTGACTCATTGTGTCTTGCTCTCAATACGAATAGGCTGTTTGGCTAGCGTCTCTAATTCTTTTGCGACCGCAAGAATGCCCTCTTGGCGCAGCTTACCACTCCACTCTGATTGCTTGCTCGAAAGTAAGCTAATACCTTCTGCAATCATATCAAACGCTTGCCACTCGCCACTTTTCTTATCTTTGCGCAGCTTAAATTCCAATTTGATATTAGGTCGCGGCGAATCAACAATCTCTACCTTTACACCAGTAATACTCTTCTTCGGATTCAGCTTAGGCTCTGGACCAAACTCAATTGTTTGATCTGTGTATTGAGTTAACACTTGCGCATACGACGTTACTAAGTAAGCGCGAAACGCGACAATAAACTCAGCCACATCTTCTCGCTTAGCCCCTTTTAAATTAGGCCCTAGCAACTTCAGAGCTGCGTATTTCTCATTGATGTAAGGCATTAGCTCCTCATCAACGATCACTTTAAGAAGTTCAGGATCTTGCTTAATATTGGCTTGTTCAGATTTCAGACGTGAAAAGGCTTGCTCCGAAACCTGCTTCATCATTTGGTAAGGCTGAGTTTTATCAATATCACTAGCTGCGGCACTAAATGCCACAAGAAATGATATCAAAGTAAGTACTAACTTTTTTAACATCGACCTGCTCCTTACTCGCTCTCTGAATCACCACCAACACTGTAAAGAACTTGACCAATCAAGTCTTCCAGTACCAGTGCCGACTTCGTATCTTCAATATAATCCCCTTCCACCAGCATCTGTTCATCATCAAATACAAAGCCAGGTGTCAGGCCTATATACTGCTCACCAATTAACCCTGAGGTCAAAATCTTAACGCTAGAAGTCTCTGGAAACTGGTTGTAAGTGCTACTAATCGCCATAGTGACAACAGGAAGTAAGGACTCACTATCTAAACCTATGTTTGTCACACGGCCAATTACGACACCACCGACTTTGACTGGAGAGCGCACCTTTAAGCTACCGATATTGTCGAACTCCGCTTTCAGGGTGTAAGTATCGCTAGAGCCAATTCCCTTTACGTCAGCAACTTGAAAGATCATTACTAAAATTGCGCAAATTCCAGCAAGAACAAAGCTACCAACCCATAGTTCTGTTTTTCGAGTTTGTTGCATTACTAATTCCCAAACACCATTAATTTCCAAACATGAGGGCTGTCAATACGAAGTCTAGCCCAAGTACAGCCAATGAAGAGTGCACTACCGTCCGTGTTGTTGCGCGGCTGATACCTTCCGAAGTTGGAATCGCATCATAACCATTGAATAGAGCAATCCAAGTAACCGTCACAGCAAAAACTAAGCTTTTTATCATGCTGTTTCCGATGTCTTGACCTAACTCAACCGAGGCCTGCATTGCAGACCAAAAGCTTCCGTGGTCGATGCCTTTCCAATCGACACCGACTAACTGGCCGCCCCAAATGCCGACCGCCATAAAGATCATTGCGAGCATTGGCATTGAAATAACCCCAGCCCAAAACCGTGGGGCAATGACGCGCTTCAACGGGTCAACAGCCATCATCTCCATACTGGAAAGCTGCTCTGTCGCTTTCATCAAGCCAATCTCAGCCGTTAAAGCAGATCCCGCTCGCCCAGCAAACAGCAAAGCCGTTACGACGGGACCAAGCTCACGTAACAATGAAAGCGCAACCATTTGACCCAACGCACCTTCAGCACCGAAATCAACCAAAATAACGTAGCCTTGTAAGCTCAGCACCATGCCAATAAACAGGCCTGAAAGTACAATGATGATTAATGACTGGACGCCAACGCTATAAAGCTGTTTAACCAACAACGGAAGGTTTTTGATTGGCTGTGGCTTACTCGCTAGTGCACCAAACAGCATCAAACTTGCCCGACCGAACGCTTCGCAAATTGACATTGCCCGTTGGCCGACTGACGCTACAAAATTCGCTAAGCCTGTCATTATGAGAAAAGTTCCTTAGATAAAGGTTGAGATGGAAAACGAAACGGCACTGGGCCATCCGCTTCACCTTGAAGAAATTGCTGAACTTGAGGATCATTGCTGTCACGCAACTCTTGTGGAGTACCCGAGGCGATGATTTTTCCATTTGCGAGAATATAAACCAGGTCAGCAATACTCATCACTTCAGGCACATCATGAGAAACCACGATAGACGTCACGCCGAGAGCTTGATTTAGGTTTCGGATCAGCTCCACCAGCACACCCATCGTTATCGGGTCTTGGCCGACGAAAGGTTCATCGTACATGATAAGATCTGGGTCGAGTGCGATTGCACGTGCTAAAGCAGCGCGTCTTGCCATACCACCAGACAATTCGCTCGGCATGAGATCAGCCGCGCCACGCAAGCCGACAGCTTCGAGTTTAAGTAGGACGAGAGTACGGATGAGGCTTTCATCCAAATCGGTATGTTCACGTAAAGGAAATGCGACGTTGTCAAAAACTGACAAATCAGTAAACAGCGCTCCAGACTGGAACAACATGCTCATTTTTTTGCGTTCTTGATAGAGCTTGCTTCGGCTTAGTTTAGGGATGTTATTGCCATCAAACCATATCTCCCCGTTTTCCGGGGCAATTTGACCACCAATCAAACGAAGTAATGTGGTTTTACCAATACCAGATGGCCCCATAATGGCCGTGATCTTACCTTTTGGTACACGTAAGCTGACGTTATCAAAGATTTTTCGTTCCCCACGGGAAAACGTAAGCTGATTTACCGTAACTAGGTCTTCAGATTCCATGTGAACTCTTTGTCGTTCCCTTAAGAATGGGCAATCATAAGCACATTCATCCATAATTTAAAGCACTGTTCAATTAATTGTGAGTGACTCGCATGTTACTATCACATCTCATGTGTCACCTTCTCGCGAGCATTTCATCCATTCCCACAACAATTAATTGAATGAACTGCTTCCCTTTTAAATGCCAAACCGTCAAAATTAACGGTTAAATTCTCTCGTTGTATATTGATTAGGAATCATCATGTTCGAAGCCGTTGTGTTTCTCATTATTGGATTAGTGTTTTTAGTTTGGAGTGCAGACAAACTGGTCTTCGGTGCTGCCGCTCTTGCTCGAAACTTTGGTATTTCACCACTAGTTATCGGTATGACAATCTTAGCAATGGGGTCTTCTGCACCCGAAATGATGGTTTCCGCAACGGCCGCTTTGGATGGGAAAACAGATACAGCTGTAGGTAATGTTCTTGGTTCTAACATTGCTAATATCGCGCTTATCTTAGGTATCACTGCCCTCATCAAACCTCTATCAATCAGTTCTGCCGTTCTTCGTCGTGAATTGCCTCTTATGATTGGTGTAACGATTCTCGCTGGTGTTCTACTTTGGGACAGCCACTTAGGCTTCTACGAAGGTGTGCTGCTGTTTGTTCTATTTGCTGCTTTCATCCTTGCTATGCTGCGAATTAGCCGTAACGAGAAGAAAAATGGTGATGTTCTCATCGAAGAACAAGAATCAGAAGTGCCTGAAGGCGTCAGCAATGGCAAAGCCGCTCTGTGGGTCGTTATTGGCCTAATTATCCTACCACTCGCTGCAGATACACTTGTCGACAACGCGGTAATAATCGCGAAACACTTTGGTATGAGCGATTTGGTCATCGGCCTAACAATCATTGCGGTTGGTACAAGCCTGCCTGAGCTCGCTGCGTCACTCGCTGGTGTAATGAAAGGCGAAGATGATATGGCAGTAGGTAATATCATCGGCTCTAACGTATTCAATATTCTTGCAGTCATGGGCATTCCAGGCATTCTTAATCCATCAATCCTAAGCGAATACGCTATGGGTCGTGATTTTTGGGTTATGCTCGGCGTGTCACTATTGCTTGTTGCCATGGCACTGGGCAAATCTCGTAGTATTAACCGCTTTGAAGGTGCTGCGCTGTTCTGTTGCTTTATCGGCTACCAAGCTTACCTAATTATGAATATGACCGCTTAATCGCTATTTGTTGGAGTTCTGTATGTTTGATTACCGTTTAGCTGCATTAGAAGTACTCAAAACAGAGATCGCTGCACTAGAACAGCTGGATCAATATCTAAACGAAGACTTTGTTAAAGCGTGTAAAATGATCATCGCTAATAAAGATGGCAAAGTTGCCGTGATGGGTATGGGCAAATCGGGTCATATTGGCAATAAGATTGCTGCAACACTGGCTAGCACGGGGACATCCTCATTCTTTGTTCACCCTGGCGAAGCCGCACATGGTGACTTAGGTATGATCGAATCTGGTGATATTGTTTTAGCAATATCAAACTCGGGCGAGTCTTCTGAAATACTAGGCCTTTTCCCCGTACTTAAGCGCTTGAACATTAAGATCATCAGCATGACTGGCAAACCTAAGTCCAACATGGCGAAGCTGTCTGATTTGCATCTACAAATTACCGTTCCAAAAGAAGCGTGTCCGTTAGGCTTAGCCCCAACCTCCAGTACAACCGCTACACTGGTAATGGGTGATGCACTAGCTGTTGCGCTACTGCAAGCTCGCGGATTCACGGCTGAAGACTTTGCACTGTCTCATCCAGGCGGGGCATTAGGTAGAAAACTGCTGCTCAAGTTATCTGATATCATGCATACAGGCGAGACACTGCCAATCGTGACGCCAAACACCGTCATCCGTGACGCTTTGCTTGAGATCAGCCAAAAAGGTCTCGGCATGACAGCGGTCGTCAATGACCACCAGCAACTAGTGGGTATTTTTACCGATGGCGATTTGCGCCGCATCTTAGATAAGCGTGTTGATATTCATACAGCCCTTATTGGTGATGTTATGACGGCTAACCCAACCGTTGCTGAACCAAATATGCTGGCGGCAGAAGGTTTGAACTTAATGCAAGATAAGAGCATTAATGGCCTGATTCTATGTGAAGAAGGTAAAGTCGTCGGTGCGCTAAATATGCATGACCTATTAAAAGCTGGAGTGATGTAATGCCAGAAATGATTGAAACACTTTATCAACCAGTGGAACCATCGATTCTTTCTATTGCCAAAGATATCAAGCTACTGATTTGCGATGTCGATGGCGTCTTCTCTGATGGATTGGTCTATATGGGCAATGATGGCGAAGAGTTAAAAACCTTTCATACCCGCGACGGGTACGGGGTAAAATCGTTAATGAATGCCGGCATTGAAGTTGCCATCATCACAGGCCGCCAATCAAAAATCGTAGAAAACCGCATGACGGCGCTCGGTATTTCTCTTATTTATCAAGGCCAAGACGATAAAATTAAGGCGTACCAAGACATTTGCAGCAAGCTAAATATCGCACCAGAACAGACGGGCTATATTGGTGACGACCTCATCGACTGGCCTGTTATGGACAAAGTTGCGCTGAAGGTCTGTGTTGCGGACGGTCACCCTCTCCTTGTAAAAAGAGCCAACTATGTGACGGCAATTAAAGGCGGACATGGCGCAGTTCGAGAGGTGTGCGACCTAATATTACAAGCACGAAATGAACTTGATGTTCACAAAGGTTTAAGTATATGAGTCTTTCTCGTATTGGATACCTCATCGTGATTTTTATAATCTGCTGCTCAGCTTACTATCTTTTCGATAAGCAGCAGAGTTATGATATCCAAGTTGAGCCAGATACAGAGCTCCCAATGTTCAGCGGCGTGAACCTAGAAAACACCTCTTACACAGAGGATGGGATTCGCAGCTACGTAATTTTATCTGATGAATTGGATCACTACGCGAAAAGTGGCGATACCATTTTCCAGCAGCCAGTATTGAAAGTTTATAAAGAAGGCACAACACAAGAGTGGGAGATCACAGCAGTACGCGGTGTATTAACCCAAGACCATGTGTTGACTCTCTACGAAGACGTATTGGCCACCAATCTATTACCAGATTCTGGTTTTGATACCCTGTCCACGGAAGTAATGAATATCCAATTGGACAACAGAGATTTTTGGGCAGATAACCAAGTCACTTTGGTTGGCCCACAATTTGAAACTGTAGGGCAAGCGATGAACGGCAACTTTGCTGATAATCACGCAACTCTATACAAACATGTACAAGGTAGATATGAAACTCTCACACCTTAGTTTGATTTCTTGTTTATTCCTGTCTAGCCAAGCAGTGGCGCTGTCGACAGACCAAGATCAGCCCGTTTATATTGACTCTGATAGCCAACAGCTAGACATGCAAAGCAACAAAGTCACTTTCCTTGGCGACGTAAAACTAAAGCAAGGCAGCATCAACATTAACGCGGATAAAGTCATAGTAATTCGTGACCCAAAAGATGGATCAATCCGAGAGATTGAAGGCTACGGTAACCTTGCCACTTTCTCTCAGCTCACCGACGATGGAAAAACCCTTTATGGTGAAGCTAAAGAGCTTTACTACGTCATGGTTGACGATCAACTCACCATGATTGACGAGGCAATGCTATCTCAAGATGACAGCGTGATTCGTGGTACTAAGATCCTTTACAAGATTTCGTCTCAAAAGCTTATCGCTGATGGTAAGCAGAAAGGCGACCGAGTCTCTACGGTACTTCAGCCTCAAACAGTACAAGAATAATTATGGCAATACTTAAAGCAGAACACCTGGCGAAAACGTATGGTAACCGCACTGTCGTAACAGACGTGAGCTTGCAAGTCGAATCAGGTCAAATTGTTGGCTTGCTCGGACCCAATGGTGCCGGTAAAACGACTTCTTTTTACATGATTGTCGGCCTAGTTGCTCGCGACCAAGGTGCAATTACTATCGACGGCCAAGATATCAGTATTTTGCCGATGCATAGTCGCTCTCGTATGGGTATAGGCTACCTGCCACAAGAAGCATCAATCTTCCGTAAACTGTCGGTTGAAGACAACATCATGGCCGTTCTGGAAACTCGTGAAGAGATGACTCGTGAAGAGCGCCAAGACAAGCTAGAAGATTTGTTAGAAGAATTCCACATCCAGCACATTCGCGCTAGTGCCGGTATGGCATTATCAGGGGGTGAGCGTCGCCGTGTCGAAATTGCTCGCGCCCTTGCCGCTAACCCACAGTTCATTCTGCTTGACGAACCTTTTGCTGGCGTTGACCCTATTTCGGTTATCGATATCAAAAAGATTATTGAGCACTTACGTGATCGTGGCCTAGGCGTACTGATCACCGACCACAACGTTCGAGAGACGCTCGACGTATGTGAAAAGGCGTACATAGTGAGCCAAGGGCACTTGATTGCGGAAGGTACCCCTGAGCAAGTTCTGAATAACGAACAAGTAAAACAAGTTTATCTAGGCGAACAATTCCGTCTATGATTAAAGGGAAGAACGGTAAGATTCTCCAGCATTAAGGCAAACAATACTGAATGAAACCCTCATTACAACTCAAGCTAGGACAGCAGTTAGCGATGACTCCTCAATTGCAGCAAGCGATTCGTTTGTTGCAACTGTCAACGCTAGATCTTCAACAAGAGATTCAAGAAGCTTTGGACTCAAACCCGCTTTTAGAGGTTGAAGAGAGCAGTGATGAGCCAGCAGCAGAAGATCAAAACCGTAGCGAAGAAAAAGAGCCTACGGTTGAAGCTGCTGAAGCCGATGTTAAAGATAGTTCCGAGCTGATAGAAAAGTCTGAAATTAGTAACGACCTAGAGATGGACACCACGTGGGATGATGTCTACAGTGCCAACACAGGCAGTACCGGACTTGCCCTCGACGATGACTCTCCCGTCTATCAAGGTGAGACCACCGAGTCTCTTCATGACTACCTTATCTGGCAGCTAGACCTTACTCCATTTACCGAAACTGACCGTACGATTGCTCTCGCATTAATCGATGCTATCGACGACTACGGCTATCTCACTATCTCAACCGAAGATATTCTAGAGAGCTTCGATAATGAAGAGATAGAAATCGAAGAGATCGAAGCCGTTCGAAAACGCATCCAGCAGTTTGACCCTCTAGGTGTGGCTTCAAATAACCTGCAAGACTGCCTACTACTGCAACTTGCTACGTTCCCGGAAGACACTCCTTGGCTTCAAGAAGCGAAGTTAGTACTTACCAATCATATTGATCAACTCGGAAACCGAGACTATAAGCTCGTTATCAAAGAGACTAAGCTCAAAGAGGCGGACCTCAGAGAAGTCTTAAAGCTTATTCAACAGCTCGACCCTCGCCCTGGTAGCCGTATCTCATCAGAGCATGCTGAATACGTCATTCCTGATGTTTCTGTGTTTAAAGATCACGGCAAATGGATTGTGACGATCAACCCAGATTCAGTCCCTAGACTCAAGGTAAATCAACAATATGCTGCACTTGGTAAAGGCAACAGTGCAGATAGCCAGTACATTCGTAGCAATTTGCAAGAAGCGAAATGGCTTATCAAAAGCTTAGAAAGTAGAAACGAGACGTTGCTCAAAGTTGCTAAGTGTATTGTTGAACATCAGCGCGATTTCTTCGAGTATGGTGAAGAAGCGATGAAACCGATGGTATTAAATGATGTTGCTCTTGCCGTTGATATGCATGAGTCGACCATCTCTAGGGTAACCACACAGAAGTACATGCATACCCCTCGTGGAATTTTTGAATTGAAGTACTTTTTCTCAAGCCATGTCAGTACCGACAACGGCGGAGAGTGCTCCTCTACTGCAATTCGCGCATTGATTAAAAAGCTCGTCGCTGCAGAAAACAGTGCCAAGCCGCTTAGTGATAGTAAGATTGCAGCTCTACTTGCTGACCAGGGAATTCAGGTCGCTAGAAGAACAATAGCGAAGTACCGTGAATCATTAGGTATTGCCCCTTCAAGTCAGCGCAAACGCCTGCTTTAGGCCAACAACCGAGAAGGAAAGTCTATGCAAATCAATCTCACTGGACATCACGTTGATCTAACCGATTCAATGCAAGACTACGTAAACAATAAGTTTCAAAAGCTTGAGCGATTTTTCGACCATATCAACAGTATTCATGTGGTATTAAAAGTTGAAAAACTTAACCAAATCGCAGAAGCTACCCTTCATGTTAACCAAGCTGAAATTCATGCATCGTCAGATGATGAAAGCATGTATGCAGCAATAGATTCCCTAGTCGACAAACTTGTTCGACAGCTCAATAAGCACAAAGAAAAGCTAAACGCCCACTAACATCATGCAACTAAGCGAAATCCTCACATTGGACTGCACCAAAAGTGCAGTCCAATGTACTAGTAAAAAGCGAGCCCTAGAAATGATCAGTGAACTTGTTGCTGAACACACGGGACAAAACTCAACAGAACTTTTTGAATGTATGCTCAGCCGAGAAAAAATGGGCAGTACTGGCATTGGAAATGGAATAGCCATTCCCCATGCTCGTATGCACTCCAGCGATAAAGCTGTCGCTGTGCTACTTCAATGTGAATCGCCTGTCGAATTTGACGCTATCGATAACCGCCCTGTAGACCTACTTTTTGCCCTTCTTGTGCCCGACGCACAGTGTAAAGAGCATTTAAAAACCCTTTCTAGTATGGCAGAGCGACTTAACGATAAGCAGGTACTCAAACAGCTTCGTAAAGCCCAGTCTGATGAAGAGCTTTACGACATCATGGTTAATCAATAATGCGTCTTATCGTTGTTAGCGGCCAGTCTGGTGCCGGAAAAAGTGTTGCCTTAAGGGTGCTCGAAGACCTCGGCTACTATTGTGTAGATAACCTGCCAGTCGATCTGCTTGAAGGCTTTGTCCAATCGGTCCAGTCAAGTAAGCAAAATGTCGCGGTTAGCATCGATATACGTAACCTACCTACAGAACCAAACTTAGTCGAAGATGTCCTTACTAAGCTCAAGAAAAGCTCAGATGTTAATGTTCTTTTCCTTGATGCGAATAAAGAGACACTCTTAAAGCGCTATAGTGAAACGCGACGTATTCACCCGCTCTCATTAAGCAGTGAAAACACCTCTTTAGAACAAGCCATTGAGAAGGAAAAAACAATCCTCTCTCCGCTAAAAGAGAATGCCGACCTCGTCATCGACAGTAGTAACCAATCACTGCATGACCTTAGCGAAACCATCCGCATGCGTGTTGAAGGTCGAGAGAGAAAAGATCTTGTTATGGTCTTCCAATCTTTCGGCTTCAAATACGGCTTACCTAGTGACGCCGACTACGTCTTTGACGTGCGTTTTCTGCCAAACCCTCACTGGGAGCCCGATCTTCGCCCGCTTACAGGATTAGATGCGCCAATCAAATCTTTCTTGGAAAGCCATCAAGAAGTGATGGATCTCAAGCAGCAAGTGCAAAAGTTTATCGAGCACTGGTTGCCTCTATTAGAGAAGAACAATCGCAGTTACCTTACCGTTGCGATTGGCTGTACTGGTGGTAAGCATCGTTCGGTCTACCTAACCCAACAAATTGGTGAATACTTTGCGGAGCTTGGTCATCAAGTGCAAATCCGCCACGCATCACTGGAAAAGAATCACAAGGAATAGCCCATGCAGCAGCAAAGTCGCACTGTCTTAATTCAAAACCGTTTAGGCTTACATGCACGTGCTGCTGTTAAACTTGTTGAACTCGCTCAATCCTTCGACGCCATCTTGACCATTCAGAATCATGAGGGCAAAGAAGCCACTGCCGATAGTGTTATGGGTCTACTGCTGCTTGAATCCGCGCAGGGGGAACATGTCACCATCAGCGCTGATGGACAAGATGCAAACCCAGCCCTAGAAGCCGTCTGCCACCTCATCGAAGATAAGTTTGATGAGGACGAGTAAACTTACTCAGTTCAGTAACTAAATCCTCTTCGTTCACAATAACTTATTAAATCCATTCTAAAATTAAGTTACTATTCATCGCATTGTAAGCATATAGAGTCAGGGGGAACCAATGGCAGAGCAAATAGAATTTGACCAAGCTCACCAAGCCCTCCAAGAAGTTAGCGAAGCCCTAGAAAATGGTCGCTTTGTCCATGTCCGCCGCCAGCTGCAGGATATGGAACCCGAAGATATTGCCCACCTATTGGAGGCATCTCCACGTAAAAGTCGTGAAGTTCTTTGGCAGTTAACCGATCCAGAAGACTACGGTGAGATCCTCGATGAGCTTAACGAGGACGTCAAAGATGATCTCGTGTCAAAAATGGCACCTGAGATGCTCGCTGAAGCAACAGAGGGGATGGAGACTGATGACGTCGCTTACGTACTGCGTAGCTTGCCAGACAATGTCTCTCGTGAAGTCCTGTCTCAGATGGATGCTGCCGAGCGTCTATTAGTCGAAACCGCTCTATCTTACCCAGAAGATACCGCAGGTGGCTTAATGAACACCGACGTTATCACCATTCGTGGTGATGTTGATGTCGACGTTGTTCTACGTTATCTACGTATGAAAGGGGAACTGCCAGAAGCCACTGACGCATTGTATGTCATTGATGAAGAGAACCGTTTAATCGGCCAACTTCCAATTACGACTTTGATTACCACTCAGCCTGACATTGAAGTCAGTGAGGTAATGGAAGATGCAGACGAAGCGATTGACGTGACCATGGTTGACTCGGATATCGCAAGCCTATTCGAACGCCGTAATTGGGTTTCTGCTCCTGTAATTGATGAAAACCAACACCTTGTTGGGCGTATTACCATCGATGATGTTGTCGATGTCATTCGTGAAGATGCTGAACACTCAATGATGAGTATGGCGGGTATGGATGATGACGAAGATACCTTCGCTCCTGTGGTTAAATCTGCACGCAAACGGAGCATCTGGCTTGGTGCCAATGTACTGGCTGCATTAGCCGCAGCGTCTGTGTCCAACATGTTTGAAGCAACGTTAGACCAAATGGCCGCGATTGCCGTTCTGATGACCATTGTCCCTTCAATGGGAGGTGTTGCCGGAAACCAAACCGTTGCACTGGTTATTCGTGGCTTAGCATTGGGCCACATTGGTGACTCAAACAAACGTGAGCTGTTGATGAAAGAAGCCGCTATAGGCCTTCTTAATGGCATCATGTGGGCATTGATCATCGGCGGGATCGTCGTAGCGTGGAAAGGTAACTGGATGCTTGGCGGAATCATTTCAGCAGCCATGCTCACTAACTTACTCGTAGCGGGGGTTGCCGGGGTAACCATTCCAATCATCCTGAAAAAGATGAATATAGACCCTGCACTAGCCGGAGGAATGGCGCTGACCACAGTAACTGATGTGATTGGATTGTCAGTGTTCTTAGGTTTAGCAACAATCCTAATCTAGTCACCTTCTCCTCGATAGAAACTAAAAAGCGCAGCTCTCGGGCTGCGCTTTTTCATTGTTCCACAAAGATCAGTTAAGGTTTGGACCTAACCACTTCTCCGCCTCTAACATATCCCAACCTTTACGTTCAGCGTAGCTTTGCGCTTGATCTTCTTGGATCTGAGCGATCGCAAAATAACGAGAGTCTGGGTGAGAAAAGTACCAACCAGAAACCGAAGCTCCTGGCCACATCGCATAACTGCTTGTTAATGACATATCAATAGACTTTTCAACATCAAGCAACTCCCAAAGCGTCCCTTTTTCTGTATGTTCAGGACAAGCTGGATAGCCTGGTGCAGGTCGAATACCTTGATACTTTTCACGAATCAGATCATCGTTAGATAAGTTTTCATCTGCCGAGTAGCCCCAAATCTCTTTACGGACTTGCTCATGCAGGTACTCTGCAAACGCTTCAGCTAAACGGTCGGCTACGGCTTGAATCATAATCGCGTTGTAGTCATCACCCGCTGCCTTGTACTCATCAGCAAGCTCACGTTCACCAATGCCACCCGTTACAGCAAACGCACCAATCCAATCCTTCTTACCCGACTCTTTTGGAGCAATGTAATCAGATAGACAGTAGTTGAACCCTTTCGGTTTCTCAGTCTGCTGGCGTAGGTTATGCAGCACTTTGGCCACTTCCGTGCGTGATTCATCGGTATACACTTCGATATCATCACCAACACTCGCAGCTGGGAACAGGGCGCACATTCCGCGAGCCTTCAATAGCCCTTCACTTTCAACTCTATCCAATAGGTCGTTAGCATCTTTGAACAGGCGTTGCGCTTCTTCACCTACCTCTTCATGTTTGAGTATGGCTGGGTACTTGCCCACCAGTGACCAAGTCATAAAGAATGGTGTCCAGTCGATATACTTACGCAGTGTTGCAACATCAAAGTCATCAAAAATATGAACACCTGGTTTCGCTGGAGCTGGAGGAGTATAGCTCTCCCAATCTATCGCAACTTTATTGGCACGAGCCTGCTCAAGAGTAACTGGCTTAGTGCGTGGTTTTTTACGTGCATGTTGATCACGCACACGTACGTAGTCAGCGTCGAGCTTTTCGACAAACGCAGGACGTAGCTCATCAGAAAGAAGGGATGTACATACCCCCACCGCACGTGAAGCGTTGTTCACATACACAACAGGGTGTTTGTAGTTCTGTTCAATCTTAACGGCAGTGTGCGCTTTGGATGTTGTTGCGCCACCAATCAAAAGAGGTAAGTCAAAGTCTAAACGTTCCATCTCTTTAGCCACATGAACCATTTCATCCAGCGATGGCGTAATCAGACCAGAAAGGCCGATAATATCGACATTCTCTTCTTTCGCGACTTTTAAAATTTTCTCACATGGCACCATAACGCCAAGGTCGATGATCTCGTAGTTATTACATTGCAGTACAACGCCAACGATGTTTTTACCGATATCGTGAACATCACCTTTTACCGTTGCGAGAAGAATCTTACCGTTTGAAGAGCCCGCTTGTTTTGATGCATTAATGAACGGCTCTAAATGAGCAACCGCTTGTTTCATCACTCGGGCAGACTTCACTACCTGAGGCAAGAACATCTTACCTTCACCAAACAAATCACCCACAACGTTCATGCCATCCATCAGAGGACCTTCAATCACCTCCAATGGCTTAGAAGCGTTAAGGCGAGCTTCTTCTGTATCTTCAACAATGAACTCAGTAATACCTTTAACCAGAGCGTGCTCAAGTCGCTTCTCAACTGACCAAGTTCTCCACTCAAGCGCTGATGCATCTTCTTCTTTTCCGACGCCCTTACCTGCATACTCAGCAGCAATATCAAGTAAACGTTCGGTACCATCATCACGACGGTTAAGAACGACATCTTCTACCGCTTCGCGCAGTTTTTCAGGGACGTTATCGTAGATCTCTAACTGACCTGCGTTCACGATACCCATATCCATACCATTCTTGAAACAGTGGTATAGGAACACCGCGTGAATCGCTTCGCGTACGTAGTTATTTCCGCGGAATGAGAACGACACATTCGACACACCGCCCGAGATCATCGCATGTGGCAAATCTCGTTTGATATCCGCAACGGCTTCAATAAAGTCCACAGCATAGTTATTGTGCTCTTCGATACCTGTAGCGACCGCAAAGATATTCGGGTCAAAGATGATGTCTTCAGGTGGGAAGCCAACTTCATCAACTAGGATGTTGTAGGCATTGGTACAGATTTCGAGTTTACGTTCACGAGTTTCCGCCTGACCGACTTCGTCAAACGCCATCACGATAACAGCAGCGCCATAGCGACGAATTAGCTTAGCTTGTTCAATGAATTTCTCTTTACCTTCTTTCAAAGATATAGAGTTAACGATGCCTTTACCTTGGATACACTTTAAGCCAGCCTCTATCACTTCCCATTTGGAAGAGTCGACCATGATTGGCACTTTAGAAATCTCTGGCTCAGACGCACACAGATTCAGGAAGCGCACCATACAAGCTTCAGCATCGAGCATCCCTTCATCCATATTGATATCGATGATCTGAGCACCGTTTTCAACTTGCTGGCGAGCAACCTCTAGCGCTTCATCATAGAGCTCTTCTTTAATAAGGCGCTTAAAGCGTGCTGAACCAGTTACGTTAGTTCGCTCACCAACGTTAATGAATAGCGATTCTTTCTCGATAGTTAATGGCTCTAAGCCAGACAGTCGACATGCCGTTACCAACTCTGGTAACACGCGAGGGGAAACATTTTCAACGGCATTGGCCATTTGGCGAATATGCTCAGGTGTCGTACCACAACAACCACCAATCAAGTTTAAGAAGCCGCTTTCTGCCCACTCTTTAACGTGCACCGCCATATCTTCTGGCGAGAGATCGTATTCACCGAAGGCGTTCGGTAGACCCGCATTAGGGTGAGTGGAAACAAAAGACTCCGAAATACGTGATAGTTCTTCTACATATGGGCGAAGTTCATCTGGCCCAAGGGCACAGTTCAAACCAAAAGAGATCGGATTCACGTGACGAAGAGAGTTATAAAACGCTTCTGTCGTTTGACCAGAAAGAGTTCGACCTGATGCATCAGTAATCGTGCCTGAAATCATTACAGGTAAACTTTGGCCAAGTTCTTCAAAAACGGAATCTACAGCAAAAGCACACGCCTTGGCATTTAACGTATCAAAGATCGTTTCAATCAAGATTAGGTCAGAGCCACCCTTAATAAGCGCACGTGTAGACTCAGAGTAAGCTTCTACTAACTCATCAAAGCTCACATTACGGTAACCTGGGTCATTCACATCTGGGGAGATTGAACACGTGCGGTTTGTTGGGCCAAGTACGCCTGCTACATAACGAGGTTTATCTGGCGTTTTTGCCGTCCATTCATCTGCAGCTTCACGAGCCAGCTTTGCGGCGGCAAAGTTGATCTCTTCGCTAAGGCTTTCCATGTCGTAGTCAGCCATAGCAATCGTTGTTGCGTTAAATGTATTGGTTTCTAGGATATCCGCACCCGCCTCTAGGTACTCTAGGTGGATATCTTTAATAAGCTTTGGCTGCGTAAGAACTAAAAGGTCGTTGTTACCTTTTAAGTCGCAGTGCCACTCTGCGAATCGCTCACCACGATAGTCTTGCTCTTCAAGTTTATACCCTTGGATCATGGTGCCCATACCACCATCGATCAGCAAGATACGTTGCTTTAATTGAGCTTCAATCTGTTGCCTTACATTACTTCCCACAGTACAGCCTCATTCCTTTAATTATCTCTCCATCCTATCACACAAATTAAAGGAGTCTAGACGTCTAAAACAGTAAATTGATGACTTTGAAATGACAAAATAATGTTTGCTATTTAGCCATAGTAGGCAGAAAATCCCTATTCACAATTTGTTACATAGTGAGAGCCTAATGTCCGTCTATTATACGCTTTGCTTTTTATCTGCTGCAGCGATGCTGATTGCTTTTGTAAACAGCAAGATAGGTAAAATGCAAACCACCATCGCAATAACTGCGGGATCAATGATGTTGTCATTGCTGATCCTAGTGGCAGGTCAGAACGATTGGTTCCACCTCACCACCATCGCGTCAAGTACCGTTGCGAGCATTAACTTTGAGGACTTCCTACTCAAAGGGATATTAGGATTTCTGTTATTTGCAGGTGGACTAGGTATAAAGCTTCCCAACTTAAAGGATCAAAAGTGGGAAATCACAGTGCTAGCTTTAGGAGCTACTCTGTTCTCAACGTTCTTTATTGGCTTCGTTCTATATGGCTTCTGTCAGTTTATCGGTATTCAATTTGATTTAGTTTACTGCCTACTGTTTGGTGCCCTTATTTCTCCGACTGACCCTATTGCCGTGTTAGCCATCGTGAAAAAGCTTGATGCACCAAGACGTATTTCGACCCAGATCGAAGGAGAGTCTTTGTTTAACGACGGTTTTGGCTTAGTGATCTTCGTTACCTTGTTCACTATCGCTTTCGGTACAGAAGCACCTACCGTGGGTTCAGTCACACACCTGTTCATGCAAGAAGCCATCGGCGGCATCGCTTATGGTTTTGCTCTAGGGTTACTATTCCACTATCTGATCAGTGCGACTGATGATCACTCGATGGAGTTACTACTAACAATTGGTATTCCTACAGCAGGTTACGCGTTTGCCGAAGTCATCCATGTTTCTGGCCCTCTCGCTATGGTTGTATCAGGTATTATGATTGGTAACTGGACCCGATTTATCGGATTCTCTAAGGAGAGTGAAGATCACCTAGACCACTTCTGGGAGTTGATAGATGAGTTTCTAAATGGTGTGCTATTTCTTCTTATTGGTATGTCGATGCTATTGTTTGAGTTCCACAAAGAAGACTGGATCTTAATGGCTTTCTCAGTACCTCTTGTTCTCGCTGCTAGATACTTAAGTGTCTTCCTGTCATACATTGGCTTTAAGCGCAACCGCACATACAATCCATGGTCAGTCAAAATCCTAACTTGGGGTGGATTAAGGGGAGGCTTGGCACTGGCAATGGCTCTCTCTATCCCATCAGGCATCTGGGTTATTCAAGATAAGCTTATTGACGTCAAGGAGATCATTCTAGTCATGACTTACTCCGTGGTTGTATTTTCGATCCTAGTTCAAGGCTCGACTATTACACCAATGATCGAAAAAGCAAAGCTTGCTCAAAAAGAGATGGATTCAGCTGAGCTAAAAGGCGATAAAGAATAGTCCCCTCAATTACATATAAGAAAAGATTAAGGCAGCGAATTTCGCTGCCTTTTTTTGTGCCGCTAGATTCACCACATAGAAGGAGTTATTGCTCTTCACTTGCGGTCTCGGTGACAGGCTTAGATAATGATTTCCTAAGTTTAATTAAGACAAAGCTCGAAATTGCTAGGCTTAAGGTAATCACAGGGGCAGCCATAAGCCCAGCAGTTATATATTTGCTGATTGCGTCAGGCAGCATAGGTAAAAGCATGCCAAACGAACAAAGGAGTAATGTCCACAGTAGTGCACTCAACCAAGAGAAATAGTGAAATTTGCTCACTTGACTGGCACGCATCCCCATCATCAAAGGTAACAGTGAACGCACAACAGGAACGAATCGAGCACTAAACAAAGCCACTAAGCCATGCTTCCCTAACAATCTATCAACTTGAGCCATTCGGTTATTTGGTACCGCATCCACCCATCCTTGAACCTTAGGTAGCTTATTTAACCAAGTACCTTGTAAATACCCAGCCCAACTTCCTAAAGCTGCAGCGACAAAAATTAGCAGTAAGACTGCTATCGGATTTAAGACGCCAACTGCAGCAAGTGTCCCCGAAAGCACAACGACACTATCACAAGGAAAAGGAGCGGCAGGGATAAAGCCACTTTCAAGAAAGATCAAAATACCTACCACACAGTAAATCATTACTGCGCTTTCAGGACTTTGTAACACAGAGAAGTCTTGATTCCACAACGCGATAAATACAGCAAGAAGAGCATCTAACATATCGTGTTCCTTAGCTAGATTTGAAGTAACTCCTTGTTGTATCTCTGAGTGACAGACACTGCAAATACGAAATTCAATCGTAAAGATTAGTAAGCTATGCGGACGCCTTATAACAGGCTTGTAATGTTTCAAGTGCTATGAACGACGAAAGCCTAGTCGTAAGACTAGGCTTTCTAAATAAGTGGCTAAGTAAACCCGCATTCGAGCGAAACTCGTTGGTCTCAGACCAAAATAATACTACACATACGAAAAAGCCCTAACATTTCTGTTAGGGCTTTGTCTGAATAAGTGGCGGAGCGGACGGGACTCGAACCCGCGACCCCCGGCGTGACAGGCCGGTATTCTAACCAACTGAACTACCGCTCCGCACTGGTTAGACTTAAAGTC
>NZ_VTXI01000075.1 GCF_013114545.1 Vibrio sp. RE86 | reverse complement strand
AGATTCACAACGCTTGTCGATCTGCATTCTAGGTTAAGTCTAGTGTTTTATGGCACAATGTTTTAGTTAAGTGGTCGCGTTGTTCACTACTTAATTGGGCGTTATGTTTACTTGTATTTCAAAGGCTTAAATGTCTTAGGATCAAGTTCTTTGTCCCTCTGGCAATTCGCCCCTAGTAGACTCAGCAAATCCGCATTGTCGGCCTAATTTCTCGAATAACTTAGGCCATAAAACATGCCAATGTTCGTGGGTTGCTTCATTTGCAGGTCGAGCAGGCTAGGGTTTAGTTTCTTTGGCTTTAAGTCGCTTTGAGGTTCTTTTTCAAGCAACATCCTACCTTGGCAGTAGTCTCGGCAACTCACCATTGTTTGGCGCTGTTGTGAGAAGAGACTAGGGCGCTTGTTGGAGCTTAGTTGGGTTGCCTCATTGGGCAGGGAAGTGTTTGTACTTGTTGTTGGTTGGTCGCTTTTGGTGACCAATTTGGCTTTCGCGTTGTGGCTTGGTTCAGAACA
>NZ_VTXI01000074.1 GCF_013114545.1 Vibrio sp. RE86 | reverse complement strand
AAACCCGTGCGCTCTTAGCTCAGCTGGATAGAGTACCTGGCTACGAACCAGGCGGTCGGAGGTTCGAATCCTCCAGAGCGCGCCACTCTTTAGGTTTTCATTCTTATTGAAGTGAAATCCTGATATTACAAAAGTGATATCGAAAACTGCGCGTCCTTAGCTCAGCTGGATAGAGTACCTGGCTACGAACCAGGCGGTCGGAGGTTCGAATCCTCCAGGACGCGCCACTCTTTAGGTTTTCATTCTTATTGAAGAGAAATCCTGATATTGACTTAAGTCGATATCGAAACCCGTGCGTCCTTAGCTCAGCTGGATAGAGTACCTGGCTACGAACCAGGCGGTCGGAGGTTCGAATCCTCCAGGACGCGCCACTCTTTAGGTTTTCATTCTTAATGAAGCGAAATCCTGATATTGCAAAAGCGATATCGAAACCCGTGCGCTCTTAGCTCAGCTGGATAGAGTACCTGGCTACGAACCAGGCGGTCGGAGGTTCGAATCCTCCAGAGCGCGCCACTCTTTAGGTTTTCATTCT
>NZ_VTXI01000073.1 GCF_013114545.1 Vibrio sp. RE86 | reverse complement strand
GAAGAAAGAGCGCGTGGAACAGCAACAATTAGCGTTGGACTAAACAAAGGCCCCCTTTTAGGGGGCTCACACAAAGCCACCTTCTTTAGAAGGTGGTAATTTACCTTAAAATGCTCGCTTGTGGATAACTCTGTGAATACAATGTTCGTTGTATTGGGGTAAAGTTGAATAAATAAGGCTTTGAGTGGAAAATGGGCGTTTAGGCGTTATTTTTGCAATTTTCTCAAAATAACACTTGCTAATGTGAGCGCGATCTCTATAATGCCTCCTCGTCGACAGGGCAAGGGCTCACAAGGGTTCAAGCAAGGTTGACAGGTTAACTAGCTGAGTGGAAACGCTTAATAAAAAGTTTTGAAAAAGTGGTTGACACTAAAACTTAAAACGCTAGAATGACCGCCTCTTCCGAAGTGATGTAAGTCACAAAGAAGAGGAGCTCTTTAACAATATAAACCTATCAATCTGTGTGGGCACTCGTTGATGATAATCCAATTAGAAACTTCGGTTTCAAATTAGGTTTCAATGAAACGAAGTGACCAAC
>NZ_VTXI01000072.1 GCF_013114545.1 Vibrio sp. RE86 | reverse complement strand
TAACAAGGTAGCCCTAGGGGAACCTGGGGCTGGATCACCTCCTTATACGATGATTACTCACGATGAGTGTCCACACAGATTGATGGTTTATGTAGTTTAAGAGACGATACTGGGTCTGTAGCTCAGGTGGTTAGAGCGTTCGCCTGATAAGCGAGAGGTCGGTGGTTCAAGTCCACTCAGACCCACCAATCTTCCTTTAGAAGATTTGGCACACAGTATCACACACCTGATGGGGCTATAGCTCAGCTGGGAGAGCGCCTGCCTTGCACGCAGGAGGTCTGCGGTTCGATCCCGCATAGCTCCACCATCTTTAAGTGTTCTTTCACAAGAATCTTTAAAAATGGTTTTCATCAGAAAATCTGCTCTTTAACAATTTGGAAAGCTGACAAATCAACAAGTTATTGTTGATTGTAAAGTTCTCAATGTTTGTCTTAAAGACAAACACCAATACAACACATTCAAGTGTTCTTGGAATTTGAGTCCGGCAAAATCGAGTCTGCATCATGTATAAAAATTGCAGACAACTTTGGTTGCATAACA
>NZ_VTXI01000071.1 GCF_013114545.1 Vibrio sp. RE86 | reverse complement strand
TAACGCCGCGTTAAGTAGTGAGCAACGCTACCACAAAACCTAAACCACTGCGCCGTAAACACCAAAACTCGACTTGAACTGAGAATGCCGAGCGTTGCGAATCTGTCTTAAACGCTTTGTTAGGTTTTAAGTCTCGTTTTGCGACAATGTCTTTAACCTTATGATTTCTTTACCATGCTTTAGGCTTATTCTGAACACAATAGAACTGAAAGATACCGCTGCGTATTCATATAAAATACCCGGTTTTCTTTCAATGTTCAGTTCTGAATAAGGTATAAACATTTTCGAGTAAAAGAAGCAAAAAGGGGGAATTGCCCCAATAATTATTCCTTCTTCTCCATAAGATAAGATCCCTAAACTCTTAAACCACCAAAAGCCGTCTGGAGTAAAATTTACAAAGAATACTGTTTTGATTTGAGTCAGATTCTTAACTGGGTACTTGTCTACGAATGACTTCCATTCACTAGGGTTCGTGCATAGTTTATAAATTACGTAACCAATTGAAAGTAACACAAGTATACAAAATAAAACTTGTAAAAATGGTTCCATTAATGACTCCGAAAACCTAACGCC
>NZ_VTXI01000008.1 GCF_013114545.1 Vibrio sp. RE86 | reverse complement strand
AGAAAGAGCGCGTGGAACAGCAACAATTAGCGTTGGACTAAACAAAGGCCCCCTTTTAGGGGGCTCACACAAAGCCACCTTCTTTAGAAGGTGGTAATTTACTTAATAGACCTTTATTTATTAAGTTCATTGCAGCGTAAGATATATAAAAATATCCTCTTGATGCACAATTAAAATGATCATCGTAAAAGATCAAAAATGATCATCTAAATCGCCGAGATGTAAAGAAAATTTTTAACGAAAAAATGATAATTCAGTTCAATTTTTCTGTTTAGTGATTGCACACTGTGTATATTTTGTTATCATTTTCATAATTAGATGAATAAATAGTTGTTTTGGATAAAAGCTAGGCTCTTAGGGAAAAGCGGTTATGTTAAATATATCTCAACTCAAGACGGATTTTTATGCGCAGATTAATGCGATTCAAGCTTATGCTCTCCCTCAAACAAAGCCTACGCTTTCACTGCTAACAGAAGAGGAGCTTCAGGAGTTAGAAACACTCTGGGTTGAACATTCTGTATGGAAGCAACAGCAAGGCTAAGCCTCAAAACCGATACATGATAAACCTCACGACTTGGTCGCTGAGGTTTTTTATTGTCTTGTGCTTGAAATGTTATAATATAACAAAAGTAAACCAATCATTGAAATATGGCGTAACAGTCCCCATAGTTAAAACCAGACCGAGGCATCTAAATGAATGCAGCGAAAGAAATAGAAAAATCAGAGATTCGAGTGAGTAAAGATATGGCGGAAGTAAGAGCCAGAGTTGAATTCAAAGTAGGTGCTAAAAGCAACATTGATGCTGAACTTCTATCCTTCCACGGATTGAAAACGGACAAAGAGCATGTCGCTGTTATCTTTAAGCAGGCAGACAAAACCCAAGAAGCACCGCTTGTTCGCATGCATTCCGAATGTTTAACCGGCGATGTATTCCACTCTTCTCGTTGCGATTGTGGTGAGCAGCTTGAAGAGACGATTAATCGCATGGCTGAAGTTGGCGGCATCATTTTATACCTGCGCCAAGAGGGCCGAGGTATTGGTTTGTACAACAAGATTGATGCGTACAAACTCCAAAGCGAAGGCATGAACACTTACGAAGCAAACAATCATCTAGGTTTTGGTGATGATTTGAGAGACTTCACTGAAGCTGCTCAGATGCTTGAAGCATTAGGAACAAAGAGTGTTCGCCTAGTGACAAACAACCCTAAAAAGATAAATGATCTTAAAGGGTATGGAATACAGATTGATGAAGTTGTCAATACTTCCGCACACATCAAAGATGGCAACGAGTCATACCTTCAAGCGAAAGCCTCTCACGGTAAACACAATCTAGACGTTTAAGTCCTTGATACATCTATGTTGATAAAAGCCTCACTTTTGTGAGGCTTTTTCGTTTTCGGCTTGCAAAAAAATTGTAAGTTTGTATTATTCGCACCTACCTATGCAAATGATAATAATTTGCATCAGCAAAGAAGAATAATTATTAAGCTCAACAAGGATGCTTTTCAAATGAATGTAAAATCTCTATTAGCTCAATCAATCGCAGCTTCAATGCTTATCGCAAGTGGTTCTGCTTTCGCAGCAACTGTGACTAAAGATCAAGTCGTTGAGCATTATGCTGACGTTGCTCATGCTGTGTTCGCTGACTCTCTGAAAACAGCAAAAACGCTTAATGCTTCGATCGATACTTTCCTTGCTAACCCAACAGCGGCTAAGTTTGAGCAAGTAAAACAGGTTTGGCTTGATTCGCGTGTACCGTACCAGCAGTCTGAAGTTTTTCGTTTTGGTAACGCGATCGTTGATGATTGGGAAGGCCAACTTAACGCATGGCCGCTAGATGAAGGTCTAATCGATTACGTTTCTGCAGATTACCAGTATGAACTAGGTAACGAAGGCGCAAGCGCAAACATCGTAGCAAACTCTAAATTGGCGATTGGTGCATCAACACTAGATGTGTCAAAAATTACTCCTGAGCTTATTGCTGATCTAAATGAAGTAGGCGGCTCAGAAGCTAACGTAGCATCAGGCTACCACGCGATTGAATTCCTACTTTGGGGCCAAGATCTGAACGGCACTAACGCAGGTGCTGGTCAACGAGCTTACACTGATTTCGTTGTTGGCGCAGAGTGTACAAATGGCAACTGTGACCGCCGTGGTGAGTTCCTTAAAGCCGCAGCTGAGCTTCTAGTTCAAGACCTTGAGTGGATGGAAAACCAATGGTCTGCAGACGCAAAAGGTAATTACCGTGAAGAGCTACTAAACGACTCAGCTGACAATGGTCTTCGTAAGATGCTATTTGGTATGGGTTCACTATCATTAGGTGAACTGGCTGGTGAGCGTATGAAGGTTGCTCTAGAAGCGAACTCTACTGAAGATGAGCACGATTGTTTCTCTGATAACACTCACAACTCACACTACTACAACGAGCAGGGTATCTACAACGTATACACTGGCCTTTACAAGCGTGAAGACGGCACACTTCTATCTGGCCCAAGCATCCATGATCTTGTTGCTCAAGAAGACAAAGCGGCAGCACAAGAGATTCAGAAGCAGTTTGACGTGACTCGTTCTCAAGTAGGGCAATTGGTGACTTCTGCTGAGAAAAACGGCCAGTTCTTCGACCAACTAATTGCATCAGGCAATGCTCAAGGTAACGCTTTGGTGAATGACACTATTATGTCACTTGTTGCTCAAACTGCTCAAATCGAGCGTGCAGCTAAGATTGTTGGTATCACAAGCCTAAACCCAGACACAGCTGACCACGAATTTTAATTCTAAGCTGAATAGAAAATAAAGGGCTCATCTGAGCCCTTTTGCTGTTTTATATCGACTCGCTTTTTGAGAATTATTCCCATTTATAAAGTGTGGTCATTATTTGTTTGAGAGCCCCTAATGAAGTTGTACACCAAATCTGTTCTCGCCAGTCTACTTTTACTGAGCACGACCTCCCAGGTCTTTGCTTATGATGTTAAATCAGGCGGTGACACGTCTGTGAAGAAAGATGGCGCAAATGCTTTCTCTTTGCCTGCTGGTAACCTACCAATGTCTAAGCGCCTTGACTTCAGCGTTGGTAATAGTTTTTTCCGTAATCCTTGGGTCCAAGCACCAGCATCAACGGATGCACGTGATGGTTTAGGTCCACTGTTTAACACCAATGGCTGCCAAAATTGTCATATTAAAGATGGCCGCGGACATCCGCCGGAAGAGAACGATCTGCATGCAGTATCGATGTTGGTTCGTTTAAGTATTCCAGCAATGACAGCGGAGCAGAAGAAAGCGTATATCAAAGATGGAGTAATTCCTGAGCCAACGTATGGTGGGCAGCTTCAAGACTTTGCGCAGCAAGATCAAAAACCAGAAGGTACGATCAATATTCGTTACGAAGATGTGCCAGTTAGATTTTCTGATGGCACGACGGTGACACTACGAAAACCCATTCTAACTATTACAGACCTTGGTTACGGCGACATGCACCCTGATACACAAATGTCGGCTCGAGTTGCACCGCCAATGATTGGGTTGGGGCTACTAGAGAGTATCCCTGATGAAACGTTACTGAAATGGTCAGACGAACATGACAAAGATGGCGACGGCATATCAGGCAAAACCAACTTAGTTTGGGATGTACAAGCGAATGACTTTGCTATTGGTCGATTTGGTTGGAAAGCAGGCCAACCGAACCTAATGCAGCAGAATGCGGCTGCTTTCAACGGAGACGTGGGTTTAACCAGTAACTTGTTCCCTAACGAGAATTGTACAGCCAACCAAACTATCTGTGATGACTTGCCAAATGGTGGCTCACCAGAAGTGAGTGATAACATCCTAGACTTTGTAGAGTTCTATTCACAACATTTGGCCGTTCCGATTCGTCGAAATGTAAAAGACCCACAAGTGAAACTTGGACAAGAGCTTTTTGCCAAAACGGGCTGTGATAGTTGCCATAAAACAGATGTGAAAACAGGTGTACGTGAAGGTTTGCCAGCACTGTCTAACCAAACCATTCACCCATACACTGATATGTTATTGCATGATATGGGGCCAGGCCTAGCTGACAACCGACCTGAATATCTAGCAAACGGACAAGAATGGCGTACAGCTCCGCTGTGGGGTATCGGCTACACCAAAGAAGTGAACGACCACACCTATTTCTTACATGATGGCCGAGCAAGAAACCTTATGGAAGCCGTTCTTTGGCATGGTGGAGAAGCAGAAATGGCGAAGCAAAACGTGCTGAAGTTAAGTAAACAAGAAAGAGATGCGTTGATCGCATTCCTTAACTCTTTATAGGATTAAGTGATGACATTTAAACTGACAACGCTGAGTGTTGCAGCTGCACTAGCTTTGGTAGGTTGCCAGTCAACCACATCGGGTGATTCTGCTCAACCAGAGAAAACAAATCATCTAAGCCAAAGTGTGTATGAAGTTGAGTTTTCATCTGCACAGACGTTCAAATCGCAATCTCAGCTACTCGCAGAGAGCATGCGAAACTACTGTGAATCGTCTGAAAGCATCGAAGCTCTGAAAGGTCAGTGGCATCAAACTATGGTGTCATGGATGGCTTTGCAAGGGCAGGAACGAGGCCCAGAGGCGGCACTTGCCGAGAGCTGGAATATTCAGTTTTGGCCGGACAAGAAGAACACGACTGGTAGAAAAATGAGCCAGTTAACTCAGCAGGCGAATGTTTGGACTGAACAAAATATCGCTTCTCAGAGCGTGACGGTCCAAGGTTTAGGTTCGATTGAGTGGTTACTGTATGACACAGCATCAGACCTAACGACAAACAGCAATACCTGCGTAACAGCGCAAGCCATCACTCAAAATATTGAGTCAAATGCTGGCAAAATTGCTCAAGCTTGGTCAAACAACCCATGGGTTGAACTCGATGAAAAGCAGTGGAATTCAGAATACATTGCACTGCTATCGAATCAACTAGAATACAGCATGAAGAAGATGAGCCGCCCTCTGGCAAACTTCGGTAAGCCTCGCCCTTATTTTGCAGAGTCATGGCGTTCTGAAACTTCGATGCTGAATTTAAAAGCAAATGTAGAGGCTCTTCAAGAGCTGTATTTCGCAAAGGGTCAAGGCTTAGATGCCACACTTCGTGAAAGAGGAAAAGCGTCACTCGCAGACAGTATTTCGAATCAATTCGCGATGACAATCGAGACATGGCCAACAGAGCAAAGTTTATTTGATTTGTTGCAAACGAAATCAGGCTACCAGAACGCTTATTCTCAGTTTAATAAACTTGAACAGCTGCGATACCTGATTCATGAGGAAGTCGCTATCGAGCTAGGTGTAATTATAGGGTTTAATGCAACTGATGGTGACTGATACAACTCGACGCTCACTGTTAAAAGCCGCTCTTTTCGGAGCGGTTTCTCCATTGGTTGGTTGTGCTGCAACGTCGAAGCACTTAAATGCAGAGCCAAGGTTAATTGGGTGTTCTATTTCTGGGCGTGATCAGTTCAATGCTGTGGTTACCGATGTACAGGGTAATCCCATTCGACAGATTCCATTGCCAGAACGTGGACATGGTGTTGCCTCGAATGCGGCGTTAAAACACGCCGTTGCTTTTGCACGTCGTCCGGGAGTCTACTTCCAAGTGTTTGACTTCACGACAGGAGAGCAAATAAAGCTGCGAGTCGCGGACAAAAACCGACACTATTATGGTCACGGTGTCTATTCGAACGACGGACAGTGGTTATACGCTACTGAAGGAGAACGCGGGACTAGCCGAGGCATCATTGGCGTATATGACGTGTTAGCAGGTTACGAAAAAGTGGCTGAGTTCACGGGGTTTGGTATAGGCCCTCACGAAGTTATCGTCATGCCTGATGACTCACTCGCCATTGGTGTCGGAGGCGTGCATACCGATGGCCGTAACCCTCTTAATCTCGATACAATGACGCCGAGTTTAAGCTATTTGAACCGAAATGGTGAAGTCATCGAACAAGTTGGTCTGAGTGATAACAAGCTTAGCATTCGACATTTGGCACATGATGGATCTAAGACCGTACTGTGTGGTCAACAATATCGTGGAGAGCCAGATGAATATCCATCGCTTCTGGCTATGCATACTTCAGGAGGGGAACTGCAACCATTGAAGGCCGAGCCTGAGCAGTGGGCACGTTTCAACCACTATATCGCCAGCATCGCTGCGACCCATGATTGGATTTTGGCGACATCACCTCGTGGCAATTGTTATGGGATCTGGTCTAAACATACACAAGAACTGGTTGAGCTTTCTCCGTTACCTGATGCATCAGGAGTAGTTGCAGAAGGGGGAGTGTTTAAAGTTAGCTCTGGAACAGGAGCGGTAGTGAGCCAGTCAGAACCCGGTGATAAATCCGTATTTAATTCGGAAATTCAATGGGATAACCACTGGTCTTTCATAAAGTAGATGCCTGATAAATAAACTTGATCTGGTTATGATTCTCATAAACTAGTCACTCTGTCTTCATTTATCTCTGCCATACTTTAAGTTCGGTAGTAAGGGAGACGAAGATGAGAAAATGGACTATTTGGCTGCTGTTGGTATTTTTGTTTCCATCGGCAGGCTACGCTTCTCAGTATTTTACCAAAATAGGTTGGCTAGAATCTGATAGCCAGCTTCATAGACTGCTGCAGTTCCCTCAAGAAGTGACAACGATTTATCAAGACAATGATGATCAAATGCTCTGGTTCGATCTTCAACAAAGCAGCAAACTAGAATTCCAGCTCGAAATTATTCATCGTGCTGGTTTTAGCTCTTTGTTTTCTCGACAACTCAACTACCTTCAGTTCTATCGCAAGAGCAATCGCTGGCAAGAGTATGACTTGCTTGCCACGGACACATTGCTGCTCTACCTAAGTTATGCTCAAACCGCCAAACGTGAGGGCCAATTCTGGTTTTTTGATCAGCCTTTGTCAGGCACTTTACCAACACCGCCGAAAAGCACGTTGATAGCGGTCAAGCGTGGTGTCAGTCAACAGCAGTTGGGTGAACTTATTGAAGCGTACACGCCTGACTCTCCAAGTTATCAGTATCTGGTCGATACCTACCTACACTTAATGCGATTCCAAAAACTTGATATTCCGCTTTACCGACAGTCGGGGCTCACCAAAATAGGGGCTAATATCGAGAATAGGGACGTTTTGTTACAGCGTCTGGCCATCGTTGACATTGATTTGATTGACGTTAGAAAAGATATTGAATGGTTTGATCAGTCTCTGCAAACAGCGGTGAAGCAGTTTCAATCTTTACACGGCCTAAAACCTGATGGCGTGATAGGACCAGATACGCTGAAATGGATTAATATGCCGATCAACAGCCGACTCGCGACATTGGCCATAAATGCGGAACGTGTTCGCTATTGGCCTGAGCAGCGAAATACCATCATTGTCGTTAACGTACCAAGTTTTGAAATGACCTATTGGTCTTCGGGAGAGGAGATATTTGAGTCAAAAGTGGTCGTAGGAAAAACGGAAAGGCCAACACCATTGATGATTACCAAGTTAGATTCGCTGATCTTGAACCCATCATGGAACGTACCATGGAAAATCATGGTCGAGGATATTATTCCTAAGATTCAAGAGGATAGAGAGTATCTAACGAGGCAGAATATTAAGATATTGCCTAAATGGGGATCGAAGGAAGAGATCGACCCAGAAAGTATCGATTGGGACAACCTCACGCCAAGTGCTTTTCCATATCGAATGACCCAACTTTCAGGTGATAGAAATGCGCTGGGTTTGTACAAATTTAACACACCAAATAGACGGGCTATCTATTTACACGACACACCAAGTAAAGGGCTTTTCTCTAAGCAGGCGAGGGCTTTCAGTTCGGGTTGTATTCGAGTTGAACATGCGGATATATTTGCCGATCGCCTTATTGAGTCGCAAGGTCTCACGTTTGATGACTCAAAAAATGAAGAACTCACATCAAATCAATCGATTCCGTTAAAAAGTCGCATTCCTGTACACATCATTTATCAAACGGCATGGTATGAGGAAGGCAATGTCCATTACAGGGAAGATATTTACCGGTTAGACCGGCATAGTCTTTCGAAAGGATGAAATTGACATATAATTTACAATTTTATCAGATCCTAAATTTTATTAGTCTGTTCAATAATTAAGCGATAAAGCGTGTTCAAAAGTCTATTTTGAGCACGCTTTATGCATTTGCACTTCATGAAAGAGTTATGTAGTGTCGCCTCTCGACACAGTTCTACAACTAATTTATGAAGGTAAATCATAGTGGCAGTATCCCGACGAGATTTTCTTAAACTGGCCGGAAGTGGCTTGGTAGTGGCGACATGTACACCGAGCATCGCATTTGCATCCTACCCTGATCAACCGCGTACTTTAGCGTTGTCTAATCTCCATACTAGAGAAGCATTAGAAACCTGCTATTTTGATGGTAGTAACTATGTTGAGCGTGAACTCAATCGTTTGAACCATTTATGTCGTGATTTTAGACGTAACGAAGTTCATCCAATGGACAAACGCTTGTTTGACCATATTACTAAAATCCAGAGAACGCTTGGCGTAGACGCTGAGGTGCAAATCATCTCTGGTTATCGCTCTCCTGCGACCAATGAAGCTTTACGTGGCAAATCGAGTGGTGTGGCGAAAAAGAGTTATCACATGCTTGGACAAGCCATCGATTTTCGTCTTGATGGGGTCGACTTAAAGCTTGTCCGTGATGCAGCTAGAGAGCTACAAGCAGGTGGAGTTGGTTACTATCCGGGTAGCAACTTCATCCATATCGATACCGGTCCGGTTCGCTACTGGGCGTAAACACCCTTACTTTCGGTGTTGTCAAAGTGCTTGGCAAGTGTCATAGTTCTGCCAGTTTAGATTGTTACCAAGGTTTAGATATGTCACTTAAATATCAAGTTGTTCCAGTTACTTCGTTTTCTCAAAACTGCTCTATTGTTTGGTGTGATGAAACAATGGAAGGTATCGTGGTTGATCCAGGCGGTGACGTGAAGCAACTTGCTATGTTGATCAAAGAGCTTGGCGTAAAGGTGGTTAATCTTGTATTAACTCATGGCCATTTGGATCATGTGGGTGGAACAGAGCCGCTAGCGCGTGAGCTTGATAGCGTGAAAATCATAGGCCCACATAAAGACGATAACTTTTGGCTTCAAGGTCTTGAAGGACAAAGCCAAATGTTTGGTTTTCCATTAACGGAAGCATTCGAGCCTGATCAGTGGTTAAACGAAGGCGATAAAATTAAGTTTGGTCATCAAGAGATGGATGTGATCCATACTCCGGGACATACGCCGGGTCACGTGGTGTTATTTAGTGATGAAGCGAAACTCGCGTTCGTAGGTGATGTTCTTTTTAATGGCTCTGTTGGTCGAACAGATTTTCCGAAAGGCGACTTTGATACACTGATCAACTCTATTAAGAGCAAACTTTGGCCTCTTGGTAACGAAGTGCGTTTTGTACCAGGCCATGGACCAGAGTCTACGTTTGGCCGTGAACGTGCGTCTAACCCGTTTGTCGCGGACGAAATGCCGCTTTACTAGTCAAATACAGATTCCGAACAAGGCTACTATTCAAAGTGGCCTTTTTTATGGGCTCTTCCCCCAACTGGAGTGATTATCATGGCGTTTCACTCAATTACTTTCCGTCTCTTTTTCTGCTGCCGCAAGATATTTACGAATCAAACCAACAAATTCATCTGCTGGACGATCAAGGTCATGCGCTGAAATGAAAATATCATAATCAAAATAGTCTCTTTGATAGATCATCCGATTGGCCAGCATCGCTTGAAGACCGTAGTAGACTTCGCCCACTGAACTACGGTACATCTTAGAATCAAGCACCTGATCTTCGAACTTTTCTCCTTGTTTATTTTGTCTCGCTCCTAAGTAGAGTAGGGCGCGTTGGCTTAACAGTATTTCTGTGGCAATTCTCGGACAGATGCTATCAAGGTATGGTGAGTAGTGATGCAGTTTGATTCCAATCCAAGGTAAAGGTTGGTGCCAACCGTCATTTTCATAAGTACAAATCCCGATGCGCTGTACATTATTCCATTTTATTACCCATCCACCTTTGAATAGATGCTGTTGGAAGTGACTCGCTGTAATCGTGTAGCGAACGGTCCCTTTCAACACCATGAGATAACCAAACCCAATAAGAGCACTGATGGCCACAATTGTGAGAAATCCCTGTTCTATGCCGGGTGCGTAGAGCAACAGAATTAGGCAGCCGATGGCAAAGATTCCTCCTAACCATTTAATCGTTATTGAAGAGAACACAAAAGGTTGATTGGTAAGGTGTACGGTTTCCATACAAGGTTACTCTAAACAACAAAACACATCTGTTTATATAATCAGTGGTTCTGGATTCGATCACTAATACTATTGATTAAATTGTAGTCTCATGTCCGAATATCGCGTATTTTTGTGCCATAAAGCCACCCTTGCCCTGTAAATAGCAGCAAATTTTTGGTATAAATCGCGCTTCAAATTTTCACCACTGCTCCGTATGCAGTGAACTGGAGAAATACTCGATGAGACTTGCTCATAAGCGTAAAGTGCAGCTTAAACTGCAAAAGCGCATTAAGGCGACAGTTGCGAATGTTGAAGCGACACAGACAGTGAAGCCTGTAGTTGAGAAGAAAGTAGCTGCAAAACCAGCAGCGGAGAAAGTTGTAGCTGCGGCTAAAACAACTGATGTTGCGCTTACTCCAAAGCAGCAACAAGTTCTAGATATCGTTGCGAAAAACGCAGAAGGTATCAACCCTAAAGGTATTGGCCTAGTTGCTGGTCAAGAAGATGCTAAAGCGGCTTCTTGGGCAACAGGCGCTCTGAAAAAACTGCTAGAAGAGAACCTAGTCGTGAAAGAGCAACTAGCTGGCAACAAAGTTATCTACAAAGCAGTTTAATTGCCGCTAGTAAATCCAACGTTATGGATTTCACACCTTGAAAGCCTCGATTATTTCGAGGCTTTTTCATTTTCCTAGCTTATATTTAATAACTTCGTCACAGTTCAGACCAATTTATCGAAAATCCCTCGGGAACTAATTACTACGTAGTTTTTCGTTGAATCCATTCCTCTTGCTTCATCTAAATATCTGAAAATAAATAAACAATAGATACCTGCCTTATTTGGACTACGTAGATATACGTACTTCTTTGGTCTAAATACGCATTGGGTTGTTAAATTTAGTCCGTGTTCACGCTTATTTCTAAATCGTTATTGATGAACGAATCTGTAAGGGAAATAGAACATGCCTCAAAAGGTATGACCCGTAAACAAAGGACGTGAACATGAGTCTTATCAAACAATCGCTAAAACGAGTATTTAAAGGCACTGTAATGGTGGCAGCATTAGCAATGGCTGCGACTTCTGTCAGTGCTGCTGAAAAGGTTTATCGCTTAAAGCTGGCTGAAACGTGGGGACCTAACTTCCCAATATTCGGTGATGCGACTAAGAATATGGCTAAGATGGCGGAAGAAATGTCGAATGGACGTTTACAGATCCGTATCGACTCTGCCAATAAACACAAAGCGCCTCTGGGTGTCTTTGATATGGTTAAATCTGGTCAGTACGACATGGGGCACTCTGCGTCATACTACTGGAAGGGTAAAGTACCAAACACGCTCTACTTCACTTCTATGCCTTTCGGTATGCTGCCAACTGAGCAATATGCTTGGTTCTACTATGGTGGTGGTATGGAGTTGATGGAGAAAGTTTACTCTCCTCATAACCTTCTTTCTTTCCCTGGTGGTAACACAGATACTCAGATGGGTGGTTGGTTCCAAAAAGAGATTAACTCTGTTGATGACCTTCAAGGCCTGAAAATGCGTATCCCTGGCTTCGCTGGAGAAATCCTAGCAGAGCTTGGTGCGAAGCCAACGAACATCGCACCGGGTGAGCTATACACGTCTCTAGAACGCCGCACTATCGATGCTCTAGAGTGGGTTGGCCCTTCTCTTGACCTTCGTATGGGTTTCCACAAAATCGCACCTTACTACTACACAGGTTGGCATGAGCCAGGTACAGAGCTTCAGTTCCTAGTGAACAAACGCACGTGGGAACGTCTACCTGATGACTTGAAAGCGATTCTTCAAGTAGCGATGAAGACAGCTGCTTACGATATGTACACTCAGTCTAAGCATGAAAGTGGTAAAAACTGGGCGTCAATCAAGTCTGAGTACCCTAACGTAGAAGTAAAAGACTTCCCAGAGTCAGTAATGAGCGCATTGCGTGAAGCAAACGACCGTCTACTGAAAGAACACGCAGACAAAGACGCAACGGCGAAAGAGATTCAGCAATCACAGGCTGATTACATCAATCAGGTTCGTCCATGGTCTAACATTTCACACCGTGCTTACCTAAACAGCCAAGCGCAATAACTCATAAATAAAAACACAGATTAAGTGACGTTGTCACTTAATCTGTGAAGCCCAAGAAAATTTATCTATACAAAGCGCCACCTAAACGAGTGGCGCCTTTTCAAAATTCCATGGAGTAGGGAATGAGAAGCCTAATCTATATCGAGCGAGCATTTAATCGTTTTGGTGACTTCTTAGGATGGTTATCAAGCATATTGTTTATTTTGCTTCTCGCTAACGTTGTGTATGACGTAGTAATGCGTTACGTGTTTAACGATGTGTCAATTGCATTTCAAGAGATGGAGTGGCACCTTTTCTCTGCTGTATTTCTGCTAGGCGTTCCTTACGCAATCAAATCAGGCGGCCATGTGCGAGTTGACCTGTTTTATGAACGCCTTTCAAACAAAGCTCAAGCAATTATCGACTTACTTGGTACGCTCTTTTTTTTATTTCCTTTTTGTTTGTTGGTGGCCTATTACGGTATCGACTTTGCGAAAGAAAGTTACGCGCTCGGAGAAACGTCAGGCGACCCAGGCGGCTTGCCTTATCGCTGGATCATCAAAGCCATGATTCCTCTTTCATTCCTGTTTATGGCGATCAGCGGTGTCGGACTGCTTCTTCATTCATTAAACAAAATCGTCAACCCGCATCTAATGTACGCGCAAGATAAGAAATAAGGAGACAGGAAAATGGTCGGTATTGTAATGTTTTTTGTTGCCTTGTTTGCTCTGCTACTTGGCTTCCCGGTTGCGTTTACCTTTGGCGGTATTGCACTTATCTTTGGCGTATGGGCAGAAGGCATGGATATGTTCGCCTTTATGCCATATCGAATTCAGTCGATTATGGAAAACACCGTACTTATGGCGGTTCCATTATTCGTATTCATGGGGTTAGTTCTACAAAAAACTCGCCTTGCAGAGCAGTTACTTGAGTCTATGGGTAAGCTGTTCGGTGGCGTGCGCGGCGGTATTGCGATTTCCACCGTATTGGTTGGTGCGCTACTTGCGGCGTCTACGGGTGTGGTTGGTGCGTCCGTGGTTGCGATGGGGCTTATCTCTCTTCCAGTTATGCTCAAGTACAACTACGACAAAGGATTAGCGTGTGGCACCATTTGTGCGTCAGGTACTTTAGGACAAATTATCCCACCTTCAATCGTGCTTATTCTTTTAGGTGACGTGCTTGGTGTACCAGTAGGCGACTTGTTCCAAGCGGCGGTTTGGCCTGGTTTGGTTTTAGTTGGTGCTTATGTCATCTATATTCTGATTTACGCCAAACTCAACCCTGAAGCGGCACAACCTATCCCAAGTGACGGCACAATGGATCGTCGCCAAGAGGTGATTGCAGCGCTTAAAGCGGTTATTCCGCCACTCGCTCTGATTGTGGTCGTGCTTGGTTCCATCTTTGCCGGTGTTGCAACGCCAACAGAATCAGCTGCTCTGGGTGGAGCTGGGGCAATTGTGCTTGCTGTGTTGTACCGTCAATTCAGTTGGTCCATGGTATACGAAGCATCAAAAGAGACCGTAAAAGTCACTGCAATGGTCTTTGCGATTTTGCTTGGTGCAACCGCATTCTCGATGGCGTTTACCTACACTGGTGGTGATTACTTAGTTGAAGAGTGGATGCTGCAAATTCCAGGTGAGAAATGGGGCTTCTTGATCATCACTATGTTGGTCATATTGATCCTTGGTTTCTTCATCGACTTCGTAGAGATCTGTTTTATTATCGTACCAATCATTGCGCCAGTCGCTGAGCTCATGGGCATCAACATGACATGGTTTGCGATTTTGATTGCAATGAACCTTCAGACCTCGTTCTTAACACCACCGTTCGGCTTTAGCTTGTTCTACCTCAAAGGCGTAGCACCGAATGGGGTGACGACACGCGATATATACCGAGGTGTTATGCCATTTATCGCGATTCAGATTTTGGTTCTCGCTTCGCTGCTGGTGTTCCCTGAATTCTACGGAATGTGATCACTTAGTTACGATTCGTTTAAAACTCCTGATAAAGTTAGGCTGCTTACATCGATGTGAGCAGCCTTTGTAGTTCTTTGGGGGAAGGGAATGCCTCTACAAGCAAAATTAATCTTATTGAGCCTATTACCGTTACTTCTTGTTACGGCACTCACCAGTTGGATTTCGATTCATCAAGCGAAAACATTGGGTGAAAAAGAGATCCAAATCTTTGAAGACGGCTTAATTCGTTCTAAAGAGACGGCACTCAAAGATCATGTTGATCTTGCGTTCGATGCTATCTCTCATATCTACAATGATGACTCTTTGCCAGAAGCCGTCGCGAAAAAGCAAGTCAAAGAGGTGCTGTCAAAGTTACGCTATGGCAAAGACAAAGATGGTTACTTCTTTGCTTACTCTCAGGATGGCACAAATCTGGTTCACCCGATCATGCCGGAATTGGTGGGAGAGAATCTACTGCATATTCAAGATGAGAACGGGGACCATCTTATCGAAGCCTTGCTATCTCAAGCTCAGCAGGGGGGCGGTTTTCATCGCTATCTTTGGCAAAAGCCATCGACCGGAGAAAATGTGCCCAAGCTTAGTTACGCTGCTTGGTTAAGTAAGTGGGACTGGATGGTCGGCACGGGCCTGTATATCGAAGACATCACTTACGAGGTCGCCAATCTCAAGTCTGAGGTAAACAAGAATATCGAAACGACGTTTTTTTCGATGATTGTGATTGTAGTCGTGACCGTCGGTGTGATTGTTGTAATTACGCTAGCGGTGAATTTGCATGAACATCGTTTAGCTGACAGAAGCCTCAAAGAGCTGGCACATAAAACCGTTATGTTCCAAGAAGATGAGAAAAAACACCTCGCTAGAGAGTTACATGATGGGATAAATCAGTTGCTTGTTTCTAGTAAGTGCCACCTTGAATTACTCGCCAGTAAGATTGATGATGCGCCACTTAAATCGCACTTGGACAAATCTCAACAGTCCATTACCACAGCGATCAATGAGGTGAGGCATATATCCCATAATCTTCGACCAAGTGCATTAGATGATATCGGGCTAGAAGCCGCATTGAATACTTTGCTGCTAGACTTTAAATCACATTCGGGTATTGATGCCGAAGCTTCTCTGACGCAAACCTCACGTAAGTTGAAGTCGGAAGTGGCGACGACACTCTATCGAGTTGCACAAGAGTCGTTGACCAACATTGAGAAGCACTCTGGTGCTAAAAAGGTGACGGTTATTCTTCAGCAGATGGGTAATATGCTGCAACTCATCGTAAGAGATAATGGGGTGGGTTTTGATGTAAATAGCACGCTGAGGAAAAGTGGTATTGGCTTACGTAACATGCGAGAACGTGTTGAGTTTATCGGTGGTGACTTTGAGATTGAAAGTGAGCCAGGTTTTGGCACAGAGATAACCGTATTACTGGAATTGGATGGATTAGTTTATGGATAAACCTATTAGAGTGGTGATCGTTGATGATCATCAAGTGGTTTTGGATGGATTTATCGCTCGTCTTCAAACCGAAAAGGACATCCAGGTTGTTGGCTCGGCCAGTAATGGTTTGGAAGCGATTGATGTTATTAAAGAGTTGGTTCCAGACGTAGTACTGATGGATGTGAGTATGCCTCTTATGAATGGGATTGATGCCACACACATGATCAAACAATCTATGCCAGAGGTTAAGGTGCTGATGTTAACCATGCATGACAACCGAGAATACATTATGAAAGTGATGCAGGCTGGTGCGGTTGGATACATGCTTAAAGAGATTTGTGCGACGAGAATGGTTCAAGCCATCAAAACGGTCTATCAAGGCTCAACTTATTTCTGTGAGTCAGTGACTCAAACACTGTTTTCACAAGAGGTAGTGCCTGTCGCTCTGAAGCCAAATCCACTCAGTCGCAGAGAAGAGTCGATTCTTAAGCTGGTGGCTGAAGGAAATAGCAGTAAGAAAATCGCCTCTTTGCTAAGTATTAGCTATCGCACGGTTGAAACTCATCGTCAGAACATAAAGCATAAGCTGGATTTGCACAGTACCGCTGAACTGGCGAAATACGCTGTGGAGCAGGGCATTGCGTAGTTTTTAGAATACTTCTATCGCGCTGGGTTCAACCAGCCAATACTGATCGGTTACGCTCTGGGGCTAGAGTGAACTCTCGGGCTCTTTTTGTAATGAATGTAAGTCACAGCGAGTCGCCAAAAAAGAAATGGTATGATAGGCGCATAAAATCATAACAATGAAGTCACTATGTCCTTCCCTAAGAATATTCACCAAGATTACCACGCTCATATCTACTTCAATCAAAACACAAGTGCATCGGCAAAAGCGTTACGTGAAAACGTACAAGAGACCTTTTCTCTACCAGTTGGCAACTTTAATGAGAAGCCTGTTGGGCCACATACAATGTGGAGTTTCTCTATCACGTTTACGGCAAATGATTTTGATGCTCTGATTGCCTGGCTTGAAGAAAATCGCGGATCTTTTTCCGTATTGGTTCATGCGTTAACGGGCGATGACCATAAAGATCACACCGATTACGCATACTGGTTGGGTGAATCTGTCGAACTGGACCTATCTCGCTTTTAACCTCAAAAGGAAAGTTGTCGAGACGATAAACAACTCGATTTGTTAACTCGTTGGTGAGTTCTGTATAAGGCGTCCTCTGATTTAATCACTGGACAACAACGACGAATGAACCAACTTATTGATGCGTTAACCACTCAAGGCTACTACGTTTGGGATGACTTTCTAACTGAGAACGAAGTTGCTCAATTAAGAGATAGTATCCCTGAAGATTGGAAAAAAGCACGTATTGGAAGAAACGATGAAGTGGTGCGTGAAAGTGCAATTCGAAGCGATAAGATTCAGTGGTTATCACCAGCTATGGGGCAACCAGTTGAAGCTTTTCTTACGAAAATGGAGCAGATTCGCCTTGAGGCCAACCGCCATTTTTTCCTAGGCTTATTCGAGTACGAAGCGCACTTTGCCAAGTATGAGAAAGGTGATTTTTACCAGAAACATTTAGACTGTTTTAAGGGCAATGAAAACCGTCGTTTAACAACGGTTTTTTACATGAATGAATCTTGGTCTGAAGAGGATGCGGGTGAGTTGGTGGTGTATGACCTCAATGACAAGAAGATCGCGACGATTCCACCAAAAGCAGGGCGTCTATTCGTCTTCTTCTCTGAACAGTTTCCTCATGAAGTGCTACCAACCAATAGTGAACGTTTTAGTATTGCTGGTTGGTTCCGAGTGAATGGTGTTAAAGATAACCAACTCGATATTGCACATTAAAGACAAAAGTGACAGTTTTCCTCTGTTAATCCATAAACACCTTGTCGGCTGGCAAGGTGTTTTTCCCCTTCGCTAACGCCCATTTCATACCCTTCTTTAAGAGTCTTCAAATCCATTGTCAAACGCTTAACGTTGAAGTGCTCTGGTGGGGCGATTACGCGAATCGTCACATCTTTTGGTGGATTACGGATGAACTCTAACGATTGGTTGTACCGATCTGTTCTTTCTTTCATCGCTTTCCCTATCATCGGGTATCGTTTTAGCAATCTTTGGATTAACCAAGAGCTTCTGCTTTTTGGCATTTCATAGCTTAACGGATGTGACAGAACGACGGTGATCTCTTTTGCACCTTGTCGATAAGCCTCAATTACAGGAATTGAGTCAGCGACACCACCGTCTGTATAACATCCCCCTGAGAAGCAAGGCGTCTGCTTATAAGCAATAGGCAGGGCGCTGGTGGCTTCAAGAATATTAAACAGGTTATGAGGTAGCACTTGGTAATAGTCAGCTAGGCCCGTCTCAATATTGGTGGCTGTTGCAAGCATAGGGATATTATCGAACAAGGCCTTTTGGTCGAGAGGGTAACGTTTGTCGGACTCTGAAACGAGCCATTTCACGTCGACCAGATGTCCACCTTGAATAAACCTTTTAGGATTAAAAAAGCGTTTATCAGTCGCTAACTCGGTGATCACCTTGTAGCTTCGTCCTTTTTGCTTTGAGAGGTAACCGACAAGGTTTGATGCACCTGCCGACACACCGAGAGCAAGATCATAGGGAAAAAACTGCTCTTCAATAAACGTATCGAGTACCCCTGATGCGAAAACCCCTCGCATCGCACCGCCTTCAACAACAATTGCCTTCATTATTCATACTTTCAACTTCTGATGGATGGGAGAAGTTTATAAAGAGTGGTTGTGGGATGAAAATGGGAACTCTAGATTCCTGCGATAGGGTAAATCTATTAATAGGAATTACCGATTGAATTCATGGATAGCAAAGTTTATGTCGATGATATCTTGTGTAATATGCTAATAACCTCAGATGTTTATCTTTTTTCATGTTTTTATATACAGTATTTTTCTTGACGTTACAGGGATAACTTCTATACTGGATATAGATACAGGTAATTGGGAGGTGTATTATGTTGCTAGATACAATTGAACGTGTGAACCGCCTACGCCAGAAAGCAATGGCTGATCCTCAGTTTGTTCAATCAGCAAAAGCGCATGAGAAAGCGCTTAACGATCAAGATTATCACTACGTCGCTAAGAACAAACGATCCAAAGCTCGTAAAGATAGAAGCTTGGCGGATATTTACGAACAGGCAGAATTCGGGCAAAGGCTCGAAAGCTCGAAACATTAATGAATCCAAGAGAAAGCAGCCAGTAGGCTGCTTTTTTGATCTTTGAAGCAAAAAAATGGCCGCATAAGCGACCGTACAAACAGGAAGTAATGGATACCATGGTAGCGCGAGGTTCACTCTCAAACCTTCGCCTTATTAGATTGTAGTCTAAGCCGAGCAATGTGCGAGCGGTTAGGAATAAAAGTTATCCACGAGCGCATAAATAGTCATAATTTGTGTGGTTGTTTGGTGTCTTATATATCTTATTTATTTATTATTTTGGGTTTAGATACCAATTAAATTTAAAATTCTGGTTTAAGTATCTATTTATTTAATTCTTAATGGAGTTTTGTCGCTATAATGCAAGGCGTTAATTGATCAGTGACAATGAAAGTTTCGATTTGAACCAGATGTGTGCGATTTCGATCACAGTCACTCTGCCTATTTGGGCTAATTCGGCGTAAAATTGCGCCCTCTAAAAGAACGGTAACACCGGAAATAATAATGGATAATAAACTCGGCTTGAGTTCGCTGACGGCGATCGTGATTGGCTCCATGATCGGCGCAGGTGTATTTAGTTTGCCACAGAATATGGCTTCAGTAGCAAGCCCTGCAGCGGTGATGATCGGCTGGACCATTACTGGCATCGGCATGATTTTTCTTGCGCTCTCTTTCCAGAAGCTAGCAGCCAAAAGACCGCACGTTGACAGTGGCGTGTTCGGCTACGCGAAAGACGGCTTTGGCGATTTTGTTGGCTTTTGCTCGGCATGGGGGTACTGGTTAAGTGCGATGCTCGCCAATGTCTCTTATCTGGTCATCGTCTTCAGTACACTAGGAATGCTGTTCGACACGCCTGATAATGTGATTTTCGGGCAGGGGAACACCATAGTTTCGATTGTTGGTGCTTCATGTCTCTTGTGGATGGTGCACGCCCTAGTTCTGAGGGGAGTAGAGACTGCTGCGTTAATTAATATGGTGACGACATACGCCAAATTAGTACCGTTGATTATCTTTATTCTGTGCGCATTTGCCGCTTTTAGTTGGAATACGTTCACACTCGACTTTTCAGGCCTACATTTCGGCGAAGAACACGATCTGATGGCCCAAGTTAAAAGCACCATGTTGGTTACTGTTTGGGTGTTCATTGGTATTGAAGGCGCTGTAGTGGTGTCGAGTCGCGCACGTGATCGAAAAGATATTGGCCGAGCAACTATTCTTGGTCTTTTAACGGCGCTGGCGATCTATGTATTTGTTACGCTACTTTCGATGGGTGTTGTGAAGCCAGTTGAGTTGGCTACGTACCAAAACCCATCGATGGCTAAAGTGCTCACTACAATCATCGGTCCTTGGGGGCAGTACATTATCAGTATTGGCCTCTTGATCTCGGTATGTGGTGCTTTTTTGAGTTGGACTGTTCTCGCCTCTGAAGCGCCTTACTTGTGTGCTAAAGAGAAAATGTTCCCTAGCAAATATGCTCAGGTTAACAAGACAGGAAGTCCCGTCCGCCCTCTAACACTTACCAACGTATGGATCCAAATTTCACTCGTTTTTGTTATGTTTGCAGGCAGCACTTATGACACATTGTTGATCATCGCTTCAGAGATGATCCTCGTTCCGTATTTCTTAATTGGTGCCTTTGTTCTTAAAATTGCCATCCAAGAGAGAAATAAAGGGAGCTTACTGTTTATTGGGCTAGGCGCGACAGTTTATGGACTTTGGCTGCTTTATGCGTCTGGTCTTAACTACTTATTGTTGTCTGCACTGTTATACATCCCAGGTCTTTATTTTTACGTTCAAGCGAAAAAAGAACAGGGGATCAACCCTTTTAAAGGACGAGAAAAATTAGGCGCTAGCCTGCTCGGTACTGTTGCAATTATTGCAGTAGGTATGATGTGGAACGGTAGCTTAAGTATTGCATTCTAAAATAAAACCCCAGCTTGAGAGAGCTGGGTTTTTTATTATTGATATTTGGCGCTATATTTCCCACGAAGGCTTTCGAAAATAGTGAAAAGCAGCCCTGCCCAGATAAAACTAAAGCTGACTAGTTTGACTTCGTCGAACACTTCTCCAAACAGGTATATCGCCAAAAAGAACTGGATCGTTGGTTCGATATACTGCATCAAACCGATTGTTGACATGGTAGTTAATCGAATCGCGATAGAGTAAAACACCAGAGGCAAAAGCGTCGCAGGTGCAGCGCCAACGTACAGCATAAATGTTGATAAACCAGAGTTAAGAGACTCTGCGCCGACGGTAACCTCTTTATACCCCATATACGCCAATGCGATGGGTAACAGCACTAGCGCTTCGACAAACAGCCCTGTACTCCAGTTGTAATTGATCTTCTTTTTGCACCACCCATAGAACGCGAAGAAGAGCGCCATTGTTAAAGCGACGTAGGGAATTTCACCATAGTGAATGACCTGATAACTTAAACCGATACAAGCCAATAGCAGGGCGACTTTCTTACCTAAAGATAGGCTCTCTTTTAACAAGAAAACACCAAGTCCGATCATCGCGATAGGGCTAATGAAAAAACCAAGACTGGCATCAATCACTCGATCATTGGTCAGTGCCCAGGTGAAGGCTGACCACGAAATCGACATCATAATAGTCGCGATTGCTGAATAGAGCAGCGAGCGTTTATCTGCCCAAATTTCAGAAAAACTAGGTAGCTTTTTCGTAATAAAAAGAACGATCAAGGCGCCAAACGGTACAGATGCGATCAATCTTACAGCCAGTAATTCATCAGTGGCTGCGTTAGGTAAGAACTGGTAATAGAGAGGAAGTAGGCCCCAAAGCAAAAAGGAAAAGGCGGCCATCCCATTGCCTAAACGTTGCTCAGACATAGCGGTTTCTCATCGATAATGTTGCGCGAAATTTATGCCCAATCTTGGTAAAAGTAAAGTGAATAATTCAGCTTTGTCTCAGGTATTTATTCGCTATATAACATATTGTTTTAATATGAATTTCTCTGATGGTTGAGTTCAAGCAGAGTGGGCTTTGGAACATCGAGCAATCTACATTCCTTCTGAGCAATAATTTGCCAGTATTGGTAGTTATCAGCTTAAAAGTTACGTTTGGTTAAACTAAAGCTAATAGATTCAGTGCCTTAATCTTGGCTTGAAGTTTGCATTAAATCTGCTTTCAAACGTATCTCAAGAAGGAATGAGCATGGCAACCCTAAGGTTCAATATTCACGTTGATGGACTGGAAGAGGATACTTTTCGTGTTGTTGAATTCTCAGGAGATGAATCATTGTCGCAGTCGAGCCTGGATGAAAGTCGATCTTGTAATGGCTTTCGTTATCAATTCAGGCTTGCCAGTCGGCGTTCAGACATAGATCCAAATGAATTGCTCGATCAACCGGCTAACTTTGAATTGGTGCAAGATGGGGAGATCGTTCAACGTTTAAACGGTGTAATAAGCCGTTTCGGCAAAGGTGACATAGGCTACAACCACACATTTTATCATTTGACTCTCGTTCCGGCACTTGAGCGTTTAGCTCTTCGTAGAAACTCGCGCATTTTTCAGTTTAAAACGGTACCTGAAATTATTTCGATTTTACTTCAAGAGATGGGAGTCAACGATTACGCGTTCGTTTTGAAGTCTGAGCATTTACAGCGAGAGTTTTGCACTCAGTATCGTGAATCTGATTTAGATTTTGTTCACCGCTTATCCGCAGAAGAAGGAATAGTGTATTGCGTTGTGCAAGATAAGGGTAAACATACTTTACTGTTTACAGATGATAGTGGCGCGTTTTTGAAACTCGAACAGCCAATTCCGTATAACAATCTAAGTGGAGGAGTTGTCGAAGCGCCTTACATTCGTGCGTTTTCTATGCGTAACAAAACTCAAGTAAGCCATACCCAACTACAAGACTATAGCTTTAAGAAGCCAGCTTACACGTTTCAGCAGAGTGCGAATGCCCTAGTTGCTGACTATCAAAGAACAGACGCCTACGAGCACTTTGAACACCCCGGTAGGTTTAAAGATGATGCGTCGGGTAAGTTGTTCAATCAGACTCGGTTAGGCTATTTGCGTAGAGACGCCAAAACTGCATCGGGAGAAAGTAATCACCCCAGTCTTGTGGCTGGCACAAAGTTTTTATTACAAGACCACACGGACTCGTCTGCAAGTAGAGAATGGCTTGTTGTTTCTGCTCAACATAACGGATCGCAGCCCCAGTCACTTGAAGAAGACGGCGGGGAAGGTGAGACTACATACAACAATCACTTCAAAGTGATTCCTAACAATCAAGAATGGCAAGCCAAGCCAACGGTAAAACCTCTAGTCGATGGGCCAATGATGGCTACCGTCGTGGGACCAGAGGGCGAAGATATTTACTGTGATGAGTATGGCCGAGTAAAAATTCATTTTCATTGGGACCGTTATTCTAACACCGACCAACACAGCTCCTGTTGGGTGAGAGTATCGCAAGGATGGGCTGGAAGTCAGTATGGGATGGTTGCGATTCCGCGAGTCGGTCATGAGGTTATCGTGTCTTTTCTTAATGGCGACCCAGATCAGCCCATAATTACAGGTCGAACTTACCACGCCATAAACAATCCGCCTTATTCTTTGCCTGAACACAAAACGAAAACGGTGTTCAGAACAGAAACCTATCAAGGTCAGGGTTTTAACGAGCTTAGCTTTGAAGACCAAGCGGACAAAGAACGCATCTATTTCCATGCTCAGAAAGACTTAGATGTTGAAGTTAAAAACGACCAATTGTCAGAGGTTAAGCATGATAAACATTTAACCGTCGAAAATGATCAATTTGAATTGACCCAAAACAATTGGCATTCGACCGTCCAAGGTGAGCGCAGAGAACGAGTCATGGCTGACAAAACGGTGAATATTGACGGTGCGCTACAACACAAAGTCAAAACTAAAACAGCCATAGATGCAGGTGACGAAGTACACCTAAAAGCGGGCAACAAAATCGTTTTAGATGCGGGCAGTGCGATCACTATTAAAGCTGGCGGAAGCTTTGTTAAGGTAGATTCTGGCGGTGTACATGTTGTGGGCTCTGCTATCAACCTGAACTCTGGCGGCAGCGCAGGAAGCGGCAGTGGCTACAGTGGGTTAGCACCTGTTTTACCTTTGGGGCTAGAGGCGCCGGTTGCGCCGGAAGAGATTTTGTTATCACAGTTAACGTCAACACAAAAATCGATGAGCCCACTGTTAAAAAGTAGGCAAATAGAAGCACTAAAAGGATCAGAACCTGTATGTGAAGTGTGTGAAGAGCTCAATAATGATGGATAGTCTTAACAAAGCATTTTTGGAGGCGGGGCTAACTTTTAATTTAGCACGAGGTGAAAAGTTGTATCTCGTCGTTGATGGAAGCCAAATTGAAGATCTAGCTTTAAAACTCTATTCGCTAGAAGTGGAGCTTAATTTAGAGCCCATCTACATGAAAGCACCTCACGATCAGCTTATCGAAGTAGCACCGTATGTTGTACATGCATCAAAGAACGTTAGAGATTGGTTCTTTGCGCAGAATAATCCTATGGCTGGCTATTTTATTGCTTCTAGTCATTCTCTGGAGCGTATCGGCGAAAACTATAGAAAACTGATCATCGCAGAGTCACCATATGGTAGTAGGGTGTACGTAAAAATGGCGCATTCGGAGTGCGCTTGGGTCTTCTACTCAACTCGAACCCCTCAATTCTGGAACGATATATCCAAGGTATGGATACCGACTCGTAAAGAGTGGAAAGCTGAGCGAACTCCAAATATCGATTTTAATGATAGGAGTCTGAAGATTACTGACGAGCAATGGGCTCTACTTGGAAAAATATCTTGGAACACCACAATTGAGAAGCTCAGCCAGCATGTTTTTAAGTGGTTTCCAACATTACTTGAGAATTGTACTGATAGCTTATTATGGGTAGAACGCCATGCAGCAACTGCCTATGGCAAAGGTTTTACATCTGAATGTGACCTTCTAATGTACATGAATGTAATCGGTTTCTTGGGCGAGGATAAGTTCCTTGACCAAAAAGTTTATCCAGATATTTACCAACTCATTGAAATACCATCTCATAAAACGCCTTCTCAAAGAATAGAAGCTGCATCCGAACTAGCCCAAGCATACTCACATCAGAATATTACTCAGGAGAAACAAGTATGAGCACCCCAAACGACGACGCTAAATTGGGTCAGACGAAAGATGCTCAAGACCCAGCGGGTGCTTGTCCTCTTAAGAAAAACAAAATTCAGCTAGTTCCTCTTAGATATGGATTGGTCGAAACGTTATCAGCTAAAGAACACACAAAAATACCTTTCGAGACCCAATCTAAGCCTTTAGGTATAAGGTTGCTGCGTGATGGGTGGATTTATGTGGTAGCGAAAACTGACAGTAACTGGGTACTTCACGAATATAGAGCCGAAGCAGGGAAAATCACGAAACTACTTTGGCAAGATTCTGAAGTAAATAGTGATGAACGTACAACGTCAATCGGAGAAGCAAACTTAATTTTTGAAAGGTGTGATGTTATTTACTGTTCCTATTCTGAACTGCAATGGACTGCCAAGAAGTGTTCTCAAGTAATAGGGTCAGATAAAGACAGATTACGTTTTATGCAAAAGGTAAACCTATCTGGCTTTGATGCGATTAATGGTGGAACAGATCTGTTAACACCAAAACAAGCATCAGTGCTCATTGCTGAATGTTCAGAGCAGCCGGAAACTAATACGAGTGACCTAGATTACCAGCCATATGAATGGGAGCATAAGTCGCTATTTAGGCAAATAGATTTCACAACTATCAGCAGTTCGGTTCTCGCTGAGTATCGAGAAGATCATCTTTATTTAGTGTTCAATGATGATATAGGAGTGTTAAGAGACTTAGCAAGCTATCAGGGATTGGTCGCAAAATCGTTGGAGGATTGGCAGTCTGACGAAAAACAATATCAAAAATATCTCGAAGGTTCGTATATCGAAACTCAGTTGCAGGTATCACCAGAGAAAGTTGACGCTCTTGCTGCATTGCTGGGGAATAAAGAGTTTACGGATGAACTTTCAGAATACCAGAAGGAGAGCGTTGTAAATTGGATACAAGAGTACGACGATAAACGTAGTGATTATATGCGTCCTTCTGTTGGTGAAAAGTATCGCGCAATGGAGAAAGTCCTCGGCGATGAAGTTATGGATAAATATCGCGATATAATCTACGACATCCAAGAGCAATTTGACAATGACCTCAATGGAGTTAGCTCATGGAAAATCTGGAACGCGTCACATGGTAAGAAAGGAATTCGAGAACTAATACATCAAGATGAAATGGAGAAATTTTTAGAAAAAGAAAGAAAGAAACTAGCATTTTGGGATGAAAGGCTGAGTTCAATATCCAAAGATCGCATAGATTTGTTTGAGCGCTTTTACTTTGCAGCTTGGTACTTTGACTCAAGTACTAACAAACAGTTAGAAGAGTTACTAGCTGCCGAATATAGTTGTATTCAGGATCTGTGTTGGAATGATGCCGCTAGCCAGTTGGTTTCTGAAAAACTAGAAGAAATGCCTTGGGTCGCTAGCTATCGAGCATTATTTACGCTTTCCGTTGATGAATACGACAAACTGACAGAAGCCATTAGTAAAAAAATAACGGAAGCGAAGCTCATCGCTACTTTTAAGAAAGATCTCACTGAACTTAACCATATCGGTACAGAACTGAATACCATCTTCAATGAGCAGTTCAGACCTCATGAAGTTATTCAAACGAACGACGGTTTAAATAGTTTTTCGCAACTTATTGATTCAACATACGTTCCGGCTAATACGATTGGCTTAACAAACACTATTGAAACTTTTTTTCAAAAAGTAAGTAGTGTTCAGGACTTCAATCCCTCAGAAGTCTTGCGTAGTCACACGGGTGCTGCATGGCTTGGCGTATTGCAAGCCTATAGAAATACGGACATAACTCTTGGTTTTGCAAGTGAGAAGGAAATGAGTAAATTCAATACTCTTACTGAACAAGCAACCAAGATCCGAAAAGACAATACCTCCTTGAAAAATACAATACGTCAAGTGTGGGCAGAACATAGAAAAAAAGGTCGTTCGGGTAAGCCTGATGTAGATGCCCTTAACGAAAGTCACAAGGCTAATCAAGTCAAACTTTCCGAGCTTGAAACAAAAATCTATGAATCAATTTCTCCATTTGGAGAAGGATCTGAAAAGGCGGGATTTTATATAAAAGGCCTAAGCGAAGCTCAAAAACTTGATGTTAAACTGATGGCTTCAGATTATCGTTCGATTAGTAAAGTCAGATCTTGGAATTATCTTAGTGGTTGGGATGGGTTATCAGCAGTTATCACCTTTTTTGCAGTATATAATGCCATTAATAGTTACTCCAATTTAACAAGCTCTAACAAGAACGTTAGTATAGTATCTTTAATAAGGGACACAACTTCAGCATTGAGTGCCACTTTCGGCTTTGCGCAAGGTTTGAGATCTAATTATGATAAAGCAGCGCTCAATAGTGTTAACCATATCAATTCAAAGCTAGCTTACAGTGCTAATTTAGGTCGCTGGACTGCCGCTCTTGGTGGAAGTGCATATCTGTTTGGTATGGTTTCATCAACAATGAAAGCATATGAATCAGGTAGTCAATTGGTGGAAGCACTATCAAAAGGAAAAACAACGTCAGTAGTTAAACATAGTACAGATCTTTTTGCCGAATCTAGTATGACGGTGGTAAATGGCTTGGGACTATATCGAAGTGCTCAAGTAGGATGGGCTGTAATGCAAACAGAAAGTGCTGCAAGGGCCGCTCTCTGGGCAAGCAGTAGTAGCCGACTTCTCTCGATTGGCATAAGAGTTAATATGATTGGCTTGGTTGTGTCTGCAATTCAACTTGGGGTTACGGCAGGGTATAACTACTTTAGTTTGTCGGACTATATGCAATGGTTTAGAGATAGTTTATGGGGTAATGCGCCAAAAAATAATTCACTTCAATTAAGCAACGAGCAACTGGCTAGAATCAGTTCTAAACCAAGCATGTCAATTCAACAACTTCCTGCAGGAAATGCTTTATCATTGTTAATGCCTGGCATTACTGTCAATGAACTTGATAACGCTGGAATCGAAATAGCGGTCTATTGGCTTTTAGATCAGCAAAGAAACAAATGGCAGCCTTGGACTGAAGCAGCAGGACAGCAATGGGTCTGTTTGAGTTCATCAAATGAGCCACTTGAGATCGGACTTCCAGTTTTCCCTCGCGAAGCGAATGCACATCATGGTATCGGCGTAGAATTACATTATTTTCCAACACTGGATTCGTCAGAAAAAACAGTTGTGCGTTACCAAACTACAAGTTTAAACCGACTCGGACTTTTAAGTGAAGTAAGTATGCTAAAGGCAAAAAACATTGTACGTGATAACTTATTACCGCTTACGACAAGTCAACTGAAATTACAAGGCGTATAACGTGACTAAAGACCAAAGCGTAGAACAGGATTTTAACTTAAACGATCAACGCCCGCTTGCTGGAGAAGTTCGCACCTATCCTTTAGGTGAGGCTCTTTTCTTTTCACCGAAGCCATTACCTTCGGCGAGAGTTTCACCCAATAGTTTAGGTGAATCAAACCAAATATTAGAAATCAACGATTCGTATATGGATATCGGTCAGTCAAACCAAGGAAAAGCATTTCAAGCGCAATTAGTAATATTTTGGGTCATGCTTGCAACGTTCGTAGTGTTGTCCGTGTTTATGTTTAGTGCAAATATAATGAAAGATACACATGAAGGATTTTTTCAAGCACTATTCGTAACAATTCAAGAGGACTGGGGCGCTTTGATTTTAGCTATCATGCTACCTTCAACTTTTGGTTGGAGTGCGGTGATCAATTCTTCTCTAAAAAAAGCACGTCAGAAGCCAATTCGATTTAATCGACAGCGTAGAGAAGTCTGTTATTTCGAAGAGGGAAGTAAAACGCCTACAATTGTCCCTTGGGAGGAAGCTGTCTCATGGGTATCCATGTACAAAGGCTTTACAGGTAGTGCAATTGTCTCAAATGTCACATTCGGAATCGCATTGCCGGATTCGTCGCGTAAAGATTATTGGATGTTTAAAAGACCAGTAGGGATCATGGAAGAAGGGCAACGCTCGTGGGAAATTATTCGTTGCTACATGGAAGAAGAACCTGAATATTGGGCTACAAAAGCCCAAAATGAAGACAGAAAGTCCTTTGATGCGAGTCGAAATAAGCTAAGAAAAAAATTTAGAGAAAGCCATCGTCCTTTATTTGCTCTGAGTATGTCAGATCCTACCGCCTCATACTTTAATATGTTCGGTTATTATGCTTTTAATATCTTATGTTTCTGGAAGCTGCCTTATATTGTTTCGGAGTGGGATAATCGAATCTCTATGGCAAATTTCCCTCCAGAAGTAAATGAGTGGTCAAAGCCGCTACCGAGAGAAGAGTGGGCAAAACCAAGTGAGGATTTAAAGAAGCAGAAAGATGCTGCGATTAAGCACTATAATTCTGGTGGCACTCTAGCTAATCTGAAGTTACTTAAAGCCTAGACGAAACAAATATTAAACCGCTCAAATGATCGGTTTAGCCATCAGTGAATTGAGCAAACCATTTTCCACATGCCTTTTGACATCCCTAAACCTCCACAGCGTACCAATCTATAAAATAAACTGTGATGTTGATCGTTCTGCTCTTAACCTTTTGTTTCGTTAAAAGCTTATACTTAAAGATTATATCAAGTTATCAAAGGTACGGAGCAGGATAATGAGTGGCTTTGAACAGAAACGGAAATTCTACCGACTTAAGTACCCTAAGCGAGCTCGCCCGTTCGTTAATCTGGGTGATGAGACCTTCCAAGTTACGGAGGTTTCGGAAGGTGGTATTCGTATGGTTGCCAACAATTTTACCTCTATGTACCGAGGCTTATCTGTGAAAGGTGTTCTCAATTTACTTGATGAAGACTCTGTCAGTATCGAAGGTGCGGTCTTGAGATTTGAAGGTGATGAGGTAATTATTCAACTCAAGAAGGGCCCGACATTCAAAATTATGGTTGATCAACAACGCCATATAAAAAATAAATACCCCGTGTTTTTTGCTCGCCTGCGCGAAGAGGCAGCATAGTTTCTCTCAAACATATCTATCTCAATCGACATTAAATGCACCTCGGTAGTATCCATATGCCAAGGTGTATTTTTTAATAAGGAATCGAACATTGGATAAAGCTCTAGTTCTTCATCAGCTGTTCTTAAGAGAAAACGACGAGCCTCAGCTAGTAGATGTAAATCAAACAAGCTTGGAAGTTTCTGACAATCAGAAATACCAAAGCTGGTTACAAGGCAAGCGAGCTCTTGAGCTTCAAGATGTTGCTGACTCACGTTGGATAAAAACGTGTACTGGTGGCTATATAACGGAAGTGATTTTTAACGCAAACGGAACACTCGAAGAGTATCGTTTGTTTGATCGTTTTAGAACGTCAGGCTCTTGGATTTTAAGGGATGGGATCTTATCTGTTGAGATCCGAAAAGGAGAAAACCGTTATACGCTCAATGTAGTAGGCAATAAGATTGTCAATATTCACTCGGCAGTTGAATATAAGAATGATCAGTTACATTCATACCTCAAGCTTGCACCAATAAAACCTTAAGAATAGAAGTAATAGGATCATTTTGTTGCATATTTCTGTGGATTTTCAGTATTCTGAACTGAGATCAATCTATTTAGCCTAGGTTGCTAAATCCATTCATTTAAATATTTATTACCACGTGATGCTTGCCGCATAACTGTATGACTTGTTTTTATTTTCCAGATAAAAATATAAAGAGTTGCTAACTTAATTTTTAACGATTATTTATTCGACGAAGAAACGGCGGGTAAAGAATTGGTGTGTAAATTAAACAAAAGGAACTGTTATGTTTAGGATAAGCAAGGTGGCGGCTTCACTAGCTTGTATTGTGTTGAGTGGTAATTTGTACGCTGCTGAACCTTACGATGCATCGAAAGCATACTCTGGTGGAACTCAAGTCACGGTTGATGGCAATACCTATGAGGCTAAGTGGTGGGTCAACGCAGGCCAAAGCCCGACAGACAGCTACGCGAATGAATGGGATTCACCATGGAAATTGGTATCAGGCACGACGCCAACACCAGATCCCGATCCTACTCCCGACCCTGATCCAACGCCAGATCCGGACCCTACACCAAACCCAACTCCGGACCCAGATCCTACACCGACTCCTGATCCTACACCAGGCGTGGGAGTATGTGCTGAATTCAATGTTTATCCAAACTGGACCCAAGGTGACCATGCAAATGGTGGCGACATAATGGTCAATGAAAATGTAGCTTACAAAGCTAATTGGTGGACATCTTCAGCACCAGGCAGCGACAGCAGTTGGGGTCACCATCTAGATTGTGATAATGCCTCTTCTGGTGGTGGTGGTACAACAGCACTTTCATTGCCTAATCCGCTAGATCCAGTACGCTTGGAAGTTGCTGGTTGGCCGAGTCATTTTGTCGCCGCTAGTCCTGCAACGTTGGATGCTCCTTCTACTCAAACCGTTAATGTTGCAAACAGTCAGGATCTTGCTGATGTTGCGAAACTAACGGATGCATTTGTTGCCTTGATTCAAACGGCTGACTTGGCGGGTTCAACATCAATCATCTTAAGCAGTGATGTACTTGATGTTGCAACGACTGATAAAGGTGCAGCTTTAGGTGTGGTTTCTGTCAAACAAGCGCTTACAGCAGCAGTAGATGCAACGGGAACACATAGTCAGCTTGACGCGAATGCGATAAATGCGCTGACTGATGATGTAAAAGGTTGGGCGCAAGCACACAACCTAGTGATTTCGACTCTAGCTCCGCAAGCAACGTTCGGTTGGACGTTAAGTATCGGGGACTTTGCGTACAATACTCATTCAGGTAAACGCGCAGTATGGAACGCAGCATCGGGCGCATCTGCAGACCTGTTGTCATCGTTTGAACTGTACAAAGCTGATTCACTCAACAAAGGTGATTTTGTAGCCTTTACTAAGTCAGCTTCGACAGCCGTGCTGACTGAAGAGCAGTGGCATTATGCGTTAGAGTACGTTAAACAGGTTTCTGACCATGTTAAAACACCTGCACTACTTGATTCGATTCCAACGTCTCAGGCAGCGACGTACTTCTTAGGTAGTACATCGGGTGAACGTCATATACGTAAAGCGGCTCACAGCAACGTCTTTGCGATTTTGTTTGACACAGGTAGCGCTGATCTCGATGCTAAAATCGCACGTTATCAAGCTGAGACTGTTCCGTTGTATTACGTTGGTGAAAGTGTTCAAAATGGCCCTCTCACTCGTATTGCTTCATTGAATGCCGAGTTAGCTTCAGCAGAAAACGCAATGAATAATCAAGCGTTCTTGTATGAGGTTTCTCAAGCGAATTGGGCTCCTTCAACAGTTTACAAGTGGGCTGACTTCCTTGCAGGGCTTAACTCAATGCATAACGTGGGTGTTGCTGGTAACACATTCTGGCTACTCGACGAAACAGCAGATGATGCGACCAATGCGATGTATGCAAAAGTTGCCATTGCTGCATTCCTATCACAAAGTATGCAAGAGACCATTCGTTACAACGCCTGTGATGAGAACAACTGGTCAGAAGTAAGATACGGTGCTCCTGTTAACTACCCAATGACAGCAAGTTGTGGTCAGTTAGGTCAGAAGTACGCTGATTACGGTATGGATCCTAACACTGGTATTGACCACCCATACTCTTGTCCGCGCGATCCTAAAATGGAAGTGACGGCACTAACTAATGCGAAATGGTATGGTGCACCAGCTCCTGTTTTCGCAGCTCCTGACTCTGTTCTTGCAGAAAAAGGCTTGTTAGTAAATGGCAACGTTGGTCGCTGGACGAACGATGGTCACTGTATGGAAGTGCCAACCAGTGTTGATACTTCTAAGCAAGTTTGGGAACGTGGCGAATGTAAAGTATACGAAGGCCAGAAAGCCGGTAAGTTCATTTGGGATGGTAGCGATACTAACGGTACTGTCGAAGGTTGTGGCTGGTGGGGACGTGGTGTTATCCAAACAACAGGTCGTCAGAACTTTGGTACTTTAAACCACTTTATGGGACGCTCTCATGTTAACCCTGAAACTGTTGGTACAACGGTTAACGGTGTTGTCGTCGAAGCCGCTCCTGCAAATCCGCTTTATGCTGACCTCGATTTCTGTTCAAACCCAGGGTTAATTTGTAGCTCTGAAGAGAACCGCGAGATCAAATGGATCGCTGGTCTGTTCTATTGGGTATCTTCAGTGCAGACTTATAACGATGTTGGTGGCCCTTACGCAAGCTGGAACTACCACAATGAGCTAAAAGCCTATGTAGACGGTGGTCTAAAAGGAACTGCATTTATCGATGCTGTATCAGGTATCGTGAACCGTGGCTGTCCTGATTCGACTTGTCCTATCAGTGGTGAAGTGCACGCAGTTAAAGAGCGCCAAGACAACTTTAAGTTGGTGCTACAAACTCTTGGACTCAATCCACAGTAATAGAGCTCTGTTTACTTGCAGAAAGACAAAAGGCTTCCGAATATCGGAAGCCTTTTTTAGTACGATTTGACGCTATGAGCGTTATTCTGAAAGTTCTTTGCGAATGATTTCAGCACCAGCACTTAATGCGTTGAGCTTAGCGTTGGCAACCGAACGGGGAAGGGGAGCCATACCACAGTTGGTGCAAGGGTAGAGCTTGTCTGCATCGACATACTTAAGCGCTTTACGTAGCGTCTCTGCAACTTCCTCTGGCGTCTCAATCGTGTTTGTCGCCACATCGATTGCACCGACCATGACTTTTTTGCCACGAACAAGCTCTAGGAGTTCGATAGGAACGCGAGAGTTGTGACACTCAAGCGAAATGATGTCGATGTTTGATTGTTGAAGTTTAGGAAACACTTCTTCATATTGACGCCATTCAGAACCCAACGTCTTCTTCCAATCTGTATTGGCCTTGATGCCGTAGCCATAGCAGATATGCACTGCAGTTTCGCATTTTAGCCCTTCAATGGCGCGCTCTAAACAAGCGATACCCCATTCATTGACGTCGTCAAAAAAGACATTAAACGCAGGTTCATCAAACTGGATGATATCGACACCTGCGGCTTCAAGCTCTTTTGCCTCTTGGTTCAAGATTTTTGCAAATTCCCAAGCCAGTTTTTCACGACTTCCATAATGGTCATCATATAGAGTATCTATCATCGTCATAGGGCCCGGTAGCGCCCACTTAATCGGTTGATCTGTTTGCTTGCGTAAGAACTTCGCGTCTTCAACAAAAACAGGCTTTTGACGAGAAACAGGGCCGACAACCGTTGGTACACTCGCTTCGTATCGGTTTCGAATGGTTACTGTTTTACGATTTTCGAAATCGACACCACTCAAATGCTCGATAAAAGTGGTGACAAAGTGTTGGCGCGTTTGTTCACCATCACTAACAATATCAACACCAGCCAGTTCTTGCTCTTGTAGCGACACTCGAAGTGCATCTTGCTTACCATCGATGAGTTCTTCACCTTCTAGCTTCCAAGGTGACCAAAGTGTCTCAGGTTGAGCGAGCCAAGAAGGCTTAGGTAAGCTGCCAGCTGTTGAAGTAGGTAATAATGTTTTCATAATAAAGTACCGTACCTTTGAGTGAGTTAAAGAGCGAAGTTCGCCGACCACTGCTCAAGAACAGTTTGGTATGGCTTGATGAAGTTTTCTTCGGCAAATTTACCTTGTTTAACCGCTAACTTACTGCGTTCTTCACGGTCGTAAACAATTTGAGTCAAAGAGTGATCTTGGTTCTTTAAATTTGGTTGATAGCAGTTACCCGCCACAGCGTTGGCATTGTAAATTTCAGGACGATAGATCTTCTGGAAAGTTTCCATCGTGCTAATTGTGCTAATGAGTTCAAGGTTGGTGTAGTCATTGAGCAAATCACCAAAGAAGTAGAATGCTAATGGCGCAACACTATTTGGTGGCATGAAATAGCGAACATCTAGTCCCATCTTCTTAAAGTATTGTTCAGTTAAAGAAGACTCATTAGGCTGGTACTCAAAGCCTAGAACAGGGTGTTGGTTATCCGTGCGGTGATACACTTTGTTGTCCGAAACACTCAGGCAGATAACAGGAAGTTTTTTGAAATTCGCTTTGTAGGCTTGAGAGTTGACGAAATATTTAAACAGCTTACCGTGCAAATCACCAAAGTCTTGAGGAATTGTGAATTTCGGTTGGTCCTTATTATGATCAAGCAACAATACGCTGAAATCATAATCGCGGACGTAAGATGAGAAATTGTTTCCAACAATACCCTCGATGCGTTCATTGGTTTTGCGGTCGATAATGTTAGTCTTTAAAACTTCAATGGAAGGGAAGCTTTCACCGCCCTCGACAATATCCATATCGACAGAAATGATCTCAAGTTCTACAGAATAGCGATCGCCTTTAGGGTTATCCCAATGCGCTAATGCATTGAAACTATTATCAATCATCTTCAGAGCATTGCGAAGGTTCTGTTGGCGACTTTCTCCACGAGCCAAGTTTGCAAAGTTCGTTGTAATACGTGTGCTATCGGCTGGATGATAATTCTCATCGAGACTTAGACTCTTAATAGTAAAATTAAATTCTGTACTCATGGTGCTCTGATATCCTATTTCCTGAGATGAACGCTGAAGTTATTCTTCACTCTTTCTAGGCTTTCTGATTATTTTCTATTTTCAGTCAGTAATTTTCACAACTCTAAACGCATACCTAGAGTGGGTGCTTTAAGCTGATGACTGTAAATTTGTCTAGATTCAAGGAAGAGCTGTATTTATAACGTGGTTTGATGCACCGGAGACAATGGTATTCTCTCACATTGAACATGAGAGAAATTCATGAACAACTTATCGTGGTTGTGGTGAATTATTGAAAATCGGGTAGAAACAGTGTGCAAAAGGAGCGAGTTCGAGAGGGGAGCAGTGCCCTATAGACTGGGTGCCTATAGGGCGTAAGACGGTATTAGCGTGACGCCATTGCGCCTTTACCAACACCTTCATAGGCAATAATTTGTAGTGATTGGTTTGGCTCAAGTGTTGCGTTTACTTCATCAGCGATGTAATTCGCCAACAATTCAACAGTCGTGTCGGTCGGTAGAGTCTCAGTTTCACTTTTGCTAATAGCGAGCTGAAAGTCACCTTGAGGCGCTGTATAGCGAAATCCATAGTGAGTTGAATTTGAAATATGGTCAGCATGTTCACTCAACTCAAGCGCCTCGACATTGCATTGATCTTCTACAGACCCTAAATAAATGTCTTCCCAACGTTTTGCAAATGCGATTTCTTTTTCTGTGTCACGTTGTCCATCGACTAAGATTTCGATCGGAGAACGGTGTCCGTGAGCAATTCGCTGGCAGTTTCCGTCGTGCTTTTTAAGGCCGTGAGTGTAGTGATAGAAAGCGCCACTAATGGCTTCGTTACGTAGCGTAATATCAATGCCCGTAACGTTGCTTGGTAAGTTATCACGCAGAATGGAGTAAACGTGCTCAGTAATGCTCTCGATGGTAACGGCTTCACTATCGATTAAGCAGTAGGCTTCATTAGGGCAGTTGAGGTGCAAGCTATTATCACCACGCATCACATCGAGCGTAGAGTAACCTGGCTTGCTCTCTGCGAAGAAAACAGCAGTGCTTCGAGTGGGGATAAGCAAACGATGATCGACATGTTCATCGACGAGGTGTTTGATCTGTTTCTTTACGCGACCGAAATCGAGCACCATGCTCATTTCATTTAGCTCGCCAGACATGGTGACATCTAAAATCCAACTATCTCCCACGACCCCTCTGTGTTCACAAATATACGAAGAATCGATAACGGTAAGATCTCTTACAAATAGGTTCAAGTTGAACTCCTTACTACTAATGAGATACGGGAGGCTGAGCAAGTTTTCAGCAGGCACTTCGTCTCATTGATTAAGTTAAATTAGTGGACGGGCAGAATGGTACAATGACTTTGTAAAGTCCACCTTTTTAGGCGCTTTCTCATAAGAAATTAGCAGATTCTTTGTTACTTTGACCAAAATCTTATCTAAGTACGCAAATTAATCTATTTACCATACATAGTGCCCATTGCTAAGTAAGGTTATTGATAGCATTTCGCTAAAATTGAACACGGTTGAACTGCAGCATAGTTGCTGAGACCAATTAGAAAAAGCCAAGAAGAGTTTCTTAATGATAAAGCTCAGCTGGTGGAGATTTTGAAGCAAGGCAGTCAAAAATCACAAGAAAGAACGCAGAAGGTTCTCTATGACGTGAAAGAGATCTTTGGCCTGATTATCTTCTGAAAGTTAGCGCTCAAAAACGGTGAAACCCCGATGTTGGTAGCATCGGGGTTTCGAATTTTTAGATTTCTCGGATGGTAAGGCCGATTATCTTATATGCAAAAGGCTGGATTTAATCCTATTTAATTCCTTGGTAGGGAATTAGATACGGATGAAGTCCATGTGCTCAACTTTTGGCTTGTAAGCGTGACGTTGAACGTCTTGCGGCTTAACCTTAACTTCTGCGCCGTCGATCACTAGAGTGATTGCTTCGTAGAACTCAGGCTTGTCCATTTGGTTCATAACGTCGTCGTGGTTAAGAACGATAGATACTGCTGCTTCTTCACCGCCGTATACAACTGCAGGGAATTTACCAGCGTGACGTAGGCGGCGGCTCGCACCTTTACCTAGTTCAGTACGTACTACTGCTTCAAATTTCATAGTATTACTCTCAAAAATTTAAGATATTCATATTCACACTAACAATGCGACCTTGTCATGTGTGGTAAACGCTCAAGAGAAATTGGTAGTAACTCTTCAAGCGAGCGCGGATACTATCACTCTATAGGTTCTGTAGCAATAGATAATAGCGTCAACTGACCAAGTTTTGAGTAAATCAATTCAATTAGTTAGCGCGCTACGATTTTATCACTGTCTCCCTGTATACATTAGTGCAGTTATGGTGATTTCTTATATGAACCGAAACTGAACATTCCCCTCACGATTGATTAAGCAAGCCACCCGTATTCTGAACCCCAAGATAACGAATTAAACAAGAGGAAGACGTTATGGGACCAGTTAGCATTGTAGTAATCACACTTAATGAAGAAAAACGAATCGGCCGTTTGATGGAAGATCTTAGCAAGCAGACTCACAAAGAGTTCGAAGTGATCCTAGTCGACTCAAACAGTGAAGACGCAACGCGTGAAGTTGCAGCTGCTTATGACGCCTCTTTGCCTGAACTTACGATTCATAAAATGGAGACACGTGGAGTTAGCTTGGGGCGTAATACGGGCGCAGCACTAGCAAAACATGAGCGACTGCTGTTTCTAGATGCGGATGTCAGGTTGGATCCAACATTCTTAGCGAATGCAATCAGTCAGCTTGAGCAGAAACAGCTAGAAGTGGCTGGCGTTTATATGGGAGCCAAAGAGCTACCTATCGTACATAAGCTTGGTTATGGCTTGTTTAATCTCGGGTTGTTCATTACTCAGTTTACATTCCCAACGGCAGTAGGTGCATGTATTTTCTCGACCAAACGCGTCCATGAACAATTGAACGGTTTTGATGAAGAGATCGTGTTGTGTGAAGACTGCGATTACGTAAAGCGTGCGAGTAAAACGTGGCGTTTTAGATTCTTAAACCTTACTTTTGGTTTTGATCCTCGTCGCCTTGACCAAGACGGTGTATTCAAAATGGGCGCTACCTATTTAAAAGCCAATGTTCGTCGCTTCTTCTTTGGTGAAATGCGCAACAACGAAATGGAATATAAATTCGGCCACTATAAAGAGCAATAAGGCGCGGGTAAGCGGCAATGTTTGAAGGATTTGGATTGTTTATTGGGGCCTTGTTGGATGCGTTAATCGGCCCCAATCTTTTTGTTCCGGGTGAGCCATTTTTGATCGCGGCGGGTTACCAGTTGCAACAAGGTGTGATTACGGGAGTCACCGCGGTGCTTCTCGGTGGGTTTATCGGTGATCAAATTAGCTTTTTTATCGGTCGTAAAGCGGGATTACCAGCACAGAAAAGGCTTATTCGTTGGCAGATTAAAACGCGCCGCCCGATCGCGAGATGCCGTCACCTAATGTACAAAAAGGGCAACTATGTACTGGCTTTTTCTCGATTGCTTGGGCCTATCGCTTGGGTTGTGCCATTTATTGCGGGTACTCAAAAGATAGGTTGGCGACGCTTCACCTTGTACTCGTCAATTGGTTTGCTGCTTGGTGTTGGCCAATTTGTGGCGTGGGGATATCTGCTTGCGTATGGGGTGGACCAGTTTCCGCTCATTGATGAGGTAAAAGCGTTTGTTGTTGAGCATCAGCCTAGTCTCATCGCACTTGCCGTGAGTGTTGCATTTTATCTCCTGGGTAGGAAGATGCGTTGGCGATTGTTGTTCACTAAATTTACCGCTGTGTTTGTCTTGTCGATGCTATACGCGAACTACATGCACTTTTTCTTCTACGCTGATGATCATCAAGAACTACATGTCGCGACAACGAATAAAGTGGCGCAGAAAGAGGTGGGCTTGCAAGACCTGTATTTCAAAGTGTATCCAGGGAAGTCCTCTATATTCGATGCTCAGGCTGTAAATGTTCTGTACTTAGGTCACTCGCCGAAAGCGCTAATGGAGCAGCTAGGTTGGATACAAAACAAGACGTTCTCAAGAGACGACTTGGAGTTTTCCGACTACGTAAAACTGCTAAGAAATGACACGCCTCCGGTATCGGATCTTTACTGGAATAACATTCCTCAAGAGCTGGCGTTTCAGCTACCAGGTAATTTAATGAAGCGCAGCCATATACGTTGGTGGCAGGCGGGTATTGACGCTGAAACAAAGCAAAAAATTTGGATTGGTGCGATAAGTTATGATGATGGCCTTCAGCTAACCCCTTACTCGGGAATTTTAACGGTGTTGCACAGCGTAGATCCAAATGTTGACCAAGAGCGAGATAAGTTGGCAGCGCAAGTCATGACACATTTGCCTGAAACTACGGTTCAGTTAACACCATTAAAATCGCCAGTCACGCTCGATGAAGAACACGACTACTTCACTGATGGACGAGTTTTAGTTATCTCCAACGTGACCAAGCTGAACATCTAATTCCTGCCTGTGGGCGAAGTATTGTCCAGAGGTAGGCAATAAACTACTCGTAATGTTATGGATCCCTCTGAAACTAGGGGGCTGCGCTTCTGGCACTAACTTTGCGCTATCTATCGGTTTCATCTAATGAAGAAATTAACGATGGATGCAAAGGGAATAGTATGGCGAGGCTAAGGTTTAGCATTACGAACAATGGTATGGATGAGGAGCATTTTGTTGTTCGTCAGTTTCAAGGCATTGAGTCAATCTCTACAGAAACCACTCATTGGGGAACGAATGTAGTTGGATACCGATACGAAATCGACTTAGCGAGCCGACAGCACGATCTCTCTGCCGAACACTTTGTGGATCAGAATGTTTGCTTGGAGCTTCATCGTAATGGCCAGCTAGAAAGAGTCATTCATGGGGTTGTTCGAGCATTTACTAAAGGCGATACTGGGCATCATCATACCTTTTACTCGCTTGTTCTCGTTCCATCTATCGAGCGCCTATCTCTGCGACACAATAGCCGCATATTCCAAAAGCAAACAGTACCTGAAATCATCTCAATTCTCCTCCAAGAAATGGAGATTAATGATTATGCGTTCTCTCTACAGAACGAAAGTAAACCAAGAGATTACTGTGTCCAATACCGAGAAACGGATTTAGATTTCATTCATCGTTTGATGGCGGAAGAGGGAATTGTTTATAGCTTTCTCCATGACGTTAACACGCATCAGACGATTTTTAGTGACTCTGTCTTAGGGCTTAGCAAGCTTGAATCGAGTATTCCATATAACCCGCAATCAGGCGGTCATGCTAGCTACTCCTCTATCTCTAGTTTGATTGAAACGAAGTGTGCAGCAACAGATTATGTGGAGCTTAGCGACCATCATTTTACCAAGCCTGAGTTACGTCATTCTAATAACGCCCTAGCAATAGAGACCCATTTAAAACCGGTTGAAGCCTATGAGCATTTTGACTTTCCCGGGCGGTACGATTGTGAAGGACGGGGTAAAGTACTAAGTGAAACGAGGCTCGGTTCATTACGGCGTTATGCGCATACCGCAATAGCTCAGAGTGATCACATGGAGTTTCATGCGGGACTACGCTTCTCCATTGAACAGGATCTGAATACCAGAACAACACTAGATTGGCAGGTTGTGGGGATCAAAGTTAATGGTAGCCAACCGCAAGCTCTGGAAGAAGAGGGGAGCAATGGTGCTACAACGTTCCATTCAGAACTCTTTTTAATTCCGGAAGCCAGTTCATGGAAGTTGCCACAACACAAGAAACCAATAGTTGATGGCAAATCCATTGCTACGGTTGTTGGGCCACAAAACGAGGAGATTTACTGCGATGAATTTGGTCGCGTAAAGCTGCATTTTCCATGGGATCGATATTCGAATGCCGATGAGCATAGTTCTTGTTGGGTTCGCATTTCCCATGACTGGGCGGGATCGCAATACGGAACCATGACGCTTCCGAGAGTTGGGCAAGAAGTTATTGTCTCTTTCATAAATGGCGACCCTGATTCTCCAATCGTTACAGGGCGTACCTACAATGCGCTAAATACTCACCCATACGAATTGCCTCAAAATAAAACCAAAACCGTGATACGAACATCAAGCTACCAAAGCTCTGGTTTTAATGAATTAAGTTTTGAGGACCAATCTGGCCACGAACAAATCTATCTTCATGCGCAGAATAATCTAAAAGCTGAAGTGAAAAACGATTTAACCGAGCATGTTAGGCACGACCGACATAGATTGGTCGAAAACAACAAGTTCTCTAAAGTTATGAGCAACTCCCACCAGACTGTAGAGGGAGAAAGCCGTGCCCATATCCACGGTGAGTTGACCGAAGTAAGTGATTCGAGCGTTCACCAGAAAATAAGTGCGTTCTACGGTGCAGAGGCTGGCAGGGAAATATCATTAAAAAGTGGTGCGAAAATAGTCGTCGAAGCAGGTGCCGAAATTACGCTAAAAGCTGGTGGAAGTTTTGTGAAAGTCGATGGCAGCGGTGTTCACTTAGTTGGTCCAGCAATTAACCTAAACGGAGGAGGTTCTGCTGGTGTTGGGTCTTTATATTCGGGACAACTGGCTTTGTTACCTAATTCGGTTGAACCACCAATAGCGCCCGTTGTCTCGACGTTCATTCGCTATCCGGCTCTTGAATACGCTGAAACGGCCAATGTTCCATTCGTTAAACCTTGTCCCATAGAGGGAGAAGTATGATGTTGAAAAGTTGGCTTGCAACAAACAGTGAAACTAAGTATTGGCTTGCTGATAACAATGCACACAGATTAGCGGTTGCCCAGTATGGCTTTGGGTTTGAAGGCGAGGTCCCGTTGTTTACCGGGCCTGAATTTCAATCCGTTCAAGCATTGTCCCCTTGGTTTATCCCTGTCTCTGAGGGCGTACTCCAAATACCGGAGGAAGTATTAGCCCAAGGCATTGCAATATCTAGTCAGGCTTTGGCTACAGACATTCTTGAGCATCTACGAAGTCTTTTATTTGCATCATTTGAAGGTGAAGAGGTCATGTTTCGCTATTACGATCTCAAAGTGCTCTCTCCGATGCTTCACCAGTTCGAAGAGAGCGAGCGAAGCCGTTTTATGGGAAACATTGATGAGATTGCTTATTTAGATGGCGGACTCAAGATGTACTCTAATCATTTAAAGGCCCCATTTGAACTTAACAGATCCACTTGGTGGGACATTCTTCCTAACCATTTAGCCTCTTTATATCAACGAGAAACTCACGCGAAGTCATTGAACCGCAGGTGGTGGCAGCTCTCATCAAACATGATGGAAAGAGTGGAAAACTCCGAACTCGTGATCTTATCTGCGCTTAAAAGAGCGCAAACGAATGGATTTGAATCGTCTCAATGGGAATCTTGCGCATTGGTTGAAATCGCAGGTCATGCAAATGTGCACTTGTCTGAATTATCAATACCGTTTCATCTGACCTTTGATGAAATAAAACTCTTAGACAAAATTAAGGAGAAGTGGGGATGAGTATCGATACGGGAGCCAGCCCGTACTTTATGCCTTGCGAGCAATGTAACCGTTGGATCGAAATCTTTGTGCGGGACGAGTTTAATCAGCCGTTTGCTGGCGTCTCAGGAACGCTTACAGATTCCGCTGGCAATGAGTTTGGTGTGACATTAGGTGAGGCGCCTATTTATCTAGAAGGATTGGCTTCTGGCCCGGTATTACTTCATTTAGTTAGTGAGCAGTGGCTGTTAGAATCACAAAAAGATGAACACAAACCAAATGTCGACTCGAAACCTACGGCTGACTTCGCCAATGAGTACGTGAATCAAGAAGGCGCTAAGCCGAAGTTCGTAGAAATCACTGCCGGAGACTTAACCGAACTCACCGAAGGGCAATCACTACCGAGCCGCCATGAACAAGGCAAAGCGGATCCACTGAAACTAATTACCGATAATAGTTACGTGTTACAGGTAAGAGGCTTTAACTTTATCACTCTACGTGTCGGGATGTTCTTTGATGGTACAGGTAACAATACTTACAGTGCTGAGTGGGGTAAGAAACAGCTCGATAAGTATTATTTTAAGTGGCGCCCTAAGTATGAGGTAAATAAAAACAAACCTGTGACCGAGTGGCCCGAGGATATGTTCAAATATCCAGAGGATGAAAAGTTTCATTTCTTTTGGGAAGAGGATTTTGCTGTAGATGGTAGTGCATCGAATGAGCTGACGAACATTCAAAAGTTACATGATCTGTATCCGGATGACGTGTTTGATGAGGAGAAGAGTGTATTTTTACATCCAGAGTATATTACAGGGATTGGGACGGGTAACGAGAAAGATAACACTAAGCCAGCTGATGAGTCCGTAGTGCCAGGACTGGCATTTGGCACAGGTGACTACGGTGTCATAGCGAAAGTTGAGACAGGTATAGAGCAGTTGTGTAAAGCTTTGGGGCAGATCTCCGAATCAGACCAATTTATTAAGGCTAATGCTGACGGGCTTGTGTGTATTGAATTAGACGTTTTTGGTTTTAGTCGAGGTGCAGCAGCGGCAAGGCACTTTACAAATGTCATAGTAGATGGTGAAAAAGGCCTATTTGCAACTAAGTTTACCGATGCATGTCAATCCAATTCAATTAGTCTCAAATCGAGTTTTGATTGGTCGAATAACGAGTCGATTTGTATAAAATTCGTAGGGTTATTCGACACTGTCGCTGCTATTTTCGACCCATTTAGCGGGGACTTTACTCCGCACAACGATGATAATGGAGATGTAAGACTTTGGCTTGAGCCAGATCGTATTGAAAAAGTTGTTCATCTTACCGCGCATAAGAAAACGGAATATCGTTATAATTTTTGCCTAAACAAGGTAAATACAAATTGTAAGTTCAAAGAATACATCGTCCCGGGAGCGCACTCTGACCTTGGTGGTGGCTACCAATCTACTTTAGCGTATGAAACTATCGGTGGTCAGGCACAAGGTAGATATTTGTTACCTCTTTTAGAAGTAAAGCCGATTAAACGGCTAAGGCGAGATGTAGGGCGTTGGAACTACGATAAGGTGAAGGCATCACTAGACGCAAAATTCAAAAAAGTCGTCGACCACGAAACGTCTTTGGGGTGGAATGAAGATGATTATTTTACTACATACAAGACAGTTAGCCATGGAGGCAATGATAGAGCTTATTTAGAAGGTACTCTCCAGAAGAAGCGAATAGTCGAGGGCGATCTGTCGCGCTTGTATCTTCGGGTTATGTTTGGTCTTGCTGAACACGCTCAAGTTCCCCTAGATGATGAACAAGGTGGTGTCTGGAGTGAAGAAAGCGACAGTTATTATTCAGTGCCGAAAGTCGTTGGTAATTATGGCTTTGGAGAGTTTTGCAACAAAGCGTTATCTGCAGCCAAAAGTGGGGAGCTTTTAGGTGCGCTTGATGTTAGTCATATTGAAGATATAAAAGATAGCTCTATCATGGTTAGCCTTATGAAATCGAACTTAATTCACCACTCTTCTGATTGTTCTATCGCGAACAAACCACACGAGCACGGTGATACGTTTGCTCGAGAAATATTTGAATGCAAAAAGGAAAATTAAGATGAAACTATTAACTGTGCTATTACTACTGGTGGTTCCGATTGTTTCCAATGCATTTTCAAAAATCCCTAGCGTTCCTGAAGATATGCCCAAATGGCGAATTGGTTATGCTATGTCTTCATTATATCCTGCGAAAATAACCCAAGCTTATGGAGTGAATGAAGAGCAGGATTGGACTTCATTTGTTCATAACGATATGCACTTTATGACACGAAGTGAGCCGACAAAAATATTGAAAGACTTACCTGATTACGACGGATTTGGTCTCGTTTTAGGAACTCCAGTAACTAACAAAAGACAAGTTGGTGGTACGCAAACACTGCCAGATAGTGTTTATATCTATTGGGCATCAATTTCAAACCAAAGATTTTTCACTACAAAATGGGATTTATCAGCTGATATAAAAAAAATGATGAGTACCAAAGAAACTTATACTCGATATGACGGTGTGGTTCGCGATTGTTATCGGACTGATATGATTTTTGGTTTTTTGCCAAATGGAAACACCAAGCTGTGGTTGCGTGGATGTGGTGAATACAAATACATTGTGGAAATAACGCCAGATGCTGAGCTCGAAGCCGATACTTTTGGTAATGACGCTGCAATCTACAGAGCGAATTATAGTAAGAGAATTGCTGATCGAGCTGAAAGTGTAGGAGCAGCTTTGGATCCAATTCCTTGGGATAGGGTCGATAAAGTCTATTCTGATATAAACTAGTTAAGATAAATCTATTTGTTAAGCCCAGCCACCCGCTGGGCTTTTTCATTTTTATCAATTTTAAGATAAGGTTAAGGCAATAAAACAAACATAATCAGATTATTACCATGTTGTTGATTGAAGATAGATTCATACTCAACACCCTCACGGGCATATTAGAAGAGCTTGAAACCGGAACCAAAACCTCTTTAGGTGGAAATGAAGTTGCACTGCTGCAGTTTATGATCGAAAACCCAAGCCAACCTTTGAGCAAAGCTCAGCTTCTGGATGAGGTGTGGTTCAAAAAAGGTGTGGTGGTCGAAGAGAGCAGTTTACTACATGCGGTTTCTACCTGCCGAAAAGCGCTGGATGATCGCAGTGGGGAAATCATCACGACTGTGCGAGGAACAGGGTATCAGTTTAATGGGAAGGTCTCCGAGTACGTTAAGGAAGAGCACCCAACGCCAAACTCAGTTATTAGTGATGAACCCACGCGTTTAAAGCGCAACAACACTTTCTATCTTATTGTGTTTACCCTTAGCGCAATGTTGAGCTATGGCGTTATCTCTTTAGTTAGCACGCCTTGGGTTGAAGCGGATTATCAAGAGCAGCGTTATGTCGGGTGTGTTATCGAGCTTGAAGGAAGTGACGAAAAAACGGTTTTGAACAATGTGCGTGCGTTTAAGACGGGGGACCAAGTCATACTCGTCTCACAAAATGGTGAATCTGTAAGTTATGTACCTAGCGAGTTAGAGGTGGCCTGTGAATAAGAAAATAATGCTCGCGAGTGTTGCATCAGGTTTGCTGATTGGCTCAATGGCTACATTTGTTAACTCACCGACGATTTCACAATCGATGGTGAGTCAAACACAATTGCTGGTCGATACTCATAAATCGACTCATGTTTTAGATTTGAACGCAGTCATAACCTTGAAGCGTTCTGGTCAATATGAAATGTATTTTTTGACCGATAATAAGGTAGGCTTTAATACTTCTGGTCGTTACCAATTCGATCATCATGGGCTGTCTTTAATGCCGGAACAATCAGAGCAAGTACTCTCATCTCAACAGAATAATTCAGTTGTCGAAACGATGTTTTCACAGCGAGGCATGCACTCTATGGAAGATTTGAAAGTTATCCCATTATCCGAGCAACAATTGATCTTAGTGGCCCCTAAGTACTCCTATTTGTTTACCAAACAAGAACTCTAGTCGCTCGAAAAACCTAAAAAGCCCGTAACTTTTAAACATTAAGTTACGGGCTTTTTGTTGTTTTAAATTTAATAAAATCAATGGTTTGATATTTTTTAAGGTACGTTAAGGATAAATCATTATGTCGCTGACAAAGCCCTAACTTTGGCCGAAAAATCTTGGGTATAACAACGGCAACTTTTATTAATTAGAGTCGCCAACATGAAGAAAATCCAGACTTTATCTCTGTCTATTTTATCTCTTAGCCTGCTAGCAGCCACGATGCAGGTTTCAGCTGAATCGATACCTGTGACTGTCGAAGTCACTCAACAACGAGTCTCTAGTTCAAGTATCGAAGAAGTCGGTAAGCTTAAAGCAACAGACTCGGCAGCTCTTACGTTCAGCACGGGAGAAAAGTTAAAGCTACTCAATTTCAAAGACGGTGATGCAGTTAAGAAGGGAGACCTCATTGCTCAGCTCGACGATTCAAAAGCGAACGCTGAATTTGATAAAGCGAAAAGCTCATTAGCACTAGCCGAATCTAAGCTTGCGCGAGTAATGGCGCTATTAAAGAAACAGCCAGATTCTATGTCGGCACAAGATGTGGAAGAGCTTAAACAGCAAGTTAGTTTAGCGGAAGCGGATTTCAAGCAGAAAGAAACCGATCTTCAAAGTTACAAACTCATCGCTCCATTCGATGGCCAGTTAACCAATTTTACCCACTCCGTTGGAAGTCGAGTTGAAGCGGCTACAGCGCTAGTGAGCTTGATAAAACTAGACCCAGTGGAGGTTCATTACTCCATTTCTCAATCGGAAGTAGGACAAGCAAAGTTAGGCCAACCTGTCTCAGTAAAAGTAGACGCTTACGGTGAAACGGCTTTTACTGGCCACGTAGATTATATCGCTCCTTTAGTCGATGAGAACTCAGGTCGTGTAGAGGTTCATGCACATTTAAACAATGCAGATAATCGTTTGGTGCCAGGTATGTTTGCCAAAGTATCCCAAAGTATTGGTGACGAGTCTGATGATGTGATTGTGTCGCAAACCGCGATCGCAACGGATGGAGAGCAGCGCTTCGTATGGGTGATTGACGGTGACAAAGCAACGAAACGTGATGTCGAGTTGGGAGCAAATACCAACGACGGTTACGTTGCTATCGAGTCGGGTTTAAATACCGGCGAAACCGTTGTAGTGACAGGGCGTCAGAACCTGAATGAGGATTCGGTGGTTTCAATCAAGAAAAACAAGTCACAACAGGTTCAATCACCAGTGACTCTGCCTGCTCAAAACCTACCTGAGAAACCTATTGAAGAAGTGGAACAATCAGCGCCGAAAAGTGCGGAATCTGACGTCAAGGAAAGCTATGTCGCTGAACCTAAACCAGAAACTGCTGCGGAGGTAACGAATGAAGCTGCCTGAAATCTGTATTAAACATCCGGTGCTTGCCTCAGTGCTAAGCATTGCGATTGTTCTTCTTGGATTGGTTTCGTATCAGAAGCTATCAATTCAATATTTTCCTGAAAGACAAACGGCTTCAGCGACCGTCAGTGCCTCTATTACGGGAGCAAGTGCGGAGTTTATGTCGCAAAATGTCGCTGATGAGTTGATCACAGCTGTAACCGGGTTGGATAAAGTCAAAGCCATGACGACAGACTGCCAAGAGGGCAGCTGTTCAATGAAAATCCAGTTCGAAGATGGCGTCAGTGAAGTTGAGTACGCTAATCTGATGAACAACCTGCGCAGCAAAGTTGATGCTATTTCTGGTTTCCCTCCAGCAATGACGGATAAACCAACGGTGACAGATGACTCTTCTGAGACCTCGATGCCGAGTAACATCATTACCTTTGTGAACAAAGGTGAGATGGATAAGCAGGAGATGTTCGACTTTATCAACCAGCAACTTTCGCCACAATTTAAAAACGTATCTGGTGTTGGTGGTGTTTGGGGCCCATATGGTGGATCGAGCCGAGCGATTCGAGTTTGGTTATTACCTGAACGTATGGCGGCACTTAACGTGAGTGCGTCGGATGTTGTCGGTACGCTAAGCACTTACAACGCAACGTTTACTGCGGGTACCATTAAAGGCGAAGTGCGTGATTTCTCTATTAACCCAGTTAATCAAGTCACTACCATCGAGGATGTTCGAGATCTTGTCCTTCGAGTTGATAATGGAAAAATTATTCGTGTCAGCGACATTGCTGATATTCAGATGGGGGAAGAGAGTCTAGAGCCAAGCATGTTGCATGTTGATGGTGACATGGCAATGTCTCTTCAGGTTCTGCCTCTGAAAACTGAAAACCCAGTGACGGTTGCGAATCGAGTCAAAGCTGCGATGGAGTCAATGGAGATCCCTGGAGGGATCGAAATGAAGATGGTATACAACCAAGCTGATTTCATTGAAGAGGCTATTGATCAGGGCTTTATGACGCTAGTTGAAGCCATCGTTCTGGTCGCAGCCATTGTCGTGTTGTTTCTTGGTTCCTTGCGTGTTGCAGCGATTCCATTGGTTACTATCCCAGTCTGTGTGATTAGCGTATTTGGTGTCATGGCTCTACTAGGTTTCAGTATCAATGTACTTACAATTCTGGCGATTATTCTTGCTATCGGATTAGTCGTAGACGACGCAATTGTGGTAGTCGAAAACTGCTATCGCCATATCGAAGAGGGGCTATCGCCTTTTGAAGCAGCGCTAAAAAGCTGTAAGGAGATTGTGTTCCCAGTTATCGCAATGACCTTGACCCTTGCTGTGGTTTATTTGCCAATCGGATTGATGTCTGGTCTGACAGCGGATCTATTTAGGCAGTTTGCATTCACGTTGGCGGCTTCGGTCATCATCTCAGGCTTTGTTGCACTGACTCTTTCACCAATGATGAGCGCTTACATGTTGAAATCGACGAGTCGCTCACCTAAGTGGTTTGAATGGGTAGAAACGAAACTAGACGCAATGACTGAGCGCTATATGGGGTATTTGAATGCTTGGTTTGCTCGTTCTCGTATTGTGTTTGGTGGCACAGTTGCGCTTATTGCTTTGTCTTTGGTAGCCGTGTGGTTTATGCCTAAGGTGCTTTTACCGACAGAAGATACTGGTTTCATTGAAGTAACATCGCACGGCCCTGCGGGAGCTGGACGTCTTTATGATTTGGACAATGTGGATCAGGTCAATGAAGTGTTAGATGGTAATGAAGCGATTGAAGCGAACTTGTCATACATCGAGTCAGCTCCGACCAACCATGTGTTACTTAAGTCATGGGAAGAGCGAGATAAAAGTGCTGATGAGGTCATTAACGAGATGATCGCGAAAGCAAGTGAGACGATCTCAGCTTACACCACCTCTTTTTCAGTGCGTTCTGCGGATAATTTGGATGTGGCAACAAACCTAGTGCTCGAAGTCACTACGGTCAATCGTGACCTTGATGCACTGTCTGATACCGCAAGTAAGGTAGTTAAACTGCTAGAAGAGTATGAAGGTGTCTCTAACGTAGACAATTCAACTCATAGAGATCAGCTTCGCTTCGACCTTTCAATTGACCGAAATGCGATTGTTCTATCGGGAGTGAGTTACGGCAATGTGACTAGCGCTATTTCGACGTTCTTAGGTTCGGTAAAAGCGGCTGATTTACAAGCAAAAGATGGATTTACCTATCCAATTCAAGTACAGGTTAACCGTAAAGCATTAGGTGACTTTAAGGTCTTAGACAAGCTGTATGTGAGCTCAGACTCTGGTCAAAGACTGCCATTGTCTCAGTTTGTCACTATCAAGCCAGTTACGGCTGAGTCGAACATCAAAACGTTTGATGGCAAAGACGCTGCTGAGATCACCGCCAACCTAATGCCAGGGTTCAGTGCAAGCGATGTTCAAACGTATCTTGATACAGAGCTTCCTGCACTGCTCAAGAGCGGTCAGAGCTATGAATACAACGGCGTGATAAAAGAGCTCAACGAGTCAGAAGCAGGTATGCAGTTGGTGTTTGGCTTAGCCTTAGTATTTATTTTCCTGATTCTAGCTGCGCAGTTTGAAAGCTTTGTTGATCCACTGATTATCTTGGTGACGGTGCCACTTTGCTTGGTTGGTGCATTACTGACGCTGAGTGTATTTGGTCACAGCTTGAATTTGTACTCAAAGATCGGCCTGTTGACGCTAGTGGGGCTAGTGACCAAGCATGGTATCTTGATCGTTGAATTTGCGAACCTCAAGCGTAAAGAAGGGCACAGTGCGATGGAAGCGGCATTAATCAGTGCAAAATCACGCTTACGACCAATTCTCATGACGTCACTGACGATGATAATTGGTTCACTTCCGCTCGCATTAGCTGAAGGGCCGGGTTCACTTGGTCGAATCAATATTGGTCTAGTGCTGGTGGGCGGTCTAACTATAGGCACATTCTTTTCACTCTTTATCGTGCCAATGGCATACGTGGGATTTGCCTCGTTGAAACGTCGTTCCAAAGCATTTCAATTGGTTCAAGAGGGTTAAGCCATGTTATTGATTAATCGAACTCATGTGCTGGATGAATCGAGCGGTTTCATTCAAAGCTTAGAAAGTCAGGTCCGTCATCCGATCGGCATCAATGAAATCTCTTTGCTTAACTATATGTTCTCTAACAAAGGGAAAGTTCTAAGTAAGCAAGAGCTTATGAACGAGGTTTGGCATAAACGTGGCATAGTAGTAGAGAGTAGCAGTCTACTGCACTCTATCTCTAGTTGCCGCCGAGGGTTAGAAGACAGAACAGGGACGGTTATTCGAACTGAACGTGGGATAGGGTATGAATTCACTGGAAGCGTAAAAGCCATTGATTCTCTCACAGAAGTGTTGAGAGAAGCCGCACCTGCACAACCAATAGAGCCACCGAAACCAGCCTCTATTGAGTCACAAGTCAAAGCGAGCTCAATTTCAAGACTACAAATGTTAAAGCTGGGAGCGGTGTTTTTCGCCGCCCTAGCTGGCAGTTACTTGTTTGTTAAGCAAAGCCACGGACATATCGGAGTCAGTGGTGCGAAAACGGCGGAGTATCAGGAATGTGCGTATCAGCCTACCACGCAAGGGGAAACGCTCTACTTTAACAATGCGCGTATATATCAGTTCGAAGAATTGAGCTTGATGGTCGATGAGCAAGGGCGCTCGATAAGCTTTAGCAATAACAGTGGAGTGCTCAATTGTGAATAAATACTATATTGGCGTAGCCGCAATATTGGGCATAGTGATCGGTGGTGGAATTGCATTGGCAAAAGACACTCAAGTTAACCGTCACTTTAACAGTAATACGATTCTGCATATAGGAGGGGAAGATAGTGAGGTTACGGCGTCACTCCCGGTGCGTTTCGAATTAACTCTTAAAGAGAATGGCACTTACGATGTTTTCTCTATGTTACCACGCAGCCAAGTGGGTTTTTCCGGAAAGGGCAGTTACGCTTTTGACGCAGATGGAGTCATGTTTATTCATGATATGCACACTCCACTTGATCTCGACAACGCCAAAGACGGCCTTATCGAGCAACTATTTGTTCGCCCGGGTTCGTTTGATGGCATGATGCAACTCGTTCAGGTCAGTGACCATGAATCCATTTTAATTGGTCAAAAAGCCGCATTGTTGCTTAAAGAGTAATGGGCTCCATTTAGTAATAGGGCCTTAACGTTTCAATAAGCGTTAAGGCCTTTTTGCAACTAAAAGTCATAGGTTAAACTCATAGTGCTGTAAATCTCATCGCGCGATTGGTCTTCGGCAACCGTTGTATTGTAGATATATTCAACATCAAACACTAAAGACAAATTGGCCATCAAGGTATTCTTAATGAACGCTTTAGAGTTGTATTGGGTATTCTCTTCACCGTGTGCGACGTCGAGCACGGCGCCCATAGAAAGGCGTTCAGAAACCACGACGGAAGTATCGAGAGAAGAGGTCGCTATTAGCTCGTAGTTTTTCTGCATAGGGTAATCTGCGTCAAAGGGTTGTCTTTGCGTGATTCTATAACCAGGACCCAGTGATACTGACGTTTTCACATAGTCGTTGTTCACTAGATAGATACCAAAGCCACTCATAAGTACCCACTGTTTACGATAAGTGCCATACAAATCATTCTCGAATCGTGTTGCTCCTCTAACAAAGCTGGTTTCATCAAAGTCATAGGTTGACCCTAGATTCAACGTGTAGCGGTTGGCTCCATCTTCTGCATTTTCGGCATCGGTATAATAGCTTTCGAATGACCCTTTGTGATGCCAACTCTGCTGCTGAAAACCGAGATAGAGCGCCGAGTTTACCGACAAGGAAGAACTGGTATTTTGTGTGTAGATAAAACCTAGCTTGGTCTGCGCGGTAAAAGGAGACGGTTCGCTTTCATCAAGGTTGCTTTGATCGGCAAGTACTTGGCCCGAAAGAAGAAGTGAATAGTAGCGGACGAGCATAAAACAACAGCGGTTAAAGTAATAAGTAGCGCTATTATCAAAGTAAAAAGGATGATTCCGTAATGATTAAGTCTAAAATGAACCAAATTGAGGTAATTGATCGCTTGAAAGGGCCATCTTTGAAAGAAAAGAGCGACGTCACTGTGTCGCTCTTTAAAGGATGTTAGTTAAATACTTTAAATGAGAGCACGGCTTTCAAACCACCCATAGAACTGCGAGAAAGTGTGAGCTTGCCTCGATAACTGTGTGCCATTTCACTGACGATATTGAGCCCTAAACCTGTACCCGGAGTCGTTTCATCGAGTCTGACGCCACGTTTAACCGCTTGCTCAATTTTATCATCCGGGATCCCGGGGCCATCATCTTCGATAATGATATCAATCTGGTCGTTAACACTGCTAATAGCGTGCACTCGAATGATGCTTGAAGACCATTTGTAAGCGTTTTCGAGTAAGTTACCCATCATTTCGTCGAGGTCGGTCTTATCAACGGCCACTTCAACGTCAGAATCCAGTTCATTGATCAGAGCGATTTCCCGTGATGCATAGACTTTATCAAATGCCATCGATATGGCATCGACACGTTCAGAAGGGTTCGCATGAACAGACAGAATATTTTTAGAACCTGCCATACGGGCACGACCTAAGTGGTAGTCAATCTGGTCTTGGATCTGGTCAACGGGTGGTTGCAAGTATTGCTGAGTATCTTTATTGAGTGACCCAATCTCATTTTTCAAAACAGAGAGGGGAGTTTTGAGCGCATGAGATAGGTTACCAGCATGATGCCTAGCTCGCTCTAGAAGTTCTTGGTAATGAAATACCAACGCATTCAAGTCAGAAACAACAGGAGCCACTTCTTTAGGGTAGTCTTGGTCTAGCTGAGTCTTTTCACCTGATCTGAGTTGTGAGAGCTCTTTGTGCATTTTGTTTAGCGGGCTAAGAGACCACTGAACCTGAAGCATAATGACCGCGAGTACACCAAAATAGAGTAATGCAAGAATGATCCAAAGTTGGCTCATCAATGCGCCTACAGTATCTTCAATCGGTTGTTCATCAATACCAATGACAACTTCGATAGGGCCGTCGTAGTCAGGGTAATAAAGCTTTGTTTTAATGAAGATCAATCTTTCATCACGAGCGCCAAGAACAGTGCGGCCTTTATCTTTTATTTTGATCTCGCGGTCCCATAAAGAACGTGACCTAAGCAGGTCAGACTCTGTTTTAGCCGACCAATATAGACCACTGTATGGTCGGTTAAAGCGAGGATCTGACAAACTACTGCCTAAAGAGATCGCCCCAGATTCATCGGCTTCGAGAGAGGCAGAGACTTCATCCATATAAATGGAGAGCTGCGACTTGGTATCGTCCACCATATAGTTGAATACTTGGGTAGGAACACTGACCCCCGCCGCGAATACCATCGCCGTCAACCACACAACAGCCGCCAATACTAGGCGGCTTTTTAAACTGAGGCGTTTAAGTAACGGGCGCTTGCTACTCGGCATAGAGTTGGTACCCTAAACCGCGCACAGTTTTGATGACTTTTGGTGCGATCTTCTTACGGATACGTCCAATGAACACTTCGATGGTGTTGGAGTCGCGGTCGAAGTCTTGTTTATAAATATGTTCGACCAATTCTGTACGAGAGATAACTTTTTCTGGGTTATGCATAAAGTACGCAACGACTTTGTACTCAAGTGCCGTTAAGCTAATTGCTTGACCTTGCCACATTACCTTAGAAGTACGGGTATCAAGGCTTAAGTTGCCAATTTGCATAACAGGAGATGCATTTCCTGAAGCGCGGCGAAGTTGAGCACGAATACGGGCAGTCAGTTCGACCATTTCAAACGGTTTAGTTAGGTAGTCATCTGCACCGGCATTAAGACCTTCTACTCGTTGAGTGAGGGTGTCACGCGCGCTTAGGATAATGACAGGCGTGTTGATGTTTTCGTCTCGAATGCCTTTTAATACGGTTAAGCCATCCAGTTTAGGTAGGCCAAGATCGAGTACAATGGCATCCCATTCTTCAGACGTAGCGCGGTAGAGAGCGTCAATACCATCTTGGGCAAGTTCGGGAACCCAACCAGTTTGTTCTAGCATTTCTAGGATTTGTTCACCTAAACGTGGTTCATCTTCCACTACAAGAATTTTCATAAGCGTTGTTCTTCTTAGTCTTTTAATGCTTGTTTAAAATTGCGCCCTTTAATGAGCAGCATCTCTAGGGTTTCTGCGTTGTATTCGACTTTAATGATGTTGTTGTCAAAATTTAATTTAAGCTCATAAACCCAAACGTCGTCATCTTCTTCGAGTTCGACATGAATAATTCGTCCGTGCAGATCGCGCTCAACCGCCGCATACATTTCAGAGAAAGGACGGATGTATCCTTTTTTAACGGCTTCATAAACTTCGTCTTGGTCTTCTTCAAACTCGATTTTTGTTCCCGGTTTATGAACGTCCTGCACTAAAGCGTGACCATCTTCATCATCATGGTGGTCGTGTCCTTTTTTTGCCAAGCTTGGAAACGCAACCAGCAGGCAAACTAACAAGGCAGTGTTAGTAAAAAGTTGACGATTAAGCATAATCTTACCTTTTTCGAATTTCGGAAGCCTAGGGTTTGTTAACCTTTTGCGATTAACAGACACTACTATAACTAATCAAAAATGAACACCAAGTGAATGACTAACCAGATAACTCATCTTCGAAAATTTTATCGCGCATTTTCCAAAAACGACCTGACTTTCGTGCGATGACAAACTGTGGCGGACGGAAACGGTGTTGGTTGTTGACGACTTTAGTTGGGGATGCATCGTCAAATGGACGGTGTTTATCCGCGAGGTGAGGTCTAACAAACTGATCCTTAAAGCGTTGCTTTTGACCTTTAGTCGTTAATGACCAGAACTCGCTCACTTGCGCTTGGTTATCACCAATATAAGCCACTTTGAGGCTGCTTTTACCTTTATCGTCTTTGTGCACGCTCAATGCCATTTCCCGACATTCAAATACCAGTGCATCTTTTAGGTTTAATGCCTCTTTAAGCTTCTTGTCAGGGTCAACCAAAGTGGCATCACACTCGTGACAGATTCGAGCTGCAATATCATTGTCGGCACCACAATCGCCACAATACTTCGCTCGGAAGCGATAGTTACAATGCTCGCGTTCGCCAGTCTCTTCATCTTCAAAAAAGCCTTGGCATTTACGCCCAAAGTGCTCAATTAAGAAACCGTTGTTATCAAGCTTGCCCCAAAAGTTATTGTTGAAGCCACAAGCAGGGCAAGGAATTGTGATGATTTCGCTGTCTGAGTCGGGTTTTGCATCACCGACTTCAGGTTGGTAGAGGTCGTAGCTATTGCCAGCATAGTCGAGCACCAAACACTCCTCTTTCCCTGGAGAGAGACGAAGACCACGACCGACGATTTGTTGATAGAGGCTGATGGATTCAGTCGGGCGCAGTATGGCAATAAGATCCACGTGCGGCGCATCGAACCCCGTTGTTAATACTGATACGTTGACGAGGTATTTAATCTTTCGATCTTTGAAATCTTGAATAATGGCGTCACGTTCAGGCGTTGGTGTATCGCCAATCACAATCGCCACTTGCTCTTGTGGGAGAAGGCCATAAATCTCTTGTGCATGACGAACCGTGGCGGCAAAGATCATGATGCCTTGTTTCTGTTCAGACATTTGAATAATTTGCTCGACGATCTGCGGTGTTGCACGCTTGGCTTTATCGATCACCATATCCATTTCAGCTTCTTTATAGCGGCCAGTGTTGGCGGGTTTCAGCTGCGAGAAGTCGTAGCTTAACACCGGTGCATCCATCATAAGGGCAGGGGTAAGAAACTTTTCATCGAGAAGATAGCGAATCGGCAGTTCAAAGATACAATCGCGGAAGAATCTTGGCTCTTCGGTGCGTACCAGTCCACGAGTATGATATTGGTAGATCCAACCCATCCCTAATCGATAGGGAGTGGCAGTTAAGCCGAGAACTTTTATACCAGGGTTTTGTTCACGAAGATGAGAGATAACTTTCTGATAACTTGTATCTTTATTGTCTGGTACGCGGTGACATTCATCAATGACTAGCAAAGAAAATTGGTTCTTAAATTGATCTAAGTTTCTCACGACGGATTGAACAGAGGCGAACACCACCTGTTGGTCTGTCTCTTTTCGGCCAAGACCTGCTGAGAATATCGACCCTTTAAGTCCATATCCTTCATATTTTTCATGGTTTTGCTCAACCAACTCTTTGACGTGCGCCATAACGAGCACGCGTCCTTTTGCTAAGCGAGCAAGTTCCGCTATGACAAGGCTTTTCCCCGCACCAGTGGGCAGTACAAGAACCGCTGGAGTGGAGTGTTTGCGAAAATAATGAATAACCGCTTTAACGGAGTCTGCCTGATAGGGACGGAGTGTATACATAAAATGTGTGAAATAGCTCAACTATTTGGTCTAGTCGCACTATAATACCTCACCTGACAAAGATGAGGTATTCATGCGTTTAGATAAATATTTGTGTGATGCACTAGGTGCAACACGTAAAGAAGCAACCAAGATCATTAAAAGTGGTGATGTAACCATCAATGACGTTGTGCAGAAAAGTGGTGCTGTAAAGGTGACAGACGAGTGCACAGTTGAGTGGCAAGGGCGTGAGATTCATAAGCCAGGGCCTCGTTATATCATGCTGTTTAAGCCAGATGGTTTTGTTTGTTCGCATGAAGATGGTTTCAATCAGACCGCTTTCATGTTGCTAGACGAAGTAAAAATGGAAGAGCTTCATTTTGCTGGTCGTCTTGACGTCGATACCACAGGTCTTGTTTTAATTACTGATGACGGTCAGTGGTCACACCGTATTACGTCGCCAAAACATAAATGCGAAAAGACATACCGAGTATGGTTAGCGGATCCTATTCAAGCAGACTACAAAGAGAAGTTCGCTGAAGGTATTCAGCTTCGTAACGAAAAAGACCTCACACTTCCAGCCGTTCTGGAAATAGTGGACGAAGAAGAGAATGAAGTACTTCTTACCATCACCGAAGGTAAGTATCACCAAGTTAAGCGTATGTTTGCCGCTCTTGGTAATAAAGTAGAGCACTTGCACCGTGAAAGGATTGGTGCCATTGAGCTATGTGACTCGCTTGAACCGGGTGAATATCGTTACCTAACTGACGAAGAAATTGATTCAGTTTGGAAATAATAACTGATTTAGGAATTAGTTTATTTCCAACTAGGAACTAGTCTTTTCGGTTGATTTGATTGAGGATAGATCGGATCCCCAAACACCTATGAAAGGTGTTGTTATTTTCTGTTTGGTTGCAGCACGGAAGCTGCATCTGATACGCAACCGAGTAGGAGAGATATGTCTGAGAAAACCTTAGAACAATCGAACGCCCCACAAATCAGTTTCCTTCTATTTTTAGTTCTGGGTGCGATAGGTGCTTTAACGCCATTAGCTATCGATATGTATCTACCAGCGATGCCAACGATTGCTCGTGATCTTGGTGTCACTGAAGGTGCTGTGCAAATCACTTTGACGGCTTATACCGCAGGTTTTGCGATTGGTCAGCTTATTCACGGACCGTTAGCAGATAGCTATGGTCGTCGACCTGTACTCATATTGGGCGTCCTGTTTTTTGGTATTGCATCCATTGTGAGTGCAACCACGACGGGTATTGAGGCGCTTACTTGGGTTCGTACCGCACAAGGCTTTGCGGGTGCAGCGGCGGCTGTAATTATCCAAGCCGTTGTGCGCGATATGTTCGACCGTGAAGACTTTGCCCGTGCGATGTCTTTCGTGACGCTGGTTATCACCATTGCCCCGTTGATTGCGCCTATGATTGGCGGCTATGTCGCAGTTTGGTTTGGTTGGCGAGCGATTTTCTGGATTCTTGCGGGCTTCTCAGTTGTCGTAATTGCACTCGTTTTATGGAAAATTCCTGAAACTTTAAGCGAAGAAAACAAACAGCCACTGCGCTTAAGAAATACGTTAAGAAACTATCTTCGTTTGTTTAAGAACCCTGTTGCTATGGGGCTGATTTTCTCCGGCGCGTTTTCATTCTCGGGTATGTTTGCGTTCCTGACTGCGGGTTCATTTGTCTACATTGATATCTATGGCGTAAGACCTGACCAGTTTGGTTACTTGTTCGGGTTAAACATTATCGCCATGATCATCATGACAAGTATAAACGGCCGCATGGTGAAAAAAGTCGGCTCTCACACTATGCTTCGTCTTGGGTTAGCCATCCAACTTATTGCTGGTGTCGGTCTTTTTGTCACTTGGCTGTTTGACATGGGCTTGTGGGGCACAGTAATTTTTGTCGTTATGTTTATCGGCACACTCTCTACGATTGGTAGTAATACGATGGGCCTGCTGCTTAGCGGTTATCCTTCAATGGCAGGTACGGCGTCGTCGCTTGCTGGAACGCTTCGTTTTGGAACGGGGTCGATTATTGGTGCTGTCGTGGCATTTTTGCCAGGCGGTGTAACGTGGCCGATGATAATGGTAATGAGCGCTTGCTCAGTTGCCTCGGCGGCGTGTTATTGGATATTTGGAAGAAAGGCGTAATGTCTCAATACACAGTAGAAATACAAAAACTGGTTAATAAGGCGTTAAACGATATAGCAGCAGAACATGCAGCAGGTCGTTTAACCAATGGACCAACAGCTAATAACCTATTTATGGTTCGTTGGATCACGAAAGCAATTAAATCTCAGCAGTTTCCTCGTATTGTCGCGGACGATCTTATTCGTTGGCAAAAAACGGGACGTTCTAAAGGTAACAACGCTGGCTTGATGCAGATCTTTCAGCGTATCTCTAAGTTTTATAGTGAGTTCTTCCCTGAAGGACAAGACGATCGCATTATTAAAGATCATGAGATCAATGTGTTCATCGATATGATGGAAGAGCAGGGTTGGGAAGTGACCACATCGGAAGAGTTGGTCGGCTGTGGCAAAGTGCAAATCTTTACCGAAGGCCCAAACTCTCTAGCTATGTGTACCGAGCAGTGTGAAAGCAGCTTTGATGGTGAAGATATGGTCAAACCGATGAGCTGGTTTGTTCGTGGTCACCATGTTGATTTTGTCGAGAAAGCATCCGCTGCTGGCTTTATGGTTCATAAGGTGACGGATTACAAATCGAACGTGAAATACCACGGCGAGTACATTGTATTCCCAGCCAACCGAGGCGACCAACTGGCAGAAATTCCTCTTAGCCTAACGGTATAAATGAAACAAAGAGCTGCTTAATTAAGGCAGCTCTTTTGCTTTGCGGACTATGGCTTTCACCATTCCTTTAAAAATAAACAGGTGCGCTGGCATCATTGCGAACCAATAGAGTAACCCTCTGAAGCCTTGTGGATGCCACCAAGCGGTAACCGTTAAACGTCTTTTGTCACCTAAGTCTTCGATATTGAATTCTAAGCGGCCTAAACCGGGACCTTTCATGCCGAACAACAGAGAAATGAATTTTTCTTGTTCGCAGCGTATCACTTTCCATGAATCGATGTAGTCACCGACTTTAAGTTCTGGTCCTTCAGGTGAACGGCGAATGGGTTTACCTCCTCCAAAGAAGATGTCGAGCCACTCTCGTGTTCGCCACAAAATATTAGCAAAAAAGTATCCCTCTTTGCGGCTTCCGACTTTCCGAACCACTTGCCAAATCTCACTGGAAGATAAATGAGTGTCGATGGATGCGCCTGTCTGTTTAGGATAATAGCCGTAACCCGGTTGCCAGCGAGCAAGAGCGCCCGGGTCAAAACCCCATACATTGCTTCGTACAAACGTTCCTTCACTTTGAATACTTTCGGTGACCATCTGGACAAAGGGGATCATGGCTTGAGGGTATTTATGACGAATGCGCTCTGAATCGGCAATGAAGTCATGCTCGAGACCAGAAAGTAGGGCACTACCAATACTTGAAGGCACAGAGGTAACAATGCCTAACCAACGAGAAGCCATTTTAGGTGTAAGTAACTGAGTTGGGATAATCTTGACTGGTTTGTCGACGGCTCGACCGATCACCTCGAACTGTTCACGGTACGTTAGGGTATCAGGGCCGCCAACCTCAAAAATATCGTGGCTTGTTGGGCTCTCTTTCGCCAATGAAATCAAATAGTGATTCAAGTTAGAGAGCGCAATTGGATTTGCTTTTGAGTCGACCCACTTAGGCGTAATCAAGATTGGCAGGTTATAAACGAAATCACGCATTATCTCAAAAGCCGCTGAACCAGGGCCGATGATCACACCTGCTCTAAGCTCAGTGACGGGTACACCAGCTTTGCGAATAATATCCCCAGTCATACGGCGAGCTTTCAAGTGATTAGAGTCACCCGTTTGAGGTTGGATCGCGCTGAGGTAAATAACGTGTTTGACACTGCTTTGAGCGAGAGCATCTTTAAAGTTTTCAGCAAGCGAGACTTCATAGTCGAGGAAGTCATGACCGTGGGCCATACCGTGTACAAGAAAGTAGACAAGATCGAATTGAGAAACAAGCTCTATTGTTGCCGCTTTGTCCGCCAAGTCGAGATAAGACATGGTTAGATTGGACTGGGGCAGGACTCGCGCCTTAAGATACTCTAATTGGCGCGAAGCTGCGGTTACTTCAAAACCTTGCTGACACAATAAATTGAGGAGCTGGGAGCCAACGTAACCTGATGCGCCTAGAACCAACACTTTTTTCATCATGAGTCCCTATCATTTTAATGGTTTCACAGCAAAAGCGTGCGTATAATAACCGACCGTTAATTGTCTTTATTTCATACTAACCAAGATAAGTCACGACTTAGGTTTCTTAATCAGAACAATCGTTTAATTGGCGTAGTATCAAATCCTTGTATCTAGAGGTGCGTTGTCACAATGCTTGCTAATGTTTTACACCATACTCGTGGTGATTTTCTACGTCGTTTGATTGCGATCGCTATGCCGATCACGCTACAAAGCATTATGTTTTCAAGCCGCAGCTTGGTTGATGTGCTGATGCTCGGTCAGCTTGGTGAAGCTGAGATTGCCGCTGTGGGTGTGGCTGCGAGGGCAACGTTCGTTACGACAATTATGTTAGTCGGAGTCACCACAGGTGGAGCGCTACTGACAGCCCAGTATTGGGGAGCTAGCAATCGACAAGGTGTCCGTGAAAGTACCGCCTTAACATGGCTTGTGTGTACGGTGTTTGCTGCGTTGACTGCACTTCTCTTTATTCTATTCCCTAGTCAAATCATGGGGCTTGCCACCAATGACCCTGAAGTGAATCAACTTGGTAGCGACTACCTAGTGATTACCTCGGTGACTATGTTTGCTGTTGCGTGTGTAGCAAGTATGTCGGTAGGCTTACGAGCAATGCACAAACCAGGTATCAGCACTTTCTTTAGTGGCATCGGTATCGTGTCGAACATTTTTTTGAACTGGGTATTTATCTTCGGCAAGTTTGGTTTGCCACCGATGGGCATTAAAGGTGCGGCAATTGCGACGGTATTGAGTGGTGCTATCGAGGTTGCAACGCTATTTGGCTATCTCTATGCGAAAAAACACCTGCTTGCTTTTGGTATGACAGATATTCGCAACGTTCTAGAGTGGGAGAGGGTAGCCAAGTTCTTACGTTTGTCTTTACCTACGACATTCAACTTCTTAGCGTGGGCTGGTGGTCTGTTTGCTTATCACGCCATTATGGGGCAATCGGGCGTACAAGGTTTAGCTGCACTTTCGGTTATGTCACCGGTTGAATCGATCGCGTTAGCCCTATTGATTGGCTTGTCTAACGCGGCAGCGGTTTTGGTCGGAAATCAAATCGGCGCCAAGAACTACGATGCGGTTTACTACCAAGCAATAGGCGTAACAATTCTAAGTGTGTTTATTGGTATCGTCGTTGCAGGTCTGTTGTTCGTTGTTCAAGGTTTAGTACTTGATGCATTTAGTGCGTTGACGGCGGAAACTCGTTTATTGTCAGAGAAATTCATGATCGTCATGAGTATTGGTATCGTGCTACGTTCAGTTCCGATTATGACGATTGTTGGTGTGCTTCGTGCTGGGGGCGACGTTAAATTCTGTCTATACCAAGATCTGGTTGCTCAATGGTTGATTGGGATTCCGTTGGCTGCGTTTGCTGCGATTGGTTTAGGTTGGCCGCCAGAGTGGATTTACGTTCTGTTTTTGGCCGAGGAATTGATTAAATGGTTTGGTTCGCTTTATCGTATGAATACACGTAAATGGATTCGTAATTTGATCGAAAGTTAGACATTGAACGAGTGTAGGGTGTGTTTTGATGCATATCTTGTGATCTGGAATCCAAATTGCTTCCTTGAAAGCGTGATTTAGTGTAGATTCACACTCCTATTTTGAAGTAAACGAGAGAATCGATGTTACAACTAACAGACCTGTGTAAAGGCTATGTGGATGGCGGTGAATTTCACCCCGTTTTACAAGGTGCTGAGTTAACATTAAAACAAGGTGAGCAAATCGCTTTAATGGGAGAAAGTGGCTCTGGAAAAAGTACGCTTCTCAACCTCATTGCTGGCCTTGATACCGTCGATTCTGGCGAGGTACTCTTTCCTAACTTCTCTATGCACGATGTGGCTGAAACCAAACGTACAGCCTACCGCCGCAATAACATCGGTCTTATCTTCCAGCAATTCAACCTCTTACCAACGCTGAATGTCGCAGATAATATTCGTTTTTGTCGTCAGCTAAAAGGACTACCAGAGGACCAAGGTTTGTGGCGCCAGATTTTGTCTGCGCTTGATCTTATGCCTTTACTTGGCCGTTATCCTGAAGAAGTGTCTGGTGGCCAACAACAGCGTGCCGCGATTGCTCGTGCTCTGTATATGGAGCCAAAAATCCTTCTGGCGGATGAGCCAACGGGTAGCCTTGATGAGCGAAATGCTGAAGCGGTGATGCGTCTTTTAACTACGCTGACTAAACAGCTAGAGTGTACGTTGCTGTTAGTGACTCACAGTGAACGTGTTGCGGAACACATGGAAGGCAAGATTAGGCTTCAAGGAGGGTTACTTCATGTTATGGCCCGTAGTTAAAGCGCTACTTGGTCACTACAGACGTTACCCGTTTCAAATCCTTCTTGTCTGGCTTGGCCTTACTCTAGGCGTTTCGCTACTGGTTGGCGTAAGTTCTATAAACAATCATGCTCGCCAAAGCTATGAGCATGGTGAGAAGCTTTTCTCAAACCCTCTCCCATATCGAATCCGTCCTAAGCATGCGACCAACAAGATCCCTCAAGGCTTTTATATTCAGCTTCGTCGAGATGGTTTTCACCAGTGCGCGCCTTTCGAAACTTTAAGAGTTGAGACCGTCTCTGGCGGAGAGTTCATGCTGGTCGGGATTGACCCTGCTGCACTCACTCGATTCCAGCCTGGTGTTTTACTAAAAGACATCGCCACATTTGCTCTCATGCAACCGCCATATCCAGTGCTTATCAGTAGTGATCTCGCTCATCATATGAACTGGAAAGATGGTGACTCCATTTCTTTGGTTGATGGCACTAAATTAGGGCCAGTCGCTGTTGATAAAAATGGTTTGATTAACGGCACGCGTATTTTAGCCGATATGGCGCTGCTAAGAATGTTGGAGCGAAGTGCTGGTATCTCAACAATCGCATGTGGCGATATGCCTGCAGAAAAGGTGGCAAAGCTCAAATCTATGCTGCCAAATGGTATGGAGCTAAAACGCAGCTCTCGTGCCGAACTAGAGTCGTTAACTCAAGCTTTTCACATGAATTTAAGTGCGATGGGGATGCTAGCTTTCCTCGTTGGGCTTTTCATTTTCTATCAAGCGATGTCGCTTTCTTTAACTCAGCGTCAGCGATTGGTTGGTATTCTTCGCCAAACGGGTGTGTCTGGTTGGCAATTAGCGCAAGCGCTTTTACTTGAGTTGGTTTTCCTTGTACTCATCAGTTGGATCTGTGGTAACGCTCTTGGGATGTTACTTGCAGGCCAGCTTATTCCAGCGGTCTCTGCTAGCTTGGGTGATCTTTATGATGCCAATGTCGGCCTCTCGATCGAGTGGAGCTTAGAAACAAGTTTATATAGCCTTTATTTGTCAACAATTGGTGCGATTGTGGCCTGTGCTTGGCCACTAGTTCGCCTACTGCGCTCTCAACCATCACGATTAACAACAAGACTATCTTTGATTCGATTTACGGGCGCAGAATTTACCATTCAAGCGTTAATTGCGTGTGCGCTCTGCGTTGCGGCCGTGGCTATTTACCAAGCACCTCAGACTCAAGAGTCGGGCTTTGCAATCATTGCTCTAATGCTACTTAGTGTTGCACTGTTTACGCCATTTATCGTTTGGAAAGTCTTTGAAAGTTTCTCTTATACGCTGCGTTGGGTAAAAGTCCGTTGGTTCTTTGCAGATGCTGCTGCGAGCATGAGCTACCGTGGTGTTGCAACAATGGCTTTCATGCTCGCGATGGCTGCAAATATTGGTGTTGAAACCATGGTGGGCAGTTTCCGTGACACTACAGATAAGTGGTTAAGCCAGCGTCTTGCGGCTGATCTTTACATCTATCCAAACAATAGTGCAGCTGCGCGAATGAGCTCATGGCTATCAAAACAACCAGAGGTAGAGTCAGTTTGGTGGCGCTGGGAGAAAGAGCTCTCTACAGAAAAAGGCGCACTTCAAGTCGTTAGTACTGGGGCTTCAGAAGGTGAACTAGAGGCGTTAACTGTCAAGTTAGGTGTACCTAACTATTGGTATCACCTTCATCATTCAAAAGGTGTCATGATCAGCGAATCTATGGCCCTGAAGCTAGATATTAGGCCAGGTGATTACATCGATCTATCAGGTAAGTTAGGTCATGGCTGGCAAGTGGTAGGGGTGTATTACGATTATGGCAATCCATACAACCAAGTACTTTTATCACACAGAAACTGGCTTTACGCATTCGCCGGAAGCGGCAGCGTTGCTCTAGGTACAGTACTTAACGACGGCGTGAGCCCGATAGGATTGAAACGTCGACTGGAAGCTGTGTTTAGAATTGACTCTGAACGTGTATTTGATAATAGCCATATTCATAACCAAGCGATGAAGGTCTTCGATCGAACCTTCTCGATCGCAGATACCTTGGGGAATATAACGCTTGTGATAGCAGTGTTTGGTATCTTCTTCGCGACTGTCGGTGGGGAAGTCTCGAGGCAAAAACATATCGCCTTGTTACGCTGTGTGGGTATGTCTGGGCGCGAGCTAATACTGGTCGGGAGCCTGCAGTTGTTTGTATTTGGCGCCATTGCTTTGCTAATTGCTATGCCACTGGGTTTAGCACTCGCGCGGCTGGTTGTAGACATTATTATCAAGCAATCATTTGGGTGGACGATGGAAATTCAGTTCATTCCAGGTGAATATCTTCAAACGGCCATGATAGCCATGTTGTCGTTAATGGTGGCAGGAGCCATCCCTGTGATAAGGATGATTCGCAGTACACCGATGAAAGCATTAAGGGATTCGCTATAAATGAGAAAGTTGGTAAAGAAGTTAGGTGTTGTTACATACGGAATTGTTGCAGTATCGATAGCCATATTAGCAGCGCTTTACCACTCAATTCTCTCTGCTCCAGAACCTGTTACTGACAATGAAGTCAGCAGTGTGCTGCGTGTATCTAGTAATAAGGTCTTTGAACCTGTTTTACCAGATAATCCGGTCATCCTACCTCGTGACTTTGGCTTTCACAGTAACTTCCAGCATGGATGGCTGCACTTTTTCGCCAACGTCTCGGATAAGCAAGGTGAGAAATACGGTGTTCAATGGAGCTACTTTCGAATTGCTAATGATGACCGCGACCTTCCTGGCTGGCTTAACTCCCAGCTTTATATTGCTCATGTTGCGATAACACATAAAGACCAGGTGTGGAGCGAGCAGCGCATCTCTCGTGGTGGTATTGGGCAAGCGGGTATCACTACTCAGCCTTTCAGACTTTGGATTGACAACTGGTACTGGCGTTCTCTAGGTAAAACACCATTTCCTGGCCTCCTTGTTGCTGAAACGGATACTTTTGGCATTCAACTCAAATCAACAGCCAAAGGGCCTTTAGTTATTCCCGGAGAGCGCGGCTACGTTAAAAAGCATGATCTATTGCCGGTAGCTTCCCATAATATTCTCTCTCCTTTTATTAGTGTTCGTGGTGAGCTAAATCTAGGCCCGAATAACATTGTGCCAGTCTCGGGACAAGGATGGCTAAGTAAAGAGTGGGGGAGTGGGTTACTTGCTCAAGGTCAGCAAGGTTGGGATTGGCTTGTCATTCATTTAGATGAAGAGACGACCCTTTCGATCAGCCAGTATCGACAAGATGAGCAATTACCTTTTCGCTTTGGAACATTGGCGACGAATGACGGTAAAGTTGTAAACCTGTCTCACGACCAAATCATCATGGAACCTATCCAGCAAACTGTTTTGGCCAACGGGAAATCAGTTCCCCTTCAATGGTCCGTTGAAGTACCTCAATACGGTGTAAATATAACAACCAGCGTGATGAACCAGAATTTATGGCTACCATTTATCATTCCATACTGGGAAGGGCCAATCGCAACGAAAGGAACGCATGAGGCGAGAGGCTTCATGCAACTGACAGGCTACTAGATTTATCAAGTAGATAGCATCGCGATAAGAACTTAGCCACTTCTCACTATTTGAGAGGTGGCTTTTTCGTTTTTATGTGGAAATTTTTAGTTTTTGCCTATAATTATTTAAGGAAAATTAATGCTATTAGAAAGATTTACATCGGAAAAACCGAAGTTTAAGAACTAAACAAGCGATTATTCTTAGGTTATTGATCTCTATAAACTCATTTGTATTCTTTGTTAATCGCTTATTAACATAATAAATATAAGGGCAATATCATGAATGATATTATTCGCGATTTTTTCAAAATGGAGTCCGCTGGTGGCATCCTACTAGTTATTGCAGCCGCAATCGCTATGACAATCGCAAACACAGATCTTTACGAGGCATATCAGGGCTTCCTATACACCTACGTATTAGGCATGTCGGTCTCACACTGGATCAACGATGGCCTAATGGCAGTGTTCTTCCTACTTATTGGCTTAGAAGTAAAGCGTGAGCTTTTAGAAGGTGCTCTAAAATCAAAAGAGACGGCTATCTTCCCTGCAATTGCTGCCGTGGGTGGTATGTTGGCTCCAGCATTAGTTTATGTCGCATTCAACTACGGTGATGCGCAGGCTATTTCGGGTTGGGCTATTCCTGCTGCAACGGACATTGCGTTTGCATTGGGTATTATGGCGCTATTGGGTAATCGTGTTCCTGTTAGCTTAAAGGTTTTCCTTCTAGCGCTAGCAATTATTGATGACTTAGGTGTCGTTGTAATTATCGCTCTGTTCTACACAGGTGATCTTTCAACAACAGCGCTTGCGGTTGGTTTCGCCATGACAGCGGCACTATTCATACTCAATGCTAAGAAAGTGACCAGCTTGACACCATATATGATCGTTGGTGCGATTCTATGGTTCGCGGTATTGAAGTCTGGTGTACACGCGACTCTTGCTGGTGTTGTGATTGGCTTTGCTATCCCACTACAGGGCAAGAAAGGGGAACACTCGCCGCTTAAACACATGGAGCACGCGCTTCATCCATACGTGGCATTTGGTATTCTTCCTCTGTTTGCATTTGCAAACGCGGGTATCTCACTGGAAGGCGTATCGCTATCTAGCCTAGGCTCAGCGCTTCCTTTGGGCATTGCTCTTGGTCTGTTGGTTGGTAAGCCACTGGGTATCTTCTCATTCAGTTGGGTTGCGGTGAAGTCAGGTGTAGCTAAGCTTCCTGAAGGAGTAAACTTTATGCATATCTTCGCAGTATCAGTGTTGTGTGGTATCGGCTTTACGATGTCTATCTTCATCTCATCGCTAGCGTTTGGTACGGTGAATGCAGAATTTGATACCTATGCGCGTCTTGGTATCTTGATGGGCTCAACGACTGCCGCGTTGCTTGGTTACTTCTTACTGCATGTGTCTTTACCAAAGAAGTCAGTAAGTGTTGAGAGCGGAGCAGAAGTTAACTCTCAGCACTAAGAACAAATCTTCCTAGATATAAAAATGGCCTTGCAAACATGCAAGGCCATTTTCTTTTGAGCGAAAGCTATTTTTCAATGATGGTAAAAATGGTCCATTCGTCGACTACTTTCTCAGTAAGTCCCACAACGGTGGCTGTGACGCGTCTATTGAGAGCGTGAGCGGTTTCATCATCTCCTTGGTCCTCTAAGCGTGATTCACCATATCCAACAATCTCAACGCGTTTAGGGTCGATTTCGTATGAGAGCAGTTCTTGTTCAACGGCATTGGCACGTTGTTTCGATAGCTCAAGGTTGTATTCAGGGTCACCGACTTTACTTGCATACCCTTGGATTTGAATGGAAGCGCTTTTGTACTTCTCTAAGAAGTCAGCCATGCTCTGGATTTGGTTTGAGAATACAGGGTTAATCTCGTAAGAGTCGTTGGCAAATAGAATTCGTAGCTGAAGTTGTTCCTCTTCGGAAATCGTCGCACCACAACCATCGTTATCTACTTGAGCGCTTTCCGGCGTTCCTGGACAAATATCTCGAGCGTTAACCACACCATCTCTGTCATCATCAGTAAGGTCGGATACTTGATTGGCTACCGGAGTTTCCACGTAGTCATATTCATCTTCAGCGAGTGCGTTTAAGTTAACGACACTAAGGCCTAATATTGGGATTAAATATTTAATTTTCATGCTAATACTCCACAGGCTCAGACCACTCTTTTGGTGTGTCAACGAGCAACGCGTCCAATAGATTTCCGGTTGCGTTCATTACTCTGTATTTGGCGTACTGCTCAGCATAATGGGCATCTAAGTAGTCTTTTCGAGCCTCAAACAGTTCATTTTCTGTATTGAGAAGGTCAAGTAGGGTTCGTTGACCAATTCGGTACTGCTTTTCATAAGCGATAACAGTTTCAGAAGCTGAATCAACATGATCCGCTAAGAAGTTTTTTTGCTGTAGTGTCAGGTCAAGGGCACTCCAAGATAGGCGCAAACCTTCTTCTACTTGACGGTAAGCATTGTCACGCAGGTCTTTAGCTTGGTTGAGTTGGTATGCGGCTCTTTCCGATAGATCTCTGTCTGAACCACCATTATAAAGATTGTATCTCATTCTAAGCATGGCTAACGTTTCATCGCTTCTACCCTCATCACCACCTGCATCGTCACGCCATGTTTGGCTTGCTTCGATCGAAAAGGTCGGATAGTAGTTGCCTTTAGATTGTTTGTATTGGAATCGTGCAGCGTCCACATCAACCATAGAAACTTTTATTACCGGATGGACATCAAATGCCTCAACCAAAGCATCAGTTAACGACAAGGGCAATTTAGACTCGTCGGCACGAGGATAAATTAGTCCGAGCGGCTGTTGTCCGACTAAACGATGAAACTGAGTGTGAGTATCAACTAAGTTGTTTTGTGCAGCGAGCAGATTACCATGCGCTTTCGCAATACGCGCTTCAACTTGCGTCACGTCTGCTGTCGAACCAATCCCAGATGTCGCTCGTTTTTTGATATCTCGGTAAATCTTTTTGTGAACGGCAAGATTACTCTCCGAAAGGGCGAGCACTTCTGTTGCTTTGACGGCTTCCAAATAGACATCTGTCACTTGAAGAGCAAGGTCAGAAGCATTGGCGAGAAGTTGCCATCGCAATGATTCAGCGTCTGCGGATGTTCGGTCGATATCATTAAGTGTGGCGTTACCATCCCAAATGAGTTGGGTCAGGCTAATGGTTGCTTCTTTTCGTGTTAAATCCGTTTCTTGATCCCCAACCTGAGCAGGGTCGATACCTTCGTAACCAATACCAGCATCGAGATCAATGCTAGGTAAATAAGCCCCGGAAGCGGCGTCACTTTGTTTAATCGCACTTTGAAGTTCATTAAACGCACTTTTAAGTTCAGGATTAGTGGCCAGAGTGATGGCGACGGCTTGCTCAAGAGTCTGAGAATAAGTTGAAAAGCTGCACACTGTAATGCAGCTAGCTAAAAATGACTTTTTCCAATTCAAGGTAGCCTCCTTAATTCGTATTAAGCCAAAGTTAAAACTAGTGAGTGAATCTGCGTCTGACAGTGATCAGGCGTAAGTTACACCAAGCTTAGTTGACAATGGATAAAAAAGGAGATTAATAGAGACAAAACTTTGCTGATTATGTACCTGTTAGCAACTTTCGTTAGGACTTTCTTGCTATTGACTAGTGCCTTATAGAAGCGGGTTCTAGATTTAAATCATAAGCTTCTTTTGAATTGGACTGCCGAAAAGTTAATTTTCGCGCTGTCTCATTTATGAGATGGAGGGTTTTATGAATTTATTAGCTTGGGTGTTGATTGCTCTTACAAATACTACGGTTGTGATAGACATAAACGGCAATGTCAGGCAGCTATTGCCAGGGGAGACTCCTGGGCCCGGAGAAGTCATTGTTGTTGTCGGACGTGGCGCTACAGCGGTATCAGATTTAGATGTGCAGCTCTATGAAAGTGAGAGCTCTCAGCGTCCCATTCTGCTGGGAGAAGATATCGCTTCAGTACATGAGATGCTAGAAAATGGAGAAGACCCTACCAAAGAGAGTGCGTTCGCAACAGCAGCGGGACTTAATGAGCCAGTGACACCTAAACTTCATATCCAGGGGCTGTCTGAACTTCAAACAGAAAGTTTAATTGATTTCGTAACGGATAACTTCCAAGAGCAGAACGAAATCTTGGGTGAAGAGTAGGCTTGATTTTCTGGACTGAACCTACTTTTTGATAGATTAATAAACAATCTCAAACTGAAAAGTGAAAAATTATTGCCAGCACATTTCAATTTATGATAATTTTCGCCGCAATCTCGGAGATGAGTCTGTAAATGGATATTCTGGGGGATACGCGTAGTGATATTCGGGCTGAGTATTGCTGCGTAGGGTAGGTATCGGCAATCTCTTTTGTCGATAGACGGGATACTAATGTCGCAATGCGGCATGTGAATGGGAAACCCAACATTGAACTCACTTAACAAACACACACTAATCAGCTTAGTTCTTCCTCAATGCCCTGTTTTACAAGACAGTTGCATTACTGAACCTTGATCTAATTTCTTACATGTAATCCATCCTCGCGATGGAGTGTTTTGCTGTACGCGTTATTTATCAGTTACGCGGAATGGCTTGCTATACCTCGAGTTTGTCTGTTCAGCATCGAGGGAATTATTACATTCAAGGGATTAAATCATGAGCACAGCCTTTGAAGTCGAAAACTCAGCAGTAAACGTTGAGATCGCAACTCCTTTTTCTACTCAGATTCCAATGGTGGATAGGTTATACGACCTGACGCCAGAACAAGTACTGCTCGATCAAGAGCAGCACGAGTCTGAAGTTCGTTCTTATCCGCGTAGACTGCCGATTGCAATCAAGCAGGCTTACGGTGCGCTTGTCGAAGATACGCGCGGCCAACTCTTTCTGGATTGTTTAGCGGGCGCGGGAACATTGGCGCTGGGTTATAACCATCCAGAAATCAATCAAGCGCTTAAAGAGCAATTAGACTCAGGTCTACCTTACCAAACACTTGATATTCCTACAGAAGCAAAAACAAACTTTATCAAGTCGGTGAAAAACTTCTTACCACAAGAATTGGCAGACAACAGCGTTCTTCAATTCTGCGGCCCATCTGGTGCTGATGCGGTTGAAGCGGCAATTAAACTTGCCAAGCAAACCACTGGCCGAAACACCATGTTTGCATTCCGCGGGGCTTACCATGGAATGACCAACGGTACGATGGGAATGATGGGCAACCTTGGCACCAAAGCTCGTCGAACCGGCTTGATGTCCGATGTTCACTTTATGCCTTTCCCATACGATTTACGTTGTCCATTTGGACTAGGTGGCGATGCGGGCGCTAAAGCGGGCATTCGCTATATTGAACGCTTATTGAATGACGATGAAGCGGGTATCATGAAGCCTGCTGCGATGATCGTTGAACCTGTTCAAGGTGAAGGTGGAGTCGTTCCAGCTCCAGCCTTTTGGTTACGTGAATTACGACGACTCTGTGATGAACACGGCATCCTACTGATTCTTGATGAAATTCAATGTGGCGTTGGTAAGTCAGGCTACAACTTTGCGTTTGAAGAAGCGGGTATTGTTCCGGATATTTTGTGTCTTTCAAAAGCCATCGGCGGTGGGCTCCCGATGTCTCTGCTGGTGATAAATAAAGATCACGATACTTGGAAGCCAGGCGAGCATACGGGCACTTTCCGCGGTAATCAGTTAGCTATGATCTCAGGTGCCAAAGCGTTAGAGATCATTGAGCGAGATAACCTTGTTGATCACGCCAACATTGCCGGTCAATACCTGAGGTTGGGTCTTGAAGCGATTCAATCACGAGTGAACTGTATCGCGGATGTTCGTGGCAAGGGTTTGATGCTGGGTGTCGAGATACGTAAACCGGGTTCAGAGCTAAATAAATTCGGTGAACCAGTCGCTGATGGTGAGTTGACGCTGAAAATTCAGCGCGCAGCCCTTGAACGTGGTTTGATGGTGGAAAAGGGTGGTCGTGATGGTTCGGTTATTCGTTTCCTACCTCCGCTAATAATCTCTTTTGAACAGATAGATTTTTCTCTAAGAGTACTTGAAGAAGCCATATTGGCTGCTGGTGGAGATAAGACGTCGAAACAAGAAGCTAACGAATCATGGAAGAAGCACTTCGTTCAAACTGGTGAAGCGGGCAGTGACGAGTTCGCTAAAGTGATGAACCATGCAACTGCAGCAATGAAGTCCATCTTCGAGCAGGTTGACGCGCCATATTCTGGCCTTGAGCCAAAGCTTCTCGAACAAGCGATCAATTCGGTCGACCTTGATAACAAAAATGCTCAATTAGTTGATGTGATTGGTGATACTGCCGAACTTGTCGCTAAAAATTCTATCCTTGTTCAACACCCTGATTGTATTGCACATCTACATACACCACCTTTGATGCCTTCAATTATTGCAGAATCGATGATCGCAGCATTAAACCAATCAATGGACTCGTGGGATCAAGCCTCTGCGGCAACCTATGTTGAGCAGAAAGTCGTTGATTGGATGTGTGAAAAGTATGACCTTGGTGCTCAAGCCGATGGCATTTTCACTAGTGGTGGTACGCAAAGTAATTTAATGGGTTTGCTGTTAGCCCGCGATTGGATTGCAGACAAAATTGACACCCATTCTATCCAAAAACTAGGCCTTCCAGAATATGCGAAGAAATTGCGTATTCTATGCTCTAAAAAGTCGCACTTTACTGTGCAAAAGTCCGCATCTTTGTTAGGATTGGGCGAAAATGCAGTATGCTGTGTTGATGCAAATGATAACGGTACTATCAAAGTCGATGCTCTCCAGCTAGAAGTTGAATCCCTAAAGTCACAAGGCTTGATTCCTTTTGCTGTGGTTGGAACGGCAGGTACAACGGATCATGGCGCCATCGATGATTTGGACAGTATTGCTGAACTCGCACAAGCGAACGAACTTTGGTTCCATGTTGATAGTGCTTACGGCGGTGCATTAATCCTAAGTAGTCACAAACAGCGCCTGAAAGGCATTGAGCGAGCGGACTCTGTGAGCGTCGATTTTCACAAGCTGTTCTTTCAAACTATCAGCTGTGGGGCAGTGCTGTTAAAGGACAAATCAAACTTTAAATACCTGCTGCATCACGCAGACTACCTAAATCGCGAACATGACGAGCTACCAAATTTGGTGGACAAGTCTATCGCCACGACGAAGCGATTCGACGCGCTAAAAGTCTTTATGACAATGCAGAACGTTGGTCCTTCAACATTAGGCGAAATGTACGATCACCTGCTTGAACAAACGCAGCAGGTCGCTTCTTTAGTGCAAGACCATGAGGGTTTTGAACTTCTTGCGCAGCCATCACTGTCTACAGTGTTGTTCCGCGTAACAAATACAAATGTCACGGATCTAGACGAATTAAATAAAACTCTAAGATTAGAGGCGCTGACGCGTGGTGTCGCTGTGCTTGGAGAAACAGTGGTAGACGGTAAGTCTGCACTGAAATTTACTATTTTGAACCCGTGTTTGAAGATTTCAGACTTCGAATCTTTGTTAAACAAAATCCATGTTCTAGCGGCTGAGCTAGCAAAATAAAGGTAACGAAAACTATGGCAATTCTACAGATTGGTGCAGGTGGCGTTGGTTGGGTTGTTGCACATAAAGCGGCACAAAACAACGACGTACTAGGTGATATCACAATCGCATCACGTACCGTGGCTAAATGTGAAAAAATCATCGAATCTATTCAGAATAAAAACAACCTGAAAGATGCATCTAAGAAACTAGAAGCACGCGCTGTAAATGCAGATGACGTTGATGCTCTTGTTGCGCTTATCAAAGAGGTTCAGCCGGATCTAGTGATCAACGCAGGTCCTCCGTGGGTCAACATGGCAATCATGGAAGCGTGTTACCAAGCGAAAGTCTCTTACTTAGATACATCAGTTGCGGTTGACCTATGTTCGGAAGGCCAGCAAGTACCTCAAGCTTACGATTGGCAATGGGGTTACCGTGAGAAGTTCGCTGAGGCGGGCATTACTGGTATTCTTGGTGCAGGCTTCGATCCAGGCGTGGTATCAGTATTCGCAGCATACGCAGTGAAGCACTTGTTCGATGAGATTGATACGATTGACGTAATGGATGTGAACGCAGGTGATCACGGCAAGAAATTCGCGACGAACTTCGACCCAGAAACCAACATGCTTGAGATCCAAGGTGATTCTTTCTACTGGGAAAACGAAGAGTGGAAGCAGGTTCCGTGTCACTCACGTATGCTTGAGTTTGATTTTCCAAACTGTGGTACACACAAAGTTTACTCAATGGCGCACGACGAAGTTCGCTCAATGAAAGAGTTCATCCCTGCAAAACGTATTGAGTTTTGGATGGGCTTCGGCGACAAGTACCTGAATTACTTTAATTGTATGCGTGACATCGGCCTTCTAAGCCCAGATCCGCTAACACTGCATGACGGTACAGTGGTTCAGCCGCTACACGTACTGAAAGCACTTCTACCAGATCCAACATCTCTAGCACCTGGCTATACTGGCCTAACGTGTATCGGTACTTGGGTTCAAGGTAAGAAAGACGGTAAAGAGCGTAGCGTATTCATCTACAATAACGCTGACCATGAAGTGGCTTACGAAGATGTAGAGCACCAAGCGATCTCTTACACAACAGGTGTACCAGCGATTACGGCTGCACTTCAGTTTTTCCGTGGTGAGTGGGCAGACAAAGGTGTGTTCAACATGGAACAGCTAAACCCAGATCCGTTCCTAGAAACGATGCCTAGCATTGGTCTAGATTGGCATGTTCAAGAGCTTGAAGCGGGTCAAAATCTTCCTTTGATCCACGAGCTTAATAAATAAGAACTGACCTCTAGTCTGATTACTTATCAAAGGGAGCAGTGATTGTTCCCTTTTTGGTGATGACCATCTTAAAGTGTTGGTATCATTTATTTTGATTTTGTAACTCACTGCGTTCGAACAGGACAAAATCAAACTAAATCACACCAACCATATAATTTTCCTTTTCCATCTTTAGATGTAGTTTGAGTGCGTATTGAAATGACATTTAAGAAAGAAGAACTTAAAACCCCATACTTTATGATCAACGAAGATAAGTTGATTGAAAACCTAGAGAAAGCGAAGCAGCTAAAAGAAATTTCTGGCGTGAAGCTAGTGTTAGCACTGAAGTGTTTTTCAACTTGGGGTGTTTTCGACATCATCAAGCCTTATCTAGATGGCACAACAAGCTCGGGGCCGTTCGAGGTAAAACTTGGCCACGAAACCTTTGGTGGTGAAACTCACGCCTACAGTGTGGGCTACAGCGAAGATGATGTACGTGAAGTTGCAGACATCTGTGACAAGATGATCTTCAACTCACAGTCTCAACTAGCCGCTTACCGACACATTGTTGAGGGTAAGGCATCAATCGGTCTTCGTCTGAACCCTGGCGTAAGCTACGCGGGTCAAGACTTGGCAAACCCTGCACGTCAGTTCTCTCGTTTAGGTGTTCAAGCTGATCACATCAAGCCAGAAATTTTTAGTGATATCGATGGCGTGATGTTCCACATGAACTGTGAAAACAAAGATGTCGACGCATTCATTGACTTACTTGACTCTATCTCTGATCAGTTTGGTGAATACCTCGATAAGCTTGACTGGGTAAGCATGGGCGGCGGTGTGTTCTTCACATGGCCGGGCTACGATATCGAAAAATTAGGCCTTGCACTTAAAGCCTTTTCTGAAAAACATGGCGTTCAAATGTATTTGGAGCCAGGTGAAGCAATTATCACTAAGACAACCGATCTTGTTGTAACCGTTGTGGACATCGTCGAGAACGTTAAGAAGACAGCGATCGTTGATTCAGCTACCGAAGCACACCGTCTAGACACGCTTATTTATGATGAACCTGCTTCGATCCTTGAGGCATCAGAGAGCGGTCAACATGATTATGTGATTGGTTCTTGTTCCTGTCTTGCCGGCGATCAGTTCTGTGAAGCAAGCTTTGATGAGCCATTAGAGATTGGTCAACGTCTCCATATTATGGACAGTGCAGGCTATACCATGGTGAAGCTGAACTGGTTTAACGGTTTACGTATGCCTTCTGTCTACTGTGAACGTTCTAGCGGTGATATACAAAAACTGAATGAGTTTGATTATTCAGACTTCAAGCGTTCACTTTCACAGTGGTCGGTCAAATAAATCACTATGAATCTTACAAAACCTCGCCTTTGCGAGGTTTTTTACTTTAAGGGGCGGGTTAAGCGGTGTCTCAAAGGTGAGCATAAAACTGAGCTAAACTCATAAACGGGCCTATTTACATTTTTTAGTTCATGAAAACTGAATGCTGCGGCATAAATTAGACAACTTGATAGGTTAATTTATTTAACATTCTATGTTTAATAATTGTTGATATTAAGAAGTTGCTATGAGATACAGGTAACGTCTAACCGATTGATGTTTTATATATAAGTACATGGAATTGTACATACTTTTTTGATAACAAAAGTGAATAACAGGACTTTAAGGAGCACCGATGACCCCAATTTTGTATATCGAAGTGGGTGGAGTTTTGTGGCAAGTGTTACCAGACGGCACTTGGCAGAGAATTCCTAGCGACTCGGTAAAAGAGCAAGGTGTTGTTGTTGTCACTCAAAATGTAGAAAGTGAAAACATCGAGCTTTCTGAACAAGAAATCGAAGAGATAGAAGCGCAGCTTGAACAAGTCGTTGACCAGTTAGCGGAATACTCAATCAATAACCGTTCTCTCGATGGAAGCTCTGGCGACAATGTGGATAGCCAAGGTGCTTCTTTTGTTCAGTATGTTCAAGCAACCTTAGATGAAACCATCGCTCAAGCCGGTTTTGATACTCGACCTGATGACCCCTTTGCGACTGAAGAAGAAACCGACGCGGAAGAAATACTCGATTTACTTAGTCCTAATGCTGAACTAACCGTTGATATTCTTGACGGTGGAGACGGATACGAAAATCGCTTTGAAGTGCCAGGTGTCACGATCGAAGGAACCGCACCTGAGATCCGAGATGGTCGAACAGTACAAATCACAATTACTGATATAAATGGTAACTCCGTTACGACTACCGCTACAACGCAAGGTGAAACTTATCGCGTCGAAGGGGTAGACCTTTCCAGTTTGTCCGAAGGTGACCTCTCTGTTACCGCCGTCGTTGCCGACAATTTTGGTAACAGCGTTTCAGCACAAGACACAACCATTAAAGACACGCTTGCCGAAATAGAAGTCAACTTTGATGGCTTTGGTGATGAATACTACAACCAGTTTGAAGTTGCGTCGGGTAAGTTGGTGGGTTCAGTGAGTTTTGTTCAAGATGGCCAGCCGATCACGATTGTTATCACAGATGCTAATGGCCAAACCATTACTCTCGATTCCGTTGTGTCTGGCAACAGCTGGAGTATTGAAACCGTTAATCTTTCCGGATTAGTTGATGGTGTGTTAAGTGTTGAAGCTTCAACAATTGATATCGCCGGAAACCCTGCCGTCTATACCGATACCATTGTGAAAGATGTCATTGCTTCATTGACAGCCGAAATTGAAGATGGCGGTGACAATGTTCTCAACACCACAGAGAAACAATCAGCGACATTCAGAGGTAACGTCAATGATGTAGAAGATGGGCAAACGGTGACCGTTGTGGTTACTGATAGTGGCGGTGCGAGACTCGAATTCACTACCACTGTCGAAAATGGCGCTTGGAGCGTAGAAGATGTCAATGTCAGTACCTTTGCTGATGGGGTTGTTACCGTTGAGGCCTCTACTGTTGATATTGCGGGTAACCCAGCAACCACTACGGACACTTCGACAACCATCGACACGACAGCACCGACAATCGATATCGATACGTTAACAGGCTTTAGCATTCTCGATTTCCGAACAGGCAATCTAACAACGATGCAGGGCACAACGACCGGAGTATCGTCAGGGCTTCCTGTCTATATTCTAGTGAGTGACGGTGTCACGGATTTGACATTCGAAGGCGTTGTTGACGGGAGTGGTAATTGGTCTGTTGCTGGCATTGATATTTCTTCACTCGATTTGAACCAAACTTGGACTATCGAGGCGAAAGTTCTCAACGATATTGGCAATGAAGCGATTGATGATATGCCAACGATCGTTCTTCCAGACTCGCTTACCTTTGCTGAAGCTATTGTTGGTGTTTTTGGTTCTGAAGCGAAAAACTCGGACATCAACGTCGAGTTTGCCGACTTTAAATTTTACAGTGATCAGTCCCTCTCAGCTGGTATCACCTCTCAAGGTAACTCCGTTAGTGTTACGGTGGCAGGAGACGCGCAGAGTTTAGAGGCGCGTGATTCCGCAAATAATCTCGTATTTACGGCAACGATTGTCGGTGATCAAGTTCGAGTCACTTTCTTTCAAGCCATCGATCAGGGCGTCGACCTCGATTCATTGCAAACAGCGATTCTGCTAGAAGGTACTCAGACAGACAGCGACGGCACAACCGAGACTGTTATTGCTCATCTGCCTATTACGATTAAAGACTCTGAGCCTCTAGTATTTGGTGAAATCTACGAGATGGTCGAAGGGACAACATCGTCAGGAAACTTACTCAACAATGATATTGACCTTGATGGTGATTTATTTGTGCGCCAAGTCGAAGTCGATGGCGTGACGAAAACTGTGACTAATGCTCAGCCAGCAATATTCAATTTGGCAGAAGGGGTGTTAACGGTTTTTCAAAATGGGCACTGGACGCTAGTGGCGAGTCGAAACCTAGACCACACCAGTTTGCAGTCGGTGACCATCAATTATATTGCCGGGGACGCAGGCCAAGACTTCGGTAGTGCGACTGCCGTGATTACAATTACTGACGGCGAGCAAGGAGCTGTAAATGGTGGGAGTATAACGACCACTGAAAATAGCATTACTGACGGTGACTTGACCCAAGATGCAACTTTTACCGTCACTGCTGGTTCGGATAACCCTGATCCAGCTTCACTTCAATTTGATCCTAATACTATTACGTTACTTGAATCTTTAGGGCTTGAGTCGACGTTAACGCTCAATTCAATCGATTATGTACTGAGTGCTGGTAACACCGTTATTACGGCTTCCTCTGGTGGGAATGTCATCTTCACCTTAACGTTAAGTGGAGTTGCGAGCGGTAACGACGTGACAGCCACGATCCAACTGGTTCAGTCCGAACCTATCAGCCACTTACTTGCTAGCGATAATGTGATACTGCCTCTTGATATCACAGGAATCGATCTCGATGGCACAGCCTTAGATAGCGGCCGATTTGAGTGGACCATATCTGACGGACAAGATCCTTTGTTGAGTAATGCAACTTCAGTCTCGATCAACGAAACTGAACTAGCATCAGCCCCAGTGTCTAAAACGGGCCAGTTCAATTTGGACATTGGCAGTGATTATTTGGACTCTGTTTATTTCGATGCCGCTGATCAGCCTAGTTTAACCAGCGGTGGAGCTGATTTAATTTATGTTGTGAATGGCGACGGCTCTTTATCAGCGTATACAGAAGATTCTGACACACCGAATCAAATCGATCTTCTTGTATTCACGGTTAGTTTCACTAAACCTGCCAATGACTCAGATGCATCAATTGACTACACGTTTACGTTAGAGCGAGCCATTGACCAAGTTAACGGCTCTGATCCTATCCCTGTTGTTGTCACCGCGACAGATAACGATGGTGATGTCACTAAGCTTGAACTTGATATAACGATTACCGACGGCGGGGACTCGACGGTTGGGTCAGGAACCGTAGAGCTTTCAGAGGTTCCTATTGTAGACAGCGTCAGTGCAGGCACGACGGCCAATGTGAGCTTTAACGTCAGCTCTTCATTTGACCCGTTAGTTTTCCTTGGTCTTGACGTGTCTACGGGCGATCCTGTTCTTGATTCGAATGGTAACCAGATTACTCAGAATGGTGTTGCGATCACTTGGCGCGACAATGGTGATGGCAGTTATGACGCAATTTTACCTAACGGACAGTCGGTCTTTTTAATCTCATTACCGAGTGATTTTTCTCTTGACCCGGGTTCAACGACGACTATTGACGTTTTCTTGGAGCTTTATCAATCGATTGACCATGTTGGTAGCGGCAATGATCTCTCTCTTGATATTCCAGTACCTGTTTACACCGTAGACTCTGATGGCAGTGAAAACTCAGTCACCTCTACCATCAAAATTTATGATGGGGTTAACCCTGAGCTTACCGTTGTATCTTCAATAACTGTCGATGAAGACGGCCTTAATGGTGATGGTCAAGATACGGGAACAGAGGCAGTATCACCATCAATTGAATTCATTGAAGGATCGGATGATATCGTCTCCATCGAAATCGATACAGCTGCGTTTGATGCACTTGGCTATACCAGTGGCGGCAGGTCAATAACGTTAAACGACGTCGATATTGATGGTTGGTATGTTGGTGTAGATTCTTCAAATAACGAAGTTTTCCAAATACGTTTGAATCTAGACGGAACGGTTGAATTCGTTTTGCTCGCTCCGCTTGACCATGCCACTGCTTCGGGTATGAATAACCTTGAGCTTGATTTCAGCATCACTGCAACTGATGCTGATGGAGATAGCTCTGCAGCAGTGAATTACACCGTCAACGTGACAGATGATGTGCCTGTTGCAGGGGACTCAACGCTGGACCTTATTGAAGGTGATAATCAAAGCGGTAATCTTGTTACGATTAATAATCGCGTTGGCGCCGATGGCGGTAAGTTACTCAACGTTGAGTATGACACAAATGGCGATGGTAATTTCACTACCTATACGTTCTCAGACAGTGACACTCAATTTGTTATTCCGCTTTATAACGATAATGATTCCACCAGCTACGGTACATTGACGATCAACCGCGATGGTACCTATACCATAGTGACGGATAGTGACGTCAATGCGGATCCGCAGTTAAGTGATGTACTTAAGTTCACCATTGAAGACTTTGACGGTGATGTAGATAGTGGTCAAGTCACGCTGCAGCTAGGAGATAACAATGGTTTCATCCGTGTCGAAAATGTTCAGGTAAGGGAAGACAATCCAGCCACTCTCACTATTACTGTTTCAACGGGTGATATTGACCAAAATGAAGCGGTTTCTGAAATCACGATTACTGAGGCCTCTCTTCAGGGCGGCACACTCTATCTTAATGGAGTCGCACTCGTCGCTGTTGGGGGTAAAATTGTACTGTCGGGTTCTGACTTGGATGCAACTAATCCAGAATTGGTCGTACCCAATGGGACGCTCACTTACCAGCCACCCCTTCATCAATCCGATACCACGATTTCAATTTCGCTTGCGGTTGGTGCGACTATTACCAGTGATACTGGCCCGCGAGACTTAACTGAATCACTAGACGTATCTGTACTTCCTGTTGCCGATACGCCGGAATGGGGGACATCTGTATTCACTTATGAAGTTGTAGAAGATGCCGATACGTCACTCAATTTAGATATTACCGCAAATCTAGTCGATAAAACCGATGGTTCAGAAACGTTAAAATACATCATTACTAATGTACCAACAGGAATCACTGTCTACATCAATGGCACCGCGATTACTGAAGGCAAACAGTATTCGCAAAATCAGCTAGATAAGATGGAAATTGTCGCTGATGCAAACGTAGCCGGACAATTTACGTTTGATATTACTGCGGTCGCGATTGAAGATGGTAACAACTTTGCTTCCAGTGATGACAAAAAAGCGGAGACGTCTCAGCAAGTCGTAGTGAATGTTCGCCCAGATGCGGATACACCGACGCTGTCTGTCAAAGACATTAAAGATCTTGAAGACAACGTTATCAACCTTCAAGACTATATCTTTGCGGACTTAACGGATACGGACGGATCTGAGACCCTTTCGATTCTCATTGAGGTTCAGGATGGGTGGGAAATTGTTGGTGGAGTGAAAGTCGGTGCAAATTCTTACACAGTGACGGCCGTAGATCTCGCTAACGGCAGCGTGACTCTCATACCGAAAGAAGACATCAGTTCGTTTACCGAAGATTTAGAGATCTACGTGACGGCTATCTCGACGGAATCAACGCAGGATGGTTTGATTCCTTCGAACCCTCAAGCTTCCAGCCCAAGAGAGAAAATCACCGTTTTCTTGAAAGGTGTGGTTGATGAACCAACGGTGATTGATGGTGGAGAAGGACACTGGCAATTTGATGAAGGCACCCAAGTCATCAGTAATCTTGCAGATTTGTATGAAGATGAACTGATTGCGCTGGATTTCCTTGTCCAAACAACCGACGACGATGTCTCAGAAGAACTGAATATACTGCTCACCAGTATTCCTGATGGTACCGTACTGGTTGATTCCTCGGGCGATCCTGTAGCATTGACCATCGCGTACGTCGATCCCACAACAGGGCCTGTCTATCAGGTTAGTAATGCGGACTTAGCTGCGCTGTATTTAAAACCGGTACAAGATTTCAGCGGTGAGTTAACGTTTGATGTGATCGTTATCTCTACAGAGCCTGATGGGGACTCTGGTGAATTCCCAATGACCGTTGAGATTGAACTGCTACCGAAAGTGGATCAAACCGATGGGCAGGTGATTGCAACTGAAGGTATAGAAGACAGAAGTATTAGTCTTAACCTCGCACCATCAATAAACCAAGATATTGATGGAAGCGAGAGCCTAACAGGGTACACGATTGTGTCACTTGATTCGGACTTGACGCTCTATTTTGATGGCTCGCCAATTGTCGTGAGTGCTTCTGGGTTGGATCTATCCACCCTGACCGATGCCACCTCTCCAACTTTGGATGACTTACTCAATAGTGGACGCCTCAGTGTTGTGGCAACCGAAGACCTTAGCGGTGTATTCAACATCAATGTTAAATACGAAGTGACGGATACATCCCCAACAGGCGCTACAGACGTTAAAGAGATTACGGGTAGCCTGAGTGTTACGGTAAACGCAAAAGTTGAACTGGATACGCGCTTAGAAGGCTCTGGCGCAATCTATTCAAGTGATGATGGTTCGGCAGTGGACATATCCGATGCAGTTGCATTTGTGGATGCGGATATCGATGGCTCAGAATACCTCGATTACATTCTGATTATTGTACCAGATGGTTACAACCTAATTGTTGACCACCCTAATGGCGCTAGCCAAGATGCCGATGGAAATTGGATCATTCCAGCGGATGGATTAACCAGTGACACCTTCCAAGAAACGTTCGCCCAGATATTAAATGGTGCGACTATTTCTAGTCCTCAAGATACCCCTTTACTTGATATAGTAGTTCGTGCTCTAGCCCTAGATGGAGAAGATGCACGCTTTATTGACACGACATTCCAGCTGCAAATCACCGGGCATAGTGGTGGCGGCGGTAGCTGTGACCCAGTGGGGACCCCAGGTGATATTCAATCCGGTGACATCAAACAACCAGAGGGGGGTGAAATTGATCTCTCAGGCTTGTTAGATTCAGATGTCGCGAGTGATGATGGCAATGAACTTTCGTTCTATATTCCAGCAGATTCTCTCCCTGATGGAGTAGAAATTGAAGGGGATGGTGTCACCGCTGAATATGATCGACTCGGTAATATCGTCGGCTATTCAATTACCGCTGAAGCACTCGATAACCTAAAACTGACTGGCGTCGATGAGGACTTTGCGGGTTGCCTAACCTTTACTATTGAAACGATTGAAACCTCTCCATGTAACGGAGATTCAGTAACCACGGAACAAACCATCACTATTCAAGTGACGCCCGTGGTCGACGAGATTTCAGTAAGTAGTGATACAACCACAATCAAAGAAGATACTGCGACTGACTTGAACTTAGAACTTATTCTCGGTGATAGTGTTGAGTCGGGGCAAGCCATAACAGGTGAAGGTAATAGTGCAACGGGTAAAGAAACCGTGAATTCGCTCACTGTTACGATCAGTGCAGGAGCGGCACTATCAGGGCCTGTCGATGTACTTCAAGACAACAATGACGGCACTTGGACCATTCTTGATCCTACTAGGTTAAATGAAGTGAGTGTAGTACCACCTTTGCACTACAGCGGCGATATCACGCTGACTCTAACGGCCAATATTACCGATGAGGCTGACTGTGTCACAGAGACGGATACTCAAGATAAGACCACCACATTGACAATCAATGTAGAGGCAGTCGCGGATATGGCAGACCTTGTGACCAATGACCAGCTAGGCAATGAAGACGAGTATATCTCTTTAGGGTCAATGACGGCGTCATTGGTTGACCAAGATGGCTCCGAGAGCATGTCGTTAAGCTTAAAAGGTGTTCCTGAAGGGGCGGTAGTTGTTTACAAAGTCGGTAGCAGCTACGAACTTGCCCCAAACAATGGTGCAGACGGCGGTTCATTTAACGGACAAAATACTTACGAATGGCAGCTTGATGCCTCTCGCCTTGCTGACGTCTATATTCTTCCTCCACGAGACTTTAGTGGAGACATCCCACTTTCGCTCGAGGCCATTACCCAAGAGCTCGAAAATGGCGATTTAAACTTTACTCACTCAGACTTTACCGTAGGCGTTTTGCCAGTTGGTGATCGAGTAGAGCTGGTTGACCTGCCTGATTGCGTTTCAGGAGAAGAGAATGATGGGCTTGTTATCACCTTAGATGCCTCAAGCTTTGAAACCAATAGCGATGAGTACATCATCATCTCACTTACGATTAAGTCTACTTCAGATGCTTCGGCGCTTAATGGTCTAGACAAAATTAGAGTAGGGCTTCAGAGCGGTGCTTTTGTCACAAATGGGGATGGAAGTGCAACGGCAACAGTCACGGTCAAATCCAATGAAGTCGATAAGATTACCTTTTTCCCTGGTGATGCTTTTGGTGATATGGATGTGACTATATCGGCCTCAACATTCGATCAAAATACCGTACTTGGAAATCTTGAAAGTGATGTAGGTGATGTGACGAGTGAAGATTTAGTCATCACCATAACGCCAGAGCCTGATGAACCTATTCTTACCGTTGAGTATGAATCGATTGTGGCTGAGGCTAGCGGAACTATTCCTCTAGGACTGGAGTTAAGTTTGATTAATCCGGCCACTGATGAAACTGGCTTTGTGACTATTTCGGGCTTGCCTTCAGGCTTACTACTGAGTTCTGGTACCGAAGAGAATGGCAAATACACGGTCTCAATGGACGATATCGCCGACTTGGCGATCGTTGGTGGTTATTCAGGTGCCGATGAATTCCAATTAGCGATTGAGCCGACTGCGTCACTCAATGGCTCTGATGCAGAAGGCATCGCCCAAGTTATCGATGTGACTCTTTTGGCAATCGCAGACAATCGACTGGAAGGGACGAATGGAACCAACGACCTGTTTATTGTGAGCAGCAATTCTGGCACAGATACCATTGCCTCGTTTGACTACTCTCAAAACAGTGATGCAATTGATGTTAGTGCGATTGTTAGTGGGGTCACGGACGGCAGTTCAGCAGACGCTAAAATCGATCTGGATGACAATAGCGGTAACGTGAAATTGTCTTTGAAACCAGATGGTTCGACTATTCAGCAAGAGATCATTCTCGAAGGCGTGTCATTAAACGATTTGTACGGCAGTGACACATCAAGCGTGAATGAATCTGATATCTTGCAAAAAATGATTGATGATCAAAACCTCATTGTGCAGTAAAGGGATAGAACATAATCGATGGAAAACGAGCAAAAGGATGACCTCTGGCTGAGTACGCTAGAGTGGCTAGGGCACCACTTTGAAACGCAATGCCACCGCACGCATCTTGCAAGCGGTTTGCCATTAGTCGATGGGCGTTTTGACCAATCGCTCTTTTTAAGAGGGATAGAGCGCCTTTCTCTAAAGGTGCACAACCTGCACAAACGAGACTTGGCTCAAGCGAGCTTTCCTGTTGTCGCGGTATACAGTGGTACTCATCAACCAGTGGTCATTAGTGCACTTATCAATGGCAATGTTACTCTTCAATCTGGCACAGAAGAAAAAACGCTACCTTTAGCTGAACTTAGCTCTCAGATAGAGCCTTTAGTCTGGCAAGTGACTAAGCCTGCAAAACTCGACTCAAGGGTGGATATCCCCACCCATCACAAGCCAAAACACTGGTTATGGGCAACACTGCGCGAGGTGAAGCCTTGGTATCGCGATCTTCTCGTTGCCTCTTTACTGATTAACCTTCTCGCTTTGGTCGTCCCGCTCTTTACGATGAATGTGTATGATCGAGTAGTGCCGAACCAAGCGTTTAGCACCCTTTGGGTATTGGCCATTGGCGTCACAGTTGTTCTGGTGTTTGATTGGTTATTGAGAGAAGCACGAAGCTCAGTAACGGATGCAGCCGGGCGATATATCGATAATAAACTATCAGCCAATCTGTTCTCTAAAGTGTTGGGGATGAAACTCGAACAACGTCCTCAATCGGTAGGGGCGTTTAGTCGTCAGATGCAAGAATTTGACAGTGTGCGAGACTTCTTTACGTCAGTAACGCTCACTACGCTGGTGGACTTACCGTTTACGTTATTGTTTTTAGCTTTAATTGGTTGGCTCGGCGGCAGCATGATGTTTGTCCCGATGGGCGTCATGTGTTTTTTGATCGTACTGTCGCTGTTGATGAAAGGAAAAATCGAGCAGACACATTCTGAAACTGCGCGTTTATCGACTCAAAAACAAGCTCATCTTTACGATGGTTTAAGCAATATTGATGAGATTAAGCAGAACAATGCTCAAGGGATCATGCAGCAGCGATGGGAGCAGCTATCGTCGTCGCTATCTGATTGGCAAGTACGTTCACGCCAGTACACCAATGTCATTGCTCACTCTATTCAATCCAGTCAGCAGGTAGTGACTATTTGCCTTATCGTAATAGGCGTTTATCAAATATCAGAAGGTTTGCTGAGTATGGGGGGATTGATCGCGATCGTTATGTTGAGTGGTAGAGCGGCAAGCTCCATTAATCAACTCTCGATGCTAATGCTTCGCTATCAACAAACTAAAACTGCGGTCGAAAGCCTAACAGGCATCATGGAACTTGAACAAGAAGATGAGCAGGGTTCATTGCTATCTCAGGGTGAGTTTAAAGGAGCTGTTCGCTTAGAAAATGTCAGCTATCAGTACCCAGAGACTCCAAATCCATGCTTAACCGATATTAGTATCCGTATAGATTCTGGCGAACGTATTGGGGTGATCGGCGCTGTCGGTGCCGGGAAGTCCACATTGCTTGCGTTGCTCGCTAAACAGTTAAGTCCGACTCAAGGGCGCATTTTTTATGATGCTATTGATAGCCAACTTTGGCCGACGGCTTTGTTACGTGACAAAACAGGGTGGGTAGGACAGAGCACCCAACTCATTTACGGAAGCGTCGTGGAGAACATTACGTTAGGCAGTGGTAGCGTCGATCAAAAACGATTGACGGATGCAGTCAACCTATCAGGCTTGAGTAGTTATTTAGACCGTTTCAATAATGGTTTGGAAACTCAGGTAGGTGAAGGCGGGCGTTTTCTATCGGGTGGCCAACGCCAAACTGTTGCATTAGCGCGGGCACTATATCGTGACTCCAACTTGATTATTCTAGATGAGCCAACCGCTTCATTGGATAAGCCATCCGAAACGCGCTTGTTTAATAGCTTACAAAGCCTTCCGAGAGATAAAACGCTTATTGTCTCGTCGCATAAACCGTCTTTTCTTGCCTTATGTGACCGAATCTTAGTTATCGATAAAGGCGCAATCATCGCGGATGGCTCTCCTTCAGAAGTGTTCAACCAATCCACAGGGAATGCAGGGCGCAGTCGAGTTAGGTCGGTGTCTGTTGTACGAGGAGGCCAAAATGACTAGCACACCTTGGAACAGCGCACACTTAGCCTATCGCTCTCGTCGGCTGATCTGGCTAAGTGCGGCTTGTATTGCGGCAATCGTTGGTTGGGCTACATGGGCAAAACTTGAAGAAGTGGTTATTGGTGAAGGAAAAGTCGTACCAAGCTTATCGGTGCAGACGATCCAGAGCCTTGAAGGAGGATTAGTCAAAGAGTTGCTGGTTCGCCAAGGTGAACGAGTCACTCGAGGTCAACCAATCGCAATTCTTGATGACACTCGGTTTAGGGCCAGTTTCCAAGAATCCAACCAGCAAGCAGAGTCCCTTTACGCACAACAGCAAAGGCTGAAAGCAGAGATCAATTCGATAAAAGTGTTGAGCTCGTCATTGCCTTGGCAAGACCAAATCGTTTTTGTTCCTCAAGGGTTTGATATTAATGAGCAAAGCCACCTTGCGCTTATTAACGCACGAGCAAATTATTTAGAGCGGATGGGGCAGATCAAATCGGAACTTGAAGAATCTACGTTAAGAATTGAACAGCAAGCTCAATCATATAGCGATACGCTTCACAACATTCGAACTTTAAAGAGCAGCCTCAACATCGTTACTAAAGAACGAGATATGCTAAAAGCAGTGGTTGAAAGTGGTGCGGTCGCTGAAGTGGAGTTGCTCAAGCTCAATCGTGACGTGATTAAACTCAATGGTGACATTGCCAGTGCAGAAGCGGTGGCACAAAAACAAAAAGCGGCGTACTCAGAAGCGATCACAGACAGACGCAGTACCGCGCTTGAATTCAGAACTAAGGTACAAGGGCAGCTGAATGAAGTGACGGCCAAGCTTGCTCAACTGAGTGAGAGTCGCCATGCGATTGCCGACCAGTTGAAAAGGACACAATTAGTTTCCCCTGTTGATGGTCGGGTTAAAGAGATTTTTGTTCGCACGATTGGTGGTGTCGTCAAGCCGGGTGAGCCGATTATGGAATTGATTCCGGAAGACAGTAACCTGATTGTTGAAGCGCGCATTGCTCCAAAAGATATTGCGTTTGTGAGGACAGGTTTACCAGCAACGGTGAAATTTTCTGCCTATGACTTTGTGATTTATGGCGGACTCAAAGGACAGGTGACTTACGTCAGTGCGGATGCATTGCAAACTGAAGATGGTAATGCGTATTACCGTGCTCATATTGCGCTCTCTTCGGAGGCTGAGAAGTCTGGCTTTACCATTATTCCGGGTATGCAAGTCGCAGTGGATATCTTAACCGGAGAAAAAACAGTACTCAGTTACTGGCTAAAACCAATTTTAAGGGCGAAAGAAAACGCTCTAAGAGAACGATAGAATAAGGAAATAGAATGCGTTCGAAAACGATGATGTGGATGGGAATTCTGTTCTCGGCGTCTTCACAAGCAATCTCTCTTGAAGAATCGGTTGCTTTTGGTATGGACTACAGTCCTGAAATTATGGCTCAGTACTCTCGCTTTCAATCCGTGATTAGAGATAAAGAAGCGGCAAGTGGGCTATATCTCCCGCAAGCTAATGTATACGGTGCGATTGGCTACGAAGAGACTCGATACAACAGTGGTAACTATATTGATTCTGACGATAGGGGCTTAACTCGAACCGAGCTCGGACTTAAGGTCTCTCAACTTATCTTTGATGGCTTTTCAACGACGTCAAACGTTGACCGACTCGGCTACGAAGCGGAGGCACAGCGTTTGACTTTGATCTCGCGTGCAGAAAATGTATCGCTGGATATTGTTCGTATTTACCTTGACCTGCTTAAAGCCCAAACTTTGTTGGAGCTTTCAGAGCGTAACGTTAAAGAGCATCAAGAGATCTATCAAGACGTCTTAGACAAAAAGCAAAAAGGGTTAAGTAGTAACTCGGATCTTGCGCAAATCTCTGCTCGCGTTGCGACCGCACAATCGTCGTTAATCTCAGCGCAAAATAATCTGTTTGATTTGACCGTTCAATATCGACGTCTTGTTGGGCAAAAACCTGACAACCTTATCGACCCTGTTTTTGATAATGCGTTATTGCCAAGTTCTGTCGATGTGGCCAAATCTCAGGCGATAGAGAATCACCCAGAAATTCGCGCAGCCGTCCTAGACCTTGAAGCCGCCCGTAAAGAAGTGAGACGTGAAAAAGGCGGTTATTACCCTGAAGTCAAACTTGAGCTGCATGCGAATAAGAATGACAACGTCAGCAATGCTGAAGGGCCAGATGAAGACGCGAGAATTATGCTGACGATGGACTATGACATTTTTAATGGTTTCTCTACCGACTCGCGTGTGGAGTCATCAGCGTGGCGTGTTGAAGAGGCAAGAGCGATTCGAATCCGTACCGAGCGTGAAGTAACTGAAGGCACTGAACTTGCGTGGAATGCTTACGATATGTTGGATAAACAAAAAAATCTCCTTCAGCAAAACGTAGATGCGGCAAAAATTGCAGAACTTGGTTATATCCAACAGTTTGCGGTGGGACGCCGAAGTCTACTCGATGTACTTGATGCAAAAGTGGAAGTCTTTTTGGCGCGACGTAACTACGTTAACACTAACTATGACCACACACTTGCAGCATATCGCTTGTTTAATGCGATGGGGGTTTTGACCTATGCATTGAGGGTCGAGCACCCAGAAGAGTGGCAAGAGGAGGCTAAATAATGAAATATCGAATGACGACTTTAGCACTTCTAACGTTACTCGTGGCAGGTTGTGCTCAAGAACCCAATATTCAAACAACGCGTCACCAAATTGATGACCTTTCAGATGACGACGGTGATGGCGTGATCAATCAACGTGACCTGTGCGCAAATACCCCTGCAAATGTCGATGTAGATCGAGTGGGGTGTACCGAGTGGCAAATTAATGAAAAAGCTAACGTGGTGAGCTTCTTCTTCGCAATGGACCAAGATCAGGAAGTCTCTTCTCATCAACAACCGTTAGAGAAGTTGGTGCAACTGTTAACTGATTATCCAGCCAGCGATGTGATCCTTGTGGGTGATACCAGCCCAGAAGCGAGCTTGGAATACAATAAAGCTTTGGCTAAACGCAGAACACACACCATTAGAGAGATGCTAGTTCGTGAAGGCATCAACCCAGAACGGATATCAGAGCAGGAGTTTACGCAAACCACCGCAGTGACTGAACAGTTACATGCTCGTAAACGCCGTGCAATAGCGGTCGTTGTGACTAACGTTTTATCTGTGAAACCAACTTGGAACATTTTTAGCTCGGAAAACAACTTGAACTCAAATTCAGATGTGGAGGAAGCAAATGAGCAGTAATTGGAAACCTCTACCGATATTAGGGTTCGTACTTTTCTCATCTCAAGTGTTTGCAGAAAGTGACGCTCAAAAAGAGCTGGTAGGCGTAGACAGCCATCTAGTTCCTTTATTGAAAGAGCTAGTGGTAGACCTAGAAGAGCCTCCTGAAATACAAGCGTTGAACAACATCCCAAGCGCGATGATCAACCGTGAAATTCGCGTCGGTATCAGCTCAAGAAAGTGGACAGATTTTGAAGTCGCTCAGTTTGAACTTGAAACAGGCTATAGACCAACAGAGCTTTATTTTACAGCTGATGTCGTTGCGTTTCTCGCTAACGTAGACAATCCAAACGACGCACTGCCGATTGATGTTATTCGTAGTGTGTTCGGTTGCCAAGAGACCTTGACTCCAGTTCGCTGGGCAGAGTGGGGAGGTGAAGACTCTCCCGTTCTTCAGCCCTTTGCCGTTGATGGTGGATTGAAGTTTCACAAGAAGTTTACTCGGTGGACAACCTGTAAAGAGGGGACTTATATGTCCACTCAGTTTGTCGCAGATGAAAAGGCGTTGATCTCTAAGCTCGACGGTGAAAAAGCATCGGTTGCGTACGTGACGTATGTAGATCGCTTCGACCAATATAAATTGCTGTCGGTCACTGATGATAGAGGCGTAACCTACGACCTCAATAAGGAAACAATTTTATCGGGTCGTTACCCGCTTTCAAGCGTCTACTACATGTATCTTGATTATCCTCCTCATCGAGATTACCTGACGGATGACGAGAAGAAATTTATCGGTTTGGCCTTGGATGCCTCGATTAAAGAGACACTCAATGACTTTGGTTTCATTAGCTTACCCGAAGAGGCAATTCATCGTAACAAAGTTCGTTTGGGGCTTGAGAAACCAATTGTAGAAGGTGGCTACAAGTAGGTAAACATTACTAGAAACTAAAAAGGCGAGGCATTAAAGTCTCGCCTTTTTAGTTTCTAGACAACAAGCGTAACGGTGACGGCAACAAATGCATGATCGCTAGCCTGTTTGTCATTTTCAAACTGTGGATTGATCAAGTGATGATCAAGCGTGACATAACGAATGACATCAGCGATAGAGTAGTGGGAGTCAGGCTGAAACTCTTGCGACATTAAAACGTAATCGAGTACATTTCCTTTCGCAAAATGATAATGGGTTGGAGGCCTGACTGGGCGGGAATCAACATGAGCATAAAGCTCCCAACTGTCTTTTAGTATTAAACCACGTTCGTCGTTGTTTAAATTCGTGATTAGCGGATTAGTGATATCACTCTCTAGCGTTTGATTCATATCGCCAAGAACAATGGTTGGCGAGGGTGTTTTGGCGTACTGGTCATCCATGAACAGCCTCAACATAACGGCTTCCCATCCTCTTTGCTGGCTCGATAACCACTTACCTAGCAAAGGTTGGCCAAGTTCCTTGTCACTCGATTCGGTTACTCTCTGAGACTTTAAATGACACACATAAACAGAAACTTCGCCGTAATCTGGCACGTCAATGGTTGCTTTAAGAGGTGAGCGACTGAATGCTGGTGGAGCCGTTATATATCCTTTCATTTGCTCTTTAGGCGGTACAACCTTTTCGCAATTAAGGATTGGGTACTTGGAGGTGATGGCGACAACGGGTTGAGAGTAGATATAGTCACTTTCGACATGCGGCGTGCCTACAGTGGCAAAATAAGGGTAGCCAATATCTTGAAAAAGGGCTTTGGCCGCTTCGATACTGAACACTTCTTGCAGCCCAATAATGTCGGCATTGAGCTCATTAACTTTTTCTTGTGTCCAACGGCATTTCTCCTCCCATTGTTCACGATCGTAAATGTTTTCAAAGTCATAATACGCATCAGGTGGCTCTATGAAGTTGAACAGGTTCGCGGTCGCGAAGGTGAGAGTATGGCTATTTAGCAATGGGGTTACCTATATGAGAGATAAGGCGTAACGATAGGTGCTACGCCTTTCTATGCCGATAGTAACAGACCCTAGTGAGTTGAGAAAATTCTTACGCCTCTACCATTACACGAGTATCTTCACTCATGGCTTCTAGCTCTTTTGCGACATCCTCAATAAGCACTTCTGTCGGCAAACGCATCGCAATACTTGCGGTAAAGAGGCTCGAACTCACGCCGCCGCCACCAGCAATAAAAACGCGTTGGCAGTCCATATCAAGAATATTTATGCCCTGTCCATCGAGGACGTGGGTGATTTCATTCACAATGCCTGCGCGATCATTGGAATCTAATCGCAGTTGATAAATCGTATCTGGATTATGGTTTAAGGTGTCAGAATCGGTTATTTGTACTAATAAATCAGGGTGAGCAGTAAAGGCTTCTTTAACAAGCGTCGCATGTTCGGTTGGGAGTTCGACTTTAATAACAGCAGCAACTTGATCTTCAATGAAGTTCACTTTACTTATCAGCCATTTTCCTCCATTTTCATGCGTTATTGCAGCAAATTGCTTGATGGTTGCAGGGGTTGCTTTACCGACGAAATTGACGATGAATGTAGTGTTCATGTGGGGCCTCCTAACGCTGAGTAAGGCATGATTGTCTAATCTCTACAGCGATTAAAGACTGACGAGTGCCTAGATTTAGTTTAGGAAGTGGATGGGAATTAGGTTTGAGCTGTGTCAACTTTCTAGCCTAATCTGTTGTTCAGCTTACGTTTATTTAACAGCGGCCACAAAAAAGCGACGTAAATACGTCGCTTTCTAATTGGAGTTTGAAATCTAGCGATTAAAAGCTGACTTTCATCTCTACGCCATAGAAGACGTTGTCGTAGCTAGCGCCAGCGTCCATTGCGAACTTAGCCGCGTCTTGGTTGCCAAACCAAGGGTTGCTGCTGTATTGGAACTCAGCACTACCGCCCCATGCATCACTCACCCAACCGTGAATATGACCGACTGGGTTAAGAAAGAATAGGGTCACGCCGCCCATTGTTTCTGAGCCCCACACCTCGCCACCAGAAGCAACAAGTTCTTGCTCCGCTTCGAACATCATTTCACCCACTACCGCACCAAAGAAAGGCGTAATGAAGATGTCTTGCCAAGATGGTACTTCAGCAAAGGCTTCTACACCGTATTCCCAGAAGAAGGTAGACATGGTTGCAGAGTACAGGAAAGACTCGAATTCGTTGAAACCAGCGTGACGTGCAGCCGTGTAGTAAACACCACCGAAGTATGGGTGCATAATGTAGTTTAGGAAGTGTTCATCACGGTCCCAAACTGGTCCTGCGGTGACATTATCTTTCCACTTAGAACCTAGACCACTAAGATCACGGTCTTCCTCATTCCATTTTGTGATGGACTCAGGAAGTAGTGTCATTAAGCCAACGGTAGCAACACTTAAGCCTAAGATAGTGTAGGTTTGACCCATTAGGTAATCCCAGTCTTTCTCGCTAGATACTGTTAGGTACTTTGGAAGTCCAGGCTCTTCAAGCTTTAAATTGTCTTCAGTTAGGCTAAGTGAAAACGGGTCTTGAGCTTGATATTGGTAAGAGTTATACACGTACGTGTCTAAATCCGCTTGATCAACGGCGTATGAAAACTCAATATGCTGATTCGAATCATAAATATTGGCGTTGGCACATGCAGACGCTGAGAGCAGTAAAGCGGAAATGCTTTTTTTAAACACGGAAAACTCCACAGAGATAATTTTTAATGATCAGGGTCACAATTATCTACCAAAGATAGAGGAATGGGAACCTGTATTTGTTCTAAATTAGAAACTTAGACGCTTTTGGGCGTATTGCCATAGTATTTATCAGTTAAACTGATCAAATGTGTGACGTTTCCCACTAAGGATTAAATGATGTTGAAAATTGCAATGCTGAGTACAGGTGAAGAAGTACTGCACGGTGACATTGTCGACACGAACGCAGCGTGGCTGTCACAAAAGTTTTTCGAGCATGGTTATAGCGTTACAAAACGTTCGACAGTTGGGGATGAAATGTCGTCATTGGTTGAAGAGTTGATGATGCTCAGTTTTAACTGCGATATCGTCGTTGTAAACGGTGGGTTAGGCCCGACAACGGACGATCTAAGTGCTGAAGCAGTAGCAGTTGCCGCTGAGACCGAACTTGTTCTCTATCCTGAATGGCTTGAGCGTTTAAAGCAGTTCTTTTCTGCTCGTGGGCTGACCATGCCGGAAAGTAATAAGAAACAAGCCATGCTGCCGGAAGGGGCGGTGCTGCTAGACAACCCGGTCGGGACTGCTTGTGGTTTTAAATTCAGCTTCAATAATTGTGATTTCTACTTTACCCCAGGTGTGCCAAGTGAATTTAAGATTATGGTAGAGCAACAAATCTTGCCGAACCTTAAATCTAGCTATCCAAATGTGGTAGGGCAGGAGTGTAGTAAGCTGTATACCTTTGGCACGTCAGAGTCGGCTTTATCGGACAAGTTAGATAAAGTGCAATTACCTGAAGGCTACATGCTAGGGTACCGCTCTTATTTGCCTTACATTGAGGTTAAACTCTTTGGACCTAAAGGTGACTTGGACACTCGAGTGAAGCTGCTTCAAATCGTATTTAGCCTTATCGAAGACAGCGTTGTCAGCATCGATGAGTCCATGCAAAGCCACGTTGGGCACCTTATCCAAGAAAAGAAAATGTCGATATCTACAGCAGAACAGTCGACTTACGGTGCACTGTCACAATGGATTCAAACCAATGAACAAGCGTCAGCGTATTGTGGTCACGGTTGGATTTTAGGTGAACAAGTCGCGTTAGATGGTTCTGATGATGCTCTAGCTTCTGTTTTAGCACTTGTAGGGGCAACCAAGGAGAAGTGTGCGACGGATATTTCCATTGTAACAGGTAGGACCCACGACAAGACTTTCTCCGTTGCTCTAGCAACTCCAGAAGGCGAATGGGGACAAACTCTGACGTTTAACCGAGAATACACTCGTGAAGATCGTACCTTGGTTATCACGACGGTTGCGGCTGATATGCTACGTCGATACCTGAGTACGAAACCAATGTTTGCTCACTATAGTTCTTTAACGCGAGATAAAGAGATGTTTGTTCCTCAAAGCATAATCGACGCATAAATATGCGAAGTATACTATTTCGTCACTTTGTCAAATCACTTCCGAGCGGCGTGCTGTTATAAGCAAATGAATGCATTTGTTATTATATTATGGAACTAAAAATATTTTTTGATAGCGTAACGATCTAAAAGTTAACTCGATGATTTGTATTGGAACTCAAAAGTGTCTCAATTTTGAAACGTATTTTTGATTTGATAAGAGATAAACTGACGGTTCTTTCTTCCATCTAATTGCAGGGGGTTGTTATGTTTAGCCAATCAAAAATTCTTGTGTGGTATCAAATCGCTAGCCAAAAAGTTGTTTTGGGAGAGGCGGTTAATGGTGAACAGCAAGATGTAATCTCTCGTTGGTTGCAGGCCCCTAAAGAAAGGCTAAGTGAAGATTGTTTAGGTTACCACCTCTCTTTGTTTGATGATGATGGACGCGAAATAGCTGACAAGTCAGTTTCGATGCTAACCGCCGATGAGTTCTTATCGAGAGTATAGATAGGGACGAATTGAGGCTGAGTTCCTTTGTTCCTCTAATCCAATGCATATTTATTCTGAATAATAGTACCAGACATTAAAAAAGGCGCTGAGATAGCGCCTTTTCTGTTTTTAGAGCTCGATGTAGCTAAACGGAATATCAGGGTTTAGCGCTTCTAACGTTGATTGAGTCGTTGCTAGGTGGCTAATAGTGCCTTCTTCGACTTCGGCAAGAGCGGCTGAGTCAATATCTTCAAACTTCTGGCGGTCTAATAACAGCTGAATCAGTGCAACCTGAAGTGGCGGTAGGCTTGGATTGAACGCTGCGTTTTCTGCATAAGCGCCTTGATACACTTTACCATTGGCCATTTTAAGTGCTACACCACTGATATTGTGAGTGTAAGGTGCGTGACTGCGGTTGAGCGCCGTAATCGCTGCTTGAACCACTTCATTCTCCTCATCACATTGCTTGCCGTGATCTACCGATGTCATCAGCGCAGATTCCACGCCAAGGTCTGATGGACCAAATGACTCTGGCAAATATTCATGTAGAAGTTTGCTGTCACGTTGAGGCAGTTGGATCTCAAGTTTGTCAGCAGTTGAGAGCTCATTCATAAACTGACGGCAGTGGCCGCAAGGGCTAAAGTTGATAGTGATATCAGAGATACCTTGTTCACCTTTCATCCATGCATGGCTGATTGCCGATTGTTCCGCATGAACGGTTTGGCCTAGTTGAACACCATCAAATTCGACGTTAGCACCGAAGTATAATTTGCCAGATAAGCCACGAACGATTGCACCGACGTAGAAGTTCGACAATGGAGCGTAAGAATATGCTGCAGCAAAAGGAAGCAAAGCAACACGAAGTTCGGAATCTTCAAGACCTGAAATCGTTAATAGTTGTTCAAATTGCTCTGATGATAGCGTTGCGTCGAAATCGTTAGCAAAAAGAATAGGAGATAGAAAATCTGCTACGTTTTGTGGCACTTCCGCTAGCGCCTTTTCAATGCGGCTTCTCATGGTGAATCCTTTAGTAAACTTTGTGTATATCTATGAGTTTATGAACGTTAAGCGAGAAATAAACTCCAATATTGCCAACCTAAATAAGTATTAACTCATTTTCACTACATGTTGCTTTGAACAAATACTTATTCAGGCTGGTATTACATTCTAGGTAAAAACTGGATTCATTCAGAGATCTGGGTCACATTAATTAATGTAATGGAATATTGAATTGCACAATTAGAGTGAGCTCACACATGTTATCGATTGCATTAGAGAATTTTGTGATATGAGTCGAGCTCAATAGTAGAGCTCGACTAAGGTCATGCTGCTAACCAAACCGAAAAGGCGAAGAATGAAGGGGCGAGAATAGACGTGATAACGCCGCATACAACCAAAGCAAGGGAACTAAAGGCTGCATCTTGCGCATCTTTTTCAGCGCAGGTTGCGGTACCTAGAGCGTGAGATACCGTTCCCATCGTTAACCCCTTAGCTATCGGGTGAGTGATGTTTAAAAGGTTATAGATAGGGTAAGCCAAAATCGCGCCAAACAGCCCAACGATTAAAACCAAAATCGCGGCAATAGCAGGCTCTCCGCCAAGGTGACTGGAGACTTCCATCGCGATTGGCGTGGTAACCGACTTACCTAATAGGCTTGCAATCAAAGAGATATCAGCTTTCAAGTAAACGGCAATAACACTCGCTGTTAGCATCGACATTACACTGCCTACGCCGCAAGCCAGCATGATAATACGCCAGTTAGCGCGGATCTGTGGCAACTGCTCATAGAGCGGGAAGGCAAGCGCAACGACGGCAGGCTGCAGTAGGTAATTGATCCATTGATTATCAGAGTAATAAGTTTCAAATGGAACTTTAAAATACGTTAACGTCGGGATCAGTACCGCCAAACTCACCAATAGAGGATTCATAAAGGGGCTATTGAACTTTTTGCAGATCCAACGAGCAGAGAAGAAGACGATGAGAGTAACCAGTAACCACATTACTTTTGTCCTCCTTTCAAAATACGATCAAGCATCAGACCAAGCAGAACCAGCACAATCAATGTGCCACCAACCGCACTTGCAAGGATAGGTAAAGCGTTGGCCAATAACATGTCAAAATGTTCCATTAAGCCAACGCTAATCGGAACAAACAAAAGCACCATATAACGAATGAACATGGTTGCGCCGGGTTTGACCCAATCTGAAGGGACTAAGCCACTGGCAAGAAGACTAAACAAAATCAGCATGCCAATGATGCTGCCGGGAATGGAGGTCTCTAATAGGTGCTGAATGTTAATGCCGGCTAACAGGCAGAGAAATATCAGCCCAATAGACACAACAAATTGAAGCAAGGTTTTCGCCATAACGTCGTGATGTCCAACTGTACGTTTTCAGGATTATCTGAAAGCGCTTTGTGATCTTCAGGCTTCCCCCCGAAATGATTGTTATTGTGGGGTGGTAAGCGTGCTTGTAGGGCAGGACTTAGATCATTCTATAGTATTCGATCGTTTTTCTAGGATACTCGCTTTTGTACGTATTGGTAGACCGATTTTAAAATAGCGATCTTTTTCTCGTCACTCTCATGTTCATGAACTAAGTTTTCTAAATTCAACATGTAATCTTCGATACGGTCTTCGAAATACTCTCGGCAGTGGGTTGCCCAGCGTTGTTGCTCTGATTCATCGAGAGTCCAAGGAAAGTGTCTTGCACGGTATCTAAACAGCAATGGCGCAATGCGATCATCATTGAAAGCGATGTCTAACGCTGCAAGGTTGTTTGGATCCGTTTCACGAATGATATCCATTGCGGCTTTGTCAGCTGGCGAGAAGAAGCCATCGTAGAGCATAGTGTCTACATCGCTACTCTTTTCGTACTCACGCTCAGTGGTGTAAACCCCCAGTAGTTTCTCGCGTATTTCTGGGTGTTTGCGAAGCAGAGCTAAGTTGGCTAAACACTTGTCACGATCGATGCCATTTTTTTCGGCGTTCTCTGCGGTTAGCGTTTTCGCTGGTGCGAGAATAGGGCACTTGTTTAAATGCACAAGTTTCACGGGTACTGGAAGTTCGTCTAGGGCAAGTTCTGAGTGTTTGGTGTAAAGGCGCTTAGTAATTTGTTCAGAGTCTAGATCGAGCAGCGCTTGAGGGTCTTTGGCCAAATCGACACAGATTACGGCATTCTTATTTGTTGGGTGCCAAGCTACAGGAACAATCCAGCTGGTGTAGTTGCACTCTTTTCCTAGCATGCCAGAAACGTGCATTAGCGGAGTCATGTTAACGATATCAATTAATTCATTAAGTTTACGCTTATGGCGCATGCTTAAGAAATAATCGAACAGCTTCGGTTGTGCTGCTTTGATTTTCTTCGCCATTTCTATGGTGGCAATCACATCCGCCATCGCATCGTGGGCATTCTCGTGTTCAATATCGTTCGCTTTAGAGAGGTTTTCGAGCTTAAAGCTGATATAGCCTTCTTCGTTTTCAGGCCAATTAACCCCTTCAGGGCGCAGGGCGTAACACGCACGCATCACATCAAGAAGGTCCCAACGCGAGTTGCCGTTTTGCCAGCTCCAAGCGTACGGATCAATAAAGTTCCGATAGCAGGTATAGCGCGTTACCTCATCATCAAAGCGAATGCTGTTGTAACCTAAGCTGATGGTGTTTGGCGTCGCCAACTGTTCATGGATCTTAGCGATAAACTCGGGCTCTGGAATGCCTTTGGACTCTGCCGTTTGCGGAGTGATACGAGTGATTAGTGCGGCTTCTGGAGCTGGTAAGTAGTCTGCAGGTGGCTGACAAAAGATAACAAGAGGCTCACCAATGATGTTGAAGTCCATATCGGTGCGAACGCCTGCAAATTGACTCGGGCGGTCTTTAGCAGGGCTTGTTCCCCACGTTTCATAGTCAAAAAAGAAAAACGTAGGTTGATGCTCTTGTTGCATTATCTATTACCAAGTGTTTGAAATTCACTTTGATATTAGACCACTGCTATGCCAGCAAGGCAAACGAGATAGAGCGATCTCAGTGCGATTGGTAAAAAAATGGCCGACTAATTTAGCCGGCCATTCAAAGGGAGAGGGAAGTATTACGCTTGTTGCGTTTCTAGTTGCTCTTCTTCAGGTTTTTCTTTCATGATGCGGCTAGTAATCGTACCCGCTGTCATCGCACCTGATACGTTCAGCGCAGTACGTGCCATATCGATTAGTGGCTCGATAGAGATCAGCAGTGCTGCGATAGTCACTGGTAAACCCATTGCAGGAAGTACAATCAGTGCCGCGAAAGTCGCACCGCCACCTACACCAGCGATGCCGAATGAGCTCACAACGATGATTGCAATTAGCGATAGAATGAAGTTGATTTCCATCGGGTTAATACCAACGGTTGGCGCAACCATTACCGCAAGCATTGCAGGGTAGATACCCGCACAACCATTCTGGCCGATTGTTGCGCCAAACGATGCTGATAGGTTTGCAATTGCTGGTGGAACGCCTAGCTTATTGATTTGCGCTTCTACGTTTAGTGGGATCGTTGCTGCTGAGCTACGAGACGTGAAGGCGAACGTCAACACTGGCCAGATTTTCTGGAAGTACTCTTTCGGGTTAACACCAACAAATGACACTAGGATACCGTGCACAACAAACATCAATGCGATAGCGACGTAAGACGCGACGATAAAGCCAAGCAAGTTAAGGATGTCTGATGCACTTGACGTTGCAACCACTTTCGCCATAAGCGCAGCGATGCCGTATGGAGTAAGTGCCATGATCATCTTAACTAGGCGCATAACGATAGATTGAGCCGCTTCTACGAAGGTACGAATCGGTGATTCTAGCTCTTCTTTTTCTGCCATCACTTTACGTGCAGCGATACCTGTTAGTACACCAAAGATCACTACTGCGATGATTGACGTTGAGCGAGAGCCCGTTAAGTCTGCAAATGGGTTCGTTGGAATAAAGCTCACCAACATTTGTGGAATGGTTAGGTCACTTACGCGGTCTGCACGTGTTTCTAGCGCAACTAAGCGAGCGGTTTCACGGGCACCTTCTGTTAGGCCTTCAGCACTTAAGCCGAACGCTTGAGTAACAAAGATACCAATGATTGCAGAGATAGCTGTCGTAACCAGTAGCACTGAAATGGTTAAGCCTGAGATTTTGCCAAGTGCGCCGCCTTTTTCAAGCTTAACAACGGCCGCAATCATAGATACCAAGACTAATGGCATGATGATCATCTTAAGCAGACCGACGTAACCGCGGCCTACAACATTCACCCACTCAAGTGTTTGCGAAATCACTGGGCTGCCTTCGCCAAAAATTAACTGAAGAGCAAGACCAAACGCACTACCGGTCACAAGACCTAAAAGAACGAGGCGAGATAGTGTGTTCTCTTTTTTCTGCTGTCCGTAGAGAAAGAAGAGAATGCCAACAAATACCGCTAGAGATGCGATAGCTACAACTGACATGATTGATTGTCCTTATGATTTATCTATGAGATATCAGCTTGGTGGATATCTTATGGGATTTGATTCGGTATGAGGGTAATGATTTGATATACCCAAATGAAGTGACGTTTGGGTATTAAATATAACGTTCAGTTATTAAAGGAGAGGAGTGATGGTAAGTTGACCGAGATTGGGCTGATTTTGTAAAACTAACGATACTTCTTAATCAATTTTTTCATTGCGACCGTATCTAATACTTCAATTTTTTTTGTGGAGTTGCCAAAAAGTGCGTATTGCATCGCTTGTGCAACGTCGCTTGCTTTGATTGGAACCATCTTAGCTAATGGTCCAAGCATAAGCGGCTTCATAATCCTTAGCATGGTTTGGGCAACGACTTCGTCTTTACGAGGTTGTTCGCGTAGCCCTTTTAGAGGGCCTGGCCTTGCAAAAACGACACGTTCAAAACCCATTCGTTCGATGGCGAGTTCCATCCGACCTTTGCATCTCAGGTAGTGTGAAAGCGAGCGAGCAGAAGCTCCTAAACTGGATACAACAGCGAGGTGAGTGACACCAAGTACTTTCATTTCCTGTGCAACGTCACATACAAGTTCATAGTCGATTTTTTCTAATGCCTCTTTCGAGCCTGCTTGTTTCAGCGTTGTCCCCAAGCAGATAAACCCATACTTAGGCGTCGATTGCTCCGTTCCCCAATCGGTAACACGTAACTCAGGGTCTTGAATTGATACCAGCTTGGGATGAAAGAAAGGAAGTTTACGTCGAGTAAGTGCATAGATTTCTTCGATCGGCTGCGCGTCGAGCATCTGTTTCAATAGCTCGTTTCCGACTAGGCCAGTGCTACCAGCAGTGATAACGATAGGGTTGTCTATACTGTATGACATGTTGTACCATTTCATCTTGGTGTATCTATTGCGTGTTGGGCTTATTTTCAACACTAATTTAGAAAGCATCTACTAATCAGGCTCGAAAGTCTGTGATCAAAAACAAAACTTATTCAACACCCACTGCTTTGCGTTTTCGTTTTTTATGAACCACTTTGTTGATGATTAGAAAAGAGTAAAGCACTTAAAGGCATACAATGTATGAAAATTAAACAGAAGTTATTGCTTGGGCTAATCACGGCCACTTTGCTGCCAGTAACTATTATCTCAAGTGTTGTGATATCGAATTCTCGTGAAGAAGCGGTGAATGACTTTATCGACAGAAGCTCCGGGGAGATGCGCCAGGTCGATAACGCGATAGCTATCTATTTCAACGGCATTGAAGAAAACGTTCGAATGTTAGCCAATCACCCCGCAATGAAAAGTGCGGATACCTCGCTTGAAACTTATATGGATAAGGGGTCAGTTGCTATGACGCCTCAGACAAATAGTAAAGTAGAGCAGGATATCTTTCGTTTGCTAGAACAATTGGGTACGTCGCATTCCGGTTACTCGTATGTCTATATGGGAACAGAAAGTGGAGGTTACGTACAATGGCCTCAAGGAAAGACGACGGCGGGTTTCGACCCAAGACAGCGTCCGTGGTTCACCACCGCGCAAAACAATCCAAATCACATTGCACGCACGCCAGCGTATTATTGGGCTGCTGATGACGCCACGATCATTGGTACGGTAAAAACGTTTGATGCTGATGACAACGGCGGTTCAGGGGTTGTTGCTGTGGATGTGTCATTAAAGAACCTGACCGATATCGTTAAAGAGATCAAAATTGGCGATACCGGTTACCTGATGATGATTGAAGATTCTGGTAACGTGCTTGTGGATGCAAAACATCCAGAGAATAACTTTAAAGATATTCGTTCACTGGGTGAAGGTTATCGTGATATTGGCGAACTAAAAGAGGGCGTGCTTGATATCGAAGTCGATGGCGAACACATGATGGCCAACGTCTTGTATTCAAGCAAACTCGGTTGGAAGTTCGTCGGGCTAATTTCTTATGACGAAGTGATGAGCGATAGCCAAAGCTTAATGGAATTTATTTTGTTGGTCGTATCGATCCTTGGGGTTCTCTTTGTGGCTGGCGCAATCTTTTTGGCAAACTTGATCGCTAAGCCGCTCACGTTAGTGTCGAATGGTTTAAAAGAGATTGCAGAAGGGGAAGGTGATCTGACCAAAGAGCTTACCGTGCGTTCCAGTGATGAAACGGGTGCTTTGGCGAAATACTTTAACGATTTTATTGAAGCGATCCGTAATCTTGTACAACAGATCAGTTTGGCTGGAGACAAAATGGGCGAGTCGGCTGACCGAGCCAGTTCGGTTTCCGAAGAGCTTGCTCAAGTTTCTGAGCGTCAAAATCAGGCGGTAGAAATGGTCTCAACCGCGTTCAACGAGATGGTAGCAACTGCTAATGAAGTTGCGACGCTTTGTACAACAGCGGCATCGGCTGCAGACAGCAGTCAACAGTTGGTGGGGCAAGGTCAAAACGATATTACCAGTGCGGTGGCGAGTGTGAATGAACTAGCAGAGCTTATTTCGGCCTCTTCGCAAACCATCAATGAACTGGAAGACGACAGCCAAAGTATCACGGTGATTCTAGACACGATTCGAGGTATTGCAGAACAAACGAACTTACTTGCGTTGAATGCGGCGATTGAGGCAGCGCGCGCTGGTGAACAAGGCCGAGGTTTTGCAGTGGTTGCAGATGAAGTTCGAGCGCTAGCTAAACGAACGCAAGACTCAACAGAAGAGATCGATGGTTTAGTTCAACGTTTGCAAAATCGAACTAAAGAAGTCTCACAGCAGATGTCAGTGAGCTTAAATGCATCACAATCTACCGTTGAGAAGACGCATTCGGTAAATGAAAGCTTTAGCGGTATCTCTGAATCGGTTATGTCGATCCATGATATGAATACTCAAATTGCGACGGCCGCTGAAGAGCAGCATTTAGTGGCAGAGGAAATTAACCGAAACATTCAACAAGTGCATGAAGACACTCAGCGAGTTGATGATGTTGCAAGTCGAGCAAAACTAAACTCGACAGGGTTGGCGACAGCGGCAACGGATTTGAATGCCTTGGTTGGAAAGTTTAAAACTGAATAATCATATTGGTAGGAAGTCGATTTAAGGAGGACCTCGCACGATTGCGAGGTCTTTTTTTTTGCTGTCATGTCAGAGACATGGGAATGCGCTTTTGGTTGCGTTGTGGTGATTTGTTTGTTTTTTGCTTATTTGATCTTTGGTTGGCAAACATAAAGCCTCCTCGTTAGTACGATGAAGAAAAGCAATGTCACAACGGAAATGAATGCAGAGTTTGTGCCGTAAAAATTCCTTCTTCGTATTAATAAGATGGCTAATAACGGCAATAAATTTCATTTTTTAGAATCATTTTGCAAATTGAACCAAGCGGTTTATTTCCGGTCGAATGGGGGAATAAGGGTGTTAACTCTATGATTTCACGTTACACTCTGCTCAAAGGAATCATGACCAAGGACACAGGATGAATATTGATCTGAGTACTCTCGCACCCACTCAAATCTACCACTTGATGACTCAAACCGTCATTCCCCGCCCAATTGCTTGGGTATTAACCGATTCTGGGCAAGAAAACTATAACCTTGCACCTTTCTCTTACTTTACTCCTGTATCTAGTAATCCACCGCTATTGATGTTTTCTGTCGGCAAAAAGCCGTCTGGCGAGATCAAAGACACCACTCGTAATGTATTAGAAACGGGTCGAATGGTAGTTCATATCGCTCATGAAGGGCTTGCTGACGAAGTGACGCAAACAGCGGCGACTCTCGAACACGGTGACTCTGAGGTGAATGCGAATAACATTGAGCTAGTCGCATTTGACGAGTTCGAGCTCCCTCGAATAAAAGGGTGCCCAATTGCTTTTGCTTGCAAGCTGTATGAGGTGAAAGAGATTGGCGAAACGCCTCAAAGTCTCATCTTTGCAGAAGTTGAAAAGGTATTCATCGACCCTGAAGTGATTGGCGACCGTAGCGACCGACTTGTCGTTGAGGCGTTAAAAGTCAATCCGCTGTCTCGTCTTGGCGGTGGTGAATATGCCACTCTCGACAATGTATTCTCCGTGGCTCGTCCAAAGTAGCTATTTATTTTCTAAAACAGACAAGATTAAAAGAACCCAACAAGCAATGCATAACCAGAATATTTCAGATGCTATTTGGCATCGCATTAATCAGAAGACCAAACCTGTCGGCGCATTAGGCCAACTTGAAACGGTTGCTCATCAAATTGCTATGATTCAAAGTGGCACTAAAGGTGACGCTGTCACTGAGATTGAGATTGACAAGCCAACGGCCATTGTCTTTGCAGGCGATCACGGCATCGCAGATGAAGGCGTTAGCATTGCACCGAGTGCAGTTACACAACAAATGGTTGTCAACTTTTTAGCAGGTGGTGCCGCAATCAACTGCTTCTGTCGCGCTAACAATGTGCCATTGAAGGTTGTCGATACGGGAATACTGATCCCAGTAGAGCACGAATCAGAAGATTTTATTGTCCAACGCTTGGGCGAGCGCACCAATAACCTAGCTAAAGAATCTGCGATGAGTATTGAGCAGGTTAAGCTAGGTATTCGACTTGGTAAACAGTTGGTTTCTAACCTGACTCAAGAAGGGACAAACCTACTAATGTTCGGAGAAATGGGGATTGGAAACACGAGTAGTGCAGCCGCAATACTGAGTGCACTTTCCCATCGTCCTGCGCACGAGTGTGTTGGGCGAGGAACAGGAATCAGCGATGAACAATGGCATCTGAAAGTGGATTTGGTTGAGCGTGGCGTATTCCGTTGTAGTGGGCTTGATGTCATCGAAACGCTTGCTGAAGTCGGCGGCTATGAAATTGTTCAGATGGTCGGGGCATTCTTAGCTGCTGGGAAAGCGAAAACGCCCGTTCTTGTTGATGGATTTATTGTTACCGCCGCCGCTTATGCTGCGACCTTGATTGATCCTACTTGCCGCGACATCATGATATTCGCACACCAATCTCATGAGTCAGGGCATCAATATTTGCTTGAGGAACTCCAAGCTAAGCCTTTGCTCGATTTGTCGCTCCGTTTAGGTGAAGGCACAGGGGCAGTGTTGGCCTATCCTTTGGTTCGTGCTGCTGCTGAATTTTACAACAACATGGCGAGCTTCGAACAAGCTGGAGTAGTCGTAGAGTAATGGCACAACTGAAAAACCAATATCAGTTGTTCTTGTTGGCGTTGGGCTTTTTCTCTCGAATCCCAATGCCTTCTAACGTTCCTTATAGTCCTGAGCGTATGAATCAATCAGGGCGATACTTCGCTTTGGTTGGTCTGCTGCTCGGCGCACTGTGTGCGGGACTGTTTGTTGTATTGCAAACCATTTTCCCTACGTCAGTTTCTGTCATTTTAATGATGGTGTTTAGCCTGCTTTTAACTGGCGCTTTTCATGAAGATGGACTGACGGACATGGCTGATGGCATCGGTGGTGGCATGACGTTAGAGCGTCGTTTAACCATCATGAAAGACAGTCGAATCGGAACTTATGGCGCTAGTGCATTGGTGATGGCGCTGATGGGTAAGTATGTCTTACTGTCTGAGCTTGCTCAGTTTGGCGATGTAGCGCTCATGATCATTTGTGCGTATACCTTGAGCCGAGCCGTTGCTGCAACACTCATCTACGATATGCCTTATGTGAGTGATATTGATACCAGTAAAAGTAAACCGCTGGCGCAGCAGCAATCGCGTTTAGAGTTGACTATTTTGATCGTGAGTGGCGTGCTACCGACCCTTATGTTGGGTTTCCCAATAGCGGTGGTACTTTGTTTAGGCATGTGGGTCTTTCGTGTCGCTTTTAAACGCTGGCTTATCGCTCGAATTGGCGGCTTTACTGGCGACTGTTTGGGAGCTGCGCAACAACTATCAGAGCTCTTAATTTACATAATTCTTATTGGTTGGGTGGTGAATTAGTCGTGACAGTTCATCTTGTTTTAGGCGGAGCGCGATCGGGTAAGTCGAGTTACGCAGAGTCTTTAGTCAATGGCAGTGATAAAAGTGCTTCAAAGCACTATGTCGCGACAGCCATCGCATTTGATCAGGAGATGACTGATCGAATTGCACACCACCAAAGGTCAAGGGGTGACGATTGGCAAGAGCATGAGTGTCCACTTCAGTTAGCCAATCAACTTCAGCAATTTACAGCAAATGATGTGGTGTTGGTTGATTGCTTAACACTGTGGCTAAACAATGTTATTTACAATGATGGAGACACGTTAAGCGAGCCACAAGTTCAGGCTGAAGTCGCCAATCTAGTCGAATCCCTAAATGGCAGTGCGGCAGATATCGTTTTGGTGTCCAATGAAGTGGGTATGGGTGTTGTGCCTATGGGCGAAGTGTCTAGGTTGTTCGTTGATAATGCAGGATGGATGAATCAAGCGATCGCGAAAGTCGCCCAACGCGTAACGTTAGTTGCTGCCGGGTTGCCACTTGTACTTAAAGATGTCGCCGCAGAGGAAACTGGGCGTGGCTGACGTTAAAACCATCAACGTTTACTTATTGCGCCACGGTAAAACAGTGGGTGAGCCTGGCTTATATGGGCATACAGATATTGTTGTCGACGATAAGCAGCAACAAACGATTTGCGACCTTTTATGTGAGCAGGCAATAGAGTTTGAAGCAGTAGAAAGCTCTCCGTTGAAACGTTGCCAAGATTTGGCGCATCTCGTCTCTCATACTCATAGCTTAGAGCCTTTAATAACACCTCGATGGCAAGAAACATTCTTTGGTGATTATGATGGAATTCCATTTGAAAAGATTCGCTCTCATTGGCAAGAACTTGATGCGTTTTGGGCAAGCCCAGCCGAGGCAACGTTACCTAATGCGGAGCCGCTAGAGGACTTTTATCATCGAATTCATGCTGCTTGGCAGGCTTTTAGTCATGAGGCTGAGCAGAACACGTTAATTATCTGTCACGGAGGCACGATTCGAATGATTTTGGCCTCGGTGCTCAATCTTGATTGGCGAAACCCTCAGCTTTACTCAACCCTACATATCGCCCATCAATCAATAACACATATACAAATTATCAAAGCAGACAAAACCTATTTTCGCGTATGCATGATAGGAAAAACGTTAGAAGGATAGAACATAATGACGGCACCAAGTTGGAATTTATCCATTGCTTACCAAGACTTAAATGATTCTAAAATCGAGCAAGATATTGGTTTGATTAAGCAGTGCATTCAAGCGCTAGGCGTTCATGTTGAGAACAGTGCCTCGGTTACTGTAATGCAAAATGCGATTCAAACCAGCGAGGCTGCGGGCAAGTTGTTGGCTACGTTAAACACTTTTGCTCAATGTCACGCATCAACAAATGCTGCCAATGATGCGGCGAAGACGTTAATTGGTCGTGTTGCTAAGCTAAACTCTGAGCTTTCCCAAGCATTTGCCCCTTATGAGATCACACTAACCAATGCCCCAGAAGGTTTTGTTCAAGATGTCTTAAACCATGAGAGTGGTGATGTATATGGACAAGCGTTTTCAATTGAGTGCTCTCGTAAGATTGCAGACACCAAACTGTCTGTCGCAGAAGAGCAGCTATTAACGGCGATGGAAGTTGATGGTCGAGATGCTTGGGGACGACTCTACGATAATATCACTGGATCCCTGCAAGTCTCATTGCAAGGGGAAGACAACGCTCAAGTAGGCTTCTCTCAAGCGGCAAGTTTACTTTATGGCACAGACTTCAACAGCCAAGAGCCCGCTTGGCGTGGTATTCAACAATCGATGCGAGATAACCAAGAATCGTTTGCTGCTATCTTGAATGCCTTAGCTGGTTGGCGATTAACCGAATACCAAAAGCGCTCAAAAACGGTAGAAGTCGGCTTTTTGGATCCAAGCCTTCACGATAGCCGCATTGAAGCATCGACACTCGAAGCTATGATGTCGGTTGCGAAAGCCAATAAGGAAGTTGGCCAAAAGGCCGGTCGATTAATGGCGAAAGTTCATGGTTTGGATCAAATGAAACCTTGGAACCATTTGGCTGGTATGCCGAGTCTGACGGATGTAGAACCTAAAGTGTATGGGTTTGATGAAGCGATTGAGATCATCAACGCGGCGTTCGCGGAAGTGGATACCGAGATGGCAAATTTTGTCACGCTGATGGTCGAAAATGGTTGGCTAGATGCAGCGCCATCTGAGAACCGTCGTTTAGGTGCCTACTGCACAAAGTTCGCCGCAACACGCACGCCATTAGTCTTTATGACTTGGGGCGGCAGTCGTTCTGATCTTCTTACTTTGGCTCATGAAATTGGCCACGCGTTCCACAACTGGGTAATGCGTGATATGCCACTTTGCCAAACACGTTATCCAATGACATTGGCAGAGACGGCCTCGATTTTTGCTGAAAATATTGTTCGAGATTACCTTCTTGAGCAAGTCAGCAGCCGAGAAGAAAAACTCGAAATGCTGTGGGAAGAGCTTTCGAGCTGTTATGCCTTGATGGTGAATATTCCTGTTCGTTTTGAATTTGAAAAACGTTTTTATGAGCAGCGTAGCAGTGGTGAACTCTCAGCACCTCAGTTGTGTGGCTTGATGAGCGACGCATGGTCGGAGTGGTACGGTGATTCGATGTCAGAGCCGGATCCTTACTTCTGGGCAAGTAAGCTCCATTTCTCGATCTCAGAGGTAAGCTTTTACAACTACCCGTATCTGTTTGGTTACTTATTCAGTATCGGCGTTTATGCTCAGCGTGAAAGCAAAGGGGAGCAGTTCTACAGTGATTATGTTCATCTTCTTCGCGATACAGGTTCGATGATGGCGGAAGATGTGGTGAGCAAACACCTCGGAATGGATCTTACTCAAGCAGACTTCTGGCAACAGAGCATTGACCGAGTAAAAGCCAAGGTTGATGAGTTTGAAACGTTGCTAGATCAAAAATAGACATTCAAAAATCATGGTATTATCACTTTAGCCGAGCGATTGCTCGGCTAATTTGTACAGCGAGAGCCTTTTAAACCCACATTCGTTTGTGGCAATTTGATAAATTACGATGAGGCACACGATTTGTGTCGATAAGTGGGATCGCACCTACATAATTTGTCAGAACAATTCATTAACATACCCGCTGTGCAATAAAGGAGTAGCGCATGACGAAAAACCTCTTTCGCCAATCTTTTCTTTTTGACAGCCTAGACTTAGAACAAGAAATGCCGGCCAATGAAGTAACGGTGGCGGGTGGAACTGTCTTTAAACTACACCAGCGTGGTGTATTAGAGGTGATTCCAAGTAATCTTACCGATAACAGCAAACACATTATTATCTCCTGTGGGATTCATGGTGATGAAACCGCACCCATGGAGATCGTAGACAAAATCATCAATGATATTCAAACTGGTTTCCAGCCAGTGACTGAACGTCTACTGTTTATCAACGCTCACCCTGAAGCGACAAATGCCCACACCCGTTTTTTAGAGATGAATCTAAATCGACTTTTTGATGAGAAAGAGTACGAACCATCAAAAGAGTTAGATATTGCTAAAAACTTAAAAGACGTGGTCAGTGATTTCTACCAAGGTACGCCTCAAGATAAACGTTGGCACCTTGATTTACACTGTGCGATTCGCCTATCAAAACACTACTCATTTGCGGTCAGTCCTAAAGTTCGTCACCCCGTTCGTAGCCAAGAGCTGATGGAGTTTGTGTCTAGCGGCCACTTAGACGCCGTGATGTTTTCAAATGCACCATCAAGTACATTTAGTTGGTTCAGTGCTGAAAACTTTGGTGCACAAGCTCTCACAGTTGAACTCGGGCGTGTAGCGCGTATTGGCGAGAATGAGCTAGATAAACTGGTTGGTTTTGATTTAGCGCTGCGTGATTTGGTGTCGAGCAGTGAGGCAGAGCACTTACCTCGTAAACCAGTAATGTATCGCGTTAGCCGCACTATTGTGCGTCTGCACGACGATTTTGACTTCCTGTTTGATGATAGCGTCGAGAACTTTACTGCATTCAAGCATGGCGAAGTATTTGGTCATGATGGTGATAAGCCACTGATGGCAAAGAACGAAGGGGAGGCTATCGTCTTTCCTAACCGACATGTCACAATAGGGCAGCGAGCGGCACTCATGGTTTGTCCTGTGAAGACTCGCTACGAAGAAGGTCAGTTGGTTTACGATTAATAACAATCAATCGTAGTGATTACTCTTTCTATTTTAATGGCTTAACGGTATCGTTAGGCCATTATTTTTAGGGAGCGATGTTTGGCTACTCAATAGGCGCATGGAATTTAATCAGCTACTAAACCGTAGGCAGCAAAGATGGACACGTTTTGCTGGCCTTTTCACACTCTCACTTATCATCAGTAGCGTTGTCTACCTAATGGTGGGTGAAGTGTTCATTTCGCCTTTCGAATCTCTTTCTAAACTTCAAGAACAGTTAGTGCTGCAGCTTCGTTTACCCCGCTTGTTGGCCGCTATAACCGTAGGCGCTTCTTTGGCAGTTTCCGGTGCGGTACTGCAAGTATTATTGGGCAATGTATTGGCAGAGCCCGGCGTTCTGGGAATCTCTGGTGGCGCAAGCGTCTTAATGGTACTTGTCCTATTCTTTATGCCGACTTTAGCAACGCCGATCGGATTTATGCTTGCGGCGGTCATTGGCGCATTAGCGTTTACTTTGCTGTTAGTGTTTGTCGCTAAGGCAATGCGCCTAACAACAACGCGCTTGCTGTTAGTCGGGGTCGCACTGGGTATTTTATCCGGTGCGGTTGTTACTTGGGCGTTCTACTTCAGTGATGACCTTAGTTTACGACAGTTAATGTATTGGTTGATGGGCAGTATTGGCGCAGCGAGTTGGTATCACCACACGTTGACGTTAGTTCTGGTCCCAGTGGTTGTTTGGCTTTGTTTAAAAGGTACGCTTCTAGACAAACTCATGATGGGGGAACAACACGCTAAACAGCTTGGTGTTGATGTTGACCAAGCGCGTTGGAAGCTCATTTTCGCCGTCTCAATTTTAGTCGGTGGTTCAGTCGCATTGGGCGGTGTCATTGGTTTTGTTGGCCTCGTTGTACCGCATTTACTTCGATTGGCCTTGGGTAGCGAGAACCGCTTTCTTGTTCCAATGTCCGCCCTAGCAGGGGCAACCTTAGTTGTATTTGCAGATCTTATTGCACGAACGGCATTGGATTCGGCGGAATTGCCTTTAGGTGTGGTTACCACCTCTATCGGCGCACCTATCTTTATCTGGATGTTGGTACGTAATCATGATTCACGTTAAAAGCCTGTCTGTAGGCTCTCGACTGTTGCCCTTGTCATTCGACGTTAAACCAGGCGAGATTCTCCATGTTATCGGCCCAAACGGTAGCGGTAAGAGTACTTTGTTGACTGCCTTGGCGGGGTTGCTCGACTTTGAAGGCGAAGCCACCGTCGACGAACATAGCGTGAAGGGAAGCAGTATTGAGTCCATGGCGAGCTTTCGTGCTTTTCTAAGCCAAAGTGACCGACCGGCATTTAACCTAGAGGTGGTTCACTATCTTGCACTTTCGTTGCCAAAAAGTGTTAATCAAAGCGATGCTCAGTTAGAGGCCGTCGTAAAAGAGCTGGCAGAGCTACTCGAGATTGACGATAAACTTCATCGTTCAATTCATCACTTATCAGGGGGCGAATGGCAACGTGTTCGCTTATGTGCCATCTGCTTACAGATATGGCCAAGCCTAAACCCTTACGCCAAAGTGTTGATTTTAGATGAACCGGCAGCACCACTCGATATTGGCCAAGAGAGCCTACTTTACAATCTGATTCGTAAAGTCGCCAAGATGGGGATTACGGTTATTATGTCGAACCATGATCTGAATCGTACCTTACAACATGCAGATAAAGCCTTGTTACTTGAAAAGGGCATTTTGCAAAAAGTAGGCAAGGTAGACGAAGTGTTGTCTGTCGAGGAGCTTTCTAGAGTCTTTAACACTCAAGTTCACAAAGCGCAGTTACGGGGCCGCTCAGTTCTCTTGTTTGATTAGAAATAGAATGGTGCAGTGTGCCCCATTTAAGTTCACAGGGAAGCCTTTAGAATACGAGCTGTATTTTAAAGTGTAATAAAATCAATGGATTAATTTTATTTAAAAGCTGGCACGGTGTTGGCAAGAGTAGAATTGATACATTCTCGTTCTTGTTAGGTGGATTCTATTTGAGTGTGGTTTGCACTTGAAGCGCGATTATCGCGTGAGATAAACCTTTTTATACTACAGCAGCTTACGCCACCTAAGGGAAACCTTGAGGTGGCGTCTTTTTATCTGCACTTACTTAGTCAGTGGCGCTAAGTCAGCAGGGCGGTAGTAAACCGATTTCAATACTTTGCCCTGACGAATGGTTTTGCCTTCAGATACAAAATCTTCCGCACATTTAGCGATGATGTAATCACCTTTCTGAACTGCCATTAGCTTGATGCCTTGCTCTGCGTAATGCGCTTCAGTTTCAGCGTACTCTTTTTCATTACGGCACACTTTGCTCATGTTGCTAGAGTGTACTTCATCCCAACATGGTAGGAACTCAATACCGCGGTTTATTGCTACGTTGAGCAATAAGTCGATAAGGTAGTTGATCGCTAAGTTATCTTCGATTTTATCGTGACCAAGGTGCACTAAACGGCCCATCAAAACGTAAACACTGTCGACAATCGCATCTGCTTGTTCAGTCTTATTATCTGCTTCAGCAAGCTCTGTCAGTTCTTCAATCGCAAGTGAAGTGTGCAGAGTGTCAGCTTTGTCGTCTAAACTTTGTGGTGAAGCGACTGGCAAATCGAAGGTGCTGCGGAATTCTGAAATATCACGGTAAAGGTGATTGAAAATATCAGTAGTGAGTTTTGAAAGGTGCATATCCATTAACCCGGATGTATTTGAATTGGGGCAATACTATCAAAGAGGGGGGATTGCTTCTATCGATGAAAAGTAATATTTGAGCTGAAAGACAATTTATTGAACGCCAAAATACGAAAGAAGTTGTAATCTTGGGTACGGTAACTCTATCTTATTAAAAACAAAATTGATTGCTAAGGAATTGCATGGTTATTGCAAGTGAAAGTGAAAAAGTCATAAGGCGGCTTTACCAAATCACGAATGACTATCAAAAGGGATTTGATATCCAAATTAGCGAGCTCATCATGATGGGCTTAGAGCGATTCGACCTTGATATCGGTATTTTGTCACGTATTGAAGATGGGACGTATACAGTACTCCACTGTGTGACCCCAGAAGGTGTAGAGCTCAACGCTGGTGACAAGTTTGACTATGACACGACTTACTGTGAGATAACGTGCCGCTCTTGTGGCCCAGTGATGATCGAAAACATGGGCCTGCATGACAAATATGCCACTCATCCTGCTTACCAAGCATTTGGTCTAGAATCCTACATCGGCGTCCCTATTTTTGTTGATGACGAGGTGTTTGGTACGCTTAACTTTTCTTCGGCCATTCCATACCCACGCAAATTTAAAGAGATCGATATTGATGCGCTTAAATTGATGGCATCTTGGATTGAAGTTGAACTGATTCGACGCAAACAAGAAGATCGTCTTCAGCAACTAAACGCGCGATTAGAGTACCAAGCTTACCACGATGCTTTAACGGATGTGGCCAACCGTCGATGTATGTTTAAGACCTTGCATGTTGATATTGAACGTATGAAACGTGCAAATGGGAAAGGGACAATTGCCATCGTCGATATTGATCATTTTAAACAGGTCAATGATAACTACGGGCATCAAATTGGTGATGATGTCCTTAAAAAAGTTGCCCAGAAGATAAAGTCTGTGTTGTCAGAAGGTGACTTTATTGCCCGCTTTGGTGGTGAAGAGTTTGTTGTGTGGCTACCAGAACGAAGCGAAAGTGAGCGACGTCAGATCACTGAAAAAGTGAGAACATCTGTGAGCAGCATTTTGCTAGAAGGCAAACCTGTGACGGTCTCTGTGGGTGCGTGTGAGTTTGATTTCATTGGCATCGATGAGGAAGGCTGTAAGAAAACGACTCTAGATGAACTGCTTCAAGTTGCTGATGATTGCTTGTATGAAGCGAAAGACGCTGGACGAAACTGCATAATGACAACGTACTGGAAAGCGGCTTTAGTTTAATTCGCAGTTCTGACTTGCTATGAAACAAAAACGACTAAAAAAAGCGCCCGACGGCGCTTTTTTTAGCGGAAAAGGTAAGGAAACAACTTTCGGCGCTCTTCGGCTGATAGTGATTCCACACGAGCGATGTTGGTGTCTGGAATCGCTTCTGGATTAGGGTAATGCTTGAGTACCTTCTCCATACTTTCCTCACGGATTAAGTGGAAAACGGGGTAAGGAGAGCGGTTGGTTAGGTTCTCGTCATCTTCTGGTTCTGCACAACCAAAACAGTAGTCAGGGTGGAAGGTAGCTAATTGGAATGTACCTTCCCAATCTTGCTGGCGAATCAGAGCTTCGATCCAATCAATAAACAGATTGTAATCGAAAAAGTCCTGCAACATATTTGGTACAGCGACGAGTGTAGTTTCAAGCTCTTCAGGCTGAGTTGAAGCAAGCTCCATCAATTGCGTAAGAATGTCTTCAAGCAGTGCTTCTTCCACAGTCGCTTCACTGACAAAGATCTTAATTTGCTTGTTGCGTTGTGGTTTAGCGGCGAAAGGGCATAAATTTAACCCGATGACGACGTCATTTAGCCATTGCTGTACAGCTTGTTCGACTTGTTCTGGTGTCGTTGGCGTTGAGCTCATAATTATTGTTTTGCTTCCAAATTAGAATTTGGCGCAAGAATAGCAGAATCTTGAGTAAGCTGCTCCTCTTGTTGATTAGTAAGCTCATGTTTTGACAACGCCTTGCAAAGTATGAAAATCATTAAATAGATGACACTGCCTCCCAAGATCACTTCACCCCAACCACCATGCTGCCAACAATAGATAAGGAAGAAACCACCCAGACTTCCGCCTACATAGTAGTGGACTAAATAAAGGGCCGTTGCTGTCGCTTTTGCGTGAGTGGCTTTACGGCTGACCCAAGAGTAAGCAAGAGTATGAGTGAAGAACGCTCCAAAGCTAATCAGTAGTAACCCGAGCGTCATAAAGGCGATGGAATCTATGTACGCAACGAGCATACCTAACAAGCTGATCACCGTACCCGTGACCATACCTGAAACACTGTTATGATGGCGGGTCCACCGCGCTGTGAGCTTCGAGCTAATGGTTCCCGCGAGATAGCATAAGAAGATTAGTGAGGCGAGCCCTATTGGCAAATTGTGAGGCTCAGAGACTAGACGGAACCCCATGACGGAATAGAGGTTCACAAACAGTGCAAAGTTAAGCCCACCGATGAGCATCGCTATCCAAATTTCGCGGTTCCTTAGGTGTTTAACTAAGGCGCGGTTATGATAGCGTAGCATTCCTCTTTGCGGCGTAAAGTTGGCTTGTTTGGGCAGGCTAAACGTTACAGCAATGGCTCCGACTAGAGTAAATAGAGCCATTGCGAACACGGCATGCTGCCAACCTAGTGCATCCGTTAAGGTGCCCCCGACAATACGACCAACTATCCCGCCCAAAGAGTTGGCAGCGATGTAACCCCCAATCGCTTGACTAAAAGCTTTCTCGGAGAGCTCCTCTACCATGTAGGCCACAGCAACAGACGCAAAAGCAGCAAGGGCAACACCCATCAATGCGCGCAGTATAACTAGCACCAACAACGAATCTGTCGCAAGCATAGCAAGGCCGATAAATGGCATGGAGCCTAACCCAAGCAGCATGACATTTCGTCGACCGATGGCTTCTGAGGTGACGGCCCAAGGTACTAAACAGACGGATAGGCCTAGTGTGCTAGCAGCGAAAATCCAGTTAACTTGGGTTTCAGTGACAGAAAAGTGCTCAGCCATAAAAGGGAGCATCGGCTGAAACAAATACAGGTTACAGAAAACCAAAAATGACCCTAACGCTAGGCTTAAGGTTACTCGGCGATATTGTGGGGTGTTTAGCTCTATCATCGCGAACGTCACAAAGTAAGTTATGTGAGCAAAATATCAGTGGAGTGGTGATAAATAAAATATATTAAAAATATCGTGATGATATATTTTTAATATCGAGTTGAGCATGGAATCAAAACATCTTAGACACTTTGTTGCCGTCGCGGAACATGAGCATTTTACGAAAGCTGCGAAAGCGCTGCACATAGCCCAGCCCGCTCTGAGCATATCAATTAAGAAGCTCGAACAGAGTATTGGCGTTGAGCTATTTCGTCGAGAAGATAGACAGGTCATGTTGACCGATGAGGGAAAGGTGCTTTATGAACACGCCAAAAGAGTACTTCAACAATTAGAGGATGCTCAGCTGGCGATCAATGAACTGAAAGGGCTAGAAAAAGGCGAAGTCAGACTGGGTGCGCCGAGTATGATGGGCTCGTATTTCTTCCCAGAGGTATTAATGGCGTTTAAAAGCCGTTACCCGCACTTAAAGTTAACTCTCGTCGATGCAGGAACTCGCTCTATTCGCCAGATGCTATTGGATGGTGATCTCGACATCGGTGTGATTAACCACGAAAACGTACCAGAAGATCTCGAAACCGACCACTTATTGCAATCCGAAATGGTCGCCGTTGTTTCCCCTGAACATCCATTTGCAAGCAGGTCGTCTATCGGTTTCTCAGAGTTTTTTGATAATGAACTAGTGATGTTTAAAGCGGGCTACTTCCATCGAGACTTTATTGAAAACCAAGCAAGACTCTGTGACAAAGAGATGCTGTTCTCTTTTGAAACGAATCTACTGCCAATGATCTTGAGTATCGTTAAGCACGAGTTCGCGATCACTGCGCTTTTAGAGCTGGTCACCGAGTACGAGAAAGAGGTGGTCGGTGTGCCCTTTGAGCCAAGAGTTAAGTTAGATTTAGCGCTAGCGTGGCGCAAAGATGGATACCTCTCAATTGCTGACAAAACCTTCATCGATTTTGTGAAGCAATACACCTAGTTCTTGATACTCGGTTCAGCAATCACACTTTGTTACTTCTCTATCGCCATCATAGGTAAATTCCAGTAACTTGATGGAAGGGCACGTAGAATGAAAGGGTAAGGACACCGCGCAATGCAGATAGAGATAACCCAGCTTGAACTGGATTCAGGCAACCATCAACTCGAAATAGAACAGTGGCATATCGCGGATAACCAGTCTTGGGGCGTGTTCAGTACCGAAGGGGATATTGGTTCGACCCTAGGGTGTTTACTGTGCGGCGAATTGACCGCGAAGGCTGAATCATTTGTTATCGGAGAAGGGCATGTTGCTCAGGTCTCTTTGGTCGAACAACAAGTGTTGTTGGAACAGGAGATAGCTAATGATGAAACAGACTATCTAGATCGAATTGATACCGGCAGCCGAGTGTTTGACCTTATTTATCAGCAGTGTGAGTCCGACTCATTTACCAACACCTTAATTGAAGATTTGGATCTCAACCATCTACGCGATAGCGGCTTTCGAGTTCTTTCTACTGGAGAGACTCGCCGAGTGATGCTCGCACGGGCGTTGGCGACGAAACCTGCTCTCGTTGTTTTGGATAACCCTTTTACAGGGCTAGACGTTGCACATCGAGCGTCACTTTCTACTTACCTAGAGAAGCTGTCTGAACGTGTGCAAATGATAGTGACGTTCAATCGAGAAGAAGACATCCCACAATGGATTGATCACATTGCGCTGTTTAATCACGGTAAACTCGACAGCACCATGGATAAGCTGATTTGGCAAACTCACCCTGTGATTAATCAGATCAAAGCTCAATCTCAGCAGCGAAGTCAGCAGATGATCGAGTTGATTCAGCGATATCAGCATAGTCATCATTTTGAGAATCCGGTGTTTGAGATCAAACAGGGTCACGTCGCATATTCTGAGAAAACCATATTCACCGATTTAAACTGGCGCATTGATAATGGTCAGCACTGGCAAGTCAAAGGACCTAACGGATGCGGCAAAAGTACCTTGTTAGGACTGATCTTTGGTGACCATCCTCAGTGTTATTCCAATGACATTCATATCTTTGGTAACAAACGCGGCAGTGGCGAATCTATCTGGGAAATCAAGCAACACATCGGGATGGTTTCTTCCGCACTGCACTTACAATATCGAGTGAGTTGTAAAGCGATTGAGGTCATTTTATCGGGTTTCTATGACTCTATTGGGCTTTACAAGCAACCGAGCAAGAAAGAGATCATAGTCGCTAATGAGTGGCTTGATATTCTGCATATGAAAGAACACGCCAACACTTCATTTCGAATGCTCGATTATGGCCAACAACGCTTATTGTTGATCGCGCGAGCCGTCGTAAAACAGCCGTCACTACTGATTTTGGATGAACCTTATCAAGGGCTTGATTATCTTGGGCGTCGTTTGGTGAAAAACACGTTGGAGCTGATAGCCAAAGAGAACCTAAGCCAACTGCTTTATGTCTCTCATTACCAAAAAGATGAGTTAGAGAGCATTCGGAATGAAGTGGAGTTTATCTATGATGACTCGCGAGAGTGTTATAAGGCTCAGGTAAGTGTGGGGCGCTCAAATGATTAGCTGTGGGGATTACGATTACATTGAAATCGTCTGTATGCACCGTTACCCAGTGCGGCTAACGTTAAAGTTGGGTGAGTGTATCGAGGGCACCGCTTTAGACACGGCACGTGATGAGAACAAGCAAGAGTGCATTAAGCTAGAAACCGAAACTGAGCAGCAACTAGTGGTGCTCGATAACCTGACTAAACTCGACGTGCTGGTAGAAAACCCTCACTTTAGGGTCAAACGGTTTGTCTGAGGGTTTATTTTCTCCTTTCTAAATGCCTGTTCGCTGGTGTGAAATTCTTTAACTTATAGCCTGACACTACTGAAGTGTCGGGCTTTTTCTTTTCATGAAGAGAATGTATTGAGTAAAATTGATAAAGAAATCTTATAAAATAGACAGGCTTTCTTGGATAATTTTCTTTGAGTTGGTGTCGAAGCTTTACTCATGCGTACGATCCAAAGAGATCTGCGAACGAATGTTTGTGATTAAAAAAACTAACAAGGAACACAAATGACGACTAAACCGTTACGTTGGTTATTGCCTCTAATTATCTTAGGAGGCTCTTACGCGGGCTATCAAGCTATCGCTTCAAGTGGTCCCGAATCACTAGACAGCAAACCACCGAAAGCTCCACCTGTAGTGAAAGTTGCTACATTGCACTCTAGTGATCATAAAGTCGTGATTACCAGCCATGGAGAACTTCAACCTGTAGAAGTCACTCAACTCTCAGCGCAAGTATCTGGCGAGGTCACCAGTTGGCACCCTAATTTTGTGGTTGGTGGAATCGTGAAACGCGGAGAAGTGCTGTTTAGCGTTGAAAGTGATAACTATCAAGCGGCGGTGTTGCAAGCCGAAGCTCAATTAGCAAGTGCTAGAGCGGCTTTAATCGAAGAAAAAGCGAGAGCAGAAGTCGCTAAGCGTCAGGCAAAAAAACTCCCTGAAAAACAGGTGACGGACCTCTATTTACGCAAGCCGCAGTTGCTCAGTGCCGATGCTCAGGTGAAGTCGGCACTAGCGGCACTTAAACGAGCTAATCGTGATCTTGAAAACTGTAAAGTGATTGCACCATATGATGCCCTTGTAATCTCAAAAGACATTGGTGTTGGCCAGTTTATCTCCGCAGGTGCTCATGTGGCGACCTTGAACAACGTTGAAGCGGGGGAAATTCGCATACCTATTGCAGGGTTTGATAGCGCCTTTTTACCGAAAGATTACGCGGGCCTTCCTGCACAAGTTATTCAAAGAGGAATTTCTAATACTCAGCGTGAAGGTATCATTGACCGTGACCTCGGTGTGATTGATAGCAGCACACGAATGATCAATATGGTGGTTCGAGTTGAAGACCCTTATGCGATTGAAAGCGACCATGATCCGATGCAGTTTGGCTCTTATGTGGAAGTGCAGTTTTCAGGTAAAGAGCTCAAACACATCTATCGTCTGCCTCAGGAGCTCGTCAATAATCGCCAAGTCTGGGTGGTGAACGGCGACAATCAGTTGGAACCAAGAGTCGTCAACGTGTTACGTGCAGAAAAAGAATTCATGCTGATAAACCAAGGTCTTAGTGACGATGATCAGATTGTTTTGACCGTGCCTGAATATCCGCAAACTGGACTGCAAGTTGAAGTGACTGTTCAAGATAGTCAACTCAGCAAGTAGGGAGGCGTTATGGAAGAGTCGAAACAGAAAGGGTTGATCGCCTATTTCGCTAATAACTCCGTTGCCGCTAATTTAATGATGGCGTTCATTTTGATTGTGGGCACCGTTAGTTTCCTGTTTATTCAGCGTCAGATGTTCCCAAACATTGAAGTGAATTACATCAATGTCAGTGCGCAATACCCAGGGGCTTCACCTCAAGAAATTGAAGAGAGCATTCTGATTAAGCTCGAAGAGTCGATTAAAGATGTTACGGGCATCAAAAAAGCGGTATCTACTGCTTATCGAGGAAGCGGCAATATCGAATTGGAGATTGGGGTCGATGAAGACATTGACTCTGTATTGGATAAGGTTAAGCAAAAGGTAGATTCAACCTCCAATTTCCCTGATGCCATGGAGCCGATCCAGGTTTACCAATATGAGTGGCGACAAGATGTAATTGAGATGGCGTTGGTGGGTGACAGAACCTTGCTCGAACTTAAACCCATTGCCAAACAGATCGAAGATGAGTTGCTGCAACTGAACAATGTCGCTCTGGTGGAATTGGGTTCACCTGATTATGAGATAGCGATTGAAGTAGAACCGAGCGTTTTGCAGAAATACAGCTTAACGCTCAATGATGTCAGTAAAGCAATTCAGCGCTACTCGGCTAACTATTCAGCGGGTGAGGTCAGAACGAACGCAGGGATGATCTCGGTACGTATTGAGAACCAATATTATAGCGGTGAAGAATTTCGCGATATTCCAGTAAAGATCGGGCCGAATGGTGGAAAAGTATTACTTCAAGATATCGCTACGATTAAAGACGGCTTTACGGAAGATGACCGTTACTTCCGATACTCCGGTCAAAACGCCATGTATCTGTCGGTGAAGGCGACGAAAGACCAAAATATGGTGACGGTGGCTGAATCGGTCAAAGCCTACATTGAGCAGAAGAATCAGACTCTACCTGCCGATCTCAAGATCAAAACTCTCGTCGATATGACCTACTACTTGAACGCTCGACTCGACATGATGTTGAAAAACTTGCTTCAAGGTGCGGTGCTTGTCGCATTAATGTTGAGTCTGTTTTTGCGCGTAAAGCTTGCGATGTGGGTAATGGTGGGTCTTCCTGTCTGCTTCTTAGGCGCAGTTATGCTGATGCCAGCGATTGGCGTTAGCATCAACATCATCTCACTGTTTGCCTTTATTATGGTGCTGGGTATTGTCGTTGATGACGCCATCGTTATTGGGGAGAGTGCGTACAGCGAAATAGAAAAGCATGGCGGTGGTATTGAAAATGTCGTTCGCGGAGCTAAGCGAGTCGCGACGCCTGCGACGTTCGGTGTACTTACAACGATGGCTGTGTTCGCGCCTTTCCTAATGTCAAAAGGGATAGAGCGAGCCTTCTTCTTTGGTATTGCCTCTATCGTGATCTTGTGTCTGTTTTTCAGTCTGATTGAGTCCAAGCTGATTTTACCGTCGCATTTGGCTCACACGACATTTAAGCCAATCAAGAAAGGCAGTTGGCGAGACAGATTTAACACGCGTTTCTTTGGCTTTATCAATGGTCCATACAAGCGTTTTATTCAATGGTGTACCCATTGGCGGTGGAGCGTATTTGCTGGCTTTGTTGGCGTGCTTGCAGTGAGTATCGCATTGGTGATGGCTAGCTATGTTCGTGTTGTGCCATCACCTAAAGTTCCTCATGACTTCCCGAGTATCAAATTGGTGATGAATGACAATGTGTCGAGTGAGCAAACCATTGAAGCCTTAAAGCTGATCGAATCGACAGTACTGACTGTTGATGAGGAGATTGAACAAGAAACTGGCCAGAAAATGGTGCGTGATATTCTCACGTTCAGCCAAGGCAGAAAAGAAGGGCGTTTGGTGATTCCTTTGGTCGATGAAGAGCTAAGGCCGTTCAACACGTTTGAATTGGCAAGGCGATGGCGTGAACGCATTCCGACGATTCCGGGGTTAAAGATGCTGAATGTGTCGGATAACGTTAACGATGATGAAAAGGGCGATGAATTCGGCTTTTTATTATACGGCTCAGACATTGAGAGCTTAAACGCCGCTGGTCGCGATCTCATCATTGGTCTTCAACAGCAACAAGGCCTGTTCGACATTTCTTCTTCTATCGATTCTGGTAGTCAGGAGGTGTTGTTGTCTCTTGCTCCCGTTGCTTACGATCTGGGCTTGGATCTGTTTGATATTGCCACGCAAGTTGGCGGAAGTTTCTATGGCGGAGAAGCACAACGCGTACTACGTGATGGTGAAGAGATCAAAGTCATGGTGCGTTACCCGAAACTGACCCGCGAAGCTTTTTCGTCACTGCGTTACGCCATTATCACCACCCCAGAAGGTAAAAAGGTGATGCTTGGCGACGTGGTTGAGATCAATCAGAAGCCGGGTGTGAGTAGTATTCGCCGAGAGGGTGGATATCGCAGTGTTTACGTTTACGGCTCCATTGATGAAGAATTGGTTGAACCTAATGAGATCGTTGAGCAGATCAATAGCGACGTTATACCAGAGATACTGAGTCGCTACCCAGGCGTGAAAAGTGAACTTGGTGGCACTATTGAAGAGCAGCAAGCTCAGCAAAATGAGCAAATCATCTTCTTTATTGCCGGTATGATCATTGTGTACATCTTGCTTGCCGTTCCACTAAAAAGCTACGCGCAACCACTGATTATTATGTCCGTTATTCCGTTCAGCTTAACTGGCGCAATATGGGGCCACTATTGGTTTGGGCTCGACCTTAGCATGATGTCGACCTTTGGCCTTATTGCGGCTGCGGGCGTAGTGGTGAATGATTCTTTGGTGATGACTGACTACGTTAACCAAGTGAGAGCTAGGGGAGTTAGCATCAAAGAAGCGGTGATAGAAGCGGGCTGCGCGAGATTCCGAGCGATTACCTTGACCTCAATTACCACCTTTGTTGGTGTCTTGCCGATCATGTTCGAGACGAGCTTGCAGGCGAGATTTGTGATTCCAATGGCGGTCGCACTTGGCTTTGCTGTGTTGTTTGCAACCTTACTTACTTTGGTACTTGTCCCTTGTTTATACCTGATGCTTGAGGATATAAAAGGGTTGTTTACCAAGTTGAAAAACCTCGTGACTGGTAAACGAGGAAAACCACAAGCCACAGCGTAAGTATTGCACTTGTACGAATAACATTTAGAAATAAGGCCTGAGAATCAAATTGACTCTCAGGCCTTACTAATTGTGAAGTTTATTGGCGATGTTCGCGTTTACTTAGCGTTATACATCTTCTCAAAGTTACCTGGATTCCAACCAATCATAATGCGGTCACCAATTTTAAGAACAGGCAGAGAGCGTGCACCGATCGCATCTAGCTCTTTACGGCCGCGCTGCATTTTCGCGTTGGTCAGTCTGTACTTATAACCCTTAGAATCTAAGTAACGCTGCGCGTCTTTACAGTGTGGGCATTTGTCTTTTACGTATAGTACCAAACGTTTCATGGTGGTTTCCTGCGGTTATCTATGGCGCAGAGTTTAACGAAAAGGCCGTGAATGGCAAGTGTGAATAGGTTAGACTTACCGCCCTTAATTTTTGCCGCTGATTCAATGGCTCTTAACGGTGACTATGAACCCTCTACTTCGCTACATTCAAGGCTATCCTGAACATATCCTCACTCCTGTGACTCAAATGATTGAGTCGGGTCGTTTTACCTCTTGGTTTGAAAAACGCTACCCAAGCAATCACGATATTAAAAGCGAGAAAGCTCTGTTTGAATATACGATGGCGATTAAGAATCGTTATATGAAGAAGACGGCGCCGCTTAGCAAAGTGATTTACGACAGCAAGATCCACCTGATCAATAATGCGTTGGGTTTGCATACTTACGTCGCGAAAGTACATGGTGGCAAGATTAAGTCGAAAAACGAAATTCGAATTGCCAGTATCTTTAAGAATGCCCCTGAGCCACTGTTAAGAATGCTGGTGGTTCATGAGTTAGCGCATATTAAAGAGAAAGAACACGATAAAGCGTTCTACCAACTTTGTTGTCACATGGAACCGGACTACCATCAACTAGAGCTTGATGCTCGTCTGTACATGATTTACCAAGAAATTAATAAGAAAAAGTAGTGCTATGACTCGTCCAAACAAACCTCATCGTCAAAGTAAGCCAACGAAAGATGCCAGTACCCCAACTATGAAAGTGGTGACGGTTAAAGGTAAGACTGGTTTACATAAGCGCAATGTCCATCAAGGCCGTTATGACTTCGCTAAGTTGGTTGAGGCGTTACCTGAGTTACAAACGCACGTCATCAAGAATCCAAAAGGCGATGCGAGCATTAATTTTTCCGACCCTCTAGCGGTGAAGCTACTCAACAAAGCCTTGCTTGCCTATCACTACAACGTCACTGTTTGGGATATTCCCGAGGGCTACTTATGTCCGCCTATTCCGGGGCGAGCAGACTATATTCATCGATTAGCGGAGTTGCTAGGCAGTGAGAACGGATCGCTCAAACACAATCAGGTGAGAGCGTTAGATGTTGGCGTTGGTGCAAACTGTATCTACCCGATTGTCGGTGCTACTGAATATGGTTGGCACTATGTTGGTTCAGATGTTGACGCGGTGTCTGTCGAGAACTCGAATAAGATTGCTCAAGATAACCCTGTGCTGAAGGGGCGTGTCGAGAGTCGCCTACAAAAAGAGAGTCGTCATTTTTTCAAAGGTATTATTCAACCCAACGAATTCTATGACGTAACGACGTGTAATCCGCCGTTTCACAAGTCTTTGCAAGAAGCGCAGCAGGGTACCGAGCGCAAGATAAGAAACTTATCCGCGAATAAAGATAAGCGCGGTCAGGCTAACATAAAATCGCAAGCGAAGGGTTCACCTATACTTAACTTTGGTGGACAAAAAGCAGAACTTTGGTGCCCGGGCGGTGAAGCTGAGTTCGTGAAAAACATGGCGTTTGAAAGCCGAGAGTTTGCCAAGCAAGTGTTGTGGTTTAGTACACTTATCTCGAAAAAAGACAACGTTAGATGGTTACGTAAAAACCTAGAGAAAGCGGGCGCTCAGGAAGTCCGCATTGTCGAAATGAGCCAAGGACAAAAGGTGAGCCGTTTTATGGCATGGACCTTTAAGAGTGAGTCTGAACGCCAGAAGTGGTTAAAGCTTAAGAGCTAACGACCTAGCAATAGAGGAGTAGGGTATATGGAGTTTGAGATTTATATGCCCTGCGAACCTGACTGGGTGTGTGATAGCTTGCTTTGGTTATTCGCGCTTCTGCTTATTGCTGGTATTTTGGGTTTTATCGTCATTGTCTATAGAGAGCACCACACAATAAACGCCAAACTCGCCCACTACAAACGGCGAAAGAACCAAGCTAAACAGAGACGCAAATAGTGATTAGCCTGTAGACTGCTCCAACTTTTCCAATTCACTGCGATATTTATTCTCTAGCGCTTTATTTCCTGCCTTTTGTTCCAAATCGACCATTAATCGTAGTGATGGCTTACGTAGACCATAACGCTTATGAAACTGCATCAAACGGAGACGAGCTTCGGTGTAGGCTCCACTATCAATTTCTAACTTAGCAAGATTGAGCATTGAGCTCGGGCGATTCGGTTGATGATCCAACGAGCGATTGAAATATTGCGTGGCTTGTTCGTTGTTACCTGCCTTTAACGCGCAGAACGCCGCATTTTCGTAGCTGGCTGAAATTAAGTAGTAGTAGGGTTGGTCAATGGCTTTATTGAAGTATTTGTCGGCCAGTGTGTACTCTTCTTGTTTACACAAAAATGTACCGTAGTTGTTCAACACATTGCCGTTTCTAGGGTGCTGTCTTAATGCCGTCTTATACAGCTTTTCAGCAGAATCATCTTCACCGACTTGCTCAAAATAGTGCGCCATAGAAAGCTGTGCACGGTAGAAGTTTGGATCATGGTCTAAGGCTTTTTCTAGGTTTTCTCGTGCTTTTATCATGTTACCTTGTTCTAAATATCCCATTCCTAAAGCAATGCGTGCTTCAGAGCGTTGTTTATCACTTGCCTGTGGGGTATCAGAATTGGTTGCGTCTACGGTGACACAGCCCGAGATGAGCAAAGGGAAGAGAAGTAACAGTGTACAGCGCATAAGCCTAAAACAATTTTGTGAGCGTTGTGAATATATTACGCAATTTGTTCGGTCTGATTAGTAGGTCCATGTAACTATGCGACAAGTATTGCATTTAGTTGTTGTTATGTAAGGAGATAGAGTGAAGCGCAGTTCGGTAATAGCCAAAACAGTAATCAGTTTTCTTGCTGGGTTTGTAATTAAACCTTCTTATGCAGTTGAACATGACTTACCACTCAATAAAACCGATGAGGGGCTCGCCTATGTTGCCGCTCACAATCCTAATGCCTCCACACGGGTGATCTTTATCCATGGTTCACCGGGAAGTCACTCAGCCTATTCGAGCTACTTGACGGATCCGAGATTGCTTAAAGGTAACGAGCTGTTTGCAGTTGATCGTCTTGGCTACGGCGCCTCCGAATCAAGGTTGGTCACTAGCATAGAGAGTCAAGCTAAGGCGATACTTCCGCTTCTTTCTCATGATAAGGCTAACGTAATAGTGGGGCATTCTCTTGGCGGGCCGATTGCGCTCTCTCTTGCCTTGCAAAGCCCTGATTTAGTGTCTGGACTTGTACTGGTTGCTCCTGCGTTTGAGCCAAGTCTCGAAGAGCCCAAATGGTACAACATCATTGCAGACAGTTGGTTGGTGAGTTGGGCGTTAAGTAAGGATTGGGCGACGTCTAATGGCGAGATGATGCCACTATCACAAGAGTTGGAAAGGCTTAGTAAACAAGACTGGAACGAGCTTGATTCTATGCCTGTCACTCTGATTCACGGTGTCGAAGATACGATTGCTGATCCAAGGAACTCAACATACGCTCGGCAGAAACTGATGGGACGAGAGAAAAGGCTGATTGAAGTTGAAGAGCAGGGGCACTTTATTTTGTGGCAAGATGCCCCTTTTGTATCGGAAGAGATATTGAAACTAATCAATAAGTTGAATTAGATACTATCTTTTAGTCTTTTGTGAAGTTGGCTTCGCTGAACTTATCCAAATCGTAAGGCGTTTGTTGGTACACGCAGTAGTTTAGCCAGTTCGAAAATAGCAGGTGTCCATGGCTACGCCAGCTCGCAACAGGTTTATTATCTGGGTTGTTGTTCGGGTAGTAGTTGACTGGAAGAGCAGGCTCCATCCCTTCACCTAAATCACGGACATATTCGTTATGCAGAGTATGTGAGTCGTATTCTGGGTGACCCGTTACAAACACATTTCGTTTATCTTTAGTAGCGGCTAAGTAAACGCCTGCCACGTCAGACGTCGCTAAAATATCTAAGTCCGTGTGCTCGCCTAAATATTCCGCTGAAAAGTCAGCGTAACGGCTATGAGGCGCCAAGAAGGTGTCATCAAAGCCACGTAGCACTGGGTGGTAAGGCTGGTGGATCCTGTGGTGATAAACTCCAGACAACTTGTCTTTGCGAGTACGTTTTGGCAAATCATAGAGCAGTTTTAAACCCGCTTGAGCAGCCCAGCAAACATACAGCGTCGAGGTGACGTGCGCTTTTGCCCAGTTCATGATGGTTTGAAGGTGTTCCCAGTAAATTACATCTTCGAACTGCACAAGACCAAGAGGTGCACCAGTGATGATCAACCCGTCAAAGTTACGATCTTTGACCATTTCAAACTGGCGATAGAAGTTATCTAAGTGCTCTGTTGGTGTATTTTTGCTTGGTCTATCGTCGATACGCAGAAGTTCGATATCAACTTGAAGTGGACTATTCGACAGTAGACGCAGAAATTGAGTTTCCGTCTCTATTTTCTTAGGCATAAGATTGAGGATCAATACCTTAAGCGGACGAATTTCCTGTGTTGAAGCACGAGATTCTGGCATCACGAAGATGTTCTCGGTACGTAACACGTCAGATGCAGGTAGTTGATCGGGGATCTTAATTGGCACAGCTTACTCCCTAAGCGGTATTATGGACGTCTATACTTCTAAACTTAACTCAATCAGAATGAGATGTCGATAGCAATTTCAGACCAATCTATATTAAGATTTGGCTCAAGCAGTTCACTCAACTCTACTATGACATTAAAACTCACACTAATCCGAGGACTTCCAGGCTCTGGAAAAAGTACCTTGGCCCAAGCGCTACCAGTGCGACACTTTGAAGCCGATATGTATTTTGTTAACGAGCAAGGTGAGTATCTATACCAAGCTGATAAAATCGGTGATGCGCATCAATGGTGTAAAACAATGACACGACAATCCCTCGAAGCCGGAGAGAGTGTGGTCGTCTCCAACACCTTCGTGCAGCGTTGGGAGATCGCCCCATACTTTAAGATGGCCAAGCAGTTAGGTGCGAAATTTGAAGTAATTGAGTGTCACAACAACTACGGCAACATCCATGGGGTAGCGCCGGAAACGATTAAAAATATGAAAAAGCGGTGGCAAGAATGGCAAAACGAAGCCCAGTCGTAGAAATGACCTCTTACGGTATTTATCAAGAGTGGGATTCGAAATCCAAACACTTACCAAAAATTAAAGAGTTCACGACCAAAGTGCCGGCCGACGAAGAGATCGAGTTTGGTTTCATCGTCAACATTAAGAAAGCCAAAGGTGAAGTGATTGAGTTCTGCATTGATCACCCGGGAGTCAAAGGAAAGAAAGGACAAACATTAGAACCCTTTACCGGCGATCTGCATGTGGGAAGCAACGATTGGGACTTTTACCTCGGAGACACCATTCAGTTGTTAGATCCTATTGATGGCTTTGAATCAAACATTGGTAAATGGCGTATGAGCATTACGCTTAATGGCCGTGTTATCGCGGACAAAACTTTTGATGTATTTGCCCGCGACGAAGGTGAGTTCTGGAAGAGCCGAGGTTTTTAGATTTCGTACAAACCTAAAGCTACAACGTGAGTCGTATGATGACATTCAACATTTCATCAAAACATGGCCCAAGCGCGTCCTCATCGACAGCATGGCAGTAAACCCCCTCTAATTGGTCTGAACGATAGTCACCAGCTAGGTCTGTATCTTCGAGCATTCGAGGGTCGTTCGCCATTCTAAGTAATAAATCTTCGCCTATCTCGCTATCAGGACCTGCTGCGGATGTTAAAGACGAACCTAGCCCAAGCGTAAATACATAGATTCCTTCTGCGCGAGCTGCTGTCGCCATATCTTCGACTAGATTTCGTGCAACTCTATTTACTCGAGTGTAGAGGTCGCTAGCTGAGTGAGAGAAGCGATTATATTGGTTGACCGGACGATAAGGATGATCAGGGTAGAGCACTTTAAATTCTGTCGCATCTGAGTCGTGAGCTGTGTAGTAGTCAGGCATTGAGACTAAATAATCATCAATATTGCTGCCTAAATAGCCATAGCCTGACAATTGCGTAGAGATTGAATCATGTCGCCAGAGTCCTCTTGGTGTACCGCTAGAACCATCACTAGATCGAATAGCACCTGTGTAGTCTGTGCTGGTGAATGAGTAATCAAACTCTGAAGCGAAAGTGTTCGGGGCGCCATCTGTGAAGAAGACAATGACTTTCAAGTTTGCAGGGTCTGTTACATTTCTCAATGCATCAAGCGCGCGGTATAAGCCTTCAGAAGCGTTGGTATATTGTGGGTTAGATGTAGAACCAAAATTAAACGCGTCGATGGCTGAAGTGATAGAACTGCGGCTGTGGCCTCGAGTTGATTGAAAGGTAACAGGTACTTCAGCACCAAATGCGTATTTAACCAGCGCGACTCGGTCAAAGTTTTCGTTAAAATTGCTGATAAAGTCTTTTGAGCGCTCTACAACATCGTCAGTCACATCACCTATCGAACCCAGTCTAAGCGACGTTGTGTTATCAACGACTAACACTAGGTCAACTGGGCGTCGCACGGTTTGTGCTGTCGCCGCGATGTTTAGGCTAGAGTGCCCAAACACGCCAAGGAAAGTAGTATCGACCTCAGAAGTCGCAGCGAGGTCGATCGTTACGTTGCCAAACGTATCATAGCCAAATGTTACGGATGGGGAGACTGAAGTGCTGCTGTGATAACCGTTTGGTAAGTTTGCTGTGAACATTTTTGTGGCAGCAGCACGGGCGGCGTCTTCGCCTTCAGAGACAGAACGCGCAGCGGCTATGCCAGCGGCATCAATCGCAGCAAAGAGCTTCGCTTTTACTAAATAAGCGCGTCCACTATCAATCGCTAAACCTGTCGCCAAAATAATAAACGGAGCGGCAATCACACTGATTAACGCGACCAATCCTTTGTTTTTACGAGTTTGAAATATACGTTTTTTTTGAGACATAAATCACCTCTACAAATAGGTTAAGTCACTCATCACAAAACCACTATTAATGAAGTAGCTTGTAAGAGGTGAGTATTGGTAGTGAACTTCGACGACATAAACAGATTCATTAGCTTCAAGTGCTATAGGAAAGTTGCTGAGAGTGGGAGGAGGGCTAGCAATGTCGCATTGATTATCAGTCCAGCTACCGCATTGATCCCAAATAGCGCTGCTATGAGATAGCCCGCCGTTACTCCAGATATGCTGCTCATTGATATAAGGGTCTTCGTCCTCTTGCCCGGTTACAAGAGTGATGTACATGACACCATCTTGAGACAAATCCAATCCGCCTGACGTTTTAGCGACTAAGGTCATGATGTCATCGGGGGAGTGACTACTGGTACGAGAGACGAGGTTAGCGCCCTCACGGGTAATACCGATTAGTATGCTATTGGCTTGCAAGTATTGCGTCAGCTCGATCGTTCCACCAATAAGAAGAAGTAAAAATGGAGTGACCAAGGTCATTTCAACTGCCGCAAATCCTTTAGCTTTTGATTTTAGTTTCATCATATGACCTCACTAGAAAGACTCATTCCGCATGGCGGTGCTCACGGTGAACTTGTATTTCCCGCTTTCAACAAACGGATAAATGAGGGGGCTGAATGTTGGCCAAGCGCAATCAAGATGAATAGCAATGATGTCGCCAGCACCGCCAAATCCAGCTACGGCATTTCCGTCGATGTCTTCTACTCTGATGTCTTCATCCACATTGAGTACTTGTTCTAGGTAGCCATCTGCTGCGTCAGACATTTTTTGCAGTATCGCTGCTTCTCTACTGCCTAGGCCATCTGGGTCAAGATCTGAGCGACCAGTAACAGCATACCGAGCACCTTCGCGAACAGAGTTTTGCATCGTCAACTTAACAAAGTTGTAGACGGAGAGGTCAACGACAGTAAAAAACAGAACAAAGAAAAGAGCAGCAACAAGACTAAATTCAATGAGTGTTGATCCGCATTGCTTACTCTTTGTCGAAAACCGCCCAATGAGACTATCTTGGCGATTCTTAATCTTAGTCTGACACTTACTTGTGTCCATATCTGTCTCCTTCACGGCAAGGGGTATTCACAAGTAATAAATCTCAAAGCTCGATTTGTGCTGTATCCCTTGTTGTGTTCGCCTCCGAACGATTGCCATTGTTAAGATTTGACGCTCGTTCGGATGAACACACTTCATTGTTGCTACTTAATCTTCTCGGACGATAAATATGTCGTTTAGATTGGTCATCACTTCGGTAGCGGTTATACCTGTAAACTCAATCGTGACACTGTCACCTGACCCATTTGCAACCTCTACCGTTGAACCAGAGTTATCTAAGTTGTTTTGCGCGGTGCTAGAAATGGCAGCCAAGATATCATCCGCTTCGGCTTCTGACGGATTATCAAACAAGTCAGTAAGGTCGACTTTATCTTGTTCAGTCACACTGAAATCCGTAATGACATCTTTAGAGCCGTCGAGATGAAGGTCGAGCCAAGTAAAGATATCTGGGCCAGTACCACCAGATAGGGTGTCATTACCTTCACCGCCGATTAACTTATCCATACCTCCCTGGCCATAAAGGACATCATCGCCTTTACCACCATCCAATGTATCGTTACCCCCTTGTTGATTGTCTGATTCACCGGAGAGGTTGAAAGTGACGTGATTCTCTTGGATAAAACTATACAGTTCGTCATCGGTTGGTGGCACACCGTTTATCTCTGTAATCAGGCTGACTAAACCTGCAAGCCCTGCATCTTCATCAGGCAAGTCGTCAGGTTTGTCTGGATTAGAACCGCCCCAAGGTAGATCATCAGTATTGATAGCATCACCAAATATGATGTCGTTGCCACTAAAGCCTTCAAGGATGTCGGAGCCTAGGTTACCAAGCTGCTGGTGGCTTGACTCACCGATGAGTGCGGTTTCTAGCTGATCTTGTGTCGTAACAATTTCGACCTGCCCAGAAGGTTGAAGCGTATTATCAAACTTCTCTAGCGTGGTCGTTGGTATGTCATTACCAATACCAATGGCACGTACACTACTAATCGCGGCAACCAAGTTGTAATCATCGAGCGCATTGTTGACATCGGCATCTTGCTCTGACCCCGTTGAGCCAGAATCATCTCCATCGTAGGTAGTAGGGATACCGTCTGTGAGGAACAAAGTCACATTCTCAAAATCTGGATCTGTTTGACTCGCAAACCATGAATTTGCCTGCTTGAATGCTGCTTCATAGTTGGTTGCTTCGCCGACGTCTTCTTCTCCGTCTCCATCGGCATCACCAATAGAGAGATTACCTATAGCCGTAACTAATGAGTCGATCCCCCCAGCTTGATTCAAGTCCTCAATATCAAATGCAAGTGTCGCGGTACTACCAAATGCGATAAGTGCAATATTGAGTGTGCCACCGTGATTCGATAGCTGATTAACGTAAGTTGTGAGTGCCGAACGCATAACACTTAAACGAGTGCCGCCGCTCATTGTGGCATCCATACTGCCAGAAAGATCGGTCATGATAGCGATGTTGTAGTTATTGGCTGGGACGATGATGGTTTCATAGCCACCGGGATCGCCCATGATAATATCATCACCACCATGTCCAGACTCATTGTCATTCTCTGGCGTACCAGTCACCAGAATACCCTCTGGCGCGATGCCAGATTCGAAGGTAATAAAGGCGTTATCTGTTGCTCCATCACTGTCCGTAGCGGTATAACCTACAGTTTCAGTTACTTCAGCGGTGATCACTTCTACGCCTTGGAAAGTGACATTCGAGTTTCGGGTCGGGGAGTCACTACCCGCTTGAGTAGTGAACACTCTGATCTGATCAAATCCGTCCGTGAAGTCGATATGAGCGCTAAATTCACCAGAACGGTCATAAACGCTGCCTGGATCGTCGTCATCATCGTAAATCAGTTCTTCAACCACATTACCATCACGCATCAGCAATACGTGGATTTGCGCATCAGCTTGGTGACCATCATTGTAGTGCCCCCAAACACTACCAAAATCAACCTTAGCTTCGGTGATAAGTACCTCGGCATTCCCACCTGATAGGCTGGTAAAGTCGACATCTATATAGTCTTTTGCAGTGACATCAAGTTCACGGTTACCTACTCCTAAACCGGTATGCTTTGCGGCACCATCATAGTAAAGAAGGGCAGAGGACAACGCTTGCGGATTATCAGGTTTAAAGCCCGTGTAGGTGCCACCTGAGATAGTGACCCCGCTTGCTAGAGTGAAGGAGCTTACTGTTCCGTTGGCGTAATTACCTCGAAAATCATCGGCGGCATCAAAACTGAGCATTTCACCAAGATTTGAAACTTGTTCGAACTCTAAAGTCGATTGATCAGTCAGACTGGTAGACGTGGTGATTGGGTTACGTCCGTTTTGATCGATCAGATACACAGTACCAAACGTAGGGAGTTCATTGATGTTAATCGTTGTGACTCGACCGTCACTGGAGGAAGCATCATCTTCCACATCCGTGACCACATCAATTTGGTTACCTTGGCCGTCGTCTTCCATATCAAAGTCGAAGTTCTGTACATTGCTGTCACCAGACACAGTCACGACAAAATCGTATGCTTCTACTGGCTCATTTGCCCCTTGGATTGTCACGGTGATCGTCGTCGTCGAACCATCGATGGTCTGCACATCAAAGGTTTCGGTTAACGTATCGGTTGTGGTTAGCACCTGAGCAGCAGCGTTGTTTAGGGTAAATGTCCAATCTCCCGTTGTTTCATCGAAGCTGAACGTACCATATGTCACCACTTGGTCGTTCATCGCTACAAAACCTGACAGACCAGCCTCAGCATTGGTTATCGCTAATGTGCCACCGACTTGTTGGGTTGTCGCATTATTACCGTCAGTGTCCCCATCCTCCGTGACTGTGCCTGAGACTGGCCCAGAAACGATCGGGGAGTCATTGTCTAAAATGGACGCTGTATCACTACCTGACAAATTGATAGGTTCTGGTGTGTCTCCAATAAGGCCTGTGGCAGTGACATCAAGTGAAAACGTCTCATTCCATTCAAATAGAGCATCATCGAAGGTTCCAACACTGACAGAAATATTGGTAACGCTACCGTCAATCACCAGTTGTCCGCCATTGGTGACAGGAATAACCTGTGCTTGGCCAAATTCGTCTGTGAACGAGACCGTTAAAAGACCATTTTGCAAGAAGTCGGCAATTTCGGCATTGTAATCCGCTACGTTTAAATCAAACGTGTAGGTCAGGTTGCCATCGACTGTTTTGTCTAGAGCGACGTTAAAGTTGCTAGGGCTTCCTTCGGTGACAGCGCCTAAACTTGTCACGGTGAGGTCTGGAGTATCGGCATTGTCTTCACCATCACGCTCATCTGTGATGGTGGTGGTATCACTGGCTGATAGCGATAAAGGCTCGTCGTTGTCACCAATCAAGCCATCGGCAAGAACTTCCAATTCAAAAGTTTCAGTGCCTTCAAAGATGTTGTCATCAGCGGTGAGCACTTTGACGTCTAAATCAAGCACACTACCGTCGATATCTAGCGTGTCGCCATTACTGATGGTTTTCTCTTGATCGACACCGTTTTCATCGGTGTAAGAGACCACGATTTGGTTAGTGAGTGGGAAGTCGGCTAATTCAGCACTGTAGTTGCCAACATTGATGTTGAAGGTGTAGGTGATAAGACCATCGACTTCATTTCCGAGTTTGACGTCAAATAGGGCTTCACCGCCTTCAGAGACCGTATTTGTACTGTCTACAACCAGTGTTGGTGTATCAGAGTTTGGCCCTTCATCGTCGTCACGCTCATCCGTGATGGTGGTGGTATCGCTGGCTGATAGCGATAACGGTTCATCGTTGTCACCAATCAAACCATCGGCCAACACTTCCAGCTCAAAGGTTTCTGTTCCTTCGAAGATATTGTCATCTTCAGTGAGTACTTTGACGTCTAATTCGCGCACGGTGCCGTCTATGTCTAGCGTGTCGCCATTGCTGATTGTTTTCTCTTGATCGACACCGTTTTCATCGGTGTAAGAGACCACAATTTGGTTGGCGAGTGGGAAGTCGGCCAGTTCAGCACTGTAGTTGCCAACATTGATGTTAAAGGTATAGGTAATAAGACCATCGACTTCATTTCCAAGTGTGACGTCAAATAGGCCTTCACCGCCTTCTGTGACGGTATTGGTACTGTCTACAACTAGTGTTGGGGTGTCAGAGTTCGGCCCTTCATCGTCGTCACGTTCATCCGTGATGGTAGTGGTGTCACTGGCTGACAGCGATAACGGTTCGTCGTTGTCACCAATCAAGCCATCGGCCAGCACTTCCAGCTCAAAGGTCTCAGTGCCTTCGAAGATATTGTCATCAGCGGTGAGCACTTTGACGTCTAAATCACGCACACTTCCGTCGATATCGAGTGTGTCGCCATTGCTGATGGTTTTCTCTTGATCGACACCGTTCTCATCGGTGTAAGAGACTACGATTTGGTTGGTGAGTGGGAAGTCGGCCAGTTCAGCACTATAGTTGCCCACATTGATGTTAAAGGTGTAGGTGATAAGACCATCGACTTCATTTCCGAGTGTGACATCAAATAGGGCTTCACCGCCTTCTGTGACGGTATTTGTGCTGTCGACAACGAGTGTTGGGGTGTCAGCGTTTGTGCTTTCTTCCTCTTGCTCAGGCTCTTCTATGCGGTCGTCAGTAATTGATGCAGAGCCCGAACCTGAAAGTGAAAGCTCTTCATCGTTATCCCCAACGGTGCCTGTAACAGTGACATCGAGTTCGAAACTTTCGGTGCCCTCAAAAATGTTGTCGTTGAACGTATCTACACTGACTGTAAGATTCGTAATGCTGCCATCGAGAACTAGCTGCCCGTTATTCGCGACCGTTTGAGTCTGTGGATTGTCATTTTCATCAGTGTATGAAACCGTTAATTGACCATTCGCGAGAAAGTCTTCTAGCTCTGCACTGAATTCACTGACGTTTAGACTAAATGTATACGTGAGATCGGCCTCTACCGGATTGCTGAGTGAGACATCAAACTCTGATGGATTGCCCTCAACGACTAATTCCGCATCTTCGACGGTTAAAAACGGACGGTCGTTATCGGTTTCTTCTCCGTCACCATTGTCGACAATGCTACTTGTTACACTGCCGCTGCCGATAAGTCGTGATACTGAATCAACACTGATAGTAAAAGACTCACTGCTTTCAAAAACGTCGTCTTGAATCGTTGGTAAAGTGACCGAAATAGATGTGACCCCTGCAGGGACATCGACGGTTCCATCCGGGTTCAGTGTTAAGGTTTCTCCTGTATTCGCGACGAGCTGCAAGCTGCCAATATCGTTCTCTTCTGCAGATAGGAGGTTAACTTCAAGACTAAGAGTGGTGGTTTCATTCGATGCTTTGTCAAAGCTAATCAAATAACCTGCATCGTCCCCTTCATTGATCTGAGTGTCACCCGTGATAGATATTTCAGGGATAGGGTTGACGATGATGTTAACTGTAAGGGTATCGGTACCCCCAAAGCCGTCTGAAACGAGGACGGTAAAGCTGTCATCACCATCAAAATTAACATTAGGAGTATATTCCCAGCTGCCATCAGCCCCAACATCAACAGAGCCATTAGCAGGAGCGGAATCAAGTGAAAAAGTGAGGTCATCTTCATTCGGGTCTGATGCGGTTAGTATGCCATCAACCGAATTATCTTCATCAGTGGTGACACTGATGCTTTCCCCTAACGGATCATCATTCGCACCATCGGTAAAAAATGGGGGTTGTTGAAACTCTCTGAATTGATCGAGAAGGGTAAGGCTTTGGGTTTCGGAAAGGCCTAGAGAGGTCAATCCATCGGTATCAAAATTGGTTGATGCAATGGTTTCGGCACCATCACGGTCGATACTACCCGTCGTAGTTAGACTCGAACCGTCTCCACCCCCTGCGGCGGTTGCGAAGTCTTCACCGAGCTGAGTTGGGTCCTGTCCGCCTTCTAAAGCGGCAAAAATATCTTCTATCTCGTTAGTGATATCCTGAGCAGCGCCGTCTTGATTGATGAAATCCACTTGAATATCACCAGTGTTACCGTCGGCGGTTCCTTCTGCTGTGACTAAAACCTCTCCCGGTAAAGGGGATTCTCCATCGGATAAAACTCGAACGTTACCGTTTTGATCAACGGCGATGATTTGACCACCAGCAATATTTGCTGCTGCGAAATACTTATATAGACCCATAACACCACTCCAAGTGCAGATGTTCTCTAAATGACGGTCATCGTATGTGCACGGCTGCTTACGATAACTAAGAGAACTTGAGTGAAAAGGCGTTTAGACTTCGCACTCAATTTCGCTGCTAAGTTTAGTGTTCGATATTAGGTATGTTATTTCGAATAATAATTAGTCACAATTATTATTGCTGATAATTTTATAAATTAAACTAATGGCTTATATTCGTATTTTGGGTTGTGTCGCTAGTTTACGTTGAGATGTCTTGCGAATTATTTTTGATAATTTCTCATTTATGAAACACGTCATCCTGCAGAACAACCTGTTTTAGGTGTGAATTCCTCACTTGCCACAGGGCGATCGCAAACCACCCGAAGCTTTGCAGCCAAAGTAGAGTATAGTTGCTGGAAATGCTTCTCCATTCACCACCCATCTGGTTGAGCGTTAGAAAACTCTGTATCGCTGGCGTACTTGGAAACAGTTTGGACAGCCAAACTATCACTGGCGGAATTGACTCAATTGGCCAAATAAAGCCGGCGCTGAATACTAATGGCATTGAGCTTATCAAAACGACTAACGTGACTAACTCTCTTCTGGGTGTAATTGCTCCTAACCAAACTCCGATAGAGGCTGATGCGATCAAAAATGGCAGCAACAGTGTAAGCAATTGTGATGCTTTCGCGAGTTGACTAACCCCATGCATCGTAAAGCTCGCCCCAAAGTAATACATGGATAGTAGATAATAAATCACGATTAAAACTAGAATTCGGACGATTAACAGAGAGGCTGGGTTTACACGATTCCAATACCCAGACCCTTGTTTTTGCGTGCCACCAATAAGCCCTGCCGCCATCGCGAGTGTTTGTTGAAGGATCAACACAAACACAGCAGGCACCACATAATCGACATAGCCCATACGAGGATTAAATGTTGGTTTTAGATTGAGCGTTGTCGCCGAGTAGTGATGGGATGCACTGATAATCGGTTCACCCTCGATGACAAGCTTTGCCACTTTTGTTTGCGCAGCCAATGTCCCACCCGCTTGAGCTAGCCCTTCGACGATAGTCCCGTAGACAAGAAAATAGGAAGCATCACCAGCGTACGAAAGAGTAGGGCTTTTACCAAGCAACATATCTTTATAAAAGTGCTCAGGAATGACCAAAATGCCACTTACGTCCCCTGATAGGAATGCTTGGTGTGCATCTTCTAACGTGTAGTCCCTTCGGGTGACAGTCACTTGGGGTGTGGCATCGACCATACGTTCAAGCTGAAAACTGGTTTGGCTTTTATCCAAGTTTACAATGCTAATGTGTTGCTCTCTTGGTGTCTGATGGCTGTAAGGGAGCGGATAGAGAAATGAGTAAAATAGTACGCCACCAAACATGGTCAGCATGACCACTGGATTAGTCAGTAGGGCTTTAATTTCTGCCTTGAGCAGTTCTCGCAAAGTCATTGTATTTTCTCCTCTGCGTTTACCAAGGTAGTCGTTTTTAAATGCTTATTGATTAGCAAAACAGTTAAAGCCGCGGGTACTAAATATCCCAACGTAGGTAATAAATGCTCGATTGAAACAAGCCAAGGTTGACCATAACTAACTTGGCTGACCTGAACTTCTATGTAGTGGCTAACTGGCAGTAAGCTACGCCAGATTTGGGCAAGGCTGTTCATGTCGGTGACAGGAAAGGTGATGCCCATAAAAGCAAAGCTTGGCGCTGTAAATGCTCCGGCGAAGCTCATCGCTCTTGCTGCATCCAGTGTGAGAAAGAAAAACAGACAGCCCATTATCATACACGCGAGGATCGTCACCAACTGCGCAAATACGAGAGTGATAAAGCTACCATTCATTGGCCACTCAAAACCGATGTAAAACCAACACAAAAATCCAAATCCCTGTAGTGCGAAAATCAAGCTATAAGGAGTAAGTGTAGATATGAGACTTTTAAGTGGTTTATGCCCTAGCCAAGACTGTAACCCTCGGTCTCGCAGATTGGCGGTAAGCACTAAGATGGTTGAAACCACGATAGATATTTGCCACAGAGCAGGGATGATCGCCGATACAAGAAACTGTGCGTAGTTAGAGTTCTTGTTAAACAGTGGGGTAATCTGAGTTTGAACAGTAACGGCATTGCCTGTTGCCGACAACAGAGTAGTGCCGCCTTGAGCTAAGTTGGAGACAGTCATTAACTCTGCGTTGAAGGTACCTTGGGCCTGCAAGAATGCCGAATTGAGCAACTTGCCAATCAAGATCATTTGGCTGTTATAGAACACGCTCACTTGCGGCGCATTTTGTTTGTAGATATCAGAGTCAAATTTAGTCGGAATGACGGCGTATGCGTACACTTTCCCTTCGACCAATGCTTGTTTAGCTTCAAGCGAGCTGGCAAAGTGCTCAGTTACCTTCATTGCAGGCGTCGCATCATAGTAGCGCACAAGGTGTTGAGACAATGTGCTATTAGAGTGATCGACAACGCCGATAGGCAAGTCTCTAGCAATGCCTTGCGAAAAAATAGCCCATATCATCCACGCCAGTAAAAGCGGTAGCCAAGTCAAGCAGGCGAGCAGCCACTTGTCTCTACGTATAATGGAGAATTGTGAGTAGCGCATAACTTGCATATCTGCACCCACCAATTTAGTTGAGCTCTACCACTAAGCTCATCCCCATACGAAGGTCATTTTGAGGCTGAGTAGGGCGGGCTTCTACTTCAAAAGTACGTAGGTCAAAGCCTTGAGACGCATCTGTTGAACGCCAAGTCGCAAAGTCACCCATAACCGCAACGTGAGTCACTTTAAACTCAATTTGTTTGTCTAAAGCAGGTAGGTAAGCAACAAAGGTATCCCCTTTATTGAAATACTTCAGCCAATCTTCACGCACGTTCAGCATTGCCCAAGAATCTTGCGAGTCTATGACAGTCACAACGGGAAAGCCTTGGGGCGCGAGTTCGCCACTTTGAAGCAAAACCTGAGACACTTCTCCTGAGAACCAACTCTCAATGGTGGTGTCGTTTGCGTAAGCCTCTACTTCAGCCACGGCACCTGCGGCCATTCGAGCGTTCTCTGCTGCCGCTAACTTGGTTTCACTACGAGCGCCTTCCTCTGCCATTTGATACATCTGGAATGCGGCACTTTCTGTGTACTTAGCCGCTTCCCACTGTGTTTTGGCTTCGTCACGTTTTTGTTCAGCGATCACGCCATCTTTGTAGAGATTGTTCACGCGTAGGTAAGTCTTTTCCATCAAGCTTGCGGCTGCTTTGGCTTTTTGCCATTGATCTTTGGCCGCTTGGATTTGCTGGCTACGTGCGCCTTTGTTCGCCTCCATCGCAAGAGCTCCTGCCGCTTTTTGCCCCGCTTTTGCTTGCTCCAGTTTGGCTTCGATCTCCGGGCTATGCAGAGTAAAGACAAGCTCGCCTTTGTCGATCATATCGCCTTTGCGCACCAATACTTGATCAATACGGCCCGGCACCTTTGAGGAGATACTGTATTGCTGCGACTTAATTTGGCCTTGAAGTCGAACTGGCTTTGGTTGGTATGCTTGGTAAAAGCTGTATCCGACCCAAGATACGATAGCAACTGAAACGGCAGCGAGAACGAAGGGTTTTGTTTTTTTCATCTTTGGGCCCTATGAGCGTGAAGGTTTAACGGCGTTATGTTGGTACTGAGAGAAGGTATCCATCTCTCCTGATAGAGCTAACAATTTCGCGAGTGATATTAGGTAGTTAAAACGCGCTGCAGCCTGCTGAGTTTGAACGCTAGCTACGTAAAGCTGAGCATCAACAACGTCAGTGGAAGTTGATAATCCTTGTGAGAACGCTTTTTGGCGCAGCTTTAGGTTTTCATCAGCTAGCGCAATACTTGATTCCAACCCGCTAACTTCTTCTTTTGCCTGCTCGGCTTCTAAATAGGTTTTTTGAACCAGCACTGACAGGTCTTGCTTGGCTTGTGCTTTTAAGTGTTTTACTTGGGTAACAGCACTGTGAGCCGCCTTAATTTGGTCGCTACGGCCGCTAGTTTCAATGAGTGGTATGTTGACCCCAACGCCAACTAGCCAATCAGGTTTCATTTGGCTAGCGAGGGAGTCATCTTCATGCAAGCTGTAGTCCCCATAAAGATAGACTTCAGGGTAGTACTTTCCTTTCTCCGCTTTAATAAGGCTGGTGGCCTGTTTCTCTTTTGCATCTAGGAGAGCAAGCCCAGGGTAGGTTGCCAGTGTTTGTTCTATGAACGCATGCTGCTGGGGAAGTGAGTCATTGGTAAACAGTGTGTCTGAAGGCTCAACAGCGGAGGTTTGATTGAGGATCTGAGTGAGTGCGGACTGGGCGATTTCAAGGCTCTTTTGCGCCTTTTTCCGTTCGATAATCGCTTTGTCTAATGCTGACTCTGCTTGTAGGCGTTCTACACGAGCAATTTGGCCTTGCTGTTCAAGCTTCAAAGCATTATCGCGGTGCTTTTTAAGACCTTGTTCAACTAAAGTGCGTGTTTCTACGACATCTTGAGCCAACAGTACAGAGAAGTAGTACTTGGTTAAGTCCTCGAACCTTGCTTGAGTTTCCATCGCCAGCTCGCTTTGAGCCTGTTCTTTCTTGCCTTCCGCAGCCGATTGGGCAGCGTTGATTCGACCCCCTGTAAAGATTGGCCAGATAGCACGGATTGAAGATGTAAAAATGTCTCGTTCAGTAATGGTAGAGGTGACATCGTTGAACAGTGGCAAAATGGCTTGCCCAATAGGCGATACGTTACTGAGTGAGTCGCTGAGCTGTTCGCCAGATAAGGTCACATCATTATCTAATCGAGTGTAATTGGCACCAATAGAGACGGAAGGGAGGTTAAGGTTGCCTGTTGCATTTTGTAAGTGCTGATAGCGTTCGACATTAGAACGTTGAGCCGCGATGGAGTTATTTTCTTGCTGCAGTACTTGCCATGCTTGTTCAAAGCTTATTGCGGCCGAATGAGCAAGCGGAGAAGTAAGACTAATGCAGCCGACTAAAAACGCGAGTGGACGCAAAGACATAGCAACATACCTTGATTACCTTTTTAAAATTAGAGTTTATACTCTAATTTAATTTTTAACAATCAAGATACACAAAAAAGGGGCCAAATGACCCCAAAACATAGGAATGTAAATCTTATTGTTGTTCGACGTTAGCTGGAGTTGGTTTTAGCTTTTGGAATAGCTTTACAAACATAGGACTAAACAGAACGAGAACAGCCAGTACAGTGAACGTCATGGTAATTGGGCGTTCCCAAAGGAAGCTCAGCTCACCATCGCTGATCATCAAGGCTCGGCGCAAGTTCTCTTCCATCAATCCGCCTAAGATAAATCCAAGTAGGAGTGGGGCGAGAGGGAAGTTTGCGAGTCTCAACGCTATAGCTGCCATGGCGATCATTAACATGATGAAGACGTCCATGGTATTAAACGAAACTAAGTAAACTCCTGTGATAGAGAAGAACAGAATCATAGGTAGAAGAACCGTTCTTGGCACCGCTAGCAACTTAGAAATGTAAGGGATTAGTGGCAAGTTCAAAATAACCAATACAATGTTACCAAAGTACATGGAAATGATGACTGACCAGAATACATCTGGGTGCTCAACGAACAGACGTGGACCAGGCTGAATACCATAAGCAATGAGAGCGCCAAGCATAATAGCGGTAGTACCTGAGCCCGGAATACCTAAAGTTAATAGTGGTACAAATGAGCCACTTGATGCGGCGTTGTTTGCGGACTCTGGTGCAACAAGACCACGAATGCTGCCTTTACCAAATTGCTCTTTTTTCTCTTTAGGCGCTAGGTTACGCTCCATACCGTAACTTAAAAACGCTGCAATTGTAGCGCCGGCACCAGGTAGAACGCCGGTGAAAAAGCCAAGAATAGATGAACGGATAGAAACAGGAGCAACCTCTTTAATCTCTTCTTTGGTCACTTTCATGCTGCCAATGTTGCTCATTTTGTCTTGTTCATCGGAGCGAGTATCTTGATCTGGTTTTAAAATACCCATAAGGGTCTCACCAAGAGCAAAAGTAGCCATTGCGAGAAGCAGGAAGCTAAAGCCATCCATAAGATCCGTTAAACCAAAGGTGAAACGCTCAACGCCAACGCCTTTGTCGATACCCACTGTTGATAGCATTAGACCTAAAATGGTCATCATCCACGCTTTTACCACTTGTCCTTTACCAGCAAATGCAGCAACTGCGGACAGCCCAAGCAACATCAATGCAAAGTAGTCTGAAGATTGGAAGCTTAATGAAACGTTTGCTAGCGCAGGCGCGGCAACCAAAAGCATGATCGCTGATAGAGTACCACCAGTAAATGATGAGTAAGCAGCGAGCGCTAAGGCTTTACCAGCTTGACCTTTTTGCGCCATCGGGTAGCCGTCAAACGCAGTGACAACCGTTGAAGAACAGCCCGGGGCGTTAATCAATATTGAAGAAGTCGAGCCACCAAATACGGCACCATAATACACACCCGCCATTAGGATCAGACCTGAAGAAGGGTCTAAACCGTAAGTAATCGGGATCATAAGAGCGATCGCTGAAATAGGCCCCAAACCTGGCAGCATACCAATGAAGGTACCCACGAAACAGCCGACGATCACCATCATGATGTTCATTGGCATAACGGCGGTCGAAAGGCCTTGTAGAATTCCATCTAACATAGTGTTAATTCCTTTAATTAAGACCACATGGTGAAGACAACACCAGGCTCTAAGTAAATATCTAAGCCCTTAGTGAGCAGAAGGTAGAAGGCGATAACAAATGGGAATGAAGCACCTAATAAGACCTTCTTTCGTCTTTCGCCCAAAAGATAGAAACCCGCGAGCAAGAAAAAGCTTGTTGCGATAACAAAGCCGACATAGGTCAGACCTAAGCCATACAAAGCCATTAGTGCTAAAAAGCCAATGAGCAGTTTCCAGTTAAACTTGACTACTGCGCCACTTTTGACGTCGGGCTGGCCTGTCACCAGAAGAATCAGCGAAAGAAATACTCCGATGTAAGTGAGTAGTGTGGGCAGAGTTCGGGCGGTGAAAGGTTCATATTCATCGCCAGGAAATAGGGGGATTTGAGATGTTTGATATCCGTAACATAGACAGACAATCAAGAAAATCATTGCCCCAACACGATCACGGCACAAAAGGTTTTCCTTAGTGAAGAATCGTCCATTGGTGAATGAGTTCGTTGGCAAGTCCGACATATCCAACTCCATATGAGTGACAGCTATTTGGAAGAAAAAAGCCGCGTAAGAGGGTTAATGAGCATGTTTCACTAACAAATAGGCGATTGCTGCTAGTCAAAGGCCTAACTGTCTATAAATAAACAGAGGAGATTGTGTGTTAACTCGTACGCGGCGAAAGGGAGAAAAGAGAGCGGTGCAAGTCGCTCTCTGACCACTTAAAAGGTTATTTCAGGAAACCAAGCTCACGCATCAGGTCGCCCATTTGCTTCTCTTGATCTTCGAGGAAAGCGTAAAAGTCCTTATCCGCTTTGTAGTTGTCAATCCAACCATTGCGGTCACGAACGACTTGCCACTCGTCAGTGTTGTACATCTTGGTTAATGCAGTGTTCCACTCATCGATTTTTTCTTGGCTAGTGCCAGGAGCTGCAAAGAAACCACGCCAGTTAGCAAAGACAGTTTCGTTTCCGTATTCAGTTAGCGTTGGAATATCAGGCGCAGCATCAAGACGCTTTGGTGCAGTCACGGCAAGAATTTTTACCTGACCAGACTTAGACATTTCTAATACTTCACCAAGGCCTGTCGATAGAAGCTGTGTTTCCCCAGAAAGTAGGGCTGCCATTGCTTTACCGCCGGCATCATATGCAATGTAGCGAACCTTCTTCGCGTCGAAACCTTCGCCTTTAAATGCAGCAGCCACGACTAGGTGATCCATGCTGCCTCGAGCTGAACCGCCCGCGATTTTTACCTTGCGAGGGTTAGATTCAAACTCTTTCACGACGTCTTCCCAAGTGTTGTACTCAGAATCGACAGACGCCACGATAGCGCCGTAATCAGCAATGGTCGCTGCAACAGGAGTTAAATCACGGAAGGATTGAGGGAAGATACCTGTTAGTGAACGCACAACGATTGGTGTTGAATTCACCATCAAGGTGTCTTCTTGACGTTTAGCTGTTTCAATCAGATGTGCAATAGCTTTACCGCCACCGCCACCAGACAGGTTTTGGAAAGAGACGTTTTCAACGATGTCTGATTTCACTAGTACGTCACCCGTACCGCGAGCTGTCATGTCCCAGCCACCACCAGCGCCACCAGGGATCAAAAAGTGGATTTTTTCGACATCCGCCGCAAAAGCGCTGAATGAAAACGATGCTGCAATGATCGAAGCAGCTAGAGTAGGTTTGAGTACCTTAAACATGATTCACGTTCCTTATGTATGTGCAGGCTCTTCGTTGAGAGCACGCTTATCATTATGAAATCTCTGTTATCAGGGGAGGGAGCCTGTCAACAGATGTGTCTAAGGTTAATGAGCTGTTAATAAATTGTCTTTAATGCGGCGATAAAAACAATACTGAGCATAATGTTAGTTTTGTTCATAAAGTTCACGGTGGAAGAATTGAAAAATATTTTCCTGAAAAACATAGGATTGCGAAGTTTAAATATCTGGTTGATTAAGTTGAAAGCGCGATGTTCCTCTATTTATAGAATTTCGTATTGATATATAAATGGACTCGCTTGATAATAATTTGTTAATTACGACTATAAGTCAGATTCGACTTATTCATCGCCATGGAGGCATCAGATGAAGTCATCTTCTGTGAGTGGCAAAAAGTACTCAATCCAATTTACCGTGGGTGGGATGTTCCTTTTTGCAACTGCTGTCACAGCGCTTTTTGCTATCAGCTTACAATACTATTTTGGCAAGCAGATGTCGCAAGAGCATGTTCTATCTAAGCTGACGATGGCATCTTCAGATGTCAGTGAGTATCTTCAACAAGTCGAAGTCAGTGCCACCAGTAATGTCCGTCTGCTAAGAGGCTTTGCCGCCAGCATCGATCATGATTTTACTGAAAAAGAAACGAGGGATATTTTTACTAATATCTTATATGACAATCCACTTTTTTATAGTCTTTACTTTGGTCGTAAAGATGAAAACTTTTTTCAAGTCATCAACCTCGATTCTTCTCCTATTGTCCGTCAGCGTATCAATGCCGACAAACATGACCGCTGGGTCATCATCCATATCACCGGCCCTGAATCTAATCGAGTTCGTACCACTGAATACTTTACCGAAGATTTCACTTTAACCAACAGTATTACGGAAGAGAGCAACTATTTTCCAACTCGACGCCCTTGGTTTATTGGTGCTGAAGAGGAAGAGGTATACAAAACGGATCCGTACCTATTTAAACATCTTAAAATTACCGGGCAGACGTACGCTATTGCGGGCGAAAAAGGCGTGATTGGTATTGATGTCGTGTTGTCTGCGGTGAATGAAAAAATTACTGCAACTCAGTTAGGTTTGATCGAAGGTAATGGCGTTGAATCCTTTATTTTTAACGAAAAGGGTGAAGTGATTGCCTCAAACATTAACCTAAACAACGATGTAGAGATCCCCGCTTCTGAGCCTCTTTCATTGACTGAAGAGCACCAAGGCGTCATTGATCAAATATCTTCTCTTTTAGTCTCTAACCAAAATGACTGGGGGCCATACGATTATGCTCAAGCAGGTATGCCTAAAGGTTACGCGATTGACGTTCTGTCACTGATCTCTCAGCAAACAGGACTTAAGTTTGAGTTTATTAATGGCTTCGATTCAGTTGAACTGGCTGAAAAATACCGTGTTGGCGATTTAGATATTATTCACTCCGTGCCTAAAAATAACCGGACAGAGGGAACAGAAAGCTCCCAAATGTTTGAAGGGCAGTTGGCACTGGCGTCAGCAATTTCTAAGACGATCCCCACTTCGCTTCAACAGTTACGTGAACCTGTTGGTGTGGTGGGCGGCTATCAGTTAGAAGCATGGTTAGGTGAACGCTACCCAAGTCTCGATATTGTTGCGCTTCCAAGTTTAGACAGCGCTAAGAGTCAAATCTTAGATGGTAAGGTTAATTATGTTGTTGATACGTACCATACTCTTAGTGAACTCAATGAGCTTGTTGTTGAGCCTGCAGTGAATGTGACCAAAATGATGGACGCAGAACCAATCTCCTTTCATCTGTATATGAAAGAAGAGAATCAAGCGATAGTTTCCATTATTAACCAAGCGATTGCTGCAATCTCAACGGAGCAGCGAGAAGCACTCAATGAGAAATGGTTGAACACTAATCAATGGCGAGGAAGCTTCGTACCTTACCCTGAGTTGTTTAAAGCTTCTCAAACTTCTGAGTTGCATGATTCAATTTCAACTATTCAGGTCGACGGCAAAGATAAATTCGTCTTTGTCACGCAAATGGGTGGTTCACAGGTTAATCAAGAGTATTTTGCTGTTGTTGTGCCAGAGTCTGTGGTTATTGCAAAAGTGATTCCTAGACTGATGACATCCACATTCGCGACTGTCTTGGTTATGCTGTGTTTGATGCCACTTGCGTGGCGATTTAGCGCGCCAATTGTGAAACCTATTCGAGCGCTAAGGGTAGAGACGAAAAAGATCAAAGCCCGCCAATATGACCAAGTGAAGATGGTCAATACCCGAATAAAAGAAGTTCATGAGTTATCAGAGTCTATTTCTAGAATGGGATCTGAGCTTCAACGCCATGAGAAACAGCAAGAAGAGTTTATGGAGTCTTTAATTCGATTGATTGCACAGGCGATCGATGACAAGTCTCCTTATACCGCCGGACACTGTAATCGCGTTCCTGAGTTGGGCTTGCTGTTAGCTAAGGCAGCGGAAGAAAGCACTACGGGTAAGTTTAAAGATTTTGCTTTCGCCAATGATGATGAGCGTAGGGAATTCAGAATTGCTGCCTGGCTACATGACTGCGGTAAAATAACCACGCCAGAGCATATTGTTGATAAAGGTACCAAGTTAGAGGCCAACTACAATCGAATCCACGAGATACGTATGCGATTTGAGGTACTTTGGCGCGATGCAGAGATTGAATGTTTGACAAGTCAACTCAATCAGTCCGTAGATAAAGAGGCTGCGCTTGAGGCCCTAGAAGTCGCTAAAGCAGAGCTAACAGAAGAGTTCGAATTTATTGCTAACTCGAATGTTGGTGGCGAGTTTATGGGTGAAGAGCAAGTGAAACGAATCAAACAGATTGCAGCAAAGACATGGCAGCGTAATTTTGATGACTCTCTAGGCTTATCACCACTTGAAGATCTGGTTAGGCAGAAACAAGAGAAGCACGTTCCGGCGATAGAGCCGCTGCTTTCTGATAAGCCAGAGCACATCATTAAACGAGAAAGGCCGATGGATTTAGATCCAAAGTATGGTTTTAACGTCGATGTACCAGAACACCAGTACAATCTGGGTGAAGTGTATAACTTGTCTATTTCTCGAGGGACATTAACAGCGGAAGATCGTTTCAAGATTAATGAGCACATGATCAGTGGCGTCAAGATGCTAGAAGCGCTTCCATTCCCGCCAGAACTGAGCCGTGTGCCTAGATACGCTTCGACGCACCATGAAACATTAAAAGGCACGGGTTACCCTCGTAAGTTATCTGCTGAGGATTTGTCACTGCCTGAACGGATCTTGGTGATTGCGGATATCTTTGAAGCGTTAACTGCAGCGGACAGACCATACAAAAAAGCCAAACCAGTAAGTGTCGCGATTGATATCCTGTACAAGATGGCACTAGATAATCATATCGACATGGATCTGTTTGTATTGTTCGTCGAGAGTGGCGCGTATTTAGAATATGCCGAGAAGTTCTTAGCGAAAAGTCAGATTGATAACGTGGATATTAGCAAATTCCAGCCGTCGTCAGTTGCTTAGCGAGGCGAATCTGACGATGAACAAACACTTGATAGCGTGATGGTAAGGCTCCGAAGTTCGGAGCCTTTTTTTGTTGGTGGAGTGTTCTCAACTCTCCAGAGCCGAAAGGGTAGGAACCGTATAAACCTTGGGCAGAAACCGCTAATGAGAAATAGTCATCAGCTTTGCAAGTTCGACCATAGCGAAAAAGCGCATTTGGGCTACAAAATCGTGGGGACACGCTTAGGGCTTGCTGTGCTTGATACTCAGTACCGATCGGTAAAACACTTCCCATATCAATCAGAGCAAGTTCACCAGTCGCCTGAAGCACGATATTAGAAGGCTTTATATCACCGTGGATAAATCCTGTTTGATGGACGTTTCTGAGAATAGACTCTAGCTTAGCAAGAAGTGATTCAATCGGAGGCAAGTCTTGATAAACCGAGATAGGGGTCCCATCAATGAGGCTCATCATTAACCAGTGGATATTGTTATGAGCCCCTTTGGCTATGAATCGTGGCCAGTGCTGGTTGGAATAATTTGATAGAAACTCAGCATCCCTTTGAAGAAGGGTCTTTTCTCTTTGCCCTAAAGCAAACTTAATCGCTACCCACCCGTTTGTCGCGCAGTAGGCTTTATATACTTTCTGACCAAGCAACGAGCACTGGGTTAGTCCCAGTGCTCGTATACAAGCATCAATATGTCTTGGTACAGAAGGTAGCGACTCAAAGCGCATATAAGTTTAGATACTCGATGGAAGAGTAAACGCTGAGAAGAAGTTAGGCACAAATGGGTTGTTTTGGCCTTGCGTCTTAATGTTCAGCTCCACTTGGCTATCGTTGTGACTAAATTTCACGCGAGTACTTTGTGAAGTCGTCGATACGACTCGTGGCTGTACCAACTTGAACCATGCCCAACTGCCAGAATACTGTTCATTTGCGACTTGAGAAGCCTGAGACAGCAATCGGAAACTAATCGAGTCCTTATCTAGGTCTTGAGCTGACCAAGATTGCTTACTCCATAGCATTGGACCGTGGCGATACGTAAACAGCGATTTTTCTGCATCAATTGAGAACTGCGTCAGATCAGAGCTCATTTCAGTCGCCTTCACTTGGAAGACTAAAGACATATTCTGTGGATCGTTCAAGAACAGGGCATTTCGGATATCTGCGGCTTTGCTGATCATTTGCCAAACCATTGGGTCTAAAGCTAGGCCAGTGTTAGGTAGCAGACCACGCAAGTAAGGTGAACGTTCATCAGAATTAAATCCTTTTAGCTTGGCTTGATAAAAGTTGTCCAACACGCCATTTGCCTTGAAAAACGTAGCCACGTCACTTGTTGTTGCATCAAGCGATGAGGAGCGGTTAAACGGAAAATAAGCCGCGATGGTATCTTGGTAAGTCTGAAATACTTCATTGTGCCAAGCGGTATTCAAATATCCGTGAGCCAGTCCCATGACCATTTGGTTGGCTTGTTGAGTCACATTGTTTATCACTGTAACGGAGGTTGCCGGTTGGCTTGCCGTCATTGATGCAACGGACGACACCGGATTACTTAGCTTAAGTTCTGCTGTCAGAGTTTGAAATGCCACTTCTTGTGGATTTTCAGCAGTAAAGAACTGTTCCAGCCAAATCTCCATTTCAGTGAACTGACTTAATAGTTGATCGATTGGTTTACCATCGTTCTCGCTTGCTTCAACCTGTTTGTGGTATGGCATAAACGCGATATAAATCTGACGAGCGGCCTCTTTCTTATCTTGGTCCTGCTGCGGAGGAGGCGTTGCTTCTTCACCTTTCTTTGCCGGTGGTATTTCGATCTCTACCGAGGTGTACTTGCTGATAGTTCCATAAAGCTGCGCCAATGGGTTATTTGAAGCCGTTGTGAGCACAGACAAAGTGGTATTGAGCTGATCTGGGGTTGTCACAGCGTTTACATCAATACTCGCAACAAAATCACGCCAATAGTTAATGTAGTCGGCTTGATACATTTGCTTTAAGTCTCGGCTTATGCGGTACATTTCCAGTGCGCTTGGTGAGCTACCAGCTACGCCCTCATAAGCTTTGAGTGCTTCCAACAATACTGGAGAGTCGATAGAAAGATCTAATTCGTTAAACCCAGAAGGAGTGAATAGGTAAGGGACCAAGTATCCAACATAATTTGGTGAGAAGCTTAGTAATCGGTCAAAGTTTTCTCCGAGCTCTTGGCGAATATCAATACGCTTTGAGAAAGTAGGTGAGTTCAAAATGTGTTCATACAGTAATGACTCAACACCTGTTTGATTGATAACTTTTTTCGCCAAACTTTCCAAATCGTAGTTTGCTTTAACGGGCACCAGATCTTGGGTAAATACATCATCTAATAGCAGACGAAGTTGAGCCAAATTGACGCTGTCCGCTTCCCCTTGATCAGTCATGGTGGAAATAAAGTAGTTCTTTAACTCTTCGATATTGGTGCGGTTTGAGTCAAACAGTAAGCGATAGTTGTTTAGCAGCGACAGAGTCTTTGCTTGGTCTTCTAGGTTCACATAGACAAACAGATCTTTTTCTAACGTATTTTCCATCGATGGGATAAGTACACGTGAAAGCTCAGCAAAGTAGGCGGCTTCGACCTCTTCTTTGATACTTGAACTTGGCATGAAGGGAAGGGTATACCAAGGGTCTGGTCGCAAATAGAGTGCATAGATCTGATGTAGCGAATAAAGATTAGGAATGTTGTCAGCCATGTTTTCGATGTCATATGGCGTCGCTGCAATCGCTTCTTTATAGCGCTCTAACATATTGTCTGCACGCGCTTCGCGGGCGTTTTGGTAGTCGAAATCGAGCTTAATAATCGTCAAGGTCGCCACCAAAACGAATGCGCAGAATACTGTGTATGCACCTTGCCAAAAGAGCAACATGTTCTCTTTACGGCGGTTGACGCCCACGAGTGCATTCTCATTGAGAATCACATGGCTCATGATATGGCTAGCAAACAGTGTTTGATTAACTGGAATCTGCTGCTGTTGCTGAAAGCGCTCGTTACCAAGGGATTCGTTCACCACGTTAGCAAGCAAGTCGTACTGTTCATCGCTTGCGCCGCTGTGAGTGAAATAGAAACCACGGAACTTTAGGCCGTTGTTTAATTGATCACCTCGGTATAAGCGGTGGAAAAAATGCCATAAGCTCTGTTTCAACAATCCGAATTGATAAGGCGCTGCACAAATTGAGTTTTTAAACTCTTGATTTAATTGAGAAGAAAGTGCCGTGTTGGTGCTGGCGATAAGTTGTCCGATAAGATGGTCAAACTCCTCGTTAAACCAATCGGCATCGATCCCGCCATTTTTGGTAATTGGCGATGTAGCTCCAAACACATCATTTCGTTTGGCTTCATCAAAGGCAGAAAAGAACTGGCAGAAGTCGTTGATCTGTCCCATGTTCGTAATGATGTTGTAGATAGGAAGATCTAAACCGAAAGTGTCGTTAAACGTTTTGATGGTTGATTTAATCTCATCTGCTCGCTGGGTTAACCCCTCTTGATTACCAAGTAACTGAGACACTTCAGTTGTCAAAATTAAGCCATTCGCTGCTTGACGAGGTCGCCATTTATTAAGGCATTCTGAGAGTGTTTTGAGGTATTGTGGTTGTTGGTCGTCGCCCATACTGACCGAAATCAGAATGGAGTGCTCACTGAGCCAAAACAGTACTGGGAACTCGATATCATTGCCAAAGTCATCGACTTTGTAGGCTTCGTAGCCCATTTGGGTAATGATACTTTTGTCTTTAGTTGGATCGTCACTTAACAGCACATAAATGGGTTGGTCGTAACGGCTGTTTAAGCGTTTTTTACGCTTTTGGACGCCCAACATACGCTTAAAGTGTATCGCAAGAAGCTTACTGCGTTTTTGAATGAGTAAACGTTGTTCATCAGGCGTTTTGTTTGGATTGGCTTTACGTTGCAACAACCAGTAGGTGAAAAGGCCAGCTAGAAGGCTAACGACCATCGTTGACACAATACCGGCAACAAGGTGTTGTGGATAGCCTAACCACCATGTTAATCCGGCCCCAATCGCCAGTGCGATTAGAGTGATGATCGTAGCCCAGCCGATACTGCGCTTTTTAGAACGTGGAGGAGTTTCTTCTTTACTCATCGCTACTGGGCCTCATTATTATTGTTAGAATCGCTGGCTAAGTTGCTTACGATGATTGGGTTGAGTCGGTCTTTCTCGGAGTACCAGTTTTTGATTTCTTGTGCCTGTTCTGAAGATTCGCTGTGAACGATGACACGTGAATAGGATTTGTATTCATCGACAACGGGTTGGTACTTTGACGGAGACAGTTGAGAAATAAACTTGTTTGCGTTCTTCGCTTGATCAAATGTAGCTAACTGAACTAGCCAATTGGATTGACTTGTGGCTAGGTTGCTCGGCGGTGCAGCGGAAACAAGCTCCACTTTGCTCGCTCGTTTAGGCGTATTTTCTAAATCAGAGTCTTCACTGATGAAGATGATATCATTCACCTCACCGGAGAGAATATAACGTTCGCTAAAGTCAGGCAGGTTAAAAAAGTCACGCGCACGCTGAGTATGGGTTTTGTCATACCAAAAATGTGTCAACGCAACGCTGGTTACAATAAGGCACAGAAAAAACACCGTCGTGACAAAATAGCGTTTACGTCTGGTCGGTTTACGAATTTTTGGCAACTTGGTTCGTGTATGGCAGTGGATATTAGCAGACTGTCTGTACTGACTCACGACCTGTTCAAGCTGATGGCCGAAGGTTTTGAGGTGGTCATTTCCTGCATCACGATACTGACCTTTGAAACCAATGTTAATAAAGATGTAGATGATCTCTAATAGGTCGATGAGCTTTTGTGGCTGACGCAACGCCTTATCGGCAACCGTAAAGAAAAGTTCACCTCCGTTTCTCATACCGAATAACTCACTCAGTAGAGTTTTGTTTTCCCAACCACGAGACTCACCCCATTCACTGTAGATGATCAGTTCATCAAGCACGACGGCGTAAAGAAAACAGAGTTTATCAATGACGGCGACAGGGTAGTTAAGCCCTGCGCCTTTCGATTTAATCTCGTTAATACTATCGACCAATTGCTGGCGTAACGCTGCGACATCGTCTGGTTCTGGCAATGTTGGGATTTTTAACGTCATTGCTAACAGTTCACTACTGATATTGAATAGTTGGTTTTCCGCTTTATCAAAGTAGTGAAGGAACTCGCCACGACCTCTTGATGGGTCAACAGGGTTCCAGAGCGTTTCATTGCCTAAATCGTCTTTGCTGACAAATTCAGATTGGTTGTTGTCCCAAACAAGGGTTTCTTCGTCCAAATAGTTCATAAGGTTATCTCAACGCATACAACATTACGTTTAGGTCTGAGATACGAGTATCAACATGCAAAGCAACAGCGTCTCTGTTCTCAAGCATCTCTAGCCACATACGATCAGCGGTGTCTACTTCGAAGTAAGCCATTCCTTGCATTGGCTTTAGTTCACTAGGTGCGACTGGCAGTGGGGTTAATGAGATGCCAGACAGACCATTACGAACGATTTCAACGATGCGAGCGTTGTTACTCAACTTAGCTGAAATAGGGAACAGTTCATTCAATTCAGCGCTGCTTATCGATGACTTAACTGCCAACACAAAACGTCGGTTGGCAACGCTTGCTGTATCCTTTATCAGAGCTCGTAGAAGCCTACGTTTTTCGAACAGCGAGCTATCCCACGGGAACTCAAGGACTGAATCTTGTTGTACCAAAGTAAGCATATTTCGCAGTGAAGAGAACAACGGGTTAAAGCTCTCATAAAGTTTGTGGTACTGCAGCGGCTGACAGCTTTCCGGAATAGCAGGGGTTAATGCCATGACCTGGGCCTCAAAGCGACGGAGATCACCATACAAGTCATGTGTCTGTAATTTTGGATTCGCAATGGTTAAATCAAACCACGGTAGCCAAGTGTTCAACGTTTGTAGCCACAGGTAATCCTGCATCATAGATTGAGGGCTTTTTTGACCTTGGCCAGCTTGGATACGCTGCAGAAGGCTCGTTGCGCGATTCGAGGTGAGTGCATGTAGCTCTTTAATTCGCTCAACAAGAAGTTGCGATGCGCCGTAATGTAGACATGCTGGTATGAATGCACGATCGAGCATGATCTCGCCAGACTCTGTGCATTCAAGTACTTTAGCAATTGGGAGTAGGGTAAATCCAGATGTGTCTTCACCCTGTAATTTGAGAGAAATATTGAGATGAGCGATATCGATTTCGACACTCGCATTCTCTGACGTCGAAGTATCGAAGACATTGACCGTTGAAGTTAAGTAGCGGCCTTGATCGGACTGCTCTTGTCCATAGTCGTTGTTGCCTTGCAATGAGATTGGAAGTGCAAGGTAAACAACGGTTTCAATACTGCCTTGTGGGATGTCTCTGGCTACTTCGTGGTTCATTTCGAAGTGTGTACCGTCAGGGAATACTCCCGCAGCACTTGTCACAGAGAGCTTACCAATTTTGAGTAGTTCGTGGTTCAAAGTCAGTTCAGTCACACCATAAAATGGGGAATACCCAGCCAACGTCTCGATATTTTGGCGAACATAGTTTTGCACATATCGATCTTGCTGCTGAAAATGCTGTGGGGCGATAAACATGCCTTCTTGCCATACTACTTTTTTAAATGCGTCCACATTATGTCCCTATCTACTGACTAAAATAATTCCCACCAGGCTGAATCTGGCGTAACAATGCTTAGTGAGGCGTTCGCCCCTTGTATATTGAGTTGCAAAAACTGGTTTTCTTCGATGGGTAGGGTCGAAAACGCTTTTGACTCACTGTTTTGATAATCGACAAACTCAACGAGCACAGCGACATATTGGGTCGTGGCGTTGATGTCTAGAACTTGATCTATCTCTGTGTTTGGCAACACAACCGGTAAGATCTGTTTTGATACTAAATTGGCACTGAGTAACTGCACGTCATCGGTGTATAGATCGATGAATGGTAGTTGTTTGAACATCTGTGCATCCGTTAATTGATACAATCTGACAACTACGGGGTTTGCCTCGTTAGCGTCAGAAGGATTCATTAACGGGTCGGTCTTAATATGTAAATTGTATTGAGAAACAACAGGAGTTGGATCTGAAGAACACCCAGCCAAAAAGAGCGCTGCTGCTAAACACCACGTTCTCATCAACTGCTTTCCTCACGTTGCTTTTGCATATTTTCCATAAACAGAGCTTTGAATTGGCGACGAAAATCGCCATTTTTCTGTCTGTGTTGGAAATGTTTGCGATAAATTCTCCAATAGCGCTTCTCTTTACTGCTAAAGACTCCACCTGTGAGGTACTCGTTGAACTGACTTTCTAGCTCTTGCGGTGCAAACTCGTTCAAGAACTGATCAACTGTCTGTTCTAACGCATCGAATAGCGCGTCATGATGAAGCATTGGGTTTTGGAGCAGTTGCTGGTTCTTCTCTGATTGGACCAATAGCTTTTGAATTGATGCTTCTAGCTGTGAGTTATTGTTTGGGTCAACGGGTAAAAACTCTAAGTCAGACTGATGTGCATAGATGGTTTTCTCTGGCACTTCATCCACCTCAATGTGTGGCTCAATCTTGTCGCTATCTATATCTTCAAATGGATCTGACGCAAATGGGTCATCCTTGAGTACATTTTCATGTGAAAACGAACTCTCTTTATTGACCTTTTTTGGAGCGACATCTTGATCTAGAAACTCTGTCTCATCGTCATTTAGGTTTAACTCAAAAGGCTGAGAAAAGAGATCATCTTCAACGGTAGAGGGAGCCTGTGAGCTTGTCGCAACCAACGTTGAAGCAAGCATGGTGTAATTCTCTACTTTGATAATATCCCCATCATTAAGTGGGTACTCTTTATCGCGAACAAGAGGTTTATCGTTTAGGAGCGCACTGTTTTGACCACGATTGATCAACATATACCCGCGCTCGGTTAAACGTATTTCGCCATGAGTGCGCGAAATACGTTTACTTTGGTCTGGTAAGCAAATATCACAGGCAGGTGCACGACCAAGAGTGCCGCCTGTTTCAGGAAGATACACAACTCTAGAGGTTACGACCTCTTCAGTGGGTACAGAAATCAAGTGAATACTGATAGCCACTAGTTACCTCTCACATTTTGAAACAGCTACATTGAATGCAGCTAAGAAACCGGAATACTTGTTTAGGAAACGATTCGAGAAATAGACTCCCATAGGTTGAGAATCTAGGGTCTGAAATTGGAAAAAGTCGTCGGGTAACTCAGCTTCCTTTAGCTCACCCTCAAACACAAGTTTATCTTCCAAGGCGATGTCAATTTCCCTTTGTTTTAAAAGCCTTAGTAATACTTTAGCATCTCGTGGCTGTTTGACTACATTGTACCCGTTGCGTTTTAACCAAAACCACTTATTCGACCCAAATTTGGCAGAGAACTTGAGGTTTAATTTTGACAACTCGTCTATCTTAGGCTCTACACCAGGTCCGAAATACCATACTAACTCTTGTTGTGCGATAGGGGCGGATAGGGTGGCGTAATCGTCTCGCTCTGCGGTTTGAGTCGCGACAAAAAAACCATGCTGGGTGCCACTGTGCACTCTCAACTGTGCGTCTGACCAAGTCGTCATGGTTAATTGATATGGCTGTCCCATTTTTCCTAGGGCGCATTTAACGCGATCGAGAGCAAGTCCTTGCATCTGGCCGTGTTTGTATTCTTGATAGGGTGCCCAGTCTTGCGTGGTTAGCAATAAACGAGAAGGGCCGATTGCAGCTTGTGCGAATGCGTAGGTGCTGTGTAGAACACCTAGTGTAACAAAAAGGCAGAAAGTAAAAACTGGAATCATTCTGACCATTAATTTCCCCCAATAAGCTCGGAAATTTTTAAAACGGAAACGGGCGGGTAGTAATCTAATTCTTGAGCTGCACCAACATTCACTATGTACGAATATTGGCTTAAAGGCTCAATGGGTAACTCTTGAGGCGTACTCTTTTTATTTAGAATTTGCTCTGCTTTGTGCGCTGCAAACTCCCCGACGTTGTAATAACGACTCACGATGCCAAACAAAGCGTTGTGTTTGCGAATCGGTGATTCTGTCGCTGAAAACGTTGCAATGCCTTTGTCATGTAAGCTATCAACAATGCCCTTACCTTGACTAATAATGTACGAATCTGGTGGCAAGTATGCGAGCTGAACCCCATCTTCAACCATTGTTTCGATGACTTTTGGAAGTGAGTCTGGATCTGGCTTGCTGTCTTTGGTTCTTAGAGGGTAAAGATAAACGTCCATCCCAAACTTAGCGGAAAGCATCTGTATCTTTCTCGCGGTGATAACGGCGTTGTTCTCTAACGGGTTAAAGACGATGCCCATAGTCTCAACATTAGGTAGCTTTTGAATCGCGTTGAACTGCACTTGGTGAGGAACGATGTGACTGACGCCAGTGAAGTTACGTTTTGATTCCGTTTCACTTGTGACGATCTTCGAACCAACGGGATCGGTCACAATACTGAATACCACCGGAATGTCGCTCGTTTGTCTAAAGTGACTTGGTTCGTTTTCCGTGCCTAATAGGCTTAGGGTCGTTGTTGTGCCAAATGTGTAGATTAAATCGGCGTTGTAATCTTCTATTTGATTGACATATTTCGCCAAAACAGCACGATCTCGCCCTGCGTCTAATAGGGTGTAATCGACATTCATTTGGCTAGACATATAATCCATAAAGCCTTGCTCGGCATCTGTCACGCCGCGCCACAACAGCATTACGATTCTTTTCGTTGCTGGTTCGCTGGCATAGCTAGGCAACGAGAAGGGAGCAATCAGTACAAGTAAAATCAGTAGTTTAATTTTCACTTTGCTACCTCCAGGTGTTGTCGATCACGTTTCGTGAACAGTGCATAAAATCCGATTAAAACCGCTGAGCTAATGAAGAGGGTGATACCAAATAGGACAATGGTTTCCTGGTATCCTAAGAAGCTCAAGCACAGGCCCGCTAGAATAGGGCCCGTGATGTTACCGATACGTTCTGTGAGGCGGAAAATGCCAATGGTTTTTCCTTTGTCTATGCCTTCGTTGGCAAGTAAATCCATCACTAGTGGTATTTGAGGTGACACGCTAATACCGTGAGCAATACCGATCATAATTACGATAAGCAATAGCCCCACTGTGCCTGGGAATGCCATGATGTTGACAAGCGCGAGTGCCGACAGCAAGCCACCACATACAATGAACTTAATCTTGTTATCCCAACGGTCAACCAGCAGTGCACTTAGTGGTGAGATTATGATGACAGCGAGCCCGTAGCTCATCAATACGCGACCTGACACAGCGCTACTTTCCCCAAGAGACTGCAAATAGACTGGACACAAGTAGTAAAGGAAACCAGTCAGGACAACCTTGGAAGGGATCGCGCTTAAGAATGTGATGATCGCGAAATATTTGTTACTCAGTAGAACCTTAAAGTCATTGAAGCTAACGGGTTTGCTTTGAGCATTTGAACCGCCGTGACTAAAGAAGGTGATGACGAACAGTACACTGACGACAGCAAGCACAGCGGCCAGTAAGAAGGTTACACTGTAGCCAAGTTTATCCGCTAAAATTCCACCAATCGCAGCTCCGCAAAGTGAGCCGGCAAAGAACGAAGACAAGAACGTTGACATGCCTTTAGTGCGGTTTTTGGTTGTCGTTGTGTCGGTAATGTACCCTTGGGCTGAAATAAAGACGATACCATAGCCGACGGCGGTGTAAGCTCGAACAATAAGAAGTAATTCAAGTGTCTGACATAAAGCAGTTAATGCTAGGCCCGAAGCGGTAATTAGCCCACCAACAACTAAAGACTTACGGCGCCCAACTTTATCTGACCAGTATCCAGCGAAAGGCAAAGAAATCGCCCAACAGAACATGAATAGGGAGATAGGCAAGCTCATGATCAGATCGTCAGGGATCCACGTTTGTGAGTGCTCAAGGCTTGCGACAAAATTTGGAAAGAAAGCGAGTGAAGCTGCTTCCGCAAACACAAGCATGAATAGGGGCAGTCGAATGAAACGGTAGTCTTGCGCACTTTTCACTTCAAGTTTTTCATCTGGGTGCATTCGCTGAGTAATGGCATTGAGACGACTAATGACTCGGCCAAACTCATCGCGCGATGAAACCTCAGAAACCCATTTAGCGCCGCCTTGCTGCGCACTTCTGAGTAACTGTTTGATTTGATGCCAAGGCTTGATAATCATGAAGTTACATGCAAACAAGATGATTTCAATCACGATGAGTGCCGACGCAATAAGCACCGTTACCATGTCCATCAAACTGTCTTCAATCAGCTGCGGAATAATGTTTGTGTCGGTAGACATAGCAAGCTTGATATGAGCCGACGCATCGATGGTGTGGAAAGCGGAAGTCGCATGATCAGACGCATGCAGTACCTGAGGGTAGTGATACAAGTCTTCACTTTGTTGCTGCAACTGAATAGACAACAATTCAGGATGCTGCTCGATGTAGGCAGAAAACTCTTGTTCGAGCCCGTTTAGTCGGTCAAGCGGCACCCCTTGCTCCAACAAACGTTGGATCATGCTAGTTAGGGTATCACCAATAACGTGTGACTTTTGCTCTAGTTGAGTCTGATACGTTTGAGAAAACTTATCGAGAGCTTGATACGAACTACCGATGTTGGAGGCGACAGTCAACCCAATTGCTAGGGAGATAATTAGGAATGGGAAATAGTGATCTCTAAATTGCTCCCAACGGTTTTTTGCATGAGATGTGAAAAAGGCGGTATTCGCGGCCTCAATCAATGCATGTTCAGATTCGTGTTCTTTTTCTAGAACCGCTTTGGTTGCGTTGATCTTCTTAAGTAAGAAGTCCAATCCAAGGTTCAGTGCAAAGTAGCCAATACAAGAGCCTACTAATACCCATAAAATGGTATCGAGCAGTTGCTGCGTTAAAAGGGCTGATTTGATTTCATCAAGATAAACGGTTGAGTAGTAGAGCTCTACCACACCCTCATTCTGGCCGAATGTATTACTGATGTTTGCGCTGATCATACGCTCAGACTGCGCTGCTTCGCCTGCAAGATAAAGAACTTCGCCGTTTTTATCCAAAACTTGCATGCGACTGATGCCGTTAACCAAGGCAAGGCGCCTTTCCAATAAAGCCTGTATGTTGGTAATGGAGGAAAGAGGTAAACCCAAACTCATCGCTTGTTTAATATCACTGTCTGTTTCACTTAAAACGACGTGATACGTTGAATCGCTGGTTTGGGTGAGCCTTTTATCAAAATTTAAGTAATTGAGCGTGCTATTCAGGCCATTAGAAAACAGTAGTACAGCAAAAATTGCTAATACTAGTTTTACTCGTAACGAGAAAAATGAACTAGAATTTTCTAGCTTGTGTGCGTCCATAACTACTACTTCCTTCTGGCCTAACACGTTACTTAATTGTTAGCTCAAATCCAGCGCGGCTATCGGCTGCGATAACAGACACTTGGGTTATTGGCTGTTGTTGGCTGAGTCGGCTGATACACTCCTCGGCCAGTTTTGGCATAAGTGAACGGTTGATGATTTGTTCTACCGCTCGACCACCTGTCGTTGGGTCAGTGTTTTTGCCCACGACAAAGTCAACAAAGCCTTTATCCCAAGTAAAGCTAGCTTGATACTGTTCAGCCAGTTTTTTCTTAATACGATTGAGCGAAATTTCCGTGATTTTCGAAAGCTCTTCGTCATTAAGTGGGTAATAAGGCACGATCGTTGTACGGCCTAAAAATGCTGGCTTAAAGTAGTGCTGAAGATCCGGACGAATGGTTTCAAGCAGGTCTTCGTTTGTCATACGTTCATCAGTATTTTCACACGCATCACAAATAGCCTGGTCAGCTGCGTTGGAGGTCATGATGATGATGGTATTTTTAAAATCGACAGTTCGACCTTCACTGTCTTTGATATGACCTTTATCGAAGATTTGGTAGAACAGATCATGTACGCCAGGGTGAGCCTTCTCCATTTCGTCAAGAAGCAATACAGAATAAGGGTTGCGACGAATCGCCTCTGTCAGTACGCCACCTTCACCAAAACCAACGTAACCAGCAGGAGAGCCTAGCAACATAGAGATCTTGTGCTCTTCTTTAAATTCGGTCATGTTGATGATGGTCATGTCATTACTACCACCGTAAAGTTGCTCAGCGAGCGCCATCGCGGTTTCGGTTTTACCCACACCACTTGGGCCACACATCAAGAACACACCAATAGGTTTTCGACTGTCAGTAAGTCCGGCTCTTGAGATACGAATCGCTTTAGCCAGCTCTTGCTTAGCTACGTCTTGACCAATAACGCGTTTATCTAACTCTTCTTCCAGTGAAAGAAGTTTAGCGATTTCGTCACTCATCATGTTGCCGACAGGAATACCCGTCCAGTTAGCAATGACTTGAGCAATGGTATTGTCATCGACCATGGCATTGACTAGCGGCAGCTCACCTTGAAGCTCGGATAGTTGATCGAGTTTTTCATTGAGTGCTTTTTGTTTGTCGAGGGATGCGTTCTCCTCGCTAGTGCTTTCACTAATCTCTTGTTGAAGTGCCTTAATTTGATCGACAAACTCGACTTCTTTATCCCAACGCTCATTCAAGCTTGTTAATTCGGTTTCATTGTCTGCAATCTCGGTTTCTAACGCAGCGATTTCTTCTTCAGCAATACCAAACAGCGCATTTTCTTTCTCTAGAGCGGCTTTCTCGTTCTTTTGGTAACGAATGGTCTGCTCGAGCGATTCAATAACTTCAGGTTTAGCTCCTTGAGTCAACGCGATACGAGCACTTGCAGTATCTAGTAAACTGATCGCTTTGTCGGGTAACTGACGGCTTGGAAGATAACGAATTGATAAATGAACGGCCGCATCTATTGCTGACTCTGCGATGAAGGCACCATGGTGTTTCTGTAGCGAAGCTGCAACGCCGCGTAGCATTTGTTTAGCGTCTTCGGCGTTAGGTTCTTCAATCGAAACAACTTGGAATCGGCGAGTAAGGGCAGGGTCTTTCTCGAAGTATTTCTTATATTCAGCCCACGTTGTTGCAGCAATGGTTTTGAACTCACCACGAGCAAGTGCTGGTTTCAGCAAGTTCGCTGCGTCATTTTGACCCGCAGCGCCGCCAGCGCCGATTAACGTGTGTGCTTCATCGATGAAGACAATAATCGGCACTTCGCTGTTTTTAACTTCGTTAATGACATCTTTTAAGCGGTTTTCGAATTCGCCTTTTACGCTTGCTCCTGCTTGAAGTAGGCCCAAATCTAGCGAATGGATTTGTACGCCTTTTAGAGCCCCAGGAACTTCATCTGCCGCGATACGGAGCGCTAACCCTTCGACGACTGCGGTTTTACCTACACCAGGTTCACCAACCATAATAGGGTTGTTTTGGCGCTTACGGCAGAGAATATCGATGGCTTTTCTAACCTCAGTGTTTCGGCCAGAAATAGGGTCAATATTGCCATCAATTGCTTGTTGAGTAAGGTTGATGGTGTATTTGCTTAGAGCATCGTTACCCGTCGGTTGACCTAACGCTGCAGTTTCACCTGATGCAGAGGTTTTAGCACGAGCAACGGCCGTCTTATTGATTAAGCCTTGTAGAGACTCCAGTGAAACGGATTGTAGGCTATCTAGCTGGAGCGTATTTACACCTAAGACGTTTTGCTGAAGTAATGCCTGTACTAGATGGAGGCTGATGATCTCACCATGCCCGTAGTTTACAGAAGCCAGCATCCATGCGTCTTTCACTAGCTCAGTGAGTCCATGGCTAAGAGTCGGTTGCCCCTCACTACCTTTTGGTAGGCGAGCAATCTTGCTTGATAACTCGTTAACGATCGCTTCTTGGGAAAGGTTTTGCGATTGAATTAGGTTTCCAATATGCGCATCTTGTTGTGAAATCAACTGAAGTAGCCAATGTTCTACCTCAATAGATGCAACACCTTGGTTCATTGCAGCACCAGCGGATACTTCTAAAGCTTGCTTGAGCTCAGGAGAGAGCTTAGCGACTAAATTGGTTAAGGTTACTTGTGTCATACTGTTGTCCTTGTAATTCGAAGCGTCACGCCATTGAAGCGACGAGCCAGGGTCCCTTTATTTGAGCAAAATACTGATCATTTGAGTGGGTTTCCTTTCCGGTGCGAGGCAATCTACTTCGCCAAGCTTTGCAGCACTTTGCATGTTTGAGGAAAGAGTGGGGCGTGATAGATAAGCACGCTTAACTTTTAAATAAATAGAAACAGGTGTGTTATCTCTTAAAAAATGTTCGATAAGCCCTCGCATGGTTTTCGCAAGCTGCGCATCATTTTGAATGTCGATCAAATCTTGTTCGCTACTTGGCATAATAGAAACTACGAGGTGGCTGTAATGGGTTAAGCACGTTTTGCCGATAAGAAACCCTTGCCCGATACGACTGTTGTACGTGCTATGAGTCCCTAAACGAGTCAAAGAATCAACGGGCAGTTGACGCCTCTCTTGAGGCTTAGTTGCGACTTCAATATCGTACGGAAAATAGTCGTTTAGTATTTGTTCAAGTGCGCTTAAATTGCGGCTGCCTTGATTGAGTAGAAAGGTGTACTGAAACAAGTGACCATGCGTATCTTTGAGTGCCGAAAGTTGATTGAGCAACTTTGACTTTTCAGGCTCAAGTTCGTTCTGAATCGCCAACCAAGGACGTACTTCTAGCTGTGATACAAGCTCAAAGTAGCGTTGATTAAAGACGTCGAGAAAGTCTTTAAGTGCATGATCGTCATCATGAAGAGCGGCGAGCAACTCTTCATAGATGTAATAGGGGATAACGCCTTTAACACCAGAAAGCGCCTGTTTGGCCAGTCTTAGCTTCGCCTTATTATTTTTTAAAGAGAAGTACTGAATCTCGCTTGCATCACCTGTTGGCATCGCCTCTGCTTTGAGGATAAGCTTGATTTTCTCAGGAGACTGTTTAGCAAAATGATTAAGCAAACGAACAGCTTGCGCGAAGTCGTATTTGTTTGTGTTTTGTGTTAGGTCGTTGATTACGTTCATATACTCTCCTCCACTTTACAGTGCTAACTGACTGCCGTGGATTTTAGGGTATCGTTTTACGAAACCATCTCGTCCGTAAACTCGGATCGAGAGTTGGATATAACGGTCAAAACTACAGAATTGCTGAAAGAAACGATTCAGTACATCGCTAAAGGCTAAAAATCCAGATTGTGTATCAAGGGTAATTTCAATCTCAGTGCCTGGAGAAAATACATTCTTACCTAACACTCGTAATGCCGATACTTGAGAACGAATATTTACGTTACGGATCGTCTGAATCTCATCAGCGGATACCTGACTGCGAGAACATAAACTGAGCATGCTCTTTAATGCTTCTTCTGGCTGTTGGGTATGTAAAAGAGATGAGAAGTTAGCATTGAGTAACGCAATGAACTGCCAATGCAATTGTTGGTCTTGTTCTCTTTGAATTGGAGCCGAAGGCGGGTAGATCGCTCTAAAAGCACCAGGTAAGTCGATGCTTTCTTGGCACTCGAACTCACCTTGTACGGCGCAGGCTTGCTTGCCGTTTGTACACATCAGGCGCGTTCCATAAAGCTTATTAAACTCCAATTCCTGTTGGTTGCGTAAGCTAATTGCCAAACGAAATTCGTTGTTGCTATTGCGAACACACTGCCAATGATCTGCGTTAGGGTTAGAACGGTAGCTGTCCTTAAACAGAGGGATGAGAGGCTTTTCTCCCACGGACGTAATTTCAAAGACTTCTTTAACTTCTACGATTTCCACATCACTGTCATTGTGTGCGTCAGCGTTAACTGGAATGCTTAAACTGCGTTGATCGTATGTTGTAGGCTCGCCAGTTTGCTCAAATAGATTCAGCGCAGGAACAATATTAAGTTTGAAAACCTGATCGTCAAACAGACGAATAAATTCCGTCGGTAAACTGTGCATAAAGAGGTTTAACGTGATACGAGAGGTATCAAACTGTCGTATTGCTTGGCCAAATCCCTTGAGTCGGAAGAACTGACGTTTCTCCTTGAAGAAGAAGAATTCACTTATCAGTTGATAGCCAGAAAACTGGTTACCTTTCTGTGGCAAAAAGTGAAAATGGTTGTCGCTGATTCGGCTTTTTAGCTTTTCCGCTTCTAGAACGACGTGCTTTTCGCAATGCTCATCTGAGATAGAAATCGCTTGAGTCTCTGCAAGCAATAGCTCAACCAGAGAATCAGCGTTGTTCTCAAAGCCTTGTACGAAGAGATCTAAGTCATCCCATTCTAAGGCGCTAAACCATGTGTCAGGATCCTCTGTCGATAAAGAGATCTGAATAACCCCAGTAGTAAGTTCCGTTCCTTTTGGGCGATTAAACTTAAATGGGGCGCTCGATGCTGACGTATCGACGAGGTAAAAGGGTGTTGTTTTTAAATCATCAACAGTTGTAAACGTACATGATTGTCCTTGAGCATCAGCAGTAAATTGCGAGCCTTTCGGTAGTAACGCAGACTCTGCAAGTTCAGCTTCTTCATCAAGCTGGAGGTAAGCGACGCTTGGGATAGTTTGGATATAGCTCGGATATAAGACACTCAGTAAACCTTCAACTACCTCTGGAAGTTGATCTGAAAGCTGCTTTTCAACTGAGGCGTTGAGTAGTGCAACCCCATCTAAAAGTCGCGCGAGGCTAGGGTCTTCAATTTGACCTTGATGAATGTTTAACTTTTCAGCGTGCTCAGAGTGCTGGTGGCCGAATTGACCCAGAGCACGTCGCACCAATGTAAGTTCTTGCTCGAAGTAGCGTAATAACGGATCACTCATAGCTGTCCTCCGTCATTTCAGTATTAAGATCGTTAAGAGAAATTTTTGAGTCGAAGATTAACTCTTCAGTACCGTGAGAGGTATTGGCCTTCGCAACTATGCTAAATGCAATAGCGTTTTCGCTCTGTTTTCTTTCCGCGAGTTCAACCATCACCTCTGTAAGCCTTGGTTCGAAATGCTTGATATAGCTTTCCAATCGCAATGCGAGCTGAGTTTGGTCAAGGCTTGCACTTAGAAGTTGGACGTCTTCGATGCCAAATCGGAAGTTAGAACGTTGCAGCTCGGTGTAACGATCATCTATGTCCACGAGTGAAGCTTCAGACTCTAAAAGCTTGGTGAGATGAAACTTGATGTCTTCAATTTCATTGTCACGGTTTTGAGAACGACCTGAGTCGATAAAAGTACGCCAAAAACTCATTATGCGACCTCATCTAATTCTGTGGTCAATACAACTTCACCTGAGAAATGATCGTATTGATATTGAGGAACCATTCTGAGCGTACAAGCAAAGCTGCCCGTTTGATTTGGCACTTCTGATATGGTGATTTTCGCGAAACTAAGAGGGTACTTAGATAAGGTTTCTTCGTTGGCGAACGAGACGTTACTAGAGAACTTTTCAATCCAATGAGTCAAGAATAACTCACACTCAGCTGCAGTATTGAAGCTACCGATCATCTCCCTTACTTGAACTTTCAAGTAGTGCGCGACTCGGCATGACATCAGGCTTGTTTGGATTTGAGTCAAAACCCTCTCATTGTCGCTGTCTCCACCAGACCAGATAGAATTGTTTCCATTGAAGTAGAACTTTTCGCTCAAGACACTTTTAGTCAGAGGGATAAAACCACTTTGTGCGTAAAATGTTGAAATCTGGCCAAACAAAACCACATCGGTTTCTGGTTTAGACAAAAATTGAGACGAATGACGTTCGATGTTGGCAAGGGCGCCCTGTGACTTGTCATTCCAACGTGATTTTAAGAAGCCAAACCAGTTAACTCTGTGGTGCTCTCGCATTATTGTTGCCGCAAAAGCGAACGCGGCATTACCCCACAGCCCTTTACCAGTCTCGTTGTAGATAAAACCGACCTTGGCGTTTTGGTAGCGAGAACGCATACGAATTGACGGCATCACTAAGCCAATAAACTTAGAAGATGTTTTGTTGCGTAGGCTCTGCCAAGCCTGGTAGTCGTCACCCGTTAATATTTTACTGATGCGGTTGGTATCAGAAAGCCAATCCGCAGAAGAGTGCACAAAAAAGTCATCATCAGGAGAAAACAGCATCGGGCATAGGGTCACTTCGCCCAATTTGCTCAGCAGTTCTAGAGTAAATAGGTCGTCGTAATCGGCGTCAAAATCCATGTCCAAGGAAATTTTATGTGTAAACAGAATCGTGCCAAAAGGCTGACCACCTAGCGTGTTCAACTCTTTCTTACCAATCTTGTTGAAGAGTTGAGTGGCTTTGATCGAGTACGCCTGATTCACATCCGTTGCGATTTCTGACCATGACATATTAAGGAGTTTTAGCTTCGTTCTCTGTTTATTTACCGGAAGCGTAGCTAACCCCTCAAGTCCGAGCCAACTGGAATGAAGCTTCTGAAAATCAGAGTGATGTATCACTTCGTCAAGTTGGGCTGAAATTTGTGTGTCTAACTCGGTAATTAATCGAGCAAGGCTGCTGGTTAGTTGTCCTTTGCTCTGCAAAGCATCAGGCATAACCTCAGACAGCAGAGACAGCGACTCTTTGAGAAAGTCGCTGTCTCTGCTGTCTAAAGCTGCAAAGTCTTGCTGCCACTGTGAGTTCAAGTGTGAAGTCATAGCATCCCTGTTGTAATAAAAATAAGGAAATAGGCCGGACAAATCCGGCCTGGAAGGAGTTAGCCTGGGATTTTGGCAACCATACGAACTGAAGTAGTCAGCTCTTCAAGTTGTAGCCAAGGGCGTAAGTGCGCCACTGCAGAGTAAGCACCCGGCTTACCAGGTTGCTCAACCACTTCGATACGTGATTCTGCTAACGGTGTTTTTGCACGCTGCTCATTACCAATAGCACCCGCGTTGGTGTATTGGTCAATCCAAAGTTGAAGTTCACGCTGAATGTCTGGCGCTTCAAGGTTTGAACCCAACTTGTCACGACCCATCACTTTCAGGTAGTGAGCGATTCGGCCACTTGCCATGATGTATGGAAGACGGGCTGAGATTGCCGCATTCGCAGTTGCATCTGGGTCAGTGTACGTTTTTGGCTCTTGAGTCGTTTGACCACCGATGAATACACCGTAGTTAGTGTTTTTGTAGTGAACCAGAGGAAGGAAACCAAGGTCGCTTAGCTCTTTTTCACGTTCATCCGTTAGGTTAACTTCAGTAGGGCATTGTTGAACAAGGTCACCCGCTTCAGTTTTGTACGTTAGGTTTGGTAGATTCTCTACTTTACCGCCGTTGTCTAAACCACGAATAGATGTACACCAACCAGAAGCAGTGTACGCCTGAGTCATTTTAAGACCTAGGTCATACGCAGCGTTAGACCAAACAAGCTCATCGTTACTTGATGGGTTTGGATTGCCATCCATATCCGTATCAAGTTCTTCGTAGTCGAACAGATTAGTGCCAAGACCCTTAGCTCCGTATGGCAGACGCGCCATTGTACGAGGAAGAGTCAGAGTAACGTAACGAGCATCATCGCTTTGACGGAAAGAGTTCCATGCCGCGTATGCTGGTGAATCAAAACCAGCGGCTACCGGTTTACCTTCATCAAAAGTCGTGAAATCGTTGAACTCGAACATCTGCGCATTTGCAGCAGCAATGAACGGTGCGTGACATGCCGCAGCAACTTCACCCATGTAGCGAAGTAGGGCAACGTCTTCGTCTTTTGCACTGAACTCATAGTCACCAATAAATGTACCGTATGGTTGACCACCAGCCGTACCGAACTCGCCTTGGTAAACAGCGTTGAACAATGGGCTACGGTCAATTGCAGGCGCATCTTCGAACTGCTCTAGTAGCTCTTCTTGGCTGTAGTCGACCATTTTAATTTTAAGGTCGCGGCCAAGTTCACTCTCTTTAACTAGCTTTTGAAGACCACGCCAAGAGCCTTCCAATTTTTGGAAGTCTTTTTGTTGCATGACTTGAGAAAGTTGTTTCGAAAGCTTTTTATCAATTTCAGAGATCGCATTTTCGATGGTTTTCGTTAGGTTTTTGTCCCACGTAACCGTGCCTGATAATGCTTGCTCAGCGAGAACAGAGAATAGTTCTTTCGTTGTATCAGCCGGAGTTTGCGTTGTTGCTTCAATTGCTCTGTCTAAAAAGCTAAGAGCACCTTCTGCAGCTTCCGGTTGGGCTTGATTTTCAGCTTCTGTGCTCATTATTCAGCTCCTTCTTTATTAAGACCAAGTTCATCAGAAAGTGCATTAATTGTGTCTGCACTTTGAAGAACCTCTTTTAATAGCTTCTCTAAATCGCGAGAGCGGTCAGCCTTAGAAAGCAAAACTTTTAATTGATTGCGTGTTTCAACTAGCTTTTTAAGTGGCTCAACTTGCTCAACAATAGCTTCAGGTTCGAAGTCTTTCATTGAGTTGAACTGAAGGTTTGCCTCGAATTGGCTGTCGTCATCAGCAAGCACGTTATCAACTTTCATACTCAGCTCTGGGCCGACACGCTTCATGACATTATCAAAGTTGTCTTTATCAACGTTGTAGAAGGTGCGCTCTTCTACATCTTCCTTGTCTTGCTTATGGCCAGAGTAGTCACCAATAACCCCAACAACAAATGGGAGTTCTTTGGTTTCTACAGCGCCATTAGTTTCCACATCGTAAGTGATACTTACGCGGTTCTTACTTACGCGTTTGTGTTGGGAATTAAGTGCCACAATGAATCTCCTTATTCAATTATGCTGCGGTAGAAGTCACTTTCGCAGTGGTTGCATCGAAGCCAACTTCAGGACCTTTCTCGATCTTACCGCCTTCGCCTTCGATGTAGTAAGCTTTTGAAATTTCAGTATAAGTTAAGCTGAATGACTCGTTCGGAAGAGTGCCGTCAGACGCTGCCATGTTGTAGCTAGACATACGCGCTGCTTTTAACGTTAGAATTAGGTATGGATCAGCGCCAGAACCTTCACGGTTTGGTTTAGTCATCACAATTTCAACTGTTTTACCTTCGCCGCCTGGCGCGTAAAGGAAAGTTGTCAGGTGAGGTGTTGCGCCATCACAGCCACGAGTGACGTTAACTTCACCTAGTGCAACCATACCTTGGTCAGCATTGTTTGCGTTACCTACATCAATGCCTACACCACGTACTGCATTCCAAGTAATAGTGTCGATAGCAAAAAAACCATCTTTGCCACCGATTTTTTCTACCGTTGCAGCACCTTTTGGTTTAGTACCGTCAATTCTCATGAAAATAGAAGCCATTTTATTCTCCTTTGCTATCTAGCATTGTTACCACTCGAAGTCGTTAAGGCTACTCGCCGACTCTGTGGAGTTATTTTCCGTTGGTAATGGTTGTTGAGGCGCACTCTCTTCGTTTGGTAATTCGACAGAAGAGGATGGCGTAGTCGACGTTTCGATTACTGGGGTAGGCGAAACGTTTGAACTTTGTATTGGTTGAGGAACATGTGTTTCTTTGCCGGCAAGATCAACTTTGTCTAAGTTGTCCATACCCGTTAGTTGATTGATATGCTGCAGGACGCCGCTATTGCCCGCGGTCATTTCTTGCAAAAGCTCAGGTAAGCTCATGTAACCCCAACGTATCGCTCTCTCTAGTAAGAACGAAATTGGGCTATGAGGCTCGGTTGCCTTGAAGAATTCGGACAACTTTCTTAACTCTTGGAATGCTTGGTCTCTAGATGCGATTTGACTCGAAGCAGATAAGTTTATTGAGTTAACCGTAGCCGAAGGTGCAGCAACTTGAGACGCAGCGATCGGGGCAGGCTCAACAGGTAATGTTTGTTGGCTGGTTTCCTCTGTTGCTTGAGGTTCCGAAGCGGTTATCTCAGGCTCAGTGCTCTTTGGCTCCTCCTGGCGAAGTTTGAACTCATCATCAAGTGGCCAAACAGAGAACTTATCTTCAACGAGGAAGCGTATAGCCTTAATCGAATCGGCGATATTAGCTTTAACGAAACGGAAACTGATCGGCGAGATTCCAAGCTTTTTACAGTGCTGGGCGATGATGGTTTCTGCGTCACTGAAGTGTTGATAGCTTTCAGCAAGTAAAAGTACCGTTTGTTCAACGTCCGAGCTAAACAGGCCTTGTGCTTTATCTTTTAAAGACGGCAAATCGCCAGAACGTTCAGCTCGTAAGTAGTCACCAAAGGTTATTTCATCGATCAAACCGATGAGTTGGAGCGGCATGAAGAGGGCAGTAGAGTCGTTTGACTCACCAACTAATTGTAATAACGGTTTAATTCTAAATTCCGCGAGCTCTTTTTCTTTACCTGCATCATCACTTTTGATTTTATTGTCAGGAAGTGTTGGGTGCAGCTCTTGCCAAAAAGTGTCTACCAAACCACTTAGTACTTTCGTTGAGTCTGCCAGTGCTTGATATGGCTGCGCTGTGAAAAGTTGACTTGCGATAAACCAACCAAGCAGCTCTAAGTCTTTGGTTGATTGCGTCAATGCATCATAGGTCGTCTGGCGTAATTGAGACCAATTAGCATCATTTGCTTCTAGCAGAGCCTCATCACTAGAAGCGTCTGGTGTCTCAATGAGCTGCCGGAATGATGACTGGGCAGTGTTGTAGCTGTTTCTCAGCGTGCGGTAAATAGAACGGTCTAGCTTCAAATAGCTACCAGTTGGTGCTTCTTCAGAAATTGGTGCTAATAAACTTTCGATATCTACCATACGACTTCCGCTATCCAAATGTTGCAACTAAGTTGCTAAATACACTTATTAAATCAGGTTGTGATTGGTTAACTATTTAAAACATAGTCTAGGGTTATTCTCGAAAAAGGCTCGTTCAAATTTATTATTTGGTTAAAAAAGTGACCTGTGTCTATAAAATTGGACGGAGCTCGGTTAAATTTTGTTAAATCCTTGTTTGGGCAGTGGTTTTATCCACCCACAAGTACTGTGGGCATACCGAGCACAATTGAACCACCATGAGCGGTAGTATCGCCCATGCGTGCGGCAGGTTTGTTCATAATTAGAACCGTTGCGCTACCTTTTATGATGGAATCTGGTGGGCCAACACAGACACACATATCACCCATAGTCGCTGCTGGCATGTTTCCGATTAAGACAGTAGGAACACCAGGTCCAGAGATGGGACCCCCAACGTGAGGAATCGGGGGTACGGCAGGGGTTTGCATTGGGCAAACATGCATGTCTGTAAGTCTTGCAGCTAAAGTCATCCTAACCTCATACGCAAATAGTGTTTTCGTTCGTTTTTATTTGAAATATTAATCATAGGTTTCGCTAATGAATCTAGTGAGAATCATCCGTTGAACCAGATGCGATGTTGATTGCGTAACCTATTGATTTAGTATAGTACTGATCGGTGTTATTCCAAGTTGGTAATGCAGCTGAATGGTTGATTGCGCCAGCAACTGCTTTCGCATAGAGAAACGGATCGGGAAGAACCACAGGTAGGTCAGGCGCAACGATGCTACCAGACCCATTCCAAAATACGGCTTGAGCCAGCCAAGAGGGGCCGCAATTTAGGTCTAAACGATTGGCGAGTAGCTCAGATTTTCTTCTGAGTTCTTCTGATGGTGACTGAGCCCACTGTTGTGCCGTCTGGATACATTGGACTTGGCTCGTTGACCAAACATCTTGACGTTGAACTAGAGTCATCGCCGCCCACCAAATAGCTTCTCTAACAGGCAATGCGTGAGCAAGAAACTGTATAAGGTCGTTGTTGAGCTCCTTTTCTTGTAGCGTCTGAATAGCGAGTGCGACTGGCATCTCTTCATTAAGAACTTCAAGTGCCTCTTCTGACGCGCTAAAGCGGGGTAAAATTTGCCCGCAGGACTGATACGGTATTTTCTTGAATGTCATTAGTTTACCTTAACGATAGCGCCTTTCACTTCGCCCATCACTCCACCATTGAATGTGGCTTTTAAGCCTGATTTAAACTCTGCACTGAGAGAACCTTCTGCCGTAAGGGTGGTGTCAGCCTTGATTGCAACACTAAGACCCTTGATAGAATTAGAGCTGGTTGCTTCAAGAGCTGTTGTGGTGCCACTTACCTTGTTAGCTGATGTGGCTTTACTGGTGACATTAGTCCCCTGAAGGTTGAGAGAGCTGCTGGCTTTTATGTCAATGTTGCTCGCCTCAATGGAAATGGAGGAAGAGGAGATCGAAATCTTACTAGATCCCACTTTTAAATCGATTGCACTGTCCGCTTCTAGAGTAATTGTTTTCGCTTTCTTAGAAAGATCCTTTGTGACTGTTAAGGTGTAATTATCTTCCGTCGAGACGGACATCTTCTTCGTCACTTTTTGGGCAAACTCACCTTTTACTGTCTCTGTCTGATTGTTTTCAATTTCTTGAGTTAGGTCTTTCGCCGCATGCAAGTAGACTAACTCATTGTCTTTTTTGTCATCAAAGTAGAGCTCATTTGACTGGCCAGTTAGTTTGGTTTTAATACCACTTTTCGTCGAGTTCGCTTCTTTGTAAGGTGGAGCGTTCTTACTGTTGTAAACGCTACCTGTAATAATGGGTTGATCTGGGTCGCCATCAATGAATGACACTAACACCTCTTGTCCAGTTCTAGGGACAAACTGAGCCCCATAGCCACTACCAGCTAGCATTTGTGCGACACGAACGTAGCAACTGGTCTTGTCACCGCTTGCGTCTGTGTCCCAGTGAAATTGAATGCGAACTCGTCCTTGATCATCCTGATTAATTTCACCCGCTTTGGTTCCTGCGACGGTTGCACTTTGCAGGCCGTGAACGGTCGGTTTCGGTGAGACTGATGGATAATAGGCTGCCGCTTTAGGAACAACGGTCACTTGAGTGTTGCAGGTAACGTCTTCTGAATAACGTGTTGTGAGTGCGATCACTGAGTAATCACCCAGCTGAGACTTATCTAAATGGCTAGAGAGTGAGAACCATGACGCGATATCAAACAGGTCGTGTTTAGCGTCTATAGTGACTTTTTCATAGTCTTGTTCAATTTGGCCAATGCGACGTTTGGCAAGATTGCTAGCGAGATCGGTTTTATCACCAGTGACACCCAAAGGAGGGTACTGAAGTGAAGTCAGCTTGGTGTTATTTGCAATTGAGTGACTGCTCTTCTGCGCCTTGCTCGTGACCAATTTACTTTGGCTGTAATCGTATGCGGTCAGTTCGACACTGGCACCATGAAAAGCTAAAGCCGGGATCCAACTGTCAAGAAGTGGGAGGGAGCCTGACGGAGTCTCGACCATATCAAATTTTGCAGTGCTTGCCCTATCAAAGGGTGACTGAGCATCTTGTAGCACTAACGTATGATCTTTGTCTGAATGGGTGAAATAGTAAGAGACGCCTTCTTCTGCTAATAATCGAGTTACAAAATCGAAATCAGACTCGTTGTACTGAACACAATACTCGCGTTTCGTTGTTGGCATTTTTGCGACTTTGTAGCAGCCTTTAAACCCTGCTGTATCGAAGATGTCACTGATAATGTCTTTGGTCGATTGATTCTGGTAAACCCTAAAACCATGTGTGTGTTTCAGGAGTTCAAGCCATGGCTTTAAGGTTACCTCATAAAGGGTAAACTTTAGGTTGCTATCTAATCCTAAACTTCGGATACCAGTTATGACTCCATTAAAAGAGCGTGTAAGCGTGGCACTTCCTGAAATGTTGGAAGATCGATTAACCGTGAGTAGCTGCCCTAATTGCGATTGGATATCAAAACCGTTGGATACGAGTTTGATGTTAATAGAAAATGGTTGTGACAAACTCTGAGATACTGAAAATTGGCTTACAGCATGCTCTTGGCCTTTGTAATCTTTTGCAGAGAGTGGACCAGCGGTCGCTGAAAAGCTTTCAGCCATAGTACTTCCTTAAAATCTGACTGCCGATAAAAGAAATAATCAAAATGATGGTTGGTAAACTGTTGCTGTTAAGTTATTAAAAAGTAGCAGTTATTTGCCAGTAAATAAATTATTTTCGCTATCCTATATGATATATAAATCAATAAGGAATAGAGATATGGCCAGTTCAGATGCAAAAAACATGGCGAAAGAATTTCTTAATCATGTAGAGAAAGAGAGTGCTTCTTACCACAAAAGTTGGGCTAGAAAATTCGGGAATAAGTACCAATCAGCAAAGAACTGGGTAAAACGTGACAAGAAAATGGTTGCGATGGACGTCGTCCAAAAAGGCGTAAAAACGGGGATTGGAATGATTCCATTTCCGGGAAGTAAAGAAGGAGCAGCGTTGCTCGAAGCCGCCGGAGGCGCTGCACTAAAAGCAGCATCACGGAAAGCATGGGAAGAAGGCTCTAAAAAAGGTGTTAAGTCATTGCTTTCTAAGAAAATTGAAGAAGCAAGAAAACAACTTAAGGTTAACCCAGTAGGTAAAGTAGACCACCAAGTTTTTGTGAACTCTGCCCAGAAACGAGATCAAAAAATTCATGCAATTCGAAAGTTGGTTAAGTACGAAATCAAGCTGCTGCCCAAGAAAGCTGATGAATTAAGTCTACGTCTGTTTAAATTAAAAGAAGCGATCAACTCTTCGCGTACGAAATTATCTCAAACGATCGTGAGCATGGACTCTAGCGAAGATGCGACATTGGATAGAATGGAAGCTTGGGCTGCGTACTTTACCGCTATACAAGAAGTAAACCACTACCAAGATAAACTCAGGGATACCCTAGTACACATTCAAGAGATTACTAAAGATGTCGAGTGGTTTTTGGCGTCGAGTGAGGCAGCTACTGAACAGATGACTGCGGAGAACTTACCTAAGTTAGAGCAGGCATTTGATCAGATTCGCCGAGGCTATGGCAATATCAACTCGTTGAAACAGCTCCAAGAGATGATGATAGAGAGAAACCTTATTAATGCGGGAATGTTGGATCCAAGTGCAGCAAAATATAAATATGCTCAGTAAACTTTTGAGTAATGATGTGAAAAAGGAACTCTGCGGAGTTCCTTTATTGTCTCTTCACGATCAGCGACTGTCGACAGCGAGCAGTTTCGCGTTCTGGTAAGCGAATTTCATACTACTGACTTCATTCTCTTGAGCGAGCAAAGCCTCTACTGGGGGTAAGGTGACGAAAAAGACCAAAGGCTCTTGATGGATTGATCGCCAACGTTGTATTTGAGGGTCTTTTTTATGCGCTTTCATATTAACTGTCAGCACGATAGTATCTGCTGAGAGTTCGCTTCCTTTAAAAGAACCGAGTTCATGAACCGCTCCCCATAATGAGTCAAGCGGGCGCTCAAGTGTACTTTTCAAAAACAGTTCCATCTCAAAGCTCTGCTTGTCATCTATTACTGCGGTTCTAAGGCGTTGGTACTCTCTTATCCCAGCATTAAATGGCAAGTGATCTAGATTATTGTCGACAATCTGATTATCAGGTGGACAGATTTGAATGGAATCACTGGGCTGTTGACTGGTGTAAAGTTCACAAGAAAACTGCTTGATGAGGCGTGATAAAGCCGAATGGAAAATCGGGGTTCGGAGATCGTCCGCCGATAGTCCTTCTATGCCATTTGCCTCTGCAAACACTTTATCAAAGCTCTGTTCGACAGCTTGGTGGTTACTGAGTGGAATGAACTGGTTTTGTTTGATTGCTGATTTGAGTACGTTGTCTGACTCAATGACAGAAATCCCATCTTCAGAGTAGACTGCATCTCGTAGTTGTGGGTAATAGACTGTTTTATCAGGTGTTGAAAACATAGAACAACCGCCTACGGTGATCGCAAGTAGGCCTACAAATATAGTGTGTCGGTTACGAGAGTGCATTGGTCTTCTATATATAAAGTATGACGGGCAGTAATATAGATAGTAATCCGTTCCAGCTTGTTAGTCATAAACCTCTCTCTATTATGTCGTCCTATGTCACATTGCTATGCTCACAGCTCTTCTTACCTCTTTGACCCTTATACATATCATGATTACTACCTTAGTCTAAATTGTCGACAATTATCTTGATTGTCGACAGTTTTCTGGTCTATTTTAAAATTAGTTGAACAGATTGTAGACAGTGTAAGTAAGTCTAGCGAGTGTATTGAAGATGAATATTGAACTTAAAACTCGAACAAAAGAAAGCGTTGACAAGGAGAACACCAAGTCAGAAAGCTTAACTGAACTGTTAATCGAAGCCATTGTGAGTGGAGAGATTCTTCCGGGGAGTAAGATCTCTGAACCTGAATTGGCGAAACAGTATCAAGTGAGTCGTGGGCCACTTAGAGAAGCAATAATGCGTGTAGAGGGGCTAGGTCTGATCGAGCGAATCCCTCATGTTGGAGCAAGGGTGATTACTCTTTCTCCAGAAAATCTAGTTGAGCTTTATTCTGTGCGTGAAGCGTTAGAGGGCATGGCTGCACGCTTGGCCGCTCGTCACATTACAGCAGATGAACTTGTTGGGTTAGAAGCGGTGTTGTCGACACATTCGAAACATATTGATGAGGTAGAGGGAGCTTCTTACTTTCATCAACATGGGGATTTTGATTTTCACTACCGCATCATTCTGGCAAGCCGTAACAGAAAACTGATCTCACTGTTATGCGATGAACTTTATCACTTACTTCGTATGTATCGCTATCAATCACCGCGTGCCCATTCTCGACCTGTGGAGGCGTTGGATGAGCACAAATATATTCTTCAAGCAATCCGAAATCGAGATGAAGAGTTAGCCGAAATGCTAATGCGACGTCATATCTCGGGTAGCCGAATTTTGATCGAACAGCAAATTCAAAAAGACTAGAGGGAACTGTCATGAGTTTATCTCAAGGAGCCAAATTTAGGCTCGCCGTTGAACAAAATAACCCGCTGCAAATCGTAGGGACCATCAACCCTTATTGCGCAATGATGGCAAAAAACATCGGTCACCAAGCGATTTATCTATCGGGAGGCGGTATTGCGAATGCATCGTATGGCCTGCCTGATTTAGGTATTACAACCTTGAACGATGTATTAGTTGATGTAGAACGCATCACCAATGCTTGTGATTTGCCGTTGCTCGTTGATATTGATACGGGATTTGGTGGCGCATTCAATATTGCTCGAACCATAAAATCTATCGAAAAAGCCGGAGCCGGGGCTATCCACATGGAAGACCAGGTAGCGCAAAAGCGATGTGGTCATAGACCGAATAAAGCCATTGTTAGCCAGCAGGAGATGGTTGATCGAGTTAAGGCGGCTGTTGATGCTCGTAATGATGACAGTTTCGTTGTTATGGCAAGAACGGATGCACTGGCTGTAGAGGGGATTGATCGCGCTATTGAGCGAGCAATTGCGTGTGTTGAAGCGGGGGCAGACATGATCTTCCCTGAGGCAATGAATCAACTCGAACAGTATGTTCAGTTTTCTGAAGCGTTAGAGCAAGCAACAGGTAAACATGTGCCAATCTTGGCCAACATTACCGAGTTCGGTCAGACACCTCTTTATGGCTGCGAAGAGTTAGCTGCATCTAAAGTCGATATGGTGTTGTATCCGTTAAGCGCGTTTAGGGCGATGAACCGAGCGGCAGAGAATGTCTACAAACACCTGCTTGAGGTCGGAAACCAAGAAGCTCTCACCGAATCAATGCAGACCAGAAAAGAGCTCTACGCACATCTAAAATATCATGATTATGAGGACAAACTCGACCAGCTATTCTCTGAAGGTAAATAACGCTGGCTGACAGGAAAAAGGTAAGTCCAAGAAAACCAATATAAACATCCAATTACGTGAAATCGTTTGATTTAAAGCTCCAATTAGAGAGTGACGTCAAACAGAAAAGGAGTTCTACAATGCCTCTATCATCTAAAAAGAATGAAGAGTTAGGTGGCGCAGGTCTACGAGGCCAAAGCGCTGGAAGCACAGCTTTATGTACTGTCGGTAAAACGGGGACGGGTCTAACTTATCGTGGTTATGACATAACAGATCTTGCCAATAATGCGCAGTTTGAAGAGGTTGCACATTTACTACTGCGCGGTCACTTGCCGAACCAACAAGAGCTGGATGCCTACAAAACTCGACTGATTAGTTTACGTGGTTTACCACAAGAGTTAAAACAAGCCCTAGAACTGATCCCTGCAACGGCCCATCCAATGGATGTCATGCGCACAGGCTGCTCCGTGCTCGGTAATTTAGAGCAAGAGACCAACTTCGATCAGCAACTTGACTCAACAGAGAGAATGTTGGCGCTGTTTCCAGCGATTATCTGTTATTGGTACCGATACAGCCATGATGGGGTGCGCATTGATACCGACGATCAATCAGAAAACTGTATTGGCGGCTATTTCTTAAAGCTGCTTACCGATAAAGCGCCATCCGAAATGCATAAGAAAGTGATGCACTGCTCACTGATTCTTTATGCTGAGCATGAGTTTAATGCCTCTACCTTCGCTGCACGTGTTTGTGCTTCCACATTGTCTGATCTTCATTCTTGTATCACTGCTGCAATCGGCACCTTGAGAGGTCCTTTGCATGGTGGAGCAAACGAAGCCGCGATGGAGATGATAGAAAACTGGCAAACGCCTGATGAAGCCGAAAGTAACATAATGCAAATGTTAGCCAACAAAGACAAAATCATGGGCTTTGGTCATGCAATTTACCGTGAAAGCGACCCGCGAAATTCTCTGATCAAACGTTGGTCAAAGGAGTTGTCTGAGGCGGTGGGCGACACTCATTTGTATGCCGTTTCAGAACGTGTTGAGTCTGTCATGAAGCGCGAAAAAGGGTTGTTCTGTAATGCGGACTTTTTCCATGCTTCTGCTTACCACTTCATGGACATTCCAACTAAGTTGTTTACGCCAATCTTCGTTATGAGCCGTTTAACAGGCTGGGCAGCCCATGTTTACGAGCAACGCGCAAATAACCGAATTATTCGACCAAGTGCCGATTATACCGGACCAGATCATCAAGATTGGTTGCCAATCGAAGAGCGATAACGACAACTCTTGATAACTATGATGCTCCTGAGTGGGAGCATCGATCAACATTTGGAATGGAAGCACAATGAGTATAAATACAAAATACAGAAAACCGCTGCCAGGGACGAATTTAGAGTACTTTGATACCAGAGAAGCGGTGAACTCCCTCCAAGAAGGCGCTTATGAGAAACTGCCTTATACGTCAAAAGTGTTGGCGGAGCAGTTAGTTCGACGTTGTGACCCGGACAGCTTAGAAGACAGCTTGCTGCAGATTATTGGTCGCAAGCGAGACTTAGATTTTCCATGGTACCCTGCACGAGTTGTCTGCCATGACATCCTCGGCCAAACCGCGCTGGTTGACCTTGCAGGCCTTAGAGATGCCATTGCTGATCAAGGCGGTGATCCGGCGAAAGTAAATCCTGTCGTTGAGACACAGTTGATCGTTGATCACTCGTTAGCCGTTGAACACGCAGGTTTCGAGGCTGACGCTTTTGACAAAAATCGAGCGATTGAAGAGCGACGAAACGGAGACCGATTCCACTTTATTGAATGGTGTAAAACAGCTTTTGAAAATGTCAGTGTGATCCCCGCGGGTAATGGCATTATGCACCAAATAAACTTAGAGAAAATGTCCCCTGTGGTGCAATCCAAATACGGTATTGCTTATCCAGATACTTGTGTCGGTACAGATAGCCATACACCGCATGTTGATGCGCTTGGTGTCATTGCCATAGGTGTCGGTGGCCTTGAAGCTGAAACCGTTATGCTCGGTCGCCCCTCAATGATGAGACTACCTGATATTGTCGGAGTTAAGTTAACAGGATCACGTCAGTCCGGAATTACTGCGACAGATATCGTTTTGGCCATCACCGAGTTTTTACGTGCTGAACGAGTGGTTTCTTGTTACCTCGAATTCTTCGGGGAGGGTGCTAGCGAGCTGACTATTGGCGATCGTGCCACTATCTCAAACATGACTCCAGAATATGGGGCAACCGCAGGGATGTTCTATATTGATCAGCAGACAATCAATTACCTGAAACTGACGGGCCGAGATGAAGAGCAAGTCGCCTTGGTTGAAAACTACGCTAAGCAAACGGGATTGTGGGCTGATGATCTAAAAGAGGCAGAATATGAACGAGTCTTAGAGTGTGATCTGTCTAAAGTCAGTCGCAATATGGCAGGCCCTTCGAATCCACATCGTCGCCTTCCTACGTCGGAATTAGCCGAGCGAGGCATTGCTCAGCAAATCTCATCGCAAGAGGGTCTATTACCTGATGGTGCGGTCATTATTGCCGCCATTACGTCCTGTACAAACACGAGTAATCCGCGCAATGTCGTCGCTGCTGGTTTGTTGGCCAAGAAAGCGAATCAACTTGGCTTGGTACGTAAACCTTGGGTTAAGTCCTCCTTTGCTCCAGGCTCTAAGGTAGCAAAACTCTACCTTGAAGACGCTGGTTTGCTTGAAGAGTTGGAGACACTCGGCTTTGGCATCGTCGCCTATGCTTGTACAACTTGTAATGGAATGAGCGGGGCGCTCGACCCTGAAATTCAGCAAGAAATTATCGACCGAGATGTGTACTCGACAGCCGTATTGTCAGGCAACCGCAACTTTGACGGAAGGATTCACCCATACGCCAAACAGGCCTTCTTAGCTTCTCCACCTTTGGTCGTTGCCTATGCACTGGCGGGAACTATCCGCTTTGATATCGAGAAAGACTCTCTAGGCCTAGACGCACAGGGCAAGCCAATCTACCTCAATGATTTGTGGCCGAGTGACGAAGAAATTGATGCGGTTGTGGGTAAGCATGTTAAGCCTGAACAGTTTAACCAAATCTATGTTGAGATGTTCAAACCTCAACCAGAAAACTCAAGTAGTAATCCGCTCTATGATTGGAGACCTAAGAGTACTTACATTCGCCGTCCTCCATATTGGGAAGGTGCGCTAGCAGGCAAACGGACTCTATCTTCAATGAGACCTTTAGCGGTGCTTGGCGACAACATCACCACTGACCATTTATCGCCTTCAAATGCAATTTTGGCATCCAGTGCTGCTGGTGAATACCTCGCTTCAATGGATGTACCAGAGGAAGATTTCAATTCGTACGCGACTCACCGAGGCGATCATTTAACCGCGCAGAGAGCAACCTTTGCCAACCCAAAACTGTTCAATGAAATGGTCAAAGAAAATGGCGAGGTTGTACAAGGATCTATAGCGAGAATTGAGCCAGAAGGAAAAGTTACGCGAATGTGGGAAGCAATCGAAACCTACATGTCTCGTAAACAACCACTTATCATTATTGCAGGTGCGGATTACGGCCAAGGGTCCTCAAGAGATTGGGCCGCTAAAGGTGTTAGGCTTGCCGGTGTTGAAGCGATTGTGGCTGAAGGCTTTGAGCGCATCCACAGAACGAATCTAGTGGGCATGGGCGTATTACCGTTGCAGTTTAAAGATGGCACAGACCGTAACACCTTAGCACTCGATGGGAGTGAATTGTACGACGTAGTCGGCGACATTACTCCAGGTGCAGAATTGGCCCTAATTGTCACACGTCGAAACGGCGAGAAAGTGGATGTACCGGTAATCTGCCGATTAGATACGGCGGATGAGGTTAGTGTGTATAGCGCTGGTGGCGTACTGCAACGATTTGCTAACGATTTTTTGGCTCAGTAGGCAGGAGAAGATGATGCAAAGTCAGATGAAAATTCCAGCGACCTACATGCGCGGTGGCACTAGTAAAGGCGTCTTTTTCCGACTAGATGAATTACCAGTGGAAGCCCAGCAGCCGGGTGAACTGAGAGACAAACTGTTACTTCGAGTCATTGGCAGCCCTGATCCTTACGAAAAGCAAATTGATGGAATGGGGGGCGCAACATCGAGTACCAGTAAAACGGTAATCGTCTCTAAAAGTACTCGGCCAGGCCATGATGTGGATTACTTGTTTGGTCAGGTGTCGATTGATAAACCATTTGTTGATTGGAGCGGTAACTGTGGGAACTTATCAGCAGCGGTGGGCCCGTTTGCGATTCATGCAGGTTTGATCGATAAAAGTAAGCTCCCAATTAATGGTATGGCGACAGTCCGCGTATGGCAGGTCAATATTGAAAAGACGATCGTGATACAGGTGCCAATCGTCGATGGATTGGTTCAAGAAACTGGCTCATTTGAATTAGATGGCGTGACGTTTCCCGCTGCGGAACTTGAAGTCAGCTTTATGAACCCAGCAGATGCCAACGGGAGTATGTTTCCCACAGGGAACTTGATTGAGCAACTAAACGTTCCGGGTGTAGGAACATTTGAAGCAACGATGATCAACGCAGGTATCCCAACGATTTTCATTGATGCAGAAGCGCTGGGCTATACAGGGACGGAACTTCAATCTGATATCAATAGTGATAGCGAAATGCTTGCCAGATTTGAGACGATTCGCGCTTACGGTGCGTTAAAGATGGGACTAATAGAGAGTCTTGAAGAGGCTAGCGAACGTCAGCATACGCCCAAAGTTGCCTTTGTTGCGCCACCAAAAAGCTACACCTCGTCAAGTGGTAAGCCGATCAATGATGAAGACGTCGAACTGCTAGTTCGAGCACTTTCTATGGGTAAGCTTCACCATGCGATGATGGGAACCGCCGCGGTGGCGATTGCCTCTGCTGCATGTGTGCCTGGGACTGTGCTTAACAGAGCCTCAGGGGGAGGAGAAAGGGAGTTCGTTACGTTTGGACACCCATCGGGAACGCTAAGAGTTGGTGCATCTGCAGTCAAGAACAATGAAGACTGGGTGGTCGAGAAAGCGATTATGAGCCGCAGCGCTCGAATCTTAATGGAGGGATATGTGCGTGTTCCTTCCGATATTTTTAAGTAATTAAAACAATATTAATTATCTAAAAGTCATGTCAGTACATACTGGAGGAAGCACTATGTCTGCATATCAGAAAGAGTATCAATGGGCGCTGGATGAACCGGAGTCTTTTTGGGCAACACAAGCAAAACAGATTGATTGGTTTAAAGAGCCACAAACCATGTTGGCCAATGATGAAAATGGCATCGAACGTTGGTTCCCAGATGGTCTATTAAACACATCTTGGCTTGCATTGGACTACCATTGCGAGCAAGGGAGAGGTAACCAAACGGCGTTAATTTACGACTCTCCAGTGACGGGTAAAAAGTGTCAGTACAGCTATAACGAATTAAGAGACAATGTCGCTAAAGTCGCGGGAATGCTCGCTGAAAAGGGCGTAACAAAGGGAGATAGGGTTGTCATCTATATGCCGATGATCCCGGAAGCTGCTATGGCCATGCTTGCATGTGCGCGCTTAGGAGCTATCCACTCCGTTGTGTTTGGTGGGTTTGCTGCCAATGAACTTGCAGTGAGGCTAGAAGATGCAGAGCCCAAGCTTGTTTTGACCGCGTCTTGTGGCATCGAAATTAACAAGGTAATTCCATACAAGCCATTGGTTGACCGTGCCATCATGGAAAGTCGCTGGAAACCGGAAAATGTGATTGTTTTGCAGCGTCCTGAGTGTGAAGCAGAGTTGAACGAAAGCAGAGATTTAGACTGGTTGAGCCTTTATGAGCAAGCACTGCCGCACGCATGTGTGCCTGTCTTAGCCACAGACCCGCTATATATCCTTTACACTTCAGGAACCACCGGCAAACCTAAAGGCGTGGTGCGAGACAATGGCGGCCACGCGGTCGCGATGAAGTACTCAATGAGTGCCATCTATAACATTCCGCAAGATGGTGTTTATTGGGCGGCTTCTGATGTCGGTTGGGTTGTCGGTCACTCTTATATCGTTTATGCACCGCTGATCCATGGATGTACAACGGTTCTATTCGAAGGAAAACCAGTGCGTACTCCAGACCCTGGCGCGTTCTGGCGAGTGTGTGAGGAGTACAAAGTCGATGTGCTTTTCTCTGCTCCAACGGCTTTTCGTGCAATCAAGAAAGAAGATCCAGACGGAGAGTGCCTCAAGCAATATGACCTATCAAACCTTAAAACGATATTTATGGCTGGCGAACGTTTAGACCCGCCAACATTAGAGTGGGTTGAAAGCAAAACAGACAAACCAGTGGTCGATCACTGGTGGCAGACTGAAACAGGCTGGGCAATCGCGGGTAACCCAACGGGCATTGAACCAATGCCGGTGAAAGCTGGATCATCGACCAAGCCGATTCCGGGTTACCAAGTTGAAATACTCAATGAATTAGGAGAAACCTCGCAACCGAATCAGCAAGGGTTTGTTGCGCTAAAGAGACCTCTACCACCAAGTTGTTTACCAACGGTTTGGCGTAATCATGACCGCTTTGAATCGGGCTATTTGAGTCAATTCCCTGGTTACTATGTTTCGGGTGATGGCGGTTACCTTGACGAGGATGGATATCTGTTCATCATGGGGCGTATCGATGATGTGATAAACGTTGCTGGTCACCGCCTTTCAACGGGTGAGATGGAAGAGATCGTCGGCGGCCACCCGGCCATTGCTGAATGTGCAGTTGTTGGCGTTCATGATGATTTGAAAGGGCAATTGCCATTGGGTCTGGTTGTGCTAAAAGATGGCGTAAAAGTCGATGATGTTCAGCTAGAAGGAGAGTTAGTCGGTAAGGTACGTGATGAAATTGGAGCAGTCGCTTGTTTTAAGCATGCGCTAGTTGTAGAGCGTTTACCAAAAACGCGCTCGGGCAAGATTCTGCGACGTACAATCCGTCAGATAGCGGATGGTGAACAATATACAGTACCATCAACGATTGACGATCCAACGAGTTTGGCGGAAATCGAACGTGTTCTGAAGATCTAAATATGCTCATATATTTACAAAGCCCCTAGAAATAGGGGCTTTTTTATTGACCATTTTTGCATAAAACGCCACACTATTGCTTTATTTGCAACGCAAAAATACAGATGCAAACCATGAAGATACGTTCAGCTCGCACTGAGGATCTCGAAGCACTTAACACATTGATGTTCGAACTTCACAAAGAGCATCATGAGCAATGCCCTGAATATTTTAAAACGGCTGAGGATATCGAGCAGGAAAAGAGTATCGCTCGTTACTTAGATGATCCAGAGTGTGTCGTGTTTGTTGCCTGCGATGAAGAGGACATTGTTGGTTTTATCTCAGGACATTTTTGTGAACTGGTGTCTACTGTCAGTAAACCAATTCAAATGGGCAGTATCGATGAGCTTTATGTTATTAAGTCGCATCGTGGTCATCGCATTGCAACGTTGTTGTGCCAAAAGATTGAACAGGTATTCGAAGAATACGGGGTGAAAGAGATTTTTGTTGAAGTGTGGGATTTTAATGCCCCAGCGCAAGAGCTTTATCATCAATTTGGGTTTCAACATCATATTCATTGGCTAAGAAAGTCCGTCAAATCAAATTAGAAAAATCATGTATTTACATCGTCAGTTTACTCTCTCAATCATTTTGTTTCTTTCATTTTTCTTTTCGGTGGCTAACACGGCGTTTGCATCTGAGTCATCGGTGAAGGGCGCGGTATGTGTTGTTCGTTCAGGAGATAAAGTTGTTCTTGTTAATGAAATTATTACTAAAAAACTCTCTCTCCCTGCTGGCACAGTAGTCGCGGGTGAAGATCCTAGAGCAACAGCACAACGTGAGACTTGGGAAGAGACAGGCCTAGTGGTCACTGTGGGTGAAGTATTGGCGAAAAATGAAAATGCGATTTTCTATGATTGTGTTAGCGATTCAGAAATTGTCGCGTTTCAGTTCAATAACAATTTCGATGGTAACGAATTACCTGTTTGGTTTGCACCACACTATGGTATTGAAATCGCATCTGCAATGCTAATCGATCCATCCGTCGTCAATAAGAGTGACTATCGCTTCCCAGAGCAGTTAGATTGGCTGGTGGAGACTCTTCCTAAAACCACAGATCAAAGTGTGTTATACATCGGAAATCTAATTGAAGCTGCTCCGGTTTTAAACCAAGTTGAACTTGAATGGATGCTCAATCTGCAACACTCACTTACGCAGTTAAATCCTGAGGTTAAGTGGGTAGTCGATAGCCTTATTTTAGCTGTGAGCGAACTATCTTCTTCTTCACTATTGTTGATTCTGTTTCCGTTGATTTGCTGGCGTTTTGGAAAAGAGTTTAGCTATAAAGTGTTCTTTGCTTTGACGATGACCTCATTACTCGCGTTGGTCGCTCAGCAAGGTTTCGCCTACCCAAGGCCGCACGTCTATCTTCCCGCGGTTGAACTGACACAAAGTTATGGCTTCAGTTTGCCGAGCTTGCCGATGGCTGTTTTAGTGTGCGTAGGGGTTATGTTGCTGCATGCGCTCAAAAAATTGTCCATTAACCGCTACTCGATAGCGCTATTAGCGATTGTGATTTGGATGGGGTTAGGTAAGTTTTACAGTGGCGCTGCGTTTATTGTTGATAGTTTCAGTGGGATTCTACTTGGGGCACTTTGCGCTTGGCATCTGATTCGTTTAGAAACAAAGCCAGAGATCAACGTTATCACACTGCTTTCTTCTAAGGTGGTGTGGATGGGTTTAGTCGTTGTATGTGCGGTCTTAACTCTGGTGTGGCCGATACCTGCGTTTACGTATTGGTTAGCCGTGACAATTACGGTTGCAAGTTTAGTCTTCACCTTAAATCGAGATAAAACCGTGGTAACAGGTCGAGCGGCGATGATCGCAACTCTTTCGCTCTTACTCGTAAACTTTTTAATTTCTTTTGGTGTTGAACAAGTGTCTCATAGCGGATTATGGTCTTTGGTGACAGAAGCTCTGCGTTACCCAGTGTTGATTATCCTCTTCGCGACTATTATTCGTACGAGCGCCAAAGCCAAGTGAATAGGCATTGGCGCCTAGAAAACCGGATTAACGATTGAGAATGTAATCTTCAATAACTTTCGCAACACCGTCATTGTCATTGCTGTCTGTAATTAGGTCAGCGATGGCTTTGGTTTGCGGCATTGCATTTTCCATCGCAACACCTAACCCTGCGTATTCCATCATGTGGTGATCATTCTCTGCATCACCCATACAAATCACTTCCTTTTCGGTGATTCCTAAGTGATCGGCAATAGCTTTCACACCGACACCTTTATTACTCTCCTTGTTTAAGAACTCTAAGAAGATTGGTGCACTTTGAACCACGGTGAATTGTTGTCGATACTCTTCAGGAATAGCACTGCTAACTGCGGTAATCGTTTCAGGAGAACCAACGATCATTGCTTTAATGATTGGATGGTCATCTTCTAGGGTATCGAAGTCCAAAACGGTAACAGGAATTTGGTTGATGCTAGACTCAACATCCGTGTACTCATTCAATTTTGGCGTAATGAGGCCATGTTTAGTGCTAAATGCATGGCAATCAGCCCCTAGCTTAGTAGCAAGTGCAGCAACTTGCTTTGCTTGTTTACCATTAATGACTGCCGAGTGAATGACTTTATTTGTACCAATTTCTTTAACCATTGAACCGTTGAAGTAAACGACAAACTCGTTATCACCATCAATGTTAAGTTCGTCTAACTTACTTTGCATCCCGTCAATAGGGCGACCAGAAGCCAGTACGACCTTTACACCAGCTTCACGAGCCTGCGCAATTGCAGATTTGGTACGTTCTGAAATAGTTTTATCACTCGTTAGGAGCGTGCCATCCATATCCAACGCAATCAATTTATACATATCTTACCTAAACTTATAGACATCAAAATTCTCAAAGAAGGCAGCATAATCGCTAAGATTAAGGAGATCAATTTATCTATTGGTTGACCTTGGTGAGCCAACCCTTTAAGGTCTCGAACCTGCGTAATTTAGATCATGAGTTAGGTTAAATTAAATTGTATAAAATTAACGAAATGTTCGAAACCATCCAAGGGGAAGGGGTATTCACTGGTGTTCCTTCTGTATTTGTTCGCTTGCAAGAGTGCCCGGTCGGTTGTGCTTGGTGTGATACCAAACAGACATGGGACGCTACTCCTCAAGATGAAGTCGCTTTGGATGAGATCCTCAAAAAGACTCAAGATTCTCCGACTTGGTGCAGCGTAACGGCGGAAGACATTGTCAATGAGTATGAAAATCAAGGATATTCGGCAAAACATATCGTTATTACTGGTGGAGAACCATGTATCTATGATTTGCGTCCGCTAACAGAAGCATTTGAAGCGATAGGGTGTCGTTGCCAAATTGAAACCAGTGGTACTTCAGAAGTGGCCACAACAGAAGATACTTGGGTGACAGTGTCACCTAAAGTGGCAATGAAAGGTAAGTTGCCAGTGTTAGACAGCGCGCTCTTGAGAGCAAACGAGATCAAGCATCCGGTTGCTACGCAAAAAGATATCGACCAACTAGATGTTCTTCTTGAGCGTGCGCAAGTTCCAGAGCGAACAACGATTGCCCTCCAGCCTATTAGCCAGAAGCCGCGCGCAACTCAGCTTTGTATTGATGTGTGCGTAAAGCGTAACTGGCGTCTTTCAATTCAAACTCATAAATATCTCAGCATTGCATAAGGAATACTCGAATGAAAAAAGCCGTTGTTGTATTTAGTGGCGGGCAAGACTCGACAACATGTTTAGTGCAAGCGTTGAAAGAGTTTGATGAAGTTCACGCGATTACGTTTGACTATGGTCAGCGTCATAAGCTTGAGATTGAGGTGGCGGAAAGCTTAGCCAAAGAGCTAGGTGTCGCGGCTCACAAAGTGATGGATGTCGGCTTATTGAACCAACTGGCAATTAGCTCACTGACTCGTGATGACATCCCGGTTTCTCATGAGCTTCAAGAGAACGGCCTTCCTAATTCCTTTGTACCTGGCCGAAACATCTTGTTCTTAACTCTAGCGGGTATTTATGCGTACCAAATCGGCGCTCAAACGGTCATTACTGGGGTTTGCGAAACAGATTTTTCTGGCTATCCAGATTGCCGTAATGACTTTGTAAAAGCGATGAATAACGCGCTTGTACAGGGTATGGACAGAGAATTAGAAATCTCTACACCTTTGATGTGGTTAAACAAAGCAGAAACATGGGCGCTTGCCGACCAATATGATGCGTTGCAACTCGTTAGAGAAAAAACCTTAACGTGTTACAACGGCATCATCGGTGATGGTTGTGGCGATTGTCCCTCTTGTGAGCTTCGTAAAGTCGGGCTTACAGATTACTTAGACAACCGTGAATCTATTATGGCTGAACTGGTACGTAAGCAGTCGGCGGCAAATAAATAGGGTCATTGAACGCATCAATGATGCAGTTCTTCCCATTTTGCTTCGCCTGATATAGTGCTTGGTCCAAGATAGAATACAGCTCATCAAAATCAGCCAGGCTTTTTGATGTAGACAAATAGGAGAGGCTAGCGGTGACGTTGAGCCTCTCTCTACTTTCGGATTCGAACGAAGTTTGAGATATCGCATTGTGGATTCTGCTTAGTTTGTCAGTCACGTCCAATTCATCGATTTCTCGAATTAGAATAACAAACTCTTCTCCCCCTAATCGGCCAAAAATGTCTTCTGCCTGTAGGTGTTCACTAATCGCGACGGCGACATGTGAAAGAGCGCGGTCACCCGTTGGATGACCATACGCATCGTTGACCTTTTTAAAGTCATCAAGATCAAGCAAAATGAGTAGATGCTTATGCTCACTATTTGTGAGTTTTGGTATGGCTCGGATATCGCGTATCGCTGCAGCGCGGTTTCTTGCTCCAGTGAGTTGGTCAAGTTCGGCTCTGCGCTCTTTACGTTTTGATATCAAGGTTAGAGCAATGATTGCCAAGCAGAGCAAAGAGATGAGCAGTAAATAGAACCCGTTCAGAGAATCTAAAAGCGAAATCGTTTTTGCTTGATTACGGTTTTGCTCAAGCGCATCATTATTTGCAGTTTGGCGTTTAAATTCCTTTTGTGTAGAACTCAGTGCTAAGTATGCGGATTTCTGTTGCTTTGACAGTGTTGAAAGCTTCTCGTTGGTATATCTTTGGTAGAAATTTAACGCAGTGCGATAATCTTTTTGGGACTCAGCAAGGTCCGCGAGCATTTTCAGAGAAGCTGTTTCGAGTGGGTGGCTTTGAATTTGTTCAGCTAGGTGATGGGCTTTTACTGCAAAATCTTCCGCGTGTGTATAGTTTCCATCGAAGAGATGAGAGGAGGCGAGGGCTAGGTAGATTTCGCCTCGTAACTGATCGTTTCCTTGAACCGATGCATACTCTAAAGACTTGAGTAAATACTGTATCCCAATATCAGCCTTTCCCATACGAACGTGAGCTTCCCCTAATCCAAGATACGCGTAGGTTAATCCATAGACATGCTTGTAATCGGCGAGAATCTTTTCTGACTGAGTAAAGTGGTGGATTGATTGATCATATTGCGCATCAGTGAGATAAACCTTTCCGATGCTGTGATGAGATTGAGCAAGTTCAAGCGGAGAGTTGTTTTCACTTCGAATCTTTAATGCAGTGTTGAGGTAGTCGAGTGCTTGCTCAGTTTGGCCTAGGTGGCTAAAGAGTAACCCCGCATCATTGTAGACGCCTGAGGGATCTACGTTACTAGGGATGATAGCGAGATATTGCTGATAAGACTCGAGCGCAGACCGATAGTCGCCAGTGTATTCAAGATTGTTCGCAATGACACGAATTGCTTGGTGTTTAGGTAATATGGTGTAAGCGGTATCTTCAATATGTGTTCTGAGGGCTGAACAAAAAAATGACGCACTGAAAAATTGCCCTTGTTTGTTGAGTGCGCGACAAAGATGATACTCAAACAGAATCTTTCCCTGAATGTCTTCGGTTTGGCTCGCTCTTTTCAGTAGTTGAATATAGCTTGTTTTAGCAGCTTCAAAATCGAGGTTAATTTCAGCGTTTAGTGCGGAAACAAAAAGCTGTTCTCTCATGGAATAGCCATCGTCATACTCAAGGCTATTGCCGTGGAATGGTTGACCATGTAAAGACATGAAACTATGCAACTTTGAGCTTACGTATAGTTTACCTACACCAGGTGGAAGTGACGCGTAACGATCTTGAAGCATTGCTAATGCGCGCGTGTCATTTTGATTAGATATTTCGTGGTAGGCGATTTCCCACTCTTCCCATTGTTCAACAGCATAAGCTGGAACTTGAGAAATCACGAGAGCACATCCTAATAGAACGTGTTTAGCGAATTGACGTATCATTGAACTGTAATTTTATGTTTTTTCTATTTTAGTTTTAAAATTACATAGAGTACAGTGTGTTGTTATAAGATGCATTGAAAAATGCGAGATAGATATTATTGTGCGCTGAAATGAAAAAGCGCCTGGTTAGGCGCTTTGAGAAATAGTCAGTTTTAATCGATGTACAGTTTCGCTAGATCAGAAGGCTCCATCTCTTTACCTTCTAATTGGCCATTCCAGTTTGTACCAACTAAAACACCGTCTTCTGCTAGAGTTAATAGCCAATCTTCAACAAAGATGTCTAAAGGGATCTCTAGAACTTCGAAGTCTGCCCATTCTTCTACGTTATGCGCTTTTGCATCTTCTTTAGATGACCAAAACGGCATTACTTCACTGTTTTCAAACTCAGTTGAATCACAGGCTAGCCAACCTTCTTCATTGCGCATACCCCAAACAAGTTTAGACTGCTTGGTTTCTGTAACGAATAGCTCAAGGTTTGCTTGAATATCAGACGTTAATTTGCTCATTGGGTTTATCTCTTAAATTAGTTCGCTGCTAGGGTAACACTCGTATCGAAAAAGCCAAATAAAAAAGGGAGCGATTGCCCCCTTTAAGTTCATTTTTATCTACTTTTCAATTTTTGTGAAGATTGTCCATTCCTCTTTGACATTGCCTTTGTGTCCAACGACGGTGGCAACGACCTTTCTATTTCGAGCATGGCTAACTTCATCATCCCCAGTTGTTTCTAAAGCCGAGTCACCAAAGCCGACAATTCGGATGCGTTTAGGTGTCACACCATTTTGCAGTAACGCACGTTCTACCGAAGTCGCTCTTCGCTTTGACAAAGCCATGTTGTACTCGGGGTTACCCACTTTACTTGCATAACCTTGAAGTTCGATCGATGTAGATGGGTAAGTCTCCAAAAACTCAGACATCTCACGCACTTGAGCGAGGAATACAGGTTGAATAGTGTCAGAGTCGTTAGCAAATAGGATGTGTAGGCTCATCTCTTGCTCGGTTTTGATGTATGTACCGCACCCGTCATTATCGATATCCGCTTGACGTGGAGTTTGGGGACAAAGATCGCGAGCATTGATAACACCGTCTTTATCGTCATCGAGTAAATCATCGACTTGAACAGGGTTTGGTGTTTCACGGTAATCATACTCATCTTCTGCGTGGGTAGGCAGAGTAAACAGAGCAGATAGGACTAGGGCTGTGATTAGGGATTGTTTCATTTTAATACTCTACCTTTTCATTCCACTCTTCAGGAGTATCTACACGCAGCGCAGATAAAAGATTACCGGTTGCATTCATGACACGATACTTTGCATATTGTTCGTCGTATTTTGCGTCTAGGTAACCTTTACGCGCCTCGAACAGTTCGTTTTCAGTGTTAAGAAGGTCAAGTAGAGTGCGCTTACCCAATTTATATTGCTTTTCGTAGGCAATGACGGTGTCTGATGCCGAGTCTACATGGTCAGCAAGAAAGTCTTTCTGTTGCACAGTAAGATCAAGCGCACTCCAAGACAGTCTCAATCCTTCTTCCACTGAGCGGAAGGTACGATCGCGGAAATCTTTTGCTTTATTTAGTTGATATGCAGCACTTTCAGAGCGGTCTGCGTCAGAGCCACCATTATACAAGTTGTAACGCATACGAAGCATAGCAGAGAATTCGTCACTCTCTCCTGGGATTCCACCTGCATCATCACGCCATGTTTGATTCGCTTCAAATGAAAGTGTCGGGTAGTTTACGCCTTTGGTTTGGTCGTATTGGAAACGTGCTGAATCAACGTCTGCCTGTGCGACTTTAACGACAGGGTGAGATTCAAATGCAGACATTAACGCTTCATCAACAGTATAAGGAATCGCTGTTTGATCAGCTCGCGGGAACGTCAAACCTTGCGGAGCTTGCCCTACAATACGTTTAAATTGTGTATGTACATCAAACAGATTGTTCTGAGCCGCTAATAAGTTTCCGTGTGCTTTTGCAAGGCGCGCTTCAACCTGTGATAAATCAGCGGTAGAGCCAATGCCTGATTCAACACGTTTACGGATATCACTGTAAATATTTTTGTGAACCGCAAGGTTGCTTTCGGAGAGAGCTAAAACTTCATATGCTTTAGTCGCGTCTAAATAGATTTTAGTCACTTCTAGAGCGATATCTTGGGCGTCTGAAAGTAATTGGAAACGAACAGATTCGGCATCTGCAGATGTCCTATCCATATCGTTTAAAGTTGCTGAACCGTCCCAAATAAGCTGTGTAAGAGTGAGTGTTGCCTCTTTTCTGGTGAGTTCGTCCTCAGTGCCAGAAGCAAGGTCTACTGCTTCATAGCCAATACCAGCATCAAGGTCAATCTTAGGCAGGTAAGCTCCTGATGATGCTTCAGAATCAAAAAATTTGCTTCTGAATTCATTATAGGAAGCTTTTATTTCTGGGTTGGTAGCAATGGTATTCGCAACGGCTTGTTCTAATGTCTGACTATGTGCAGGAAAGCTAAGTGCAACCGCGCAACTTAGTACTTTCAACTTATTCCAATTCACTTTTGTTCTCCTCAAGTGCTCTCAGGCGAGGATATTACTCAAATTTATGTCTCAAATATGAGATGAATCCATCAATAGCGCCAATAAAATAACACTCTAAGCAAGAGAAGACTAATGTAAAAGAGCATTTCTGTGTTTCTAATCTGTTAAAAAACTGGCGTGGATGCAGTTTTATCGTTTTGTTGCTCAAATGTATGCCATCCTCTTAAAAGTCGATGAAAAACGAGATCTTGATCCATTATCTCAATGTTGAGAAATGCAACCTGTGTCGTGTTTGATGTTAAGAAATTGGGAAAAACTTCTTTGGGTCGAAGAGTTAAAAGTGGTAATTTATAAAGATCGTGAATTTATAGTCTGTCAGATATTTGTCGTCTGGCGGGCTGAAGTAAAATAGTCAAGGATTAAGGGCTTTCATTATGGGTTTTGGTACTTTTGTAGCAATGGGAAATCTTGCAGCTAACCAAGTTATAGTTATCGACCTCAATGGTAACGTCAGAGTTTTAGCCGACGGAGAGTTGCCAAAGCCCGGTGAGGTTGTCGTTCAAACCAATGAATCAACTGAACAAGATCTTCAAGTCGCAGTTGTCGATGACGGTGGAGAGAGTCAAGACATCACAGGTGAAATTGAAGACATCTTCGCTGCATTAGAAGAGGGACAAGACCCGACTCAGCTAGACGACGAGTTTGCGACTGCCGCTGGTGGACAAACTGGATCAAGTCTAACGGCGACTGGAAGTGTAGCGCGTGATGGGTCTGAGACTATTGCTTCTACAGAGTTTGTAACATCTGGTTTTAATTCTTTAGGTCTTTCAGAGACTCAAAGCTTAACGCTTTTAGAGCAATTTAGATTGTTCGATCCTGTCTTCGTTGATGAAAACAGCTCACCGATTGAGGGTGCTCTTGCTCTTACCACTAATGAAGATGAAGCCCTTACTGGACAATTGATTGCGACAGACGCTAGCCAAAATGACAACCTGACTTATAGTCAGTCATCCTCTCCTTCTAATGGCGTAGTAATAGTAAATTCGGATGGTTCTTGGACTTACACGCCAAATGAAAACTATAACGGTCCAGACAGTTTTGAAGTCACTGTGAGTGATGGTAATGGCGGAAGCGATACGCTTATCGTTAGTATTGAGGTGACGCCCGTCAATGACCCAGCGTCAGTGGGTAGCGACGATGGTTCCGTCGTTGAAGATGACGACAGCGCATCTGTTGCTTCAGGCCAACTGTCTATCTCTGACGTTGATGCTGGTGAAGCATTTGTTGAGCCGTTAACTATTACGAACGAGTACGGTTCGTTCACTGTAGATCGTGATGGTAACTGGACGTTCACCATTAACAATGAGAGCGATGCTGTTCAAGCGTTAGCTGAGGGGGCATCTGTTCCTCTGTCGTTTGATGTGACTTCGTTAGACGGCACGGCTACAGGCACTGTAGATATTACGGTCGTAGGCACAAATGACATCGCAACTATTGATGTTTCGGATCCTCAAAGCGCCGACATCATTGAAGCGGGTGTCGACAAAGACGGCAATACGATTGGTAATGATTTCGCAGAAGGTCAGTTGTCGGTTTCAGATGCCGACGTAAATCAGAGCACCTTTGGCGTGGTGACACCAGAAGCACTGCAAGGTGAATACGGTACCTTTACATTCAACAGTGATACTGGTGCGTGGACATATCAACTGGATGACCAAAAAGCGGACGCTTTAAAGCAGGGTGATACATTTACAGAAACGCTTACAGTTGCTTCATTAGATGGTTCAGATTCTCATACTATTAGCGTTGATATTCAAGGCAGCAACGATGCGCCAACTGTCGAAGGCACGCTGACTAAGACCACTCATGAAAACGCATCACAGAAGACTCTGAATCTGCTTAAAGGTGCTGACGATGTTGATGCGGAAGCGACTCTATCTGTCGATAATGTTCAAGGTTTGGTAGAAGGTCTAACACTAGATGGTAACAAGTTAGTTATCAC
>NZ_VTXI01000070.1 GCF_013114545.1 Vibrio sp. RE86 | reverse complement strand
GTGCCATCTTCTGACATCGTCAGACCCGCTGGCAGACCCTCAGCACTGAACGTAAGCACTGTGCCCGCATCTTCATCGGAGAAGTTGTTCGCCACGCTAAAGTTGACGGACTGACCATCGTCGTAGTTCTTGTCACTTTCTTCGCTATCGCGCGTTGGATCGTCGTTAACGTTACTGAACGTCAGCTCCACCGTCGCTGTATCCGTACCGCCTTCGCCGTCGGATACCGTCACGCTCAAGGTGTAGTCACCAAGCTCAGCATCATCAATTACGCGCGTGGTGCTGATGGCACCGGTCGTCTCGTTAATCGTGAACAGACCACCAAAATCATCGTCCAAGCTGTAGGTTAAGCTGCTGTCTTCATCCGAGACTGCCACTTCTGCCACCACGCCAGCGGCGCGGTTCTCAAACATCTCATCAATCACATAGGTGTCATCGTCTTGACCGCTGGTTTCATTGATGAAGTCTGGCCCTGGGTTACCCACAGTAATAATGAAGGTGTCCGTCGCGGGTGTGCCCTCGCCGTCGGTCGCCGTCACGGTCACTTCGTATTGACCGTTGGTGCCCCCTTGTGAGGCACTGGTGTCAATCGTGCC
>NZ_VTXI01000069.1 GCF_013114545.1 Vibrio sp. RE86 | reverse complement strand
ACCACCCAACCAAACCATTGTGCCTTAATCACTAAAGCTGATTCAAACCCAAAATGCCGAGCGTTGCGAATCTGCTTAAATTGTTTGTTAGTTGCCTGCCCTAAGGCTTTGATTTGAAGCTGATTGAAACTTTGCCAATACTGCTTTCACAGAATCTGACGAGCTCAAATCAGGCTCAGCTTCAAAGCGACTGTCACTGAAACCACTTGGGATTTACAACGCCGTAGAAAACGGACTTTGAACACCAAAGAAAGCTGTTTGGGAAGACTAAGCAACAGAGCAGGCTTTCAACGAGCGAGATAGCTTCTGAAACAGAAACTCCAACCGAGCACCAAACAAAGCACTATCTTAACGAACCCTATAAGCTAGAAATGAAGTGCGACAACCTAGACAAAGACACACTGACATTAGCCCTAAGCTTACTAATTTGGTTGTTTTTTCTTCACTGGCAACTAACGCCCAATTAAGTAGTGAGTAACGCTACCACATAACCAGAACATTGTGCCCTAATCACTAAAGCTGATTCAAACCCAAAGTGCCAAGCGCTACGAATCTGCTTAAATTGTTTGTTATGTCACTACACGCCACCTGCGTCGTCACTACCACCAAACTCCTCACTGCTTAGTCCCTCTTGGGTACTTTTGACCTCA
>NZ_VTXI01000068.1 GCF_013114545.1 Vibrio sp. RE86 | reverse complement strand
TCCTCGTTAGCTCTCTTCGCTTGTTCCTTGAGCGGTGTCCTTTTCATCATCCTGATGATAAGTCCTTTCCTCGTCCAGAGGTGTCCATTTTCCATCCGTAGTAGTAACCATCCTAGTTACTAATGCATCCGTTCAATGTCCAGTTTGCTATCCGTGCCGACTACTCATCCTAAGTAACCGTATCTTCATCCTGAAGATTACCTAATCCGTGGTAATTTCCTGTTCCGTGTCAGACTCCTTCCGACAGGTTCAATATTACGCTGATACCGATTTTGAGCAATATAGGGCAAACGTTTTTCTGCATAATAATTTGATTGATAAATGCACTTTTTCTTTAAAAACAAAATCTTACGCTCTGTTGTTTACATTTGTCTCAGCTAAGAAGATATGATGACTCACCTGCTTGTGAGAGATCTCTTACAGCCCTTATAGCGGATCAGAAGTGTTTGCCTTCAAACTTGTCAGCTATTGATATTTTACCCAATCGAATGTGTATACGTATAAGGCGCTTTAAGGGAGCAATTATGGTTTTTCAGAGAAGGCGATTTGGGTGAGAGGTAGAAAAAGAAAAACCCCGAGGGCGTGAGCCCATCGGGGTTATAGTCTTACTCGCAGCAATCCAGCTACTAAAAGTGCTCCATGCATCTAATCCGTGATAGTACGCTGACTTCCTTCAGCTTAATCCTTTACTCGCC
>NZ_VTXI01000067.1 GCF_013114545.1 Vibrio sp. RE86 | reverse complement strand
AGATTCACAACGCTTGTCGATCTGCATTCTAGGTTAAGTCTAGTGTTTTATGGCACAATGTTTTAGTTAAGTGGTCGCGTTGTTCACTACTTAATTGGGCGTTAGTTGCCAATGAAGCAAAAAGTTACTAAATCAGCAAGTTTAGGGCTTATGTCAGCGTGTGTTTTGCTAGTTTTCGCACTTCATTTTCTAGCTCATAGGGTTCGTTTAAATAGTACTTTGTTTGATGCTCGGTTGGGCTCTCTGTTTCAGAAGCTGGTTTGCCCGTTGAAAGTCTGCTCTGTTGCTTAGTCTTCCCTAAAATTTTCTTTGGTGTTTAAAGTTCGTTATCTGCGGCGTTGTAAATTCCAAGTGGTTTCAGTGACAGTCGCTTTGAATCTGCGCCTGATTTGAGTTTATCAATTCAGGAGAGGGCAGTGTTGGCAAAGTCTCATGAGCTTCAAATCCAAGGTTTAGGGCAGGCAACTAACAAACAATTTAAGCAGATTCGCAACGCTCGGCATTTTAGGTTTGAATCAGCTTTAGTGGTTAAGGCACAATGTTTTAGGTGGGTGGCAGTGTTGCTCACTACTTAATTGGGCGTTAGGCAAGGTACGTTGAGTTTTTCATTTCTATTCTTCTTTGCTTCCTTTGGCTATCCGCTTTTCTAAGTCGGCAAGTGAGCATTGTCGGCTCCAATTCTTGAATCACTCCACCAGTAAAGCATGCCAAATTTCATGGGTTGCCTCATTGGTGTTTAGCGTTGGCCTGTTGTGACTTTTACTGACTCAAAGTGTGGAAAGGGCAAGGTAATCGAGGCTGTTCTG
>NZ_VTXI01000066.1 GCF_013114545.1 Vibrio sp. RE86 | reverse complement strand
ATTTAAAGCCTAGTGTGTAATCACGCTGAGTGCGCTTAACGTAGGTATTATTTGAAGTAGTCATAATTCGTCCTCAATGTGTAAACACATTTCAGGACGGGACACCTACGCATACGAAAAAGCCCTAACATTTCTGTTAGGGCTTTATCTGAATAAGTGGCGGAGCGGTCGGACTTACGCTCAAGCGGGGCTCGTTGGTCGCAGACCAAAATAATACCGCACATATAAAAAGACCCCAGCATTTCTGCTGAGGTCTGGAATAAGTGGCGGAGCGGACGGGACTCGAACCCGCGACCCCCGGCGTGACAGGCCGGTATTCTAACCAACTGAACTACCGCTCCGCACTGGTTAGACTCTTGAGTCTAAGTTTTTGCCTTTAGATTTTTCTAAAATCTAAAAACAGAAAGGTAACCTGGCGATGTCCTACTCTCACATGGGGAAACCCCACACTACCATCGGCGCTAATTTGTTTCACTTCTGAGTTCGGCATGGAATCAGGTGGGTCCAAATCGCTATGGTCGCCAAGTAAAATTCTTTACGTTTTGCTTTAGGTTCTTATTAGAAGAACTCAAAACAAACAGTAAATGGTGCTGATACCCAGACTCGAACTGGGGACCTCATCCTTACCAAGGATGCGCTCTACCACCTGAGCTATATCAGCATCAAGATGTCCTTTTAGGACTAAAAAAGCCCGTTTTTTCAAACGGGCTCTCTTAAATTTAAAGCCTGGCGATGTCCTACTCTCACATGGGGAAGCCCCACACTACCATCGGCGCTAATTCGTTTCACTTCTGAGTTCGGCATGGAATCAGGTGGGT
>NZ_VTXI01000065.1 GCF_013114545.1 Vibrio sp. RE86 | reverse complement strand
GCTAGTACTTGACCACGCTCAACTTCGTCACGCTTAGTACCACGTAGAAGTGCACCAACGTTCTCACCAGCACGACCTTCGTCTAGAAGCTTACGGAACATTTCAACACCAGTACATGTAGTTACTGTTGTTTCTTTGATACCAACGATTTCTACTTCGTCACCTACAGTTAGGATACCGCGCTCGATACGACCAGTTACAACTGTACCACGACCTTGGATCGAGAATACGTCTTCGATTGGTAGTAGGAACGGCTGATCTACTGCACGCTCTGGTTCTGGGATGTAGTTGTCTAGTGCTTCTGCTAGCTCAACGATCTTGTCTTCCCACTGCTTCTCGCCGTTTAGTGCGCCTAGTGCAGAACCTTGGATAACTGGTAGGTCATCACCTGGGAAATCGTACTCAGATAGAAGTTCACGAACTTCCATTTCAACTAGCTCTAGAAGCTCTTCATCATCAACCATGTCACATTTGTTCATGAATACGATGATGTAAGGAATACCAACCTGACGACCAAGTAGGATGTGCTCACGAGTCTGAGGCATTGGGCCGTCAGTTGCGGCTACTACTAGGATACCGCCGTCCATCTGTGCAGCACCAGTGATCATGTTCTTAACATAATCCGCGTGTCCTGGACAGTCTACGTGTGCGTAGTGACGAGTTGGAGTGTCGTACTCAACGTGAGAAGTTGCGATTGTGATACCGCGCTCACGCTCTTCTGGAGCGTTATCGATAGATGCGAAGTCTTTCGCTTCACCGCCGTACACTTTTGAAAGAGTAGTACAGATTGCAGCAGTTAGAGTTGTTTTACCGTGGTCAACGTGGCCGATAGTACCAACGTT
>NZ_VTXI01000064.1 GCF_013114545.1 Vibrio sp. RE86 | reverse complement strand
CGACTTGAACAAGAGCTCGAAGATGAACGTCTGAGATGTCTTCTTCTCAATAGAGTGGTCGATATTCTTGACTCAGAGCATGGGATGTCGCTAAGAAAAAAGTATATAGAGAAGGAGCAAGAAGCCTTCAAAAAGAGAAGAAAGTAAGCTTAAGTAAAGCTTGCTCATTGCTCGATATCTCTCGTCAATCTGTCTATCAAAGAGAAAAACGCGAGACAACTCGTCAGGTTGAGCTTGCTCCAGTGAAAGAAATGGTCCTTGAACTAAGACGCTTTATGCCTCGTCTGGGAACTCGTAAGCTCTATTTCTTACTGAAACCGAAACTGATAGCCAAGGGAATAAAGCTTGGGCGTGATGCTTTGTTTGATTATCTCAGGGAAGAGCGCTTACTCGTTAAGCCGAAGCGGAGTTACATCAAAACAACGAACAGCATGCACTGGATGAAAAAGCACCCGAACTTACTAAAGGAAGTCGTTCCTTCAAAACCAGAAGAGGTTCTGGTAAGCGATATTACCTATGTGCGGTCCAACGAAGGGGTTCACTACTTGTCATTGGTTACTGACGCCTTTAGCCGAAAAATCATGGGGTATGAAGTCAGCAATGAAATGAAAGCAAGCGATGTTGTAAAGGCTTTAGATATGGCGGTAAAAACTCGGTGTTATCGTCATGCGACAATCCATCACTCAGATAGAGGACTTCAGTATTGCTCTTGTCTCTATCAAGAAAAGCTGAAAAGGCATGATATAACTCCATCAATGACAGATGGGTATGACTGTTACCAAAACGCGTTAGCTGAGCGGGTCAATGGCATTCTTAAACAAGAGTTTTTACTTACTCAGTGCAAAGATCTTAACGAGTTAAAAAAGCTTGTTGAAGAGTCGATATATACGTATAACGAAATGAGGCCGCATCTTAGCCT
>NZ_VTXI01000063.1 GCF_013114545.1 Vibrio sp. RE86 | reverse complement strand
TCATTGAAGCGGGTATTGATAAAGATGGTAATGCCATTGGTAACCAAACTGCGGGCGGTACACTGAAAGTGATTGACCCAGATGCGGGCCAAGACAAATTCCAAGACGTCACGGCAGATCAGCTTGAAGGCAAGTTCGGTACGTTTAGTTTTAACTCAGAAACGGGTGAGTGGACATACGAGCTGGACGAAGATAAAGCGGATAAGTTAGATGTGGGTGACGTCCGTACAGAAACCCTAGTTGTTACATCCGCTGATGGTCGAGATAGCCACAAGATTAAAGTAGAAGTTAAAGGCAGCAACGATGCGCCAACAGTCGAAGGCTCTCTGACTAAGACCACTCATGAAAACGCATCACAGAAGACTCTGAATCTGCTTAAAGGTGCTGACGATGTTGATGCTAGCGCTGAGCTCTCAATTGCAGATCTAGGTACTTTGCCAGACGGCTTATCTATTGCTGATGACGGTCATACAATTATTATTGAACCAAGTGAGTTTAATCATCTTGGTGAAGGTGACAGCGAAAAAATTGTTCTTGAGTACAATGTAGTAGATGGTGAAGGCGGCATCACACCGCAAACCGCGGTCATCACGATCAATGGTAATAACGACGATCCAACGCTGGAGACGCCAGAGAGCGACAAGCGCTTTGACGATGGTGACATCGTTACCTTTAGCGTGGCGGGGAACTTCGCTGATGAAGACGCGGGTACACAGCTGACGTTCAGTGCTGACGGCTTGCCAGCGGGGCTGACCATCTCAGCCGACGGCACCATCAGCGGCACGATTGATACCAGCGCTTCGCAAGGTGGCACAAACGGTCAGTACGAAGTGACCGTGACGGCGACCGACGGCGAGGGCACACCCGCGACCGACACCTTCATCATTACCGTGGGTAACCCAGGGCCAGACTTCATCAATGAAACCAGCGGTCAAGACGATGACACGTATGTGATTGATGAGATGTTTGAGAA
>NZ_VTXI01000062.1 GCF_013114545.1 Vibrio sp. RE86 | reverse complement strand
AAGTAAGCTAGAAAGTGAAATGCAACAACTAGCAAAAAGTACACGAACATTAGACCTAAATTTGCTGAATTAGCTACTTTTTCCTCATTGGCAACTAACGCCGCATTAAGGTGTGAGCGACGCTTGGCTATACTTGAGCGAAGCGAAACTGCCAAGCGTTGCGAATCACTCTTAAATGCTTTGTTATGCGATTACTGCCAACGCGCACGATCTCCAACACTTGTTGAACGTTTTCTCCTCGTTGGTGAGACATAGTCTTTATCAAGATAGTTTGTATCGCAATTAGTGCAATGCCAGAAACCTTTTGCTTTGATATTTTGTAAACGAACAAAAAGCTCATCTACATCCTTACATTTTTGACAAAAAGGACCATCTTTACCTTTTTCAGTTTCACGCCAGTAATATGGAGCAACATACGATGCTTCATCACGTTCTCTCAATTGTTTTTTGAGTGCTTTAATTTCTTCGTCTTTCTCAATCAACACTGTTTGAATGTCAGCAAGCTCTATCTTGGTTTCCGCAAGCGCAGATATTAGATCAGCTAATTTAAATTTCATTTCCGCCTGTTCAAGCGAGTTTCCACTTGATTTGATTACTTTTGCTAATTCATGGGCAGTCTTCAAACTACCTAAAGCAGCACTTATAGTTACAATATCTGCCATATGTCCTCTTTAATCGCATAACGCCGCATTAAGGTGTGAGCGACGCTTGGCTATACTTGAGCGAAGCGAAAATACCAAGCGTTGCGAATCACTCTTAAATGCCTTGTTATGTAGCTAGTTGAATAGGTCATTTAGAGCTTCAACGGACAACGCCCACCCTAATTGACGTTGCGGCATTCTATTGATTTTTGCTGTAATCTCAGCAAGATCGCAGTGTTCAAAACCACCATCCGCATAAATGAAATCTTGAAACAACGACATTTTTTCATTCATATGCCCGACTAATTTTCGACTATCTGTTTTCGTAAAATCAATAGCTGCCGGTGCATTTTCAAACGACGATACAATTTCATTTGGTGCGTTTTCTAACGCCAATAGGTT
>NZ_VTXI01000061.1 GCF_013114545.1 Vibrio sp. RE86 | reverse complement strand
CCACGAATCTTGGCATGTTTTACTCCCTAAGAGATTCAAGAACTTAGGTCGATAATGCGGATTTGCTGAGTCTACTAGGGACGAACGGCTAGAGGGACAAAGAATTAGAGCCTAAGACATTTAAGCCATTGAAATACAAGTAAACATAACGCCGCGTTAAGTAGTGAGCAACGCTACCAATGAACCTAACCGTTCCACCTTAAACACAGAACCCAACGGTAAAATGGAAAATGCCAAGCGTTGGGAATCTGCCTTAAACGCCTTGTTATAAGACGTTTGATTTGATTGAATTTTTTATGTGATTTAGTGCTCATTAAGACAACGTACACTTGGCGTCTTGTTCATTAATAGTTGGCGATGAAGTAGAATCAAGCTTCTATCAATCGATAGAAACGCGAAAACCCCGCTATCGCAGGGTAAACTTCAACAAAGAGGGCTTATGATAAAACCTGCTTATGCAGACTTAGTAGTAGATCTGCTCAAACTCCTGATTAAAGTAGTAGAGACGTTCCTGAAGTAATATTCTTGAAACGCAACAAAGCTCAAGCATTGCAGTGCTTGAGCTTTTTTTTTCTACTGGACAGTCACATCTAAGTTTCATCGATTCTTTGTTAAATCTCTATATTCGCTAACGCCGCATTAAGTGGTGAACAACGCAACCACATTGCCTAGACTATTGTGCCGTAAACACTAAATCCGAACTGTGACTATTAAAACAAAATGAACCAAAAATGCCAAGCGTTGGGAATCACTCTTAAACTCTTTGTTAGTAATATTGGCTACGCTTCACAAAGCTGAAGTCTTATAACGCCCAATTAAGTAGTGAACAACGCAACCACCTAACTAAAACATTGTGCCATAAAACACTAAATTTAACCTAGAATGCAGATCGACAAGCGTTGTGAATCTGCTTAAATTGTTTGTTATGTTTTACCACAAGTCACTGACTTACTTGAGAAAGAACTGATACCTTCGACTACTGTTCTGAACCAAGCCACAACGCGAAAGCCAAATTGGTCATCAAAAGCGACCAACCAACAACAAGTACGGACACTTCCCTGCCCAATGAGGCAACCCT
>NZ_VTXI01000007.1 GCF_013114545.1 Vibrio sp. RE86 | reverse complement strand
ACTAGCTTTAATCGTGATTACCTCTATTGCGTCTTTCAGTGCAACCGCCGCAAGCGTTAAGGTTCGCTGGACAGGTCAAGTACCCACCGTAGATTGCGCTACTCAGACTATTAGCAACCAGGTTGCGTTTAATGAACAAAATGAGCGATGTAAAATCGAGCTAACGCAGCACGAATCAAAAATCCACACTACGAAAAAAGAAAACAAGATGGTGTCGTTTGACGTGTAAGCCAGGTAGTGTGATGCGAGGGAAGAAATAGGACTACATTTCTAATGGGTAGCCCGGTTTGACTCATTGTCCGTGCTCCATTTGAGGAAGAGATTGGAGCAAGGGAATTAAAATAGCTCGAGTTATTTAAGTAAATTACTACCTTCTAAAAAGTAGCTTTGTGTGAGCCCCTTTGCCAGTAGTGGTGACCCCAAAGTTTATTTTTCGAAAATATGGAAACTTACTCAAGAGTTTAAGGCTATATTGCCTTTTAATACCTTCATCAATTTGTATATGGAAAGCATAGGTGGAACTTTTATTACCAAGTGAAGTTGGTCAACCGAGACGTTCAGATCAACAACTTTACATCCAAGTTGATTACAGTAAACATTTATACGCTAATAAACTTCTTTAAGTACTTTATTATTCAAGATACTAAATCGGTATTTTTTCGTCCACACTATGTGATATTTACAACTCCAAAATAAGTGTATGCTTGATGGTATCTACTCATGTTGCCCCTCTTCGACTTCGCTAAAAATCAACGGAGCATTTAACATGGGTAGAACTACAAGCCAAACCAAGCCTAACCAAACGATAACCACCTACGAGAGCAGGTGGTTTAGAGTTGAAAACAAAATTTAAATCTGTTCAATTTTATATATCAGCATTAATAAGCCGAAATGCGTATATTTTCGAAGTAACGATCGTGAGTAGTTGTGTTGGTAACAGAAGAAATGGCTAACCAATATGGTACACCATTTCCAAACTGTGCGCTTACACTAGCAAAAGGTACCGAGGGTTTAACGTCAACAGTATTTATCGAAATTTCAACCTGGTTATTGATTTTCTCAAACCATAAATAGGTTTTGGTACTCGATAAAGGAGGATTATTGAATACTGTTCCTACTTGCGCCCCATCTTGATATACTTTGAGGCTGTCGGCGTTATAATAACTCACTACAATACCGGTGCCTTTATCCGATATAATCGCTGAGTCGCTTGCACCGGTCAATGGGACGCTATCAATGCCACTACCATCATGGGATTGCTGCAAATAAATGGCAAAGCTTCCATTGTCATTTGCTGCAACCGAAGTTATTTCTGCCTTGAGCAAAAAGGTACCTTCAGTATAAGCTTTATCATAAAGTGCATACATGGGAGAAAACGATTTGGTTATAAGAATCCCTTCAGATGTAAATCTATAATCCGCAGAACCTTCTGCACCTCCGTTAGATTCCTTATTAACCCAGAATTGATGATCAGTCACTGGAAGATCTTCAGATGGTGCCCAAGTGATTGTCCCTGTCTGGCTGTCACCATTGTCAAGCATTACAGAATATTCAGTCTCTGTCAGCTCGGTAATACCGCTGCCTGTGAATTGAACAGCATTATCTGCTTCCCCGTCAGCATTCACGGAAACGTTGTTTTCAGTAAAAGAGATGCTGTCACTAGTGCTAAACGCAACGTTTTCAAACGTCACTGCGTTGCCAAAGTCGTCCACAACAGCTGTAAGAATAGGTGCGTTGTCGACTACAGCATATACAGAATCATCGTCGACAATAGTCACTTTAGCGGTCGTTGCATCAGGGATAAACTCTACGTCCACAGTCTCAGTTGAGTCTCTGTAATTCAGTGTCAGCGTCATTTCTTCCGCTACGCTGCTCGTTCCCGAAAATGAAGCTCTACCTTGGTCATCTGTATAGACAACTTGATCAACGAAGTTGATATTCTTACTACTAGAAGTCACGTCGACAGGTTCGTCACTGACAGCGAAACCATCAGAATCAGACACTAGAACCTCTACCTCAATTGGATCAGAATCGTTTGCAGTTGCACTATTCGTTGAGGAAACAACTTGAAAATCTTTTGACGCCGGCAGAAATTCACATGTAACATAACCTGTATTATACCCAGTGAAACCTCCTGACAGCACGTCCACACTGCTACCTTCTGAAGTCATATAACCGTGGCCAGTAGGCCAGTCTTCATCTACCACTCGACTTGAGAATCTACTATCTAGTAGTGTGGTCTCGGACGGTAATATTCCCCCCATTGCACTACACGCATTAGTACCTTGCGCCAACGTCATTAGCGCCATAGTATAAGGAGTTTCTAACAAACTACTGTCATCGTAGGGTGTACCTAACGCATCAGCTTCAACGACCGTCAGCGGAGAGCTAAATGTAGATAAATTATAGTAAATTTCGTCCCACACTTCTATTTGGTCGAAAACACGTACTCGAACAGATCCCATATCATACGTGCCATTGTGATCACTCACTGCATAGCTTATGTCATATGTACCTGACTCTGCAGCGGAGAACACAATCGTTTTATTTGAAACATCTGTTGGATCTTTAACGCTAGCAGATGCATCAAACACATCTGCATACACAACCTGATAGTCATCGCCGTCTTCGGAGACCACATAGTCACTAATGTCAATATCAACTTGATCATTCACTTCAACCCAATCAGCGTACTCTGGATTAGCTTGTATCGAGAACCCATAATTTGCTTCGTGGCCCACTGCCATGTCCAAAACACCCATTAATACCAGCCCATTTGCAGAATCTTCTAATGTATATAAAATACGGTCGATACCGGTAAAACCAGCCGGTGGCGTATAATCAATAACTTGATCATCAGTAGGATTAACGTCGGCCACACTAGCTCGACCGAATGGTAAAGTAACGTCTGTTAACACGAACTCATCACCCAGTGTGAAGCCGACATTATCTAACTCCGCTTTCAACGAAACCGACGCACTTTCGTCAACAAAGGTAGTCGCACTCACCGGGGTGAGTTCAGTTTCATTTGGGGCACTACTAACAGCAACTCGCGCAATCGCTTCACTTGAAGCTCCTGAGTCACCATTGTTGTCCATTGGCGCTGACGCTTCAGCCGTACGGCTCATTGGGGCTAATGTTGTAGGGGTCACATGATATCGATAGTCACACACTTTGGTATCTGATGCTAAAATTACAAACCCTGTTGCCGTCATACTCTCCAATTGACAGCTATCATTATTAGACAAGACCTCAACTTCACTAAGCGTGAAGCCACCACCAGTTGATGATAATACCTTTGACGACAGATCAACCTCAAATGACTCGGCGTAGCCGGTTGAGTAGGTGGCGTCTTCAGCGGAAAGCGTCGCGCTTTGACTGCTAGGTGAACCACTAGCTGAGCTTTCGACACTTTTTTCACTGCCCTCGCCACCGCACCCGAAAAGCGTAAGCGTAGCAGCGACGGCAAACAATACGGGAACTTCCCTCCGCAGCTTATTGTTTAGAAGGTTCATAGTACCTACCTATAAATTTTCACTAAGTTCAATTTTGACTTTATGGGATATCTTTAATCGTGTATTGGGCATTCAAAGTTTGCTAAAATAAGTTATGCCATGTCGGTTGAAGGCAAGGGTTACTAATGTTAGCAACCTTAATCAGAATTTATAATTTAAAGGGATAAAATTATATTTTTGGTGTACCTATTCCTGGATATCTAGTTCCATCTCGTTAGAATACTTTTTATCGTAGGAGGTGACGGTAACATCAAGTCGCTCACTTTGCATATTTTTTGCGAGAGGAAACGTTTTGTCCCTGCCAGATACGACAGAGTATTTTTGTTTGCAATTTGATTTAACGACAGAGTATTTTTGTTTGCAATTTGATTTATTGTCGTCGTTACAAGAGTCGACATACACATTAATCATTGTATTGCTATTATTTACGACTCGTAATTCTTCACCTTGGTTAAAGAGCTTATAATCTAAGCGAGGTTCAGTAGTCGGGATAATATAGAGCGGAGAGAAACCATAATTAATTTCAACGCCGGTCAGTTTTTCACCAGTTGGATTGTACCGGCTTGGCGTAAATGGCAGCATAAACATCAGATCTTTACTATTGTCGCAAGAAACCTGATGACACAGACTGCGAATACCCACACTCTTTTCTTCACCTGGTTTCAACACCAGTTTTGAGTTAGTTAGCGAGACCTTCCAATCGGTTAAGTTTTCTCGGCTATAGTCAGTTCTGACTATCTCAGAGCCATTATCGATACGGATTTCTTGAATATGTGATTTGACAAATAAAGGGTGCGCTTCATCGTTAATTAAATTAACAATCCCATTGCCTTTTTCGTCAGCTACAACAATCATTTTGTCAACGTTAAACGCATTGGCTGCTGAGGAAAGACATAAAGTGCCTAGAATAGTGGTTAGCGTTGCTATTTTATTTAGTCTCATTTTTCATCTCTTGTATTAAATTACTCGTAATAACAGTGCTTATTCTCCCTATAAATACTGTGAGGTGTTCCTTAAGAGACTATTATATTCACTGAAGTCGTAAGTTGATTGGGCATACTTAATTTTCAAACTTTCAATATGCACAAAAAAAACTACTAGATAGCTAGTAGTGTTGCTGCGAGTATGAAGGGAGGTATTATTTACAGCGAATCAGTGGAACGAAAATTTTTTCTCCTGGATACACGAAGTCAAGATTCCTGCCGGACAAACGTTGATATTGATAAGCTCGTTTAATGAAATATCGTGCCTTCTTGCAATCAAGTTAAGATATTCGCCATCTTTGAGTCGATACTGAGTAATACCAGACTCACACTGCGTTTCGTGAGAAACGAGCGGACGGTTCGGTTCAACAACCTTTTCCAGTGACGATTTTTCCACTATAGGCGGCGTGACCACGGGCGATTTTTGCTCGATTGGGCGCAATTCAACTCTTGGCTCTGTATCTGCGACCTCTTCAGTGAAGCGGTAAACGATCATTGTGTTGAACGCATACAGATCTTGTTGAGATACTCCTGCGTCAAAAATACCTCGGTAAGAAACGTCGACGCTCCAATTCTTGTCAATGGTATAATCCAGTCCAATATTGGCCGTTAGATCAGTGTCATTGGCTGAGTATGAACCGCCTCCCCCTATATAGATAGAAGCATAATCACTCAACGGCAGTACACCATTTATATCCAGATGAGTAAACTTAACGCCTAGGTTTTCTCCCCCTAAAGAGCCGTAGTCAGCATAGCTCAGTTGAAATCTCACATTTTTATTAACGTGATAGCCTGCGCCAATGCTATAACCTAAGCCTTCCTTCTCCACTTTATTGGTATCAACCACTGAGAAGGCAAGTCCTCCGCGCAAGTCAATCGGGGTTGCTATTGTTTGGGCCAATGTACAAGGAGCGACTAAGAAAGCCGTAATTAAATAAACTGTTTTCTTCATTATATTCCCGGTTCCAAAATGATAGTTACGCTGTCTGAATAGTCTCCACTAACAATGTTTCTACCATCTACGTCATAGCTAAAATCTAAATTGAAATTGATACTAGTTTGAACACCAATCCCTCGCGCAATATCAGTCTTCTCGTTCATGAGCACACCATCTCTTACAAGCTCGAGCTCACTGCACTGCGGACAATTGATCGTATATGGAATAGTGATGCTTGGATCCGTAGAATTGACTAACTCATAATCAGGATTGGATAACGTTAGCGCTAATCCATTGTTAAAATAGCCTGTGGCCGTGATATCGAAGCGAGTATCAGAAGTGACTCGAGTATTTGTGGTGTCATAATTCGGCACCATAGTTCCGTCACCGATCACTGTCACGTTATCAAGTTGTACAGGTTGGTAATCAATAACAAAAATCACGGTCTCATTTATATTTCGATAAGTCATGATGCCGTTGTTTTCGTAGTAATATCGAATCACCACTGGCACACTTGCGGAATACACTCCTTCAGAGCGCCCTGACAATGCAGAAGTTAACGATGCCGTATCGACGTTAAAAAGTGGTCTATAGAAAACGAACGGCTGTGTTTTCTTCGCATTCACGAGTTTGTATGATGAAATACAGCTAGCCCCTTCAACAGTTGCGACTGGCAGGTTAATTTTGTCAACTGTACACCCGCTCGCTATTGAACTAGACGAGATCGCAAATGACATGCCAGCGGTATTGTATTGCATACCGGCGATGTCGATAGAAACGGGCGCGGTAACCTCTCCAGTACCACCAAAGAACGTCACTGATTTAGCAGGGCTACTTGCAAATGTGCCCGGTACCCATGCATCAGAAGCTTGTAATAACGGTGGGGTCGACCAAGTACTCGGAGCCAATCGGCTCTCTGAGTAAGTGACATTATCCCACTGAATATCGCCACTTTTAACCGTGCCTTTTATTTCAATTCCTGCAAAGACATTACTGGATTGGAAAACACTCCAAAGAAGCAGAGTTAAAAACGCTTTATTCATCTTTATTTCCTACCTGTACTACTTGCGTTTTGAAGTAGCTTCGATCATATGAATAGACGGCAACATCGAGTTCATTTGCTCGCATTGTTTCTGTCAGTCGAAAAGTTTTTTCTCGACCCGCCAACACTACAAACTTCTGCGTACAGAGGGTTTTATTTTCAGAGCTGCATGCGTCAGCATGAACATTTAACAACGTATTGCTGTCATTCCTCACTCTTAGCTTGTCACCAAGGTTCTTGATCTGATATTTGTACTCAGGTAATGGTGTGGGAATAACAAAAACTGGCGCAAAACCGTAATTAATTTCAACAGCAGATACTTGTTCCGTCTCACCATAGCGACTTGGATAAAAGGACACTAAAAACATCGTATCCTTATCAGTATTACAGTTGGTGGTATGGCACAAGTTTCTCAAGCCTATCGTTTTTTCTTCACTCGGCTTTAGGGCAAGCTTTTGGTGAGTCAACGACATTTTCCACGATTCTAAGTTGTCTCTGGTGTACTCTTTTTTATGTATCTGGTCACCGTTGGTGATTGAGAGCTCTTCTACCGTTGAACTGATGAAGATGTGTTTGTCTTCATCATTAGCGAGTGTGATTGTCCCATTACCCTTTTTATCGGCAATAACGATCATTTTGTCTACCGTAAAAGCACTTACCGATGGGCTAGCGGCGTAGGATAGCGACAAGAGTATCATCGCGAATCGTTGTCTATTTTTCATACTGGATACCTCAATAAACTCTCGCCAGCGGGTAGCTAACACTATTTGCTTGGTTAAGACGTTTTGCTAATAATTTAAAGTTTGCGATTTCTTTTTGATGTAGAGCGATAACCTCAGGCAGTTTTTCATCTGTTCGAGCAATATAGATTGCTTTAAATTCACCGACCGATTTTTGAATCAACTTGTAGCCAAGAGACTCAAGTTTTATTACCGCTTTTGTTAGCTCATCAGACGTTTGATAAGCACCCAAGTAGTAAGCATGTAAGGTCTCATCTTCAATCTTAACCGTGTGCATCTGTTGACTATCCGCTATTGGCAAGCAGTAGTTCTGGCCAAAGTTAAGCTGATTTGTTGATGTGAACTTATATGGCAATAAGCATTGGCTATTCTTAGACGTTAGTTCGAAATTAAGTCCTTCAAGTACAGTGACTCGGTATACACCATCCGTCATTTCATTCACTTCTAAACACCCTTCACCGGTACATTCAATCGAACTGATTGGTTTTTCAGCGATGTCATTAAATGACGTTATAAATGAGACAACACGACTGATTTTGGGCGCCAAAGTCGCAACAGAACCAGGATGACTGAATAGATCCACTTCAGAATCTCCAGAGTTAAACAGGTCTACACTTTCTGAGTCAAAAGTCGCACTGTATGCACTGTAGTCTTGCAAAGGCACTATTGTTTGATCTTCATAGACGATGAATTGACTGTTGTCTTTGCCCTGCTTCTTTAATGCAAAATATCCTTTCTCTTCCCCCATACGATCTTCTGATTCTTTTTCGTCAATGTCGATCAAGGTATAAGCAGGCGCTTTACGATTAGTCACATATATGCCTGATTTAGTCGCAACTTGAGAGCTCGACAAGCTTGCGTTGATGCCTGAACCACTATTGGTCGAAAGACTAATAGAACCATTCATATTGGCGTATTCGTTACTTCCGTCTGCGGACAATAGAGCGTCTTGGTACATATCGTTTTGTCCACGATCATACGTATTACTGACTTCCAATGATGTATTGAATGAATCCGAATCAATCAGGTCGCTTCGCCTTACTGTTGTCTTAAATTGACTGATCGCAGTATCGGATGACGTCACACCTGTGATCGCATCGACAGCCTCAGAGAGAGGAACCGTCCACAATAGGCTCAGTGACGTTTCATTCGTCGCGTCGGTATAGTCGACATTTAAGTTGAGTCGAGAGTCTAATATTGTAGGCGTACTGTACCCAACAGAAACAAATTGCGACTCTTGTTCTTCTCCTGCATTAATACCCGTTAGAGAGGTATCATTGTTCAAGGAGTACACAGCGTAAATTGATTGCCCTCGATCAAAACTATAAGAGGAGTTGATTGACAAGCGAGCATAGTCAGCGTGTCCATACATAAATGAGGCGACTGGATCTCCATTTTTATTGTTCAATTCTTCATAAGAAACGTTTACATACGGTACACCCAGGTTCGCTGTAACAATACTCGCATTATCAAACTGACTGTAAACCGCTTCTGCCGTCAGGTTTAAGTCTATTAGGTTATACGCGCCGCCAACGGTTTTCATGCTACCAAGGTCTGACACTAAGCCGCCAATACCGATTTGAAAAGAACGGTTTACCTGATAATTTGCTAGAAACTTGGCATATGGATCATTTTCTACCGACACAATATCGGATTCATTCTGGAAATTGCTATCAGCGAACATTCCGGCAGAAAACACGTAGTCTAACTCCCCTTCGGCCAGTGAATCGCTGTTGGAGTTATACACCTGGTATACTTGAGAGTTTATAACTTCCCCCCCACTTGACACTTCCAATCTCGCTTCGTAACGCCCCCTAGGTAACTCGTTGTAAGAAATACTATTTTGGCCTTCAGACACGTTATTCTGGTAGATTAATCGGTCATCACGAAAAACTTGAACACTGCCACTTGTAGGTACATAGAAATTCAACATTTTGTCGCTATTAACACCACCAACAAGTAACTTCTCTGATGATCCGAATAGGATCGAGTTTTGACTTAATCTAGCCGTATTATTAAGAAAATCAGTCGAGTTCACTTCTGGTTCAAATTCAAAGTGACCCGCTTTTATTGAGTACGCGTCTACGTCTAGATGATAAGCGGCTTCATAGACTTCCGACCCAGAATCACTATTGGTAACGTTCACGTCACTTTTCAAGTAACCATAAGGAAGGCCTAAAATCGTATCATCGTTGAGTGAAACAAGAGAGTCTTGCTCTTCATATGCGCTCACAAATAGATCGAATGAGTTTATGAGACCATTATTTTTGCTTTCTGCATTATGGTATTTATTGGCGCTACTGCGACTTTGATAAGATAGAACTTCTGGAGCTACGAATAAATACAGTTCTTTGTCATTATAGTTGTGTACCAACTCGTACGTTTCTGGATAAATCTGACATTCCGAAATATTTCCAAGGCACAAATTTCTGTCATCCAGGCCAATCAATAAATCATCCAGAATTTTTTGTTGAAATTCTCTAGAAATCGCATTTTTTTCTAAGTACTGTTTGAAGGAATTAATTGAATCTTGGTTCGTTCCATCGAGCTTAATTGTTTCAAAAGACACAACCATATTGATAGGAGAGCTGAAGGTACCATCAAGATTTCTTAGACGAATTGGTTCGTTCGATTGTTCAAAAAGTTCCTCAAAACCTTCAGGTATCTGTTGGCCATATGCAAAGTCAGAAAGTAATGGCAAACATGCAAATAAAAAAAGCAAAGTGGTACTGCGGTTGGACATTATATTTCTACCTCAATATTAAACTCTATCTCACCATTACATCCCTCCGGTTGGCTTGTTGTGGTGATTGAACTAAAAGATGCGAACTCCAGCTTTACTTCATGTTCACTGTATTTATTAAAACCGTCATCAAACTGAAAGTCTGCAAATGTCAAACTTTCACCGACCTCAAGAGGCTGACTATCGATGCTGACAGACACAAAATCAGGTTGAGAACTTTCAAATCCAGAATAATCTTTACATGTTGTATCATTTCTAATTAAACCAGCAACGTACGCTATATTATTCACTTCTTTCGGGATACTTGTTTCCACTTTCAATGTGGAACTGGTTGTTTTAAATCTCGTTTTATCGGCACTCACCTCTAGTTCCAACCTTGACGGCTCAAATACCAATGAGTTTATAGAGTTGGCATATAAGTTATTTACGTCGATTGATGTCGATATATTAATCACTTTATGCTCTGCATGAGCACTTAAACTAATCAGTGCCAATAGCAAATAGATTTTATTCATTTTTGGCCACCAAAAATAAGGGCCCTGCTAAAATGAAGGCCCTAATTGAACTATATAATTAAACTAGGTCAGCCATTACAGTTAATGTTGCCTCTACAGTTGCACCACCTACTTCAGCTTCTGGAAGTGCCACAGTCTGGCTAATTTTAGCGGAGATAGTTTCTACATTCTGTACTTGGTCGCCAATTGCAAGAGGAGCACCGTTTACGTCCACTTCAACAGCCTGGGCTGGGTTCGCTGAACCATCGAACGTTACTGTCGCATCAACAAGAGTCCAGTTAGCTGGTGCTAGTAAACCTACAGTTGGGTTTGCTGGATCGTTGTTGTCGTTGATGTGTGACTCAAGAACGATTGCGTCAGACTCGAACACACCGTCTGTGCCTGGAGTAATAGTACCGTTGAGCGCTGTCAGGTCGCCTGCAAGACCAGTAATAACCATAGAGGCTGAAGCGTTAGTCACTGGTACTGTACCGCTCCAAATGACTGTCGCATTTGATGATGCATTTGCTACAGCACTCGCTGCTAGGCCGAAAACGAATAGTGAAGCTAGAGCGCTTTTCTTGAAGTTTGTCATTTTACTTTCCTATATCTTGACTTAAGAATTTAATTATCACCCGAGCCCGAGAGCTTTCTTTTTTCCCCTCGGTAGCGGATGCGGTGAATTATGGATAAATCGCGAAGTCAAATATTGGGCATTTTTAAAAAGCGATTTTTCAAAATGCTCGATGAGTACGAAATTAAATTGATAATCGAAATTAACATCTGACCGATATTGGGTGTATATTGGTACTATGCACATGGGATATAGGGAAATTTAGCATGACGATCAGTTTCGCCAAGTGCCTTCAAGCTGTAAGAAATGACAAGCAAATCACTCAGCAAGAAGCGCTCGACACACTTATTAGTTCAGACGAATCGCTCTCGAAGTTAGACTTAACGACTTATAGCCGATGGGAAAGGGGGGTGACTAAGCCTAAATTGAGTAAACAGTTACTGGTTGCAAGAATATTAGGGGCAGACTCTACGTCGCTGATTGACCCCGAAGCTAATGCCCCAGAAAAGAAACGCCAAGTTCTCGACTACGTTCATAGCCGAACAAAAGATCCGTATTCAAAAAGCTCAGCGGACTTTACTGCGTACCAAGATATCTCTCTTAAAGACAAAGAAGATCTACATCAACAAATTGTTACCTTCCACACCGATTACTTACAACAGAACTTAGAGCCATCTGCCCTGCTTAATGATAACCTCCATGTTAATGTCTTCGTCGATGGCGACAATAAACTGGTCGGGCACATGATCTACGGCTACGTCGAAATTGATACTCCCTCTGTGCTCCTTAACCCTAACAAACTAGAAGAGTGCCCATTTGTAAATGAAGAAAGGCGACCTGACCTTGATCTCGCCCTCTATTTAGTCTCAATGTATTGTTCTTTAATACCTCCTAGAATGGTTGCAATTTTGTCGCTAATTGAGCTGCTTAAACAAAACCAGAATATCAAACATTTGTATGCAAACTTGCACGACCAAGAAGGTTATAATTTATACAACTCAAACGTCGAATGCACCGTTCTCACCAAAGGTAACCAAGAACCCTATGGGGGTGTTAAGGTGTATGGTAAACACTATCGTTATGTACAAATCAAAGCCAACGCCGACGAAATACTGGCTTCGAAGGTCATTGCGAATATAGTGCCATTCACTGATGAATACCTTTCGAGCTTGCTAGATGGCACAGGGAGTGATTGCTCTCGATAATGCATATGAACAACCCAAGTACGTACCTACTATATTTAGGGATTGCTATCCTTATACTAATCGCTGTTAATTCAGTATTACCTCAACCAAAAGACAATATCGAAACAACAGGCGTGGTTCTCGCATCTACATTAACGCAATCACTTGACGGACATCGTAAATATCTTTCTGTCCAAACTTCAAAATCCGATGTGTTTAGAGTGTCTATTCCGATCTCAATCCATTGTGAAGTTGGGAAAAACGTTCAACTATTAGGTAATACACGTAGCCTGGAAACAACGACTAGCTTTCAATTCATTTCTTGCGACTAGTCCTAACTGTTAATACTGAACATATAACATATCAAATAGACACAAGGAGTAGTGATGTTCCCTCTCGTCACGCCACAATGGCTAAACGAACAAATCCATTCTAATTCAAACTTAGTCATCCTCGACGCCAGCATCGACTTTCAAATCCCTGGTGAAGTAGAAAAAGATAAAATTAATCTGATCCCAAATACCCTCCGATTCGATTACGACAAAGACTTTTGCGACCCTAACAACTCCTTGCCACACATGATGCCATCTGAGCAGCGATTCAATGACCTCGCTCAATCACTGGGTATCAACAATGACTCTACTGTCGTGGTTTATGACAATAGCGGGACGTTTGCCTCACCGCGTGCTTGGTGGATGTTCAGAGCGATGGGACACAAAAAGGTATACATTCTTGATGGCGGATTAACGGAATGGAAGCTCTCTGATTTAGATCTCGTTCAGACGTATGAACAAACGAAACAGAAAGGAAACTTTAGCGGGCGCTTGGATGAAGAGTTTTTCGTGTCTGCTGACTATGTATTAAACCAGATTGAAAATGAGCACAGCCTAACCGTTGATGCTCGCTCTCGCGCTCGTTTCAATGCGGAAGTACCTGAACCTCGTGCCGGCATTCGTAGTGGTCACATTCCTAATTCAGTATGCCAACCTTTCGCAGAACTAATGGACACCCACAAACTTAAGCCTGCTGATGAACTAAAACGAATATTATCTGCAGTGTTATCGAGTGAAATGCATCAAACCATATTTAGCTGTGGCTCTGGGGTAACCGCCTGTATCGTATTATTAGCTGCTGATATTGCAGGATTCGATAACCTAAGTGTTTACGACGGTTCTTGGACTGAATGGGGTGCAAATGATCAATTACCTATAGAGTGATTAACTACGACCTAGGTGTATATCCCCCTGTTGCCTAGGTCTTACTTTCTGTCATTTCATTTACCAATCTCGCACGTTTACACGACGCTTTTAAACCACCACACTTAATATTTGGGACGCTATATTGTAAATATTGAATTATGACCATATACTTGATTTCATACCGATTAGGTAGACTGGGAGTAATATGAATAATCGACCTAAAACAATATGGACATTACACAAAGCCGTTGTCGCAATCAGTGTCTTACTGCTGGTGTTTATTATTCGCAATATATGGCTTTCGACTGTCGAAGGGACCATCAGGACACAAACAACACAAGTTGAGCTGTTTTCTAACTCATTAGTCTCATTACTAACTAACGAAGCTAAAATTCTTGATGTTGCAGGTAAACAAGCGTTACGCAACATTGAAAATAACGAACCTATTCAAACAACAATCAAGATGTTCGACGCTTTAATCAGTGACTATGGCGACATTTCAGCGATTCGTTTAATGGATAAGAATGGCTTTTCCCTAGCATCGAGTAGCAACTTAAAGTCTCTGGCCTACCTGGACCAGTTGAGAACACCTAGGCTTTGGGCAAACTTCGTAGAAACACTCAGCTCTGAACAACTGGTTATCGGGCGTACCTACTATAGTCAAAACCTAAAATCAGACTTTATTCCTTTTCGTAAAGCAATAAGAGATAAGAACAATGAGCCTGTTGCGGTAATTACAGGGGCGGTATCTCTTAATAACACGGGTCTAATCAATGATTCTCTTCTTCTTGGCGAACACAATACGTTTGAAGTCGTCCGCGATGATGGTTACCCGCAAATTATACTTCCGCCAACCGCAGGGAGTTACGAGCAAAAAGTTGACTTTACTAACCATTCAGAGCTTGCTAAATCACTCAATCAAGTTGCCAATATTGATTCTCTAATGTTGACCGGAAAGACTCAGTCTTTCTATATCAACCATTTAAGTGACGTCTTCGTTGGTGTAACCCAATACATACCAGGCCATGGTTTATGGGTCGTATCTAAAGTCAATCAAAACCATATTTTCACTCAATTCCTTCCATCGTTTGTGACGATCATGCTGGTATTTTGTGGCTTACAGTGGTTTATCTTTGTCTTGATCAAACGCATTCATGAGTCAGATAGATCTCGCCGAAAAGAGCTACACTATCAAGCAAATCATGACTTTTTAACAGGGTTACCCAACCGATATTTCCTCCAACGTAAAAAGCATCAATGGAAGAATAAAGCGTTTGCCCTGCTCTACATCGATCTCGATAAGTTTAAAGTACTCAACGATACTTATGGTCACTCTAACGGCGACAAGTTGCTTGTCGAACTGGCGAAACGCATTAACAAAATGAAACCCAAAGGAAGTCTTTTCGCTAGAGAAGCTGGTGATGAGTTCTTACTTATATGCGAACAAGATAGCGTGTCAAACATCGAACAGTATTGCCAAGAGTTGCTAAGTAAGATATCTCAACCATATCAGCTCGAAACCACTCAGTATGTACTGACGGCAAGTATCGGGGTTTCTTTGTATCCCCAACACTCTGACAATATCGATACAATTAAAAGCCTAGCGGACATCGCAGCCCTGAAAGCAAAAGGGAATCGAGATACGTACTGTGTATTCACACCAGAAATGGCAAATGAATACCAAATGGAAGCGAAAATCGAGCAAAGACTTCGCGTCGCCTTAAACAACGACGGATTACATATTGATTTCCAACCACAATATCAAGACGGTGTAATCTGGGGGATGGAAGCTTTAGCACGTTGGCATGACGAAGAGCTCGGTATCGTAAATCCTGAGCGGTTCATCAGTGTAGCCGAAAGCTCTGGATTAATGCCTCAACTTGGTAAAGTACTTCTAAGACGCTCGCTTCAAGAGTCTAAGAAGATTCAAATTCAGACGCACAGAAAGTTACAAACATCGATCAATATCTCTGTAATTCAATTTATGGATGTCGATTTCATTAGCCAACTGACTAAGACAACAAAAGAGTTTGGCCTTGAGCCTAGTTCAGTAACGCTTGAACTTACCGAAAGTGTTCTTATTACGAATATATCTGCTGTTATGTCCAAGTGTAAGGCATTGAAAAAAATAGGATTCGAACTATCTCTTGATGACTTTGGTACTGGTTACTCCTCTTTACACATGCTGCACCGACTACCCGTTGATGAGCTCAAAGTAGATCGAGCTTTCATTCGTAATCTGCTTGAAGATGATAAGTGTTACGCTCTGGTAAAAAGCATTCTTAGTATTGGACGCAGCCTAGGTGTACGAGTTGTCGCAGAAGGGGTGGAAGAGAAAGATCAGGTCCATGCAATCAGTCTATTAGGCGCACACATCATGCAAGGCTATTACTACAATAAGCCTTTAAGCGTCGAGACTCTCATTGCACAATTAAAAAAGAAGGCAGCGTAATGCTGCCCTCTTTTATTTCATTTGCTCGTCTAAGTTAAGAACCGTAAGCGCGTTACTGACACTGGTTGCAATCACATCAATAACCCCTGTTCTCAATGCGCCAAGCAAAGCCAAGGGTTTACTGTTTTCAGCAGCAATAGCAATAACCTCTGAAATCGGTCTGAACTCTTCAATGCTGAGCCCTATGACACGGTCACTCATGACTGTTTTTGCGGTACCACCGTGAATATCAAAAAAATCGTAACCAGCAAAATCCCCTACTACGCCTTGAAGCATGCGTGATTGAACCACTTCTCCTGCGGTGAACCAGCCAAGGTCGACCATATAACTGTTTTCACTCATATCGCCGATGCCCACCAAAGCTACATCCGCTTTACGTGCTAAATCGAGGGTTTGTTTTACAGTCGCGTTCTGCATGAAAGCGAGCTTTTGTTCTCGGTTCTCGGCATAAGCTGGGGCGTAAAGAGTTTCAGAAGTTCCGCCATAAGTCTTAGCAAACTGGCGACATATATGGTCAGCATTAAACATCCCCCCACGAGGGTGAATACCACCGATTCCACATACAAACTTAACGTCACGTTGAGGAATCACCCCCATATGATGCGCGACAGCTGAAACATTTCGTCCTTGACCAACGGTGACCACTGTTCCGTTTTGCAATGTACCTGCCATATATTTAGATACGAGACCTGCAACCTGCAAGCGCTGTTGCTCTTCACTCGGTTGATCGAGTGCAACCAATGCTCGTTTGACACCAAATCGTTCAATTAGCCTCTGCTCTATCTTGGCGCTGAAGACTGGGTGATATTTAACTGTGATCTCAACAATACCCTCATCACGGGCTTGTTTTAGCATCCGCCCTACTTTGGCACGAGAAACAGAGAACTTTTTAGAGATCTCTTCTTGCGTCGCGCCATCTTGGTAATATGAAACAGAAATCTCCGTCAGTAGATCGGTATTGTCGTCTGAAATTTCGTTTTGCACCTTACTCATAACTGCTGCATTCCTACATAAAGAGCTGGATAGAACAAATGTTCAAGGGTGTAGCATATGTCATAACGCAAAAAAACTCTATCATTTGCTCACTATGATTACATTTTCTCAGAGTAAAATGCATACAGACTAGAACACCACCAACCCTTACTGCACCTAGCCAAACGTTTAAATAGCTCACCAGCGATAGAGGGACGAAAAAATAGTTGATGAATGTCACTATAACCTCATCTGAGCAATTGACATTAAGCCTGAATGAGTTAAATATGGAGCCATCATTTACTCAACGTCAGAGCATATGTTCATTACAATTGCTTAGACGGTGAAAATTTTCGGGCTAACTGATTTTCAAGGGTTGATGTCTCCTTGAGCAAATTAGTTACCACGCTTGCAAATGCACAACTCATATCTACTTTAGATATGATGGCTTATTAAATAGGATGATCGAAATGAGCAACAAGTTAGAGCAACTTCGTAAACTAACGACTGTAGTAGCAGACACTGGTGAAATTGATGCAATCAAAAAGTACCAGCCAGAAGACGCAACAACTAACCCTTCTCTGATTCTTAAAGCGGCTCAAATCGCAGAATACGCTCCGCTTATCGATGCTTCAATTGAATACGCTAAAGCGCAAAGCTCTGATAAAGCACAACAGGTTCAAGACACTTGTGACATGCTTGCAGTAAACATCGGTAAAGAAATCCTGAAAACAATCCCAGGCCGTATCTCTACTGAAGTTGATGCTCGTCTTTCTTACGACACTGAAGGCAGCGTTGCTAAAGCACGTCAGCTAGTAAAAATGTACAACGATGCTGGTATCACTAACGATCGCATCCTAATCAAACTGGCTTCTACTTGGGAAGGTATCCGCGCTGCTGAAATCCTAGAGAAAGAAGGCATCAACTGTAACCTAACGCTTCTGTTCTCATTCGCTCAGGCTCGTGCTTGTGCTGAAGCCGGTGTATTCCTAATCTCGCCATTCGTTGGTCGTATCATGGACTGGTACAAAGCGAAAGAAGGTCGTGACTTTGAAGCTTCAGAAGATCCAGGTGTAATCTCGGTAACTGACATCTACAACTACTACAAAGACTACGGCTACAACACGGTTGTTATGGGCGCAAGCTTCCGTAACATTGGCGAGATTCTAGAACTTGCTGGTTGTGACCGTCTAACTATCGCTCCTGCTCTTCTAGCTGAACTAGAAGCAGCTGAAGGTGAAGTGGTAGAGAAGCTAGTTGACTCTAAAGGCTCTAAAGAGCGCCCTGCTCCAATGACTCACGCTGAGTTCCTATGGGAGCACAACCTAGACGCAATGGCAGTTGAGAAAGTTGCAGAAGGTATCCGTAACTTCGCCGTTGACCAAGGCAAACTAGAAGACATGATCGCAGCTAAGCTGTAATCGCAAAGAATTAAAAAAGGGGAACGTTTGCGTTCCCCTTTCAATTTCCAATCCAATATTTAAATTTGAAATCGGTATTCATTATGGATCGTAAAAATCTAGCTAATGCAATTCGTGCTCTAAGCATGGACGGCGTACAACAAGCAAACTCTGGTCACCCAGGCGCACCTATGGGCATGGCTGACATCGCTGAAGTTCTTTGGCGTGATCACCTAAACCACAACCCATCAAACCCAGAGTGGGCAGACCGCGACCGTTTCGTTCTTTCAAACGGCCACGGCTCAATGCTGATTTACTCTCTGCTTCACCTAGCAGGCTACGAGCTTTCTATCGACGACCTTAAGAACTTCCGTCAACTTCACTCTAAGACTCCAGGTCACCCAGAGTACGGTTACGCACCGGGTATCGAAACAACAACTGGTCCACTAGGCCAAGGTATCACTAACGCTGTTGGTATGGCGCTTGCTGAGAAAACTCTAGCAGCACAATTCAACAAAGAAGGCCACGACATCGTCGACCACTTCACTTATGCGTTCATGGGTGACGGCTGTCTGATGGAAGGTATCTCTCACGAAGCATGTTCTCTAGCAGGTACGCTAGGTCTTGGTAAGCTGATCGCTTTCTGGGATGACAACGGTATCTCTATCGACGGTGAAGTGGAAGGTTGGTTCTCTGACGATACGCCAAAACGTTTTGAAGCATACGGCTGGCACGTAATCCCAGCAGTAGACGGTCACAACGCTGAAGCGATCAACGCAGCAATTATCGCTGCTAAAGCAGACCCACGCCCTACTCTAATCTGTACTAAGACTATCATCGGTTTTGGTTCACCAAACAAATCTGGTTCACACGACTGTCACGGTGCACCACTAGGCGCTGAAGAAATTGCAGCGACACGTAAACAACTTGGTTGGGAGCACGGTCCTTTTGAAATTCCGTCGGAAGTCTACGCAGAGTGGGATGCGAAAGAAGCAGGCGCAGCTAAGGAAGCAGCGTGGAACGAGAAACTTTCTGCTTATGAAGCAGCACACCCCGAGTTGGCGGCTGAGTTTAAGAGACGAGTAAACGGTGAACTTCCAGCACAGTGGGAAGAGAAAGCAAACCAAATCATTGCAGATCTGCAAGCAAATCCTGCAAACATCGCATCACGTAAAGCGTCTCAAAACGCACTAGAAGCGTTCGGTGCTATGCTACCTGAATTCCTAGGCGGCTCTGCTGACCTTGCACCTTCTAACCTAACTATGTGGTCTGGTTCGAAGTCTGTTTCTGCTGAAGATCCAGCGGGTAACTACATCCACTACGGTGTACGTGAATTCGGTATGACTGCAATCATGAACGGTATCGCTCTACACGGTGGTTTCGTACCATACGGCGCTACTTTCCTAATGTTCATGGAATACGCTCGTAACGCAATGCGTATGGCTGCTCTGATGAAAGTTCAGAATATCCAAGTTTACACGCACGACTCTATCGGTCTTGGCGAAGATGGCCCAACTCACCAACCAGTTGAGCAAATCGCTTCTCTACGTCTGACTCCAAACATGAGCACATGGCGTCCATGTGACCAAGTTGAGTCTGCAGTGGCTTGGAAACTGGCTATCGAGCGTAAGGACGGTCCAACGTCTCTAATCTTCTCTCGTCAAAACCTTGCACAGCAAGAGCGTAGCGAAGAGCAAGTAGCAAACATCGCGAAGGGTGGTTACATCCTGAAAGATTGTGAAGGCAAACCAGAGCTTATCCTTATCGCAACAGGTTCTGAAGTTGAGCTAGCAGTAGAAGCAGCGGCACAGCTAACAGCTGAAGGTAAGAAAGTACGTGTTGTATCTATGCCTGCAACTGACGCATTCGACAAGCAAGACGCAGCTTACCGCGAAGAAGTACTACCTTCAGACGTAACTGCACGTGTTGCTATCGAAGCGGGTATTGCTGACTTCTGGTACAAGTACGTTGGTTTCGACGGCCGTATCATTGGTATGACAACATTCGGCGAATCTGCACCAGCAGGTGAGCTATTCAAGATGTTCGGTTTCACTACAGAAAACGTAGTAAACACAGCGAAAGAGCTTCTAGCTTAATCACTGAGCCTTGATATGAAAACGCCCCGCTAGATTAGCGGGGCGTTTTTTATCTATGTCATTAAAACGGCAGGCGAAAAACGCTATTTCTCTTCAAACCTACGAGCAAGTTGATAGAACTCTTGGACTTGATCTTTCAAATCACGAGAATGCTCTTTCACTGAGTGTGTCGCGGCAAGGTTTTGCTCAGCGGTTGAAGCGATTGATTGAATATGAAGATTTACATCACTGGTCAACTGACGTTGCTTATCTGCAGAGCTTTCCACCGATTGCATTAGCACGCTCATTGACTCCATCAAGGCTTCAACTTCTGAGAGCTTTTCAGTACTCACCGTAGAAGATTCACCACACTTTTCAGTCTGCTCACGGTTAGCGAGAATATCTTGCTGCCACCCTTCAATAGTCTGCAGCATTGCATCTAGGCTTTCTTTAATTTGTACCGTCGCTTTCGATGTTCTTGCTGACAAGGCACGGACTTCATCGGCCACAACCGCAAAGCCTCTGCCTTGCTCACCAGCCCTCGCCGCCTCTATCGCAGCGTTCAGTGCTAGTAAGTTGGTCTGTTCCGCGATACCACCGATCTCTTCCATCATTTTGTTGACGTTTTGTGCTTGATCGCTCAAGTGATAAGTTGTTTTAGTTGCCTGCTCAGCTTGTTCGCTCAAGCTTTCTAAGTTTTTCTGCGTCGACTCTAAACTCTCTTTCGCACTTGCACAGGTCTTTAAGGTGACATCGACAATTTGATGCGCCTCTTGCGAGCTTGTCGAGACTTCATTAGCCGTAACTTCAACTTCTTCCGTCGCCCCTCTCACTTGGAGAATGTCTTTGGTTTGTTGATCTAATGCCTCTGACACTTGGCTAGACGTTGAATTAAGGTCGTCGGCAAGCATCTGAAGTGGCTGAGCCGAATCGGTCATTCGACCAAGCACAGTGCGAATACGCGCAGACAGCAGTTTGAGGTGGAAATCCGCAACAGAGAACTGCGTGTTACCAGAGAAGATTAAGCGGCTGACGCTGTCATACTCAGATTGAAGCTTTTTAAGCTGTAGTGGCGTGTCCACCAGCTCTTGACGAAAGAACAGAGCCAAAGTAGCAAGTGGCATTGCACTTAATGCCAAACCTAGTGTGCCACTGACATCAAGTAAGCTAGAAGCCAAGGGTGCAACGACTGAGGCAGCCAACAGCGCATAGCGAACAGAAGATGGAATACTTAAAGAGAAACCAGAGCCTGACTTTTCCGCTTTGATTAAGCCTTGGTATGCTTTATCGGCAATATCAACCCACTCACGTTTAGGCTTAACACGAACCGACTGATAACCCACAACCTTATTGTGTTCAAAAATTGGCGTGACATATGCATCAACCCAATAATAACCACCTGACTTAGTACGATTCTTTACGATACCGCGCCAAGCCTTGCCCTCTTTAATGTTTGCCCATAGATCGGCAAAGGCCGCTTTTGGCATGTCAGAGTGGCGAACTATATTGTGGTTTTGACCAACTAACTCTTGTTCAGTGTATTCAGCGATACGGCAAAAGGCTTCGTTGCTGTAGGTAATAACACCTTTCAAGTCTGTGGTTGAAACAAGCTGTTCGCGTTCGTTGAGAACGGTTTCACGATTGGATGATTGGCTGACAGTCATTTTATAAACTTTTATAATTCTTTGTGGCGGAGAATATAAACAAAAACGCAAGTTATGACAAAAGATTAACAGATATTTTTATTAATACTTTTATATTATCTAGTTTACTCTCAATAAGTGTAGTTCAGTTCAACGAAAATGAGGCAATTGAAGCTAGTAGTACCTTGCTGAACTCCTTTAGCCCTTTACTCTTGCCCATTTCCCCTTACAATTGTGCCAAGTTTGAATTTCAAGGTTAATCCTATGTCTATCCAATGGTTTCCGGGCCATATGCACAAGGCTCAAAAAGAGATTGCTGAAGCGATCCCTCAAATAGATGTCATTATTGAGGTGCTTGACGCTCGTATTCCTTTTAGTAGCGAAAACCCAATGATCGCTGAATTAAAAGGCGATAAGCCCGTTGTTAAAGTGCTGAATAAACGTGATTTAGCCGATCCTGAACTGACTCAGCTTTGGATTGAGCACTTCGAAAAAGAGCACAATGTAAAAGCCATTGCGATTACGACTTCTCAGCAGCATGAAGTCAATCGAATTATGGAGCTGGTACGCAAACTTGCGCCGCACCGTGAAGAGATTGGTAAAAACATTCGCACTATGATTATGGGTATCCCGAATGTGGGCAAATCAACCATTATCAACGCTCTTGCTGGCCGTACTATCGCGGTAACAGGTAACCAACCTGCCGTCACCCGTCGTCAGCAACGTATTAACCTACAAAACGGCATTGTACTTTCTGACACGCCGGGGATTTTGTGGCCGAAAGTTGAAAACCCGCACAGTGGTTTCCGCTTAGCTGCAACTGGCGCAGTAAAAGATACCGCAATGGAGTACGACGAAGTGGCGTTCTACACTGTAGAGTACCTTGCAAAAGCGTACCCTGAGCGTTTAAAAGAGCGTTATCAAATCGAAGAGCTACCAGAGAGCGATATCGAATTGATGGAAGAGATCGGCAGAAAGCGTGGCGCTCTTCGTTCTGGCGGACGTGTTGACCTACATAAATGTTCTGAGATCCTTCTTCACGAGCTACGCAGTGGTACTCTTGGTCAAGTGACACTTGAGCTACCCGAGATGATCACGCAAGAACTGATCGAAGTCGAGATCGAAGCAGCACGTAAAGCAGAAGAAAAAGCGAAGAAGAAAGAGGAACGTCGTAAACGCTACCTCAAAAACAAACGCTAATATTACGAGCTACTCTATTAAGGCAGTCATTGAGGCTGCCTTTTTTAATGCCCTCACACTACAACTTTTATTATAGTGTAACAATTGAAATGAACGAGAGATTTTTATGGGTATCCCAGCCAATATCATTACCGGCTTCCTTGGCACAGGTAAAACAACCGCTATTCTAAACCTGCTTAAAAACAAACCAGACAATGAAAAATGGGCTGTTCTAGTCAATGAGTTTGGCGAAATTGGTATTGATGGCGCCATGATGACTGACCAAGGGGCGATGATCAAAGAAGTCCCTGGTGGTTGTATGTGCTGTGCCGCTGGTGTTCCTATGTCTGTGGCTTTGACTGCACTACTTCGTACCAAACCTGATCGCCTTATTGTCGAACCGACGGGGCTTGGCCATGCACATAAAGTCTTGGCAACATTGACCTCTGCTCAGTTCGCTAGCTATATCGACTTACAAGCGACAATCGGTTTAGTAGACCCGCGCAATCTCTCCATTCCGAAATATCTCGAAAACCAAAACTTTACTGACCAACTCGCGATATCAGACATCATCATTGGTAACAAGGTGGATCAGTGCCACGTCAGCGATATCGATGCCTTCAACGACTGGGTGACCGACCAAAACCCACCTAAGATTTTCAGCCAACTGGTTAAGCAAGGCGATTTTCCTATTGATCTTCTTGATATGCCGCGTCGTGAGCGTGCTCCTTCAACCAGTGAAGTTGAACAGCATCACCATGAGCATGCCGAAGAAGAGCCACAATTTCAGCTGCCACCAAATCAAACGTATATCCGTAAAGAGAACCGTGGTCAGGGCTACTTTAGTTGTGGTTGGATTTTTGGAGCGGAAGTCGAGTTTAACTTTGATGATCTATTCTCGGTATTGTCTGATTTAACGGCAGAACGTGTGAAAGGCGTGATGAACACAAGCAACGGATGTTTCGCTTTTAACGTTAGTAATGGTGTTGTGTCGGTAAATGAGATGTCTTTAGAAGGATTCGAAAGTCGAATCGAAGTGATTGATAGCCAACCACTGCCGTGGGATCAACTTGAAGATGTATTGAAGCGCATCTCTAATCTGGATTAATTTGTTACACACGACAAGAGGCGCACTCGTAGTGCGCCCTATCCCTCGTAACTCAATCGTGAGTATGCGAATCAGGAAGTCATTATGTTGCGACCTGATGTTACACGAGGCTTTCATATAATGTGTTTGAATCCATCCAAATTGTAGGTAAGGCGATATTTCCTCCATGCGGGTCGGTTCAGATTGCCTTACACCTTAACTATGGTTCAAAACGGCGATTATGCAAGGTGCGAAGCGCCATATTTGTCCCAATAGTGTGACAAGGCTCCACGAAATCATCCCTACACCACCACTCCCATCGTATCTCTCAATTTTGGAAATCAATATTCCATTCTTATCGCTATAGTTACGTCTAGACAGGCGTATAATTTCAGATAAACCCATCAATCATACTAATTTCTTACTCTTTTCATGCAGGAGTTTGCCAATCTATGACCAAGAGAGAAAAATTAAAATACTCCTTACTCGCGAAAGTACCTAAGGATGCAATTAACCAATTTCTCTCTAAGGATAAAACGCCCCTCTCTGTTCTAATTTTATCGCTGATCGTTGGTGTTTTGGCAGGCCTTGTCGGCACCTACTTTGAAATTGCCGTCCATTTCGTATCTGAGACACGTACAGAGTGGCTTAAAGACGAAGTTGGAGGTGTTATCCCTCTATGGCTGATGGCCTTTGGTATCAGTGCTGCTCTCGCTTTTATTGGTTACTTTCTTGTCCATAAGTTTGCCCCAGAAGCGGCAGGTTCAGGTATTCCTGAAATCGAAGGGGCGATGGATGGGATTCGTCCTGTCCGATGGTGGCGTGTCATCCCGGTAAAATTCTTTGGCGGTATGGGCGCACTGGGCTCTGGTATGGTATTGGGTCGAGAAGGACCCACCGTTCAAATGGGCGGCGCGATTGGTAGAATGGTCACTGATATTTTCCGAGTAAAGGATGATGACACACGCCACTCGTTACTGGCCTCTGGCGCGGCTGGCGGTCTTGCGGCGGCGTTTAATGCCCCACTCGCTGGGATTATGTTTGTCGTTGAGGAGATGCGCCCTCAGTTTCGCTACTCGTTGATCTCTATTCGCGCCGTTATCATCTCTGCGGTATCAGCCAACATAGTCTTCCGTTACATCAATGGACAAGACGCCGTCATCACCATGCCTCAATATCAAGCGCCAGAACTCGAAACACTGTGGCTCTTTCTCCTTCTTGGAGCGCTATTTGGCGTCTTTGGTGTCGTCTTCAACCAGTTGGTTACGATGTCACAAGACCTATTTGCTCGATTACATAAAAATGATACCAAGCGCTTTCTACTTACTGGGACTTTGATCGGCGGGTGCTTTGGTTTAATGCTGCTCTATTTACCTGAAGTGACTGGCGGTGGTATCGGTTTAATTCCAACCATCACCAACGGTGGTTACAGCGCTACGTTACTACTTCTGCTTTTTGTTGCTCGTATAGTGACGACAATGATCTGTTTTGGCTCGGGTGCACCAGGCGGTATCTTTGCCCCTATGTTAGCGCTGGGCACTCTGTTTGGTTATGCTTTTGGCTTAATTGCTCAGAGCTTACTTCCAGAGTTAAACATCACCCCTGGAATGTTTGCGATTGCAGGAATGGGGGCACTGTTTGCTGCAACTGTCCGCGCACCGATCACTGGTATTTTGTTAGTTATAGAGATGACCAATAACTACTACTTAATTTTGCCATTAATCATTACTAGCCTTGGTGCGGTCATCTTTGCTCAGCTACTCGGTGGACAACCCATTTACAGTCAGTTGCTTCATCGAACTCTTAAAAATGAGAAGTTAAGACAGAAAGATCTCCCTTCTGACCCTGTTTGATGTTTGCACGCTTAAGGTGCGACTTGCTATGATCGCCGGGAAAAATATCGCTCAGATATTTGTTCTGGTTAGTATTAATTCTATCGCTCGACCAAATAAGGATAATTTCGTTGAACTGGAAACGCTTTACTCAATTCCAGAGTGTTCCTCCATCACAAGCTGCTCTCGCGCTCGGGGTTATTGGCCTGGGTCAAGCATGGGCTTTGTACATCCCTGAAGTGGGTGAAGTCATTCGTCCTTATCTCGCGGCGTTAGGCGCAGTACTGCTTTTTCCGGTTCTCGTTAAATACCTGACCAACTACAACACTTTCATCACGGATATTCGCCATCCGCTCAGTGGCAGCTTAATGGCGCCAATGAGTATGGCTTTGCTGATTCTTTGTGACTACCTTGCAGTAATATCGCCACTCATCGCCTACCCGCTTTGGTTTGCTGCGCTACTACTCCACTTCACGATGATGACGCTGTTTTTCACCTTCCAGCTGATGAACTTCAAAATATCGAACATTGTACCGAGTTGGTTCTTATACCCCGTCGGGATGATCAGTAGCTCGCTTGCGGGCACCCAGTTTGGCCACACCGTCTTTTCCGAAACCTTGGTTAGCGTCTGCATCACGATCTACTTCTTTATGCTGCCATTAGTGCTCTATCGGTTGCTATTTGAAGGCACGTTAAGAAAGCGAGCGAAACCGACGTTGGCTATAATGGCTGCTCCCATCAACCTTACCCTCGCGACGTATTTGGTTAATTTCCCCGACCCTGACCCTATTTTGACAGGCGCGCTTGCGGGGATTGCGATCACAATGACACTACTTATCTATTTGTGTTATATCCGTCTGATGCGATTGAAGTTTCAGCCCTCTATCGCTGCCGTTACGTTCCCATCCGTCATTAGCGCAATTGCAATGCACAGACTGACCTCTTTCTTCGAGCAGTATCACCCTCATTGGCATTGGCTGCATAACTTTGGCTTATTCGAATTGTCAGTCGCGACTGGACTGGTCGTTTGGGTTGGCGTTGGATATGTAAAAATGTACTGGCCAGAAGTGGTAGGAAAGGAGAAAAGCACGAGTGCATGCAAATAGAAAAACTCTATAAAATGCAGGAAATTCGTTAAAATTAGACTCCCAAAAGCGTAAATAACTCTCAAATATCTAAAAGTGAGTATATTTTTGTTTGCATATTAGCGCAAGAAAATAGCCTTTCTTATTAGACTTATTACCAAACAAAATTCATATATAGCTAAGTCAGCTGGCAATAATAATCTTACAAACCAAAGGCTAACTATTATGAATATGTTAACGGCACATCCGCGCTTACCGAAATCCATCGCTAACCGCATCGATTATTACGTCTCTGACCTCATTAATAAAAAAGATAATGGTCGAAATTTAGTAGTAGGACAAAAACCGGGCCACGATGATATTTCCCTACAGAGCAACGATTACCTTGCTCTTGCTCACCACCCAGAGATCATCAATGCGCACGTTAATTCACTACTCGCGTGTAAAGATACTTCGTTCATGTCTAACGTGTTCTTACAAAGCGATAGCCTAGATAAAACGGTCGAACAACGCCTTGCAGACTATACGGGCTTTCAATCTTGCACCATTGCGCCATCGGGCTGGATCGCAAACACTGGATTGCTTCAAACCATTTGTGATTCTGATACTAATGTCTACATCGATTTTTTTGCCCATATGTCCCTTTGGGAAGGCGCGCGCGTTGCTGGTGCCAATATTCACCCTTTTATGCACAATAACGTTCGCCACCTAGAACGTACAATTAAGCGCAATGGCCCCGGCATAATCTTGGTCGATTCGATCTACAGCACCATTGGTACTATTGCCCCACTCGCCGACATTATCGCTGTTGCAAAAGAGTATAATTGCGCCATCGTTGTTGATGAGTCTCACTCCTTAGGGACTCATGGGACACATGGTGCAGGCTTGGTTGAGCATCTTGGATTGACCCACCATGTTGATTTTCTTACTGCGAGCTTGGCTAAAACATTTGCTTATCGTGCAGGTGCCGTGTGGTGCAACAATAAAACCAGTGAAGTGCTCCCTTATGTGTCATTCCCTTCCATATTTAGCTCGGCAATGATGGCCCCTGAGTTAGATCGTATCGACAAGACACTGAGCGTGATTGAAGAGAGCGATGAAGCCCGAGCACAGTTAATGCGTAACGCTGAAATGGTTCGCTCAGGACTGAAAGATATCGGCTTTGATATTCGAAGCGAATCGCAAATCATAGGGCTGGAAACCGGAGAGAAAACCAACACTCGCCAGGTCAGGGATTTTTTTGAAGATAATGGTGTGTTCGGCTCAGTGTTTTGCACACCCGCAACGCCTGACCATAAAAACGTTCTTCGCCTATCACTCAATAGTGCGTTGACACAGGCGAACATTGATAAAATCTTAACCGTTGCTGACGCAGCCTTCCATCGTTCGGATTTTCACTTCATTTAAAAGCATGCCCCTCTCGAATTTGAGAGGGGCATAGATTTAGATGTAATGTGATAGTTTGTCTAGCAAGTGTTCTTTGTCGACTGGCTTAATTAGATAGTCGTTCATTCCAACGAGTTTAATCTTTTCAAGGGTCTCTTGGCTATTGTCTCCAGTATGGCCAACAATTGGGACGTCCTGATAAGATTGGGATGAATTGCGAATTGAGTCAGCCGTATCAAAACCATTAAGTTTAGGCATTTCAATATCCATCAAAATCAAATCAATTGATTCATTATTTAGGATCTTAAGCACCTCAACGCCATCATTTGCATGCGAAACTTGATAACCTTGTTTATTGAGCAAGATAGTGGTGAGCTGCCTCATCGATTCATTGTCATCAGCGATCAGAATCCGCTTCCCCATCACGACTTGTTTTTTAGGTATTACCGATCTGTCGGGTTCGTTTCGGCCAAACATGAGGTTGTTAATCACCAAGGTGGCATCTTCTTTTAAGCACACTTTTTCAATGGCATAAATAGATAAGAAACGGCTGAAGCGACTGTGGTAATGATGTTTTGGCTCGAAAAGAAGAACGATCTTAGCTTCGGTGAAATGAAGCTTCTCTTCCAGCGATAGGTACTCGGCTTCGCTACAACTGTCTAAATCTAACAAGATCAAATCGTATTCAAATTCATACTCTTCTTTCTCTTGGGCAGCAGAGAAATCAAGCTCAATCAGCTCTGCCCCACAGTAGAAGACAAACTCGTTTAAGCGCCTTTGGATATCGCTATCATCGCCGATATATAAAATCGATTTTGTGCGCAATATTTCTTGCTTGATGGCCAGTACTTCAGGTGATCGACGCCTTGGAAACGTTAAAGTAAACATCGTCCACTCTCGAATCAACGAGTCACATTCAATATGACCACCGAACGAACTCATAACACGCTGACAAAACGGTAAACCCAAGCCATAACTTGACGCCTTACCCGAGGTATAGAAATCTTGGAATATGTACTCCAATTTTTCAGGGTCTATGCCTACCCCATTGTCTTCAAAGTAGAGGTAGTTACCTTCACTGTCTGCATTCACCGTGATGGTCACTTTAAAGTCATCACTACTTTGATAGTAAAGAGCATTCTTCAAAAGGTTATATATGGCGTATTTGAGCAGAGTATCGCTCCCAAAGAACTCAAAATCTTCTCCGATATTCAATGTGACTGACTCTTTTGCGTGCTCGCTAGCAAATGAGTAGCTGTTTATGGCCTCTCTCACTACAGACTCCATGGAGTGCAACACAAAAGTGGATCGAGATACCCGATTTTCATCAATTGAAGTCAGTAGCAAGTCGATTGTTTCGTTTCCTGAACGAATAACTTCATCAGCACTGGCTAACACTTCGTTCATTCGGCCAAGATCCTGCCGAGACAACTCAACATTATCACTATTGGTTGTTTTAGCCGTCGGCAGTGAAGCGCTCAATACATCCAACGAAGTTTGAAGAGCACTCAGAGGATTTCTCATTTCATGCGCAATCCCAGCACCAAACGATTTTGCAATCGACACTTTGGCTTCATGCTCAACCTGGTTTCTAAAGTAAAACAAATTACCGAAGATGTAGGTGAACAAGAAGATTGGAATATAGGGCCAAATAATAGTGATGCCATCATGAAACATGGAACTATTCAGACCATAAGCACAGAAAAACGCAGCAACAACCGAGAGTGTCGCTTGTAATAGCATTACGCGAGTTTCATGAACCAATAAGATATGAAGGAAGATTGAACTCATAAACGACATGGCCCACACCGTTGACCAATCATTCATAAACATCATAAACGAGAAGAAAAAGGGCAAGCATATCGCGATCGTTAGCAAGTAGTAGTGTGGCAAGAAACGCTTGAGCGTATTCGGCAACCAATGCCTGAGCGCTAAGGTTAAGAGTAGCAAGGCACAAAAAAGCCTTAACAGTGCATTTTCATAGGGTTGTGGGTACAAATAGCCCCATACAAAATAGTAGGCAGGAAAGCCTATCGCGCCCATCCACCCGACTAACGAGAGGTTAGGCTCCGCATATTGATAGATCTTCCTAACTACATCCATGTACTCTAGCCACTATTCGCATGTTCTTGTTATCTGCTTTCAAACGCCTTAATGAATATCAAAGCGTCTTAACACTCTGTAATTGCGGCGTTTATTCCATTTTATTATTAATTGATTATACGCCACATACTGCGTATTTACATTTTTATCATGCTAAACATGTGTACCAACTAACTTTAATGAACTCCCGACCCTAGATGGCGTCACATCTAATCTTAGTTGCATCTGCTCTTTTAACTCAGAAATGTGGGAGATAACCCCTATCGTACGACCGCTTTGTTGCAAGTCGATGAGTATCTGCATAGCGAGATCAAGAGACTCTGGATCGAGGCTTCCGAAACCTTCATCAATAAACAGAGTATCCAGTCGAATGCCACCACTATAGGACTGAACGACATCAGACAAACCCAACGCCAGAGCAAGGGCAGCCATGAATGATTCACCACCTGACAAAGTCGCGACATCACGAGTTTTGCCTGTATAACCATCCTCAACAGACAGATCCAACCCTCGGCCAGCAGATCCTTTGAAACCTTCTGTTTTACGAACCAGTTGATAACGACCTCGGCTCATAATACTGAGTCGTTGAGAGGCCTGAATTAAGACATCATCAAGCAGTACACCTAATACAAAGCGATGCAGACTGATACGGCTGCCCGTCTTACCACTGGCAACGTCATAGAGGGTGCCATAGACCTTATATTCCGCTTCCAATTGGCTATTTTTCTCATGCAGTTCGTTGATATCCTGCTGGACTTTCTCCACTCGTTGATAAAGCGAACGCGCATTATCAAGAGCTTCACGAGAGGTTTGATACTCCGCTTCAATCTTCAGTAAACGTTCACTGATACCATCAATATCAGGCTGTTCGATGTTCTCTGTCGATTCTGAAAGATCCTTAATGGTTTGCTCAAATTGCACTTTACTCTGTTCGAACTGGCCAATGTCACTCTGCCATTGGTTTATTTGCTGCTCAGTCGCACGAACGTTCAAATACGCTTGCTCGGAGTCCAATTCCGCTTGTTTGAGTGCTGTGATCCATTGTTTTTCAGCCTCTTCGAGTTGGATACGCCCCGTATTGAGCTGTTCAGTGTAGGTCGTAAGTTGCGTCTCAAGATTAGCCTTAGCTAGCTCAGCTTTCTGGTTGATACTCTGCGCTGTGTCTAACGCTTGCTTAAGCTGTGTGATTTGTTGTTTTATCTGAGAAATTTTCTGATCGATGACGGCTAGCGTTGTGAAGCTTGGGTCAATATTCTCCGCTAACTTGATGTGTTGCTCTTGTTTGAGGGAAAGCGCAGATTGAGTTGCTGAAATCTCTCCTTTTAGCGCATTGATTTTCTCTTCACCGTTACTACAACGTTGGTTCAGTTCGGTCACTTGCTGCTCCATCGCATTGATATCGATGGCTGATAACTGTTTTAGTCGCTCTTGTTGAGTTGATAGATCGCTTTCTAACTGCTGCAGATTACGCTGGGCATCGTCGCCAAGTGCAGTCATCGCTGCATTGACGAGAGCTTGCTGTTGCTCAACCTGGTGTTGATGCTGCGTGAGTTGGCCGTTAACCAGATTGAATTGCTCAAGCGCCGCTCGTTCGTTTTCACGCGCATGCTGCACTTGTTCTTTGCTAACTTCATCACCCGAAAAGCTCGCTGGCGCTGGGTGTTCACAACTGCCACATACTGGACAAGGTGCATCTTGCTCAAGTTTCTGAGCAAGAATGGCTGCTTGAGCACTGTGCCATGTCAACTCTAGCTGATCCGCTTCTTGGCGCTTGGTTTTGAGCGCCTGCTCAGCAATGGATACCTGAGATTGTTTGGCACTCGTTTGTTTATTTAAATTTACCAATGCCAATTCAAGCGCACTGAGTTTAGTCAGGTCAGCGTGCAATCGCTGTCCGCGCTCAATAGCGGCGCTCAACGTCAGTTTTTCAGTCACATCGAGGCGAGCTTGCTCCAATTGCTTAACGCCTTGCTCTGCCTCACGCTGAAGTTTTTCTTTTAACGCGTCGTATTGTGTTAGTTTTGCCTGCTGATCAATCTGCTGGTCAGATAGAGATTTAATCGACGCTTCTAATTCAATCTTTTCAGCAAACTTAACCTTTGTTTGCTCAAGCTGGTACTCTTGATCTGTCAGCTCAGTGGTCAACTCCGCCGCTTTTTGAGCCTCGACTAGCTGCTTAGCTGCGTTAGCTAAAGTATGTTTCGACTGCTCTTGTTCAGACGTCAGCGAAACCAACTTGTTCTGTGATTCTTGAACTTGCTTATGTGCTGCTTGCCTATTTGCGTACGGAACATCAAGCTTATTCGCCTTAATTGCTTGCTCTAGGCTTTTCTTCCATACTTCAACGTCATTTTGTGACTCAAGGTGTTTTGCAAGTAAGCCTTTGGTATTGCTAAGCTTGGTGAACTGCTCATTTAAAGATATCGCTTTCTGGCGTTGTGCTTTGCTCTCGTTTAACGCCTCCAACTGCACTTTTTCCACCGATTGAGCCTGAGAAAACACCGCAGACAGTTCAGATTGACGCTCAATCAATTCTTGCTCCGATGAGGCCTCTGCGACCTGAAGTGCACCTCGAATTTGATTGTCGAACTCATCTTTTGCTTTGCTGATTGAAGCTGCTCGGTCCTTTAATGCATACTCAATTTTTTTATACATATCGGTTTGAAACAGCTGCCCAAAGATCGCCTCACGATCTTTAGAACTGGCAAGTAAAAGCTCTCGGAATTTACCTTGAGGCAGTACCATAACTTGACGAAATTGGGTCTCATTTAAACCAAGTAATTCGGTGACTTCAGTTTTGACTTGCGCCGTTTTGCTTGTAATCAAACGCTCGTCATCAGTAATTTCGTACAAGGATGCGGTATGTTTACGAACCGTAGTGCCTTCCCCACGCGCTTTCGGTGCCTCTTGCTCTGGTGAGCGAGTTACACGATAACGTCGTTCGTTCAGCGCAAATTCAAGCGTCACTTCTGTCGGCAGCGTTAGTGGCGCTTGATCACAACGCATCTGACCGCCTTGGCGTTCGTTGCCTGTCGTTTCCCCATATAGGGCAAAACAAATCGCGTCGAGGATCGACGTTTTGCCAGAGCCTGTCGGACCATTAATCAAAAACAGTGGGTTACGACCAAGCTTGGTAAAGTCGACATTTTCTGTCGTAGCAAAAGGGCCAAATGCTTGAAGCGTTAATAGTAAAGGTTTCATCGCGGGTCCTTATTGCTTGCTTAGCTGCTTAATGATGTCAGTGATCGCTTGGTCTTGTTCTTCGCTCAATGCGTTGTTTTGCGCTTCTAGGAAAAAGTCTCTAAACATATCCACTTCACTGCGGGCAAGCTTGGCAGCCGCCATCTCTTGCTCTACTCCCATCAACATGCCTGGCTTTTCTAGGTGCAACACATTTGGGTAAACCGCTCTTAGCTTATCCATTGGGTTTAAAATGGCGTGTTTATCGGTCAAACGAACCAATAGGTAATCATGGCTTTTCGGATCTTGCTTACCTTGCTCAATGATCTCGTCTAGGTCACCTTCGACGATTCTCATCTCATGAGGAGCCAAAAGGTCTATGTGCGTCGCTGATTTAAATCCGTCTTTGTCCAGTTCGACTAACGTCATGCCTTTCTTTTGATGCTGCTCTGAGAAGCTGTATTTCATCAAAGAGCCTGAGTAACGAATGTACTCTTCCCCTTTCTTTTGTGGCTGGTGCAAATGACCTAAAGCGACATAATCGAAATCGGTAAAATGTTCGTGGCTTACGCGGTCTGAACCACCAATAGAGAGTGGTCTCTCAGAGTCTGACTCGATTGCACCATCAACAAAGCAGTGGCTTAACAGTACGTTAATACCATCAGGGATAAAGGCTTGCTTAATTTCATCACAAAGCAGGCGATGGGCTTCATCATGGGTTGAAACGGGTTGCTTAAAGTGATGGCGAACCAATTCAGGATCGTTGTATGGCATCCCATAGAAAGCAATAGGCCCACTTTCGGATTGGATAACGACAGGGCGTAGCATATCTTCGAAATTCGCCAAAATGTGCAGACCCGCCCCTTTCATTTGATTCGAACCAAAGCCAAGACGTTCAGCCCCGTCGTGGTTTCCTGGAATCATAATGATTGGCATATTCAATTCACCACACACTCGGCTAACAAACTGGTTCATCAACTCTATTGCTGCGGTTGGCGGTACAGAACGATCATAAATATCACCAGCAATCACCAGTGCATCGACAGGATTCGCTGTGATGTAGTCAATGATTTGCTCTAGAACCGCTTTTTGGTCGTCGAGGAGTGAAACGTTGTGAAACTGACGGCCAAGGTGCCAATCGGAAGTGTGGAGGAATTTCATCTATGCCCTGAAATGTTCATCTCATTTGGGCTCTAGTTTAATATCAAAGCTAAGGGAATTGATACAGAAAGTCGCACAGAATGCGCGACTTTCGTTTGATTGAATACTCTTAAAGCATCAATGTGTTATGGGCGATTTTTGCAGTGCTCAATCGCATTCTCTAGAAGTTCTAAAGCACTCTTATCACAGTCAGGTAAAGCGGCGTCACTTTCACCTAATGGCGTTACACGTTCACCCCATTTAATATGACCTGCGCCCCATGTTAAACCTGCACCGAAAGCAGCGAGCAGAAGGTTATCACCTGGCTTCACGAACCCTTGCTCTAAAGACTCACATAATGCGATAGGCACGGTCGCTGCCGATGTATTGCCGTACTTCTGAATGTTAACGAAGGCTTTGTCTTGGCTAATACCAGAAAGGTCACAAAGTGTTTGAATAATGCGAATGTTTGCTTGGTGCGGGATAACCACGTCAATATCAGCGGTAGAAAGTTCACTGCGAGCTAAGACACTTTGAGCCGCAGCCCCCATCCCCTTAACCGCACGTTTAAAGATCTCTTTGCCTACAAAGTTGAAGTCCCAATGACCGTTATCAGCAGCAAAGCGATCCATCGATGTACCAAACTTTGGCACAGCGAGAATGTCACGGCCAGCAGAGTCACAACCTAATTGTGTTTGCTGTAAGCCAACTTGTTGCTCTGTGCGACTCAATACAACAGCGCCCGCGCCATCACCAAATAAAACGGCGGTATCACGCTTGGTCCAATCAATGAAAAATGAAAGGCGTTCAGCCCCGACGACAATGGCATTCTGGTAGTTGCCTGCTTGCATTAATCGAGTCGCCGTTTCAAGGCCATAAACAAAGCCGGTACATGCCGCATTTAAGTCAAAAGCCGTCGCCGCTTTAATGCCAAGGTTTTGTGCAACTTTCGAAGCGGTATTTGGGATCAACGAGTCTGGCGAACAGGTTGCGATAATAATAAGGTCAATTTCTTGCGCGGTTTTACCTGCACAAGCCAAAGCATGCTGGGCTGCTACTGTTGCAAGGTCTGACGTATTAACATGACTAATACGTCGGTTTTCGATGCCAGTGCGGGTACGAATCCACTCGTCAGAGGTATCTAAAAAGGTACTTAGGTCTTCATTGGAAAGTGTTGCGGGCGGTAGGCATTTCCCCCAACCAGTGATTTCTGCATAGAAATTGTTCATTCGGAGCCTTTTGATTTGTTATTTGTATCACTCGTTCATTTCAGAGTATAACTAGGCATGACAGTAACTGTCATCTAAATGAAAAAAACAACGAGAGAAATATCATGTCGACCTTTAATACTCGATGCCCATCTTGCTCAGGTGTCAATCGTGTTCCATTAGAACGTATCACTGAAAGCCCCAATTGTGGCAAATGTCAGTCTCCACTTCTTGACGGTGCGCCTATCGAAGGAACAGAGTTAAACTTTGAGGCTATTCTGAACAGTTCTGTTCCTGTCGTGGTCGATTTCTGGGCCCCTTGGTGTAACCCTTGTGTTGGCTTCGCACCTGTTTTTTCAGACGTTGCCACTGAGCGCGCAAAAAACATCCGATTTGTAAAAGTAGATACGGAAAGCCAGCAAAATCTTGCCGCTAAGTTTCAGATTCGAAGCATTCCAACCGTTATGGTGTTCAAAAATGGCCAAAGAGTCGATGTCATTAACGGCGCACTTCCTAAAGGCCAATTTGATCAATGGCTTAATCAAGCAATTTCAAAATAAACCCAAGCTATAGCTCTAAGAAAAACCGCTCTAGAACCTCTGTTTTTGGCGGTTTTTTCTATTATTTTCCCTCCCTCAACGACGATAAATAACTTTTGTCGTCAAGGTGAAACCTTTTCGTTTTACCCAAACCCATTTTACCCCCATAGTCGCGCCGAAATCTGTTCATATTTATACCAAACTAAGAGGCTACGACATTGGAAAACACCCCTGTATCTGCTCAACAAGCTCGCATTTCTGTACCTGTTATTGCGCTTGCTCTTTATGCAGTCGCGTCAGGGTATCTAATGAGTTTAATTCCTCTTATGTTGCCAGATTACGGCTTAGATGCATCACTCGCTAGCTGGCTTGCAAGTGCATTTTACGCAGGCTTGCTGATCGGCGCTCTAGCCGTTGAACCTTTCGTTAAGAGAGTCGGCCATCGTATTGCGTTCGTTTGGTGCTTAATCGCATTTATCGCAACCATTATGGTTCTACCGATGCTGCCTCACTCTGTTGTATGGGTTATTGCTCGTACTCTTGCAGGTATGGCTGTCGCTGGCGTGTTCGTTATTGTCGAGTCTTGGCTTTTGCATGGTGATGAGTCTGCGCGTGCAAAACGCCTTGGACTGTACATGGGTGCACTGTATGGCGGTAGCGCATTGGGTCAGTTAGGGATCGGCGTCATTGGTATTGAAGGTGGCGTGCCTTTTATCGCCATTGTCACTCTGCTTATCCTTGCGGTTGTTGTTCTACTGTTTGGTGAGAGTGATCAACCTGAAAGCGAACATGGTGTATCTCTATCGTTCAAACAAATTAGCAAACTAAACCACGCTGCGATTATTGGTTGCATCGTGTCGGGGCTAACCCTTGGTGCAATCTATGGTTTGATGCCAGTAGAGCTGAATTCTCGCGGTATTGAACACAGCAATATCGGCGGTCTAATGGCGGTGGTGATTCTTGGCGGAATGGCGGTTCAGCCAGTCGTACCTTGGCTTTCTAAATACCTTGGTCGCACTTTGCTGATGGCACTATTCTGTCTGCTAGGCGTGGCAGCGATTACCTTCACGTCAATGGTGTCTGGTATTCAAGCATTAGGCGCGGGTCTGTTCTTGTTGGGTGTAGCAACATTCGCATTGTACCCTGTCGCGATCAACTTAGGGTGTGACAAGCTTGACGCACACTACATTGTCTCAGCGACGCAAGTCATGCTGTTTAGTTACAGCATTGGCTCAGTCGCGGGCCCAGTGATTGCTGATGGGTTTATGACAGGCGCACAAGGTCTACTTGGTTACTTATTTGCTACCCTGTTAGCAACGTGTATCTACATGCTTATTGCGAGTGTTAAGGCGAAACATCAAGCCGTTGCTGGCGAATAAAACTCAGAGGGACAGGTCACTGTCCCTTAACAAAGCTGGTTTCTATGGTCACATTGGTGGGTTTCATTAATTCGTATCACAATAACCGATGTCGAGCTGCCGTTTACCGAGTATTTCAAATCAATTGGTTGGCAAATCACATGAACGCCAAAGCACTGTTCTAGATTGCCAATCACGGTCACTTTCGCTTCTGTTTCGACCCTTTTTTTGTCGATATTGGCCTGATATAGCCAATTTGATACCCCAGAACTTAGGTTGTCGCGACTTCTGAGATAAAGTTCGAGAGGCTTCCCTTCAAGGTTCGTTTCCGAAAAGCCCAACCAATGAGCAGCAGCTGGGTTGGTGTACTCGATTTCACCGTCAATATTAACGGTAATAATGACGTCTCCAATCGCTTCTAACAGAAGATCACTAAATCGACTCTGCCTTTCTATATCTTGGTATAGATGACGAAACTCAGAATAGACACGGTCTAGCTCCAAAGGCAGTCTCTTCTCGACTTGTTTGGTCTGAGATGGGTCATAACCTCGGGTTACTAAACGCGCAAACTCTAAAGATGGTTGAATCAGAAACTGTCTAATGACCATCCACATTGAGACCACGGCACCAAAGATAAACAACAGGATAGTCAAGGGGAGCACCCATTGGTTTAACATTGCCTTATCCAACGGAACATGTATCACAAAACTGGCTGGCTGTAGTAAGTTGCCACTGTAGCGCACTTGATATTCTATTCTGATGCTTTCGTCTGTATCGCTGCTTGAAAGCGCGTTCACGACAATACCGTTGGCATAACTCACCTTCATAACTCGATGGTTCGCCGACGTGTATTGGATATCAAATTCCAACCCAATTTCTCTGCTCTGTTTTTCGAGCATTTCAGAGGTCACTTCTCGAAAGATCACCACCGAGCCAATCGCTTTTTGAGATGCCCTATCTAACTTATTTTGGACATAAAGAAAGATCCGTCCCTCAACAAATACCATCCCATGATCTCTCGCCGACGCATAAGGAGTTCCACTCACCGCGACAAATCGTTCTTTCATGAGATTAAAGACACGCTTAGAAATCGTGGTATTGGAAAAGGTATCACGTCCTTCCGTATTCAATATTAAAATGGCAGATAGTGACTTTTCATGCAGCGTTCTATTGGCGTAAAATCGTTCCAAATATTTAGAACGCCCAAACTTAACGAAACCATACGTTGCGGATGACTCCACCACAGTGTTGGATAGTTGTTGCAGGTGTTCAAACTCCTGATTTACCATCGCTGTAATGGAATATCGATAATTGCTAATGAGCTGGCTTTGCCAATACTGTCGCTCTTCCTTCAAGGCCATATGAGCCGCCATGCCCGTGACGATTGCAATCACAATCGCCGCCAGTGCTAATACCCACTTGATTGCCGAGTCAATTGAATAACGCGAACTCATAGTGACTCACAGTAGACTTCAATTTCGTTAGCAAGCATTTGCAAGTGCTGTTCAATGTAGACGACACGTTCATTGGCATGAGTTCGATCATCTTCAGCACTGGCTTGTTCGAGATCTTTTGCCACCGTCGCAATGGCATTATTGCCTAAATACAAAGCACTGCCTTTGATTCGATGAGCAACATCCTTAAGCCATGCACTATCAGGTGATAGACTACTTTCAACCAGCTCAGTTAAGTCTTTCTCATAGTTAATAAGAAATGTATCGAGAATTTCTTTGGTGATCTCAAGATCGCCACCACTCATGGCAAGTACCGCTTCGTGATCAAATGAGTCATACGTTGGCAAAACTAAAGGCTCGACCGAAGTTTGAACCTCTTGTAGTGAGTCACCTTCCTCGACATATAAATCTTCAACGGTATCAATACCTTCAGTGGTGCCCATATCTTCTAGCTCTGCTAGTAAACTTTCGAGAGGGTCACTTCCAATATCAGGTGCTACATCAGAGTCATGTTCGTCGAGCCAAGCGAGATCAGCCTCAAGGTCTGATTCATTTTCTGTTGCAGATTGAGGCTGAGGTGTCACTGACTCAAACTCTTCTAGCCAACTCAGGTCATCGTCTAGCTGTTCAGTTGGCTCAGGAGCATCAATGATGTTCTCTGCCTCGGTTACATTTGAAACAGGGATTACAGACTGTGTCTCGCCTGCCCTTGAGGTCGAAACCAAACTTAGCTTGGTTTCTAGTATGTCGATAGGGCACGGCTTTGAAATATAGTCATCGAATCCAGCTTCAAGGCATCGCTTGGCCGCACCACTTAACGCATCTGCCGTAATCGCAATCAAATGCGGCTTTTTACTTCCATATGTGCTTGAGATCTTACCGGCTAAGGTAAAGCCGTCCATCTCAGGCATGTGGCAGTCAGAGAGAACCAAGTCATACGATGGATCAGCTTGATACTTATTCCACGCAATTAGGCCGTTTTCCGCAGTATCAAACTGAACTCCCAGACGTTTCAGCTGACCACCGATAACTTTTCGGTTAACTTCATTATCTTCCGCGAACAGAACTTTTAATGAACTCAAATCACCTTGTGGCTCAAGAGAGTTACTTTCTTGTTCAGCTTCGACCGTAGTTTCTTCAATTCGTGTTAGAGGTAACATGATGTTAAACAAACTACCGTGACCCGTTACGGAACTCACCTTGATCTCACCGCCCATGCTGTCGATGATCTCTTTACTGATACTCAAACCTAAGCCAGTACCACCAAAACGTCGAGTAATGTCGCCGTCAGCTTGAACAAATGGGTCAAACAGCGAACGTAGCTTCTCTTTAGGGATACCAATACCACTGTCGCGGATCTGTAAGCTGATTAGATCTTGAGATTCAACGTCACTCGACTGGTGGTAATCTTTGGCGATCAATTGAGCCGTTACTTCAACGTAGCCCTTCTCTGTGAATTTTACGGAATTGGAAACCAAATTATTCAACACTTGCATTAAGCGGGTCGAGTCACAGGAATAGATCTTATTAAGTTGCGGATCAACTCTACAGCTCAGTTTTAGTCCTTTCGCATTCGCTTTATGTCTGAAGTTTCCAATCACACCAGTAACCAACGAGTCAATGTCACACTCAATGCTTTCTAAGGTGAGCTTACCTGCGTCCATCTTTGAGAAATCAAGAACATCATTCAATAGTGCCATCAGGTTTCGTGCCGACCCATTTAGAGTTTGCAGCAAGTCAGATTGCTCTTTGTCTAAACGAGTGAAAGAGAGTGCTTCCGCCATGCCTAACACACCATTCATTGGCGTACGAATTTCATGACTCATACGTGCTAAAAAGTCAGATTTCGCTAATGCCATGTTTTCTGCCTGTCGCTTAGCTTCTTCAGCTTCAAACAAGGCTGCTTCTAATGAGTTTTGAATCTGATTACGGCGTTTGAGTTGGCGACGGTACAAGATGGCACCAAAGACAAACAGGATTCCCAATCCGACTGAAAAATATAAAATTCGGCGATAAAGGTGGTTTCTCTGTTGCTCTTGGTAATTGCTTTCCAGAGCCCTTCTCCATTTGTGGCCTAGCTCTTGTTGAAAGCTATCCCCCAATGAGTAGATTCCGATATTCAAGAGTTCCACCAGCGAATCACGGCCTTTTGCTACTGCAATTCTTGGCCAAAGCTCCTCTTCAACGTCGAGTGCTTGATGTATCTTAAGACTGTAGAATTTATGTTTATCAACGAGGTAGATGCTATTCAGTAGTTTGCCGACAAAGGCATCCGCTCGACCTAAAGCAACAGATTCAATGGCCTCTTCAGCGGTATCAAGATAAATCACAGGGTTATTAGGAAGAATGCTCGCGACAATGTCATTTTCGTGCAATCCTCGAACCAAAGCGATACGCAGTCCAGAAAGCTCTTTGATTGAGCTGTAATCCATCTCACTGATGATTGCCATTGACGCTTTATCAATATCTTTAGTGAACTCTAAACTCTCTTTCCTTTGTTCAGTTCGATACACACCCGGAAAAAGATCAACGTCACCACTGCTTACTGCATCAATCGCTTCCTGAAAAGAGCGGTAAGGCTGACCAACAAAGGTAACACCGATATGCGTTGAAATTTCATTGAGAACATCAATGGTGTAACCCTGCAACTCGAAATCTTCACCAATAAAGTAAGGTTCTTCACCACGCTCAACATACGCATAAGTCAACGTTGGACTCTTGATGAGCTCTACTTCTTGTTCCGGTGAAACTTTTTGATAATAGTCACCAATCACCAGTTCAACTTCGACCTTTTCCGACGAGTCAATCGAGTTCCACAATTCTTCAATTAGCGAAGAGGAAATATTCCTGATCCCGCTATTGACCTGAACCATCAAATCCTGTTGGTCCTGTGCGGCTTTGAAACGTAAAGGAACACCTCTGGTTTTCTGGGCAAGTACGAAGTCTTTACTAGACGCACTGGTTAACATTGCTTGCTCTAAACGACTTGGCCCCCAAGAGTAGATAAAGTTTACTTTACCAATCTGTTCGACCGTTTTCTCAACATCACCTCCATGGTAGAGAGCAACTTGAGAGCGGTTGTAATTTTCAGGAAAAAGTGGGAAAGGCAGGTTAAGAGCGGTAGGACGCCCTTTCAACTTATCATTGATACGCGCGTATAAAGCCCCGCCAGTATATGCGTAAGGCACACTATATAGGCCAGCAACACCCGTATCCGTAATTGCAGAGATTGCAATTATGTCTATCTCACCGGAGGATAAAAATTTACCCAACTGGCCATGCGAAGCATATACAAACTCCACTTTATAACCGTAAGTTTTCCCCCAAACCTGCCAATACCTTTCCATAAAAGTACGTAGCTTAGTAAACCCTTGCACGCCGGTCGTTTTTTGATCAGCCACAGGCGCAGCAGGTAAACCAATTGCAACGGTTTTAGATGCTGAAAAAGCAGGCTGACTCAATGCGAGAAAAAGGCTCACTGTCGCAACACAGCGGATAACTGATTGAATAAATCGTCTACAAGTTTGGAGGTTCACAAAGTCGCACTCTAGCAATAACAACACGCAATCCAGTATATTGCGCTAAGAGTCATGTTTCTGTTCTTTAGAGAACAGACTTCCATATAAAAATAGAAAATAATGGTCGGTAAATATGAGAAGGTGCTTAGTAAGTAATGCTATCTGGAACTGTTGACTCTAGTAGGCCTGTCTTAATCGTTGATGACAGTCCAATGTACAGAACCGCTGCAAAGGGAATGCTGCAGCGATTGGGTTACCCTATCCAAAGGATTGACTTCGCTCAGGATGCTTCTGAAGCCATTGATAAATGCCGTGTAAAAAACTACGCGCTGGTTTTGTTCGACTATAATTTGGGCAAAAAAGCCAACGGCTACCAGTTGATCGATGAGCTCCAACATAAACAGCTTCTAAGCCCTGACTGTGTCAACATTATTGTCACAGGTGACGGCACACCTGAAGTGGTTCGCGGCTTTATGGAGCTAGAACCTGATGGCTACCTTCTAAAGCCCCTTAACTATGCTACCTTGCAAAAGCGTCTTCCCCAATTCTCTGCGAAAAAAAGAGCGCTTTCAGACGTATTAACCATCTTTGGTAATAAGAACTACCAAGGTGCTATCGAATACATCGACCAATCTTTCTTTGCTGACGAAGAAGTGATCGTTCGAAGCCAGCTCATTAAAGCAAAGTCGCTTGCGGCATTAGAAAAATACGATGAAGCTCGTAATGTACTGATTAACCTAAAAGGCTCGAATGAAAACTCGGCGGTTCATTTAGAACTTGCGCGTATCGCATTCCACCAACGCCAATATAAGCAGTCACTTTTCCTCGCTTCACAAGTGAAAAAAGATCCGCTTCGTAGCGCGCAAGCGAGCGACATCAGTGCAGAAACCTATGCAGCGCAGCACCAATTTGATCTTGCTTTGGAAGAGATTGAATCGGCAATTGCAGTGTCACCTAAGCACATTCAACGTCATGAAGTCAGAGTTGCTATGCGCTTAGCCCTATTTGATTTAGCGGATGCATTGAACAGCTTAAAAGCACTACAAGCCGAATCAAGAAACTCATTCCGATCATCAGTAGATGACTATTTATTCGCAGCTTCCATCCAGCTCGATCTTGCTCGATTTGATGCCGTCAACTTACGTGAAACGCATGTCGCTACCGTTGCTAAATGGATTGAGCAGTGGCGTCAAAACTACACACGTGAGCAATATAAAGGATTCGAATTCCTTATCCTGTGTCGTATTTTCAAGCTTAAGAATGACGCTCAGAAAGCACGTTTCTATTACGAGAAGTATCAAGAGTTCCGTCAAGAAGAGCCTCTGCATCAGCCAAGTGTGTATGAAACAATGGAACTGGCGAAGGCCTCCTTTGCCGTATATGAGCATGATGCGTACAAACATGCTTCTACGCTGGCAGTTCAAGCGATTTCTGACCATCCGAACATCGCCGCTCAACACGGCTACATGAGTTACTTTCAGCAGTACCGCACCAAAATTGAACAAGGCTACAGCCAGTTGCTAAAGATCAAAGAGCGTTCACGTCACTATGTGGCGAATCAGCATTTTGATAAAGCCGCGATTTTGTTGAGCAAAGCGCTTAAAGCCAACACCATCGACAATGACCTTTACCTGTTGATGCTTGAGGTCTTAACACGCTCTTGGCCACCAGCATGGTCGAAAGTCCAAGTGGCTAAAATTGCAAAAATCTGCAAAGAGCACCTTCGTGGAAGCCCTCACGCAAAAACTAAAGCGTACTTCAACGCCTGTGACACTCTTGCAAGTCAGCTGGATATGAAAGAGTTAAAAGAAGCCAATACCATTAGCAGTTAATTTTATGGCATTAAACAACATATTAATCATTGAAGATGATGCTTTTCATGCGACGATCCTAAGTCGCCTATTGAAAAGCCTGACCTCCGCTAACATCGCTGTTGCTAGTAATGGTCAGGAGGGCTTGGACGCTATCTCTCTTGCGACGCCAGACTTAATTTTCTGCGACCTCTATATGCCAGATATGGATGGTGTAGAGTTTCTGAGGCATTTTTCCGATATCAACATCTCACCCGATGTTGTGCTAACGAGCAGTGTCTCCAAAGATGTACAAGATTCTGTCATCGACATGGCAATCTCTTATGGCATTCGAAACATAAGCCAGTTACCTAAGCCAGTTAGTAAAGCTGGCCTTGCAGATACACTTGCTCATCTATGCGATACCGTTTTTTCACCTACCATCGAAGTTCAGCCAACTGGCATCAGTGAACAAGAAGTCCGCCACGCCCTACTCCACGACGAGTTTGAACCCTATTTTCAAGGTCACTACTGCGCAAAAAACCATCGCTTGATTGGCGCCGAGGCTCTCGTTCGTTGGCAACACAGTCACCTAGGGCTGCTAACACCAGACAAATTCTTACCTGTGGTCTTCGCCGGAGGCTTAAGCTACGCCCTCAGCTGCAAAATGCTTCGAGTGAGCCTAGAGGCTGCCGCACAGTGGCACCGTCTTGGACAAAAGATTCAAATTGCCATTAACGTTTCGCCGTCAGACATGGAACATGAAGACTTTGCAGACAAAGTGCTTCAAGCAATAGAACAGGCGCGATTCCCTGCTAATAAACTCACTCTCGAAGTAACTGAAGTTGAAATCACCCATGATTTGGGTCGTGCGCTAGACAACATGACTCGTCTCAGAATGCGAGGCGTCACTATTTCGATTGATGACTTCGGTACTGGCTACTCATCCATTAGCCAACTGATCAACAGCCCATTTAGTGAGCTTAAAATTGATCGCCTGTTTATTGAGCGTATGTCAGACAGCCAAAAACACTTTTCAGCGCTCCAGTGTATGATCAATTTAGGTAAAAGCCTCGATTTGAAACTAGTTGCGGAAGGTATCGAAACCCCAATTCAAGCTAAGATGATGGCCAAACTGGGGTGTGATGTGCTTCAAGGCTACTATTTTAACAAGCCATTGAGTAGTAAAGACTTTATACAGAACGCATTGAACCAAAAGCAACCAGAAACGATCAAATAATCGGATGTTCCACATTGCTCTAATATAGAGACAAGGTATACACTTACTCGCGAGTAAAACAGTGAGGAATGAGTGTGGATACTCTCCAGGATAGTATTAATTGGCCTTGTGAACTACCCAATGAAACTAAAAAAGCCATTGTCCTGAATGCGATTAAAATCCAAAGTTTAGGGAACTCTGCTGGTCACAGTGGAAACCTTAAAGGGTTGCTTTACATAAAAAAAGGCATCGCTGGCATTGGTTTCGGTTCAGAGCAAACCAATACGATGAATTCGAGTATATTTGGCGCAGGTGATTGGCTTGGCGGCAGTATCATGAACAACAATATCCGTGTACACGTCAACATTGAGCAACTTGAACCCTTAGAGATTATTTTCTTTGCTAAAGAGAAGCTCGATACACTGGCAGCCAGAGACCCTCATATCTTTCAGTTCCTCTACCACGCGTCACTGAAGACCCAGAATAGATGGTTGCTAGCTCAAGCCGTTTCTCTCTACAAGCGAGAAGCGCGAGTCGTTTTCTCCTTGCTCGAAATTAGCAAACACTCCAACCAAATCAAAGGAAGCCTGACGGCAATACACACCTCTCAAAAACAGTTGAGTACCATCACTGGCATCTCTAGACCAAGGCTCAATGAAGTGCTTAAAATGCTAGAATCGACGGGAGAGATCAGCGTAAACCGTGGTTCAATTCATATCCTTGATCAGGCTCGTTTAGCGGAAAGACTCACCGATTTGCAAACCTCAGTGGTTGATCAATCTTAGCGGTTTACTGTTTATTTTTTTGCTTACGTAAATGACGATTGGACACGTTAGGCTTCGGCTTTGCTGGTATCGCCTTTCTTTCATGGAGCAGATGTCGAATAGCAAGGATGGGATGAGGTAACAGCATTCTTGGCCCAGCGTATCGCATCACTTGGCGCATTTGCTCTTTCTCAGCGGGTTTGTAGCAGTGAATTGGACACTGATTACAGGTCGGTTTATTTTGACCATAGGGACAGCGATCTAAGCGCGTTTCAGCGTAATCCAACAGTTCTTTGCAGTCGTTACAAAGCCCTGTAACTGAGTCATGATGATGTCGGCAATAAATCGCAACCATCGCACTGACCGTTTTAAACTCAGTGTACAGCGCACCTTTTAATATGTCTGACTGTTTAGATCGGCTCACTTGCTAGACTCATTTGATACAACAACAAATCTACTTTATCACTTATCGCATCTTGAACTTTGATGTAGGTAAAGCCGAGCTTATTCAATAGTGCTTGGCTTCCTTGATTGTCTGACGTTGTGATCGCCACCAGTTCATCAATATGAGGTTGTTGCTGTGCGTATGTGATAACCGCTTGGCCGGCTTCATAACCATACCCTTTGCCATAAGCACTCGGTTTAAACCCGTAGCCAATATCATAAGCCTCTAGTTCTGGTCGTTTAATTAGTCCACAAACACCCAGTTTTTCACCGGTTGTGGCCTCTTCGACGACTAGCAGGCAAACACCAAATTCTTTGTGCATCGCCAATATTTTATCTTCGATGTAACGCGACGCATCCGCTTCACTGCGAATCTGTTTATCGCCAACAAACTGAATAAAGTCTGAGGTGTTGTAGAGTGCCAAAACAAATTCTGCATCTTTCTCGTTTGCCATTCGCAGTGTCAGCCGTTCAGTGTGAAGTGTCTGCATCGAGTAAATTTCCCTATCATTTTTATCGTCACTTGAGCTTAACACCTACACTTATCGTAAACATCTACATGTTAGAACTTTTGAAACTCAAGGAGCCTAACCATGAGGGTATTACTTTTGTTAGGGCTTACCCTACTAGCCAGTACGTTTGCATGGAGCTACCCCGCGTACTCGACCCATTATCAACACCGTAGCGTCATTTACTTTGCTCCCACCAATGATGATCACGTAAAGCAGTTTTTACTCGAAACATTGATTAATGAGTGTGAACTGCAAGACAGAGATTTGATTACCATGGTGGTGACTGAAGATGGCTTTACCAACCCGACTTGGGTCAAGTTTGAATTTAACCTCAAAGCACTTTTCGAGGTCTATCAAGTCAAACCTGGCAAACACACAACGGTTCTTATTGGTAAAGATGGGCACGAAAAACTTCGCTGGGGAAAACAAACAGATTGGAACCAAGTCAAACAAACCATCGATTCAATGCCAGTGAGACAATATGAAATGGCCACTCAAAACAACCCCTGTTCCGCTTAATACCAACCTGGATAAATAGGTGATCAGATAATTGCGCAGAAAAAATCGCTTAGAGCAAGGCATAGATTGCAGCTAGCTAGTTGACCTACCTTCACCATTCTTTAAAAACATAGCTATAACGAAGCTATTAGCGATTTTAGCAAGCAAAAATGACCAGATATTTATTTAGGTTGGTATAATACTGTACTACGCCACTAAACTCCTCCTTAAATTATCAAGATAAGGGGGATTGAAAGCTCTTGGGCATTCTATACTCTTCGTCATGGCTCAATACTTGCCTGATTAGAAAGGCAATTTTTGATTCGCACTAGACTAGCCCAACATCACTGCTATCAACGTAAATTGAACCCGACTTTTCTGACTTTGGGTGATAGAGACAGTATGAAAGCAAAGAGCCAAATATCATGGGTTAGCGCGAGATTTTAAACGGATAGGAAGCATCCCATGCCATTAATCAGTGAGTCACGTGACGTTGTTCTTCATGCCTTTGATTGGCCGTATTCCCTTGTCACCGAACGTGCTCAACAAATTAAACAACTGGGTTATAAAACCGTACTTATTTCACCGCCAATGAAGTCCCTAATGAATGAGAAAGGCACTCAATGGTGGCAACGATATCAACCACAAGATTATCGTGTTATCGATAACCAACTTGGCAACACCATCGACTTTAAGTCTATGGTGTCAGCCCTGCGTGAACTTGGTCTGCGCGTCTATGTTGATGTGGTGTTCAACCATATGGCAAACGAAGCCGGTAAACGAAATGACCTAAACTACCCTAGCGCTGACGACCTTGAGCATTACGCGAAAAACAAAGAGTATTACGAATCGATCAAACTCTTTGGTGATCTAAACGAACCACTGTTTGCTGATGAGCATTTTGTCGAAGCCTTTGGTATTAAAGATTGGCAAAACACATGGGAAGTTCAAAACGGGCGTATCACTGGCGGCGAGCATGACCCTGGCTTGCCGACGCTAAAAGTGTGTGAACACGTAGTAAAAATGCAGCAGCAGTACCTGATGGCCTTAAAAGACCTAGGCGTAAAAGGTTTTCGGATTGATGCAGCCAAACACTTAACACTGGAGCACATACAGAGAGTATGGACACCAGAAGTGACAGAAGGCGTGCACATCTTTGGTGAAATCATTACCGACGGTGGTGCTACCCGTAAAGAGTATGAGCTGTTCTTAAAGCCTTATTTAGAGGGAACTACCCTCGCCGCTTATGACTTTCCATTATTTAGTACCGCATATAATGCACTGCAACCAAAAGGCGTATTGTCCTCGTTAGTTGACCCGTTTACCTTTGGTAAAGCCTTATCTCGTAAGCGCGCGATCACCTTCGCGATCACCCATGACATACCAAATAATGATGTGTTTCGGCCGTTAGTGCTCAGTGAAGAACGGGAATGGTTGCTTAACTGCTATATTTTATGCCGCGATGGTGGCGTTCCTCTTATTTACACCGATCTCGATACGAGTGGTATTAAAGATCACCAAGGGCAACCTCGCTGGCTTAATACTTGGAGAGACAATCGCATCGCGAAGATGATCGCCTTCCACAACCTCGTTCACGGAGAGAAAATGGGCGTAGTAGAGGTGAGCGACGAACACATGGTGTTTCGTCGTGGTCGTAAGGGTATCGCGGCCATCAACAAATCTCAGTTTCCTAAGCAAGTTCGCTTACGCTGGCATCAAGAGATGGTCGATATCGTTAATGACACGTCAGTTAATGTTGTAGACGAACACATAGAGTTCGAACTGCCTGCTATGGGCTATGCGATGCTTATTGATAAACAATTGACGACATACGAATAGGGAAATATTTTCGGGGGGAGTTTCTAACTAAATGGAGGCGCCTCCCGGAATCGAACCGAGGTCCACGGATTTGCAATCCGCTGCATAGCCACTCTGCCAAGGCGCCTAAATTTTGAAGACTATAGGAAGTCAAAGATGGTGCCCCGGGCCGGACTTGAACCGGCACAGCGCGAACGCCGAGGGATTTTAAATCCCTTGTGTCTACCAATTCCACCACCAGGGCAACGCATAAAGCGATGGTACACCACCATTCTTGCAGGCTGTGCTGCGAGAACGGGGTGTACTTTAACGGATATTATCGGCAGGTCAACGAGTTATTTTTCTTTTTTAACTCAAGTGGTTAAAAACCATGCCCAAGCGTTTAAGCTCTATACGAAACGATCGTTTTATCAGCATCACTCAGAGCTCAAAACCACAGAGTTATTCTCTATAGTAATCGGCCAAGTGCGTAGTCTCGTCTCTGGCTGCTCGATACACTCCCCTGAACTGAGTTTAAAATGTTGCTTGTAAAGCGGCGACGCTACGCATAGTTCCCCATTGACGTCTCCGACAATACCACGACACAAAACATAGGCTTTTCCAATCGGATCCCAGTTTTGAATAGCGAATACGCCGTGATTGGGGACAAGAAACAGTGCGACTTGTTCACCATCCACCCAAGCCGCTCGCCCTTGGTACGGCTCTAGCTCATCCACTTTACAAAGTTGTACTTTTTCAATTAGCGCCATTAGAGCTCCTCCTTAACCGGAATTCTTTGACCACGAATGCGTTGATACGGCAGTGCCTGACTCTGCTTATCTGCATTAATAAATGGCTTAAATTTGGCGAGCTTCTCTGGCGTTTCGAGCGTGCTTTTCCATTCGCACTGATAGGTATCGACCACATGTTGCATCTGTTGTTCTAGAGCTGTGGCAATATCTAGCGAGTCTTCAATCACCACTTGCTTCAGGTAATCAAGCCCACCTTCTAGGTTCTCTAACCACACTGAAGTACGTTGCAAACGATCAGCGGTGCGAACATAGAACATCAGAACTCTATCGATTAAAGAGACCAACTCGTCTTTAGACAAATCTGAGGCAATCAGGTCGGCATGTCTCGGTCTCATACCCCCATTACCACAAACATAGAGGTTCCAGCCATTTTCGGTCGCAATCACCCCAATGTCTTTGCTTTGAGCTTCCGCACACTCGCGAGTGCAACCCGATACCGCAAACTTAATCTTATGGGGTGCTCTTAGACCCTTGTATCGGTTTTCTAGCTCGATCGCGAGGCCAACTGAGTCATCGACACCATAACGACACCAAGTTGAACCCACACACGATTTAACAGTTCGCAAAGACTTTCCGTAGGCGTGTCCGGTTTCAAAACCAGCGTCGATAAGCGCTTGCCAAATGTCAGGCAATTGCTCGACTTGAGCACCAAATAGATCAACACGCTGTCCACCGGTGATCTTAGTGTAGAGATCGTATTTCTTCGCCACTTCGCCAAGTGCAATCAACTTATCAGGGGTGATCTCTCCACCAGCAACACGCGGAACCACCGAATAAGATCCATCCTTTTGCAAGTTCGCCATAAACGCGTCGTTTGAGTCTTGAAGTGAACTGTGTTGAGGTTCCATGATGTGTTCATTCCAGAGTGAAGCAAATACCGAGGCGGCCGTTGGCTTACACAGGTCACAACCATGCCCTTTTCCGTGTTTTTCTATCAAGGTGTCGAAATCTTTTATCCCTTCCACTTGGCAAATATGGAACATCTCTTGGCGTGAGAGTTCAAAATGCTCACAAATATGATTGTTAACCTCAACGCCCATCGCCATTAGTTCGGTATCAAGGACGCTCTTGACCATATTGCTACAACCACCACAACCTGTACCCGCTTTGGTTTGTGACTTTAACGTATCAAGGTCATGTGCGCCGGCTTGAATGGCAGTGACAAGGTCACCTTTCGTCACGTTGTGGCAAGAACAGATCATCGCGGTATCCGCCATTTCGCCTTGAAGCATTCCAGTATCAAACAGGAGGTTAGCGGCATGGTCAGGGAGCGGAGTTTGGTTAAGGTAACATTGCAGCAGTGCATCATAGTCGGTGTTGTCCCCCACCAGAATGGCACCAAGAAGTTGAGTACCGCTCTCATCCACAACTAATTTCTTGTAAACACCCGCGACGGTATCTTGCAAGAACATCTCTTGCGCGCCCTCAGTGGTTTTGTGCGCATCGCCAATCGACGCAACATCAACACCCAATAACTTGAGCTTGGTACTCATATCCGAGCCAGAGAAACCAGGATTTTCGCGCTGCGTTAGCTTATCAGCTACAACCCGAGCCATTGAATAACCCGGCGCAACCAAACCAAAAATCATGTTCTGCCATAAGGCACATTCACCAATCGCATAGATATGGTCATCACTGGTTTTACAAGCATCATCAATCACAATGCCGCCACGTTCACCCAGTTCTAACCCCGCCTCTCTTGCTAATGAATCTTGAGGTCGAATGCCTGCCGAGAAGATGATGACATCCACCTCCAACGGGTCTGCATCTTTGAGCACCATACGATGGCGAGCACTTTCTCCATCAATGATCTTCTCGGTAACTGTCGAGGTATGCACGCTCAGCCCCAGGTCTTGAATTTTCTCTTTGAGTAAACCGCCTGCTGCATCGTCTAATTGAACTGGCATCAGCCTCGGCGCGAACTCTACGACGTGCGTTTTCACTCCCAACAATTTGAGTGCATTTGCCGCCTCCAAACCGAGCAGTCCTCCACCGACTACCGCGCCTGTTTTGGCTCCTTGGCAGGCCGTCTTGATTTCAGAAAGATCGTCTAGGGTTCGGTAGACAAATATATTATCTCGCTCTTTACCTTCAATGGGCGGGACAAATGGGTATGAACCTGTCGCGAGTACCAGCTCGTCATAACCAAGTACGCTGTCGCCATCAATGACCAAGCGTTTGTTCTCTTTCTCAATCGAGGTAACATGAGCGCCAAGTAAAAGCTCGATCCCATGTTTTGCATACCAATCTTCACTACTGAGCATCAGATCTTGGTGGCTTTTGCCTGAAAATAGCGCTGATAGCTGAACTCGATCGTAAGCGATAAATCGCTCTTCACCGATGACCGTAATTTTCTTCTCTAAGTGGGCGCCACGCTCCACCAATTGAGCAACAAGGTGATGCCCGACCATTCCATTTCCGACAATGACTATATGTTCCATGTCTGTCTCCTTTTAAGCCGTTTTCGCTGGCGTAGTCGCTGGGGATTCGGTATTGCTTGGTTTGACCGAAGGCTTCGACTGCTTTTCATACAAGAATCTAAGCACCGATTGACGACACTTCTGGTACTGTGGGTCGTCAGCTAACTCGACTCTGTTCCTTGGCCTTGCAAGGTTAACGTCTAACACCTCTCCAATGGTGGCCGCAGGTCCATTGGTCATCATGACGATCTTATCGGACAGCAAAACCGCTTCATCAACGTCATGAGTGATCATAATGACCGTGTTGTTCAGCTCAGCCTGTATCTGCATTAACGAGTCTTGAAGGTGTGCTCGTGTTAACGCATCAAGCGCGCCAAAAGGTTCATCCATCAATAAAACCTTGGGTTTTAAAGCCAGCGCTCGGGCTATTCCCACTCGCTGCTTCATCCCTCCCGAAATTTCATCGGGCTTTTTGTCTGCGGCATGGGACATTTGAATCAGATCAAGGTAGTGCTCGACCTGCTCTTTAACCCATTGCTGACGGTTTTTAGTGCCTGCGTATTGCGCAGCGATCTGTTTAACCGCCAGTTCCACATTTTGGTACACCGTCAACCAAGGCAATAATGAGTGGTTTTGAAACACCACCGCACGTTCTGGGCCCGGGCCACTCACTTCTTTCCCGTCGACGATAACGCCGCCATCGGTTGGAAGGTGTAAGCCCGCAATGAGGTTCAGTACCGTTGATTTGCCACAACCAGAGTGGCCAATCAGAGAAATGAACTCGCCTTTTTGTATTTGTAAATCAACATTTTTCAGTGCAATAAACTCACCATTGGGTGTTGGGAATCGCATGCCAAGTTGAGTCAAATCTAGTAACGCTTTAGACATAGGAAACTCCTTTTATCGCAATGCCTGTTGTTTATTCCACGAAAGCCACTTTTGAAGCTGCAGCATGCCACGGTCGAGCAGCAAGCCGATAAAGCCAATCGTAATCACTGCCACCATGATTCTTCCTAACGAGGCTGAGCTGCCATTTTGGAACTCATCCCAAACGAATTTGCCAAGGCCCGGGTTTTGCGCCAGCATCTCTGCGGCAATCAGCACCATCCATGCGATACCCAGTGACAATCTAAGCCCGGTAAAAATCATTGGAATTGCTGAAGGAAGAACAATCACTCGAATATGCTGCCACCAAGAAAGCTGTAGCACTCGACTGACATTGATGAGGTCTTTGTCAACGCTCGTCACGCCAACTGCCGTGTTGATCAGAGTCGGCCATAAGCTACACAAAGCCACGGTAAGCAGAGAGTTAATAAATGATTTCGCAAACATAGGATCGTCACTGACGTAGGTCGCGCTGACCACCATGGTGACAATCGGCAGCCACGCTAACGGAGAGACAGGCTTTAGCAGTTGGATGATCGGGTTAAACGCTTGGTACAGCCCTTGGTTGAGACCCAACACAATACCGAGTGGGATGGCGATAATTGTTGCTAAAACAAAGCCACTCGCGACCGTGATTAAACTTGTCACAATCTGGTCAAAAAAGGTCGGCTTGCCTGTATATGGTCGGATTTTTACTTTCGCCTCTGGATCTTTCGCAAGCTTAGCGGCATTTCGCTTCTCTTGGCGCTCAATAAAGGCGACTTCTTTTTCGCGTTCTTCCCAATGCTCCAGCACTAGGTTGCTAAACTGCTGATAGGTTTGAGTTGGGCCCGGCAGTGTACCGAGCGAAGTCTGTACTTGGCGTGCACTTAAATGCCAAATCATTAGAAACATCAGTAATCCGATGATAGGCAATAACACAGCTTTGCTTTTATTCGCCACTCGTGTTCGACTGGGAATGAGAGAGATAACATTACTCGGCATAGTCTACATCCTTGAATTTATTTTTATTATTGGGGAGGGGCAAACTCCCCTCCCGATTTAAGAGAGCTAAACCTTCTCTTTTCCTTTTAGGCCAATCGCAAACTTCTCTAGATAAGCATTCGGCGTTCGACCGTCGTAAACGATGTCATCAATGAAGTGAGTTTGCGGCGCGCGGAAACCATCTTCTTTGTTGAAGTCAGGGAAATCGCTCGAACTTAAAGTTCCATCTTCAATGAGCGACTCGGCCGCTTGTTGATAGATATCAGGGCGATACACTTCTTTAGCGATGTCCATATACCATTGATCGGATTGCTCTTGTGGAATTTGTCCCCAACGACGCATTTGAGTGAGGTACCAAATTGCATCACTGTAGTATGGGTAAGTCGCATTGTGGCGGAAGAAGACGTTAAAGTCTGGGACTTCACGTACATCGCCTTTTTCATATTCAAAAGTGCCCGTCATAGAGTTGGCAATCACTTCAAAATCAGCACCGACGTACTCACTCTTGGCCAGCAGTTTAACCGCCTCAACTCGGTTGGCGTTGTTGTTTTCGTCCAACCAGTGCGCTGCTCGAATTAACGCTTTCACGACTCGAATATGTGTGTTCGGGTACTTTTCAGCCCACTGCTTAGATACACCAAACACCTTCTCTGGGTTGTTTTTCCAAATTTCGTAGTCGGTAACAACCGGAGCACCGATCCCTTTGAATACCGCTTGTTGGTTCCAAGGTTCACCTACGCAATACCCTTCTATTGTTCCTGCTTCCATCGTTGCAGGCATCTGAGGGGGTGGCGTCACACTCAACATCACATCCGCATTCAATTGACCACTGTTATCTCCCGTTTCAGGTGCATAGAAACCCGGGTGAATACCCCCTGCGGCTAACCAATAACGCAGTTCATAGTTATGGGTAGAGACTGGGAATACCATCCCCATATTGAATGGCTTACCTTCATCGAGGTAACTCTCAACGACTGGTTTTAACGCGTCTGCTTTGATTGGGTGAACAGGTTTTCCATCGGCCTGCTTTGGAATATGAGGCTTCATTTGCTGCCACGTTTTGTTTGAAACCGTGATGGCATTACCGTTTAGATCCATACTAAATGCAGTAATTACCTCAGCCTTAGTGCCTATGCCTATCGTTGCGCCCAAGGGTTGACCAGACAGCATATGCGCTCCATCAAGCTCCCCATCGATGACTCGGTCCAACAACACTTTCCAGTTTGCTTGAGCTTCTAGGGTGACGTACAGCCCTTCATCCTCGAAGAAGCCTTTTTCGTAAGCAACAGCCAGTGGTGCCATATCAGTTAGCTTGATAAAGCCAAATTTAAGATCTTCCAATTCCGGCTCTCCCACTTGTGCAAACGCATTTGCGCCCTGAAGGGTAATGCCCAACGTCACACCCACCAGTGAAGATTTAACAATCGAGGTCCATTTCATCCGTTTTCTCCAAATAAAAAAGCGCCACGACTCCGTAAAGTCGTAGCGCCATTGCTTCCCTATTCATTACCGCCGTTGGTAATGTAAAGTTGCGATAAGACAAGTTGTACACCTGTTAGCTTGTCGTTCTGATTATACTGTTCCAAGTAGTGTGCCAACTTATTTAATCCATTTATTTCAATAGTTTATTACATTCCCCTATTGATTGCCTCTATCAATTGCTTGCTAATAGTGCACTGCGCACCAATGCGGAATTTTTCTTATAACCCCAAAGTGGTAGCCTAATTATTCAAAGGCTTCTAGCGTAGAGAGTAAATTTTTCGCGACCTGCGCTAAAGGAAGACTCGATTGCATGGCCGATTTTCTCATCGCGGAGTAGGCAGCCTGCTCATCCACATTGTGCATTTTCATCAGTAACCCTTTGGCTCTTTCAATCAGCTTTCTCTCTTCTAAGCGAGTCGACAGAGTTTGGATTTCTTGAGCCATCTCGATGTAAGAACGCCTAGTTAAATACGCGTGCTCTATCCACGGCATCAAAGAAAATGTCGAATCAGAGGGAAGCAGAACGTAGTCCATTCTTTCTGGTAAGCGGTTAATATCATTAGAATTTAGCTGTTGGACAACAACAAGTAATGGCGCTCGTTTTTCAGAGCAGAGTGAGATAATTCGTTTTAGCTCAGCGCTCGGTTGACGCCAACTAGCCACTACTGACGCATTCGGTTCACGCGCGAGCATTGTTTCAAATTGCGCAGAGAAACAGGTAAGAATATTGTCGTAGTCGGCAGCCAGAAGCGTGGCTAAACGGGCTTGTTCGTCTAGGTTATCGCTACAGACAAGTACCGGAGTTTGAATACATTTTTGAGGCATGGACATTCCTTGTTCATCAATCTATTAATTAGATACATAACAAGGAATGTGCCAAATTGAATCGGTAGGATTAAGCGCAGTAGCTTTCCCAAAGTTGGTAGGACTTTTCAAAGGCAGCTTCGTAGTCGTCAAACTCTGCAAACAGGGTTGCAGCCATCGTCGCAACAACAGTATTAGCCATCATATTTAGGTCGGCTTCTGCCGTCTCAAATACGCACTCTTTCGGTAGCGGAATGTCGGTAAGCATACGCTCAGTCCAGTAATGGGACTCCACACCATCAGGCTTACTCACCCAAACAGTTTGACTCACTTTCGGATTGTATTCAGATTCACCCGATTGGCCTTTGTAGGAAACAACTGTGTGGCTGGTTAAACCAATTTCGTTTTCTACCTCAGCATGTAACTGTTGAAAGCCTGGGTGGAAGCTTCCACGTATACCCAGTTTTGCCCCACCTGGGTTTAAAGCTCTTACCACAGTATTGATTGGAGTACGTAAGCCATAGCGATTTTTCCAACCAATCATGGTTTCCGCTTGAGGAGCAAAATGGCGAAGCGGTAAATACGCAATGCCTTTTTCCTGTAATAGGTCACCGGCTTGCTCAGGTGACTCTGCGAGATCAATCTTCAGGGCTTCAAGGTAGTCTTCAGCGTGTTGGCGACCTGCTGGCTTGTCGTGGTATCCATGCAGCAGTACTTTGTAGCCCGCATCAGCCAAAATCTTTGCTGACAGTAAATGCCAAGGCTGACCCGCATTTTGGCGTTTGCCTGCATAACACGGCCAATCAATATCAGCGCCTAAATTCGGTACTCGTGATTGAAAGGCTTTAACAAAGCCGCCGATCTCTTGCTTCGTCTCATTTTGAACACGAATCAGCATTAGGAGCATCGCCATTTGATCGTCACCGCAATGACCATCAAGATACTCATCCATGATTTTGTAGGCTTGGTCAAACGTCAATGGCTTGCGACCACGTTCGCCCCGACCTACTGTGCGAATACATTCCAATATTGTGCTCATATTACCTCTAGAGTCATTAGGGTCTTTTTATTCTTTTCTCAGTGTGACGGCTTCAGTAGCGATAATCAATCTTCCCTAACTCAAGAATTGTTTAATTGCTCTCTATATGAGCACTAAGTGAAAACTGCGATACCAATTGATCAACTTGGTGAAGGCAAGAACCACAATTTGAACCGCATTTCAGCTTGTTTTGTAGATGAGAAGTCGTGCTGCACTCGCCACTTTTAAGCGCCTTTTCAATTTGCGTGTCACTGACTCGAAAACAACTACAAATCAACTTGGATGATGACTCTTGGTCAACAATCGAAAGTAACGTTGAAAAAGTAAGCGGCTCACCAATTAACCCTATTAGCTGCGCCGTATCACAGCGAATCGGTTGACTCGATACCAGTATTAACGACTCTATTCGCTTATCTGTGCCTACTTGGTCATAAGTCACCGACAACCAGCCCGATGAGAGGTCTAACACGACGCTCCCCGCCCCCGATATATGCTCCAAACCGAGAGAAAACGACTTCTCGGTCAGCGAGCTATCCGCAAAGCGCCAAACACTTAGCGAATGATCTTTTTGCAACGAAGCATACAGCAATCCTTGTTCGTCGAAGCTTTCACCTGCGCTTGTATCCGAGATATAAAGGCCATAACTTTTTGCACGCGCTGGCATCACCTCGACGCCCTGTGACTTGAAAGCTGGTTGCCCTGAAAATGGGTCGTTGGTACGGCTTACCACACCGTTAACACTGCTTTTACTCCCATACTTCCCTGCCCAGTGCATAGACATAAACAATTGCTTGTCGGTTAGCCCATCGTCAATCAATGCTTTTGCAAATAGCTTCTCTTCACCTTGGCTTTTAACTTGACCTTGAGTAAGCATGACCAGTTCACCCGCTTCAACACCCAAATAAGCCGCAGAGCGACGATTCATGTAGACGCTCGGCTCTGGTTCGCTCGCAGCAAGGTGCGCAATGTGTCCCGTTCTCGTCATCGTGTGCCATTGGTCGCGTTGGCGTCCTGTATTCAACCACCAACCATTATCTCTTGATTCAGCTTCGGTTAACGTCACATCACTCGGTACAACAAATCTCGCTTTTCCATCGCTATGGCTGAATGTTCCATCTTCATACGGGCGCTCTCTACCCCAACGTGTTGGCTGCCAATCGGCATATTCTTGTTGCGTCAGATTTGAAAAGTTGGAAAGGTCGAGCAGCAACGGAGAGTCCTGATTCAAACCCGTCATTTCGACGTACTCTTTGAAAACCTCATATTCGTTTTGGAACTCGAAGCTACTCTCCACATTTAACTTTTCACTCAGCTTTTTAGCTACTTCAGCCACCGCTTTCCAGTCAGATTTAGCGCCTCCTTTGGGTGAAACAAAGGCTCTTTGACGAGTCATCATCCGTTCAGAGTTTGTTACCATGCCCTGTTTTTCACCCCATCCTGCTGCAGGCAGTAACAGATTGGCATAGCGAGCAATGTCTGAATCGCCAGTAATATCCGAGACAATAACCATTGGGCAGCGCCTTAGTGCTTCTTTCACATAATGATTGTCAGGCATGGACACAACGGGATTGGTTGCCATAATCCAAATCACCTTGATATCACCGCGCTCCACGGCCTCAAATAACTCTACCGCTTTTAACCCGGGTTTGGTGGCTAATCGATCGGTTTTCCAAAACTGACTGACTCGTTCAATCGAATCGGTATCGAACCCTCTGTGTATAGCCAGCTGGTTCGCAAGACCGCCGACCTCTCTCCCGCCCATCGCATTGGGTTGGCCTGTAACTGAAAATGGGCCAGCACCTTGATAGCCAATCTTTCCTGTCGCCAAATGAGCATTGATAATGGTATTCGCTTTGTCCGATCCAGATTGAGATTGGTTCACTCCCTGACAAAACAGCGTAATTGCTCGCTTCGATGTACTGAACCAGCGGTAGAAAACGGCCAATTGATCTTCATTTAAATCCAACTTTTGACTCAGTTTCGCTAAGCTGTAGTCAGATTTAGCTACTAAAGATAACAGCGCTTCAAAACCCAGCGTATGCTCATCAATATACTCTTGGTTCACTAAGCCACGGTCGACACAGTAACGAACCAGACCATTGAATAGGTCGATGTCACTGTCGTTTGGAATTTGCAGATGTAAGTCAGCTTGCTCGGCGGTCACGGTGACTCTTGGGTCAATGACCACCAGCTTCAATCTCGGGTTGTGTTCTCTCGCTTGCTGAATGCGCCTAAACAAAACTGGATGAGTCCACGCCGTATTCGCACCACAGATAACAATCAGCTCCGCATCGTCGATGTCAGAATAATTCACAGGGACGATATCCTCACCAAAGGCTCGATTATGCGCCACCACCGCTGAAGACATACAAAGTCTGGAGTTGGTGTCGATATTGGCGCTGCCAATCAAGCCTTTCATGAATTTGTTAGCAACATAGTAATCTTCTGTCAGCAGCTGCCCGGACACATACATAGCGGTCGAATCCGCGCCAGTGGTATTAATGGCATTAAAGTAACTTTCCGCGATGATGTCAGTTGCTTGGCTCCAACTGAGCTCTTGACCGTTTAGCTTTGGATAAAGCAGTCTGCTCGGCATCTGTAGGCTCTCTGCCAGCGCGGAGCCCTTCACGCAAAGCGCGCCCGAATTTGCAGGATGCTTCTCATCCCCCGAAATACGCTGCTTGTTCACTTCAACACCACAGCCCACCCCACAGTATGGGCAAGCGGTTTTGATACATTCCTTTGTCATCACTCACTCCTATAAACGACGAAAGCCTCCCTTAACTCAATAAGGGAGGCTTCGTTGCCAGTGACGTTATTATTAATTCTTACGACTTTTCAGGTCATTTGTATGAGAGCAAAGAGAGTGCCAGAGATACAATTTATTTTAAAACAACAGGTTAGATAAAGACGTATATGAACAATGCACCGACAGCGTGCAAATCGGCTCGTAATTGTGCAGAGCCAAAGTAGAAAATAATAAACAGAGTCAGGGGTATTCAGGTACAAAAAAACCAGCACAAGGCTGGTTATTTGTATTAGCGATGGTGTAATCCGAAATTGAACCGAGATTCACGGTTTTGCAATCGCTACAAAGCCACTCGTTAAAGTGGCTCTGCGTTTTGATTAAAGCTGATTATGCACAGCAGTTACAATTACGACGATACTTGTCCATTTTACCGATACCTGGGTTAAAGGTATTGGTTGGGTCGAGCTGATGGTAGAACTTTTGTAGTGAGTTTTCCGCTTCATACAAGTGTCCTACGTTGTGTTCCGCTGGATATTTTGCGCCACGACTATTCAAATGTTCTAGCATCAATCGCTTCATGCGTTTTGTGTCTGTTCCTTTCTTAAAGATGTAATCTTGGTGGAAGACAAAACACATAAAGTGACCATAATAGAGAGGCATCACAAGATTATCTGTCACTTCTTGTGGCAAAGTCTCTAACCACTCCTCATCGTTACGTCGTAACGCAATATCAAGAGCGACAATGTCTTCTACTTCGTTTCGGTGGATGGTTTCGTAACGAATCGCCGCTCCTGCTGCTGCAAAACGATTCAGGTACGCTTTCTTACCTTCTTCTGCGGTACACTCAAAGTAATCTTGGTCTGGTTCTGCTGCCCACACCTCTTTCAGGTATCTCTTCGCCTCATCAATACCGCCATCACTCATTTTTAGGATTAAGTGATGCTCGTATTTGTCACGATAATCGAGCAACCTTTGTGGTAAGTGTTGCGGGAACAACTTACTAGCGTAGTACAAGATCGTATCTGGCAGATATTTACTCACAAACGGGATTCGCTCTAAGGTATTCTCAACCTTGGCTTTTAGAGCAAACATTTTTGGCAAGTTGTCTGTACCAAGGTGGTCTATGGACAGAAATACATCTTTGCCATACTTTTCCGCCATATTAAAAATATCACGGTGCATGTACTCGCCCATTTCAGGCAGGTTCTCAAATTGCGTCAAAAAGTCTTTGCGTAGCTGAGTGAGTTTCGCCGGATCATTTGTGCCAAGATAAAAGACCTGCTCTTTCTCAGGTACTGGGTAGCTATCAACACGTACCGCAAACACCCCAAGCTTGCCGGCACAGCCGCTGGCTTCAAACAGTCGGCGCTCATCCGCATTGAATCGTGATGGAATATCAGAGGTCACATCTCTTACGCGCTCGTCATACTCTTTGTCAGATGCCATGCGATCATCATTAACCACTTTACTTGGGTCAAAGTTCCCATCTTGAATGTTCTGCAAGATTTCTTCTGGCGTCTCGCCAAGACCATCAATTCCCAAATGATTAACTAGATGAAGTTTGCCGTCCTTATCGACTTGAGCGAATATCGCAAGCTCAGTGTAGGCAGGGCCACGCTTCACTAGCGCGCCACCGGAGTTGTTCGCGATACCGCCAACCACTGTCGCACCTAAAGAAGAAGAACCGATAACAGAGTGAGGTGCACGGTTAACCGTTTTTAGTGTTTTTTCTAGGGAGTGTAAGCTCGCACCCGGTAGACAAACTGCTTGCTTACCGCCATCAAGAAGGTGGATCTGTTTCATTTTAGTGATATTGATAACGACAACGTCACGGTCATAATCATTACCGCTAGGCGCAGAGCCTTCTGTTAAGCCTGTTTTAGCAGCTTGCATAATGATGATGCAGTTATTTTCGACACATTGCTTAATGACTTTCCACTGTTCTACCAAGGTATTGGGGAAGACAACGGCCAATGCAGAGCCACCACCAGAGCGAAAGCCCGAACGGTAATACTTGGTTTTGATATCGTCGGTTAACACATTGTCATCACCCACGATTACCTTGAATTGATCAATCAGCTGCTTTTGTTTCATATCCATATCTCTAATTATTATGCCCAGCCACTATAAGCAGCCTGTTATACAGCGTCTACGCTGCTGATCTCGCCAACACTATCCAAAATTAAGCTTATTTTTAATAAAGCTAATACTTTCATTAAGTTAACAAAAACAAACTTCAAAATTTGAGCAAGAAACAGATTGTTTCTTTATGGAAACAATATCAAAACCGAACATTAACAGATGCGTCACACGTCCAGTTATTGTAAATGCATGGCTTACAACGACTAATTATCGAGAGGCGAATGGAGATACAGAGCAGAAGAAGCGCTAGAAACTTTACTTAGACTTAGCCTAAAACTGATGGCTACGCTTTTGGAACCCTTGGTATAGGTGTTCAATAAAACGTTTCACCTTTTCTGGTTGCTGACGTGTATAAGGGTAAACCGCATAAATACCTAAGCACTTAGCCGTTTCTCCTTGAAACAGTTGGATTAAACGCCCTTGCTCTAAATCATCATGAATCAAGACTCTAGGTACGTAAATGATCCCTTGCCCTAACAGAGCCACATTTCTTAGTGCCGATGAATTATTGGTACACAGGTTACCGTCAACTTTGACTTGGTAGACTTCATCGCCCGCTTTAAATGCCCACTCTTTTGCCCCAGTCTCTTGATAGGAGTACGCCAAGCAATTGTGTTTCACTAACTCATGGGGGGAATCTGGCTTACCATGTACGGCAAGATACTTTGGAGACGCACTCACGACCCAGTGCGCATCCACCAGCTTACGTGCAATAAGACTCGAGTCTGGTAGAACACCGGTTCGAATGGCAAGGTCGAAGCGATCATTGACGATATCGACAAAACGATTGTCGAGATCCATGTCTATGTTGATGTCTGGGTAACGTTCGTTAAATTCAGCAATCACCCCCGGCAAAATGAGCTCACCAGAGATGGTAGGTACGGTAATCTTGATGCTGCCGGACAAGCTCTGGCCTAAACCGACGATCGATTCTTCTGCGGTTGCAACAGCTTGATAAACGCGTTTTGCGTGTTCGTAAAACGACTGACCCGCTTCACTCAGCTTGATACTGCGTGTCGTTCGATAGAGAAGTTGCACACCGAGCTCTTGTTCTAGCTTAGCAATGCGTTTGCTCACCACCGACTTAGTCAACTGCATCTGTTTTGCAGCGCCACTAAAAGAGCCTTGCTCCATCAAGTGATAAAAGATGATGTAATCGTCGGTACTTCTCATGGACTCTCGCAAGCTTGTTGATAACAAGGTAATTTTAAGTGCTTTTGATTAAAAAAGCTGACCCTAATCTCACACTTGTTCAGCTCGGAGCACAAAATTTAGATACAAAAAAACCAGCACTAGGCTGGTTATTTGTAAAATAATGGAGGCGCCTCCCGGAGTCGAACCGAGGTCCACGGATTTGCAATCCGCTGCATAGCCACTCTGCCAAGGCGCCATTATTTTGTTACTCTTTCGAGTGAATTTGAGATGGTGCCCCGGGCCGGACTTGAACCGGCACAGCGCGAACGCCGAGGGATTTTAAATCCCTTGTGTCTACCAATTCCACCACCAGGGCACACAAATTTCTTTGTGATGCCGTTTAGAACAATAAACACCATCTTTAAATTGAGTAAAGAAATGGAGGCGCCTCCCGGAATCGAACCGAGGTCCACGGATTTGCAATCCGCTGCATAGCCACTCTGCCAAGGCGCCCTTTTCTTTCAACGCTTTAGGTTACCCACCGTTGCGCTCGATGCATACTTTACGGATTGAGCGAGGAGAGTCAAACAAAAATCTAACTTTTTATTTTGTTTGCTGAGTTTTAAAGCAATATGGGGTTTAATTGATCTAAATGGCACAACTTTGTTCTGCTCAAACTCTTCTTTTTGTTCGCTATCACCACCATTAAAAGGCATAAATACTAAAAAAGGAGCCTTACGCTCCCTTCTTTCTGACTATGTTAGTCGCCATTACGCCTTAACTTTCAGCGCCTCACCCTCGAATTCGATGCCGCTCCAGCCAAATTCAATGAAGTTGCGAATGTTCGCATGGTCATCCCCATCTGGATTACCCAGTACATCTTCACGGTAGAACTTACCAAAACACGCCAATGTCGCTTCTGGACTCAGGCCTTTAACTTGGCCGAATGCAAAGATCTTACATGAACCATTATTCTGATTTGCTTCGTTGAGCGTATTGCCGTTTTTGAATGCCGTCGGGGCAAAATCGAAGTTCGCTTCGATCACTGCCATTGTGTCTTCGAACTGGATACTCGTCGGTTGTTCTGAAAGGTTGGTTAGAAATGCGCTTAATTCCATTTTTCTCTACTCCAAATGATTTAACCTCGAGTCTATGATATTGATAAAAAGAAAAAAAGTAGCGAGCGAAATTTGTCGCTCATAAATTCGTTCTATACTGATAGCAATAACCTACAACTAACGTTTGATACATCAGGAGTTTCGATGATCAACCAGCAACAGTGCCTTTTTGAAACCTGCTCTAATCTCATCGACATGGAAAAATGGCAAGAGCTTGTCGACATGCTCGCAGAGCTTTATGGCGCGTCAACAGGTGCTATTGTTCAACTTCGACAAAATGAGTTCAATGTTGTTGTTTCAAGCTCCAATGAAGATAACTTTCTACCCGTACATTCCAATTGGCCATGGGAGATGAAAAGCTTCTGTCGCCATATTATGGAGACTCGGCAAGACCTCTATGTAGAGTGCGCGGTTCAAAACCCAGATTGGAAGTATGCTCCGGCTGTCGATAAAGGGCCTGTTCGCTCTTATTGTGGTGCGCCTATCACGTGGCCTAATGGCGAATTATTTGGCACGATCTGTGTCATAGATACCAAAGAGACTCATTACAAGCTGGCACTTAGCCAACTACTCGTACAACTCGCTCGCCTAATTGCGTCAGATTTGCAGACAGCCTGTCGCCTTCAAGAAGCAGAAAGCTTAGCACTCACTGATGAGCTGACTCAGCTGCATAATCGACGCGGCTATACCTTACTTGGCGAACAAAAGCTAAAAGATACATCGCTTTATGGTAAAGACGTTGGCGTACTCTACCTTGATATCAACAACTTAAAACAGGTCAACGATAAATATGGCCATCAATGGGGAGATATGAGTATCACCACGATGGCCGATACACTCAAAGAACTCTGTCACCCTACAGATTTAGTCGCAAGAATGGGTGGGGATGAGTTTGTCGTACTGACTTTGGTGTCGGATCAGACCGCACTTGAAGAGTTTGCCACTCGCCTGAGTCAACGCTACTGCGAATTAATTAAACCTATCGAACAACTGCATTTAACCAGCGTTAGTATTGGCAGCCATTTCGCTCCGCATAGTCAAATCACTGACCTGAATGAGTTAACAACAGCGGCCGACGAAGCGATGTATCGCACCAAACAACAATGCAAGAAGTCATTGAAAGAGAGTCGACTCTCCACTTAAAGAGTCGACGTAGCTTGGGGCTGCTGAGCCTAGTCAGTACTTAAACTGAGACACTTCGACATTGAGCTGCTCGGCTTCATTTGATAACCCTTGAAGTACATCATCCGCATCTTGAACTTGATTCGATACTTCAGACGATGCGTCCGCTATCGAAGTAATACTGCCACTTATTTCATCCGTTACCGCTTTCTGCTCCTCGGTTGCCGCTGCAATTTGAACATTCATCTCATTGAGTTGATCAAGCATGGTAACAATCTGCTCAAGCATCTGCGTGTTTTGGTCACAGGTATCGACACCTTTGGACACCGTAGAGTTTGCGCTTTCAATGCTTTGTGACACACTTTGAGTCTCACGTTGCAACGATTCAATTTTGCCGCGAATCTCTTCCGTAGAGGCCTGTGTTCTTCCTGCCAATGAACGGACTTCATCGGCAACAACCGCGAATCCTCTACCCTGTTCACCCGCTCTGGCCGCCTCAATAGCAGCATTAAGCGCCAACAAGTTAGTCTGTTCAGCAATCCCTTGGATCACATCGAGTACTTCAGCAATCGAATTTGTTTCATTGTTCAAGCGTTCAATAGCCGATACAGCAGTTTGCATTTCGTCGTTTAAACGCGAGATTTCACTCCCTAGGCTTTGTCCTACTTTCACCCCATCACTGCCTGTGTCATTTGCTGTTTTCACAAATTCAGCAGCACGTGTGGCAAACTGTGCCACTTCCGCAATCGAAGCGCTCATTTCATTGACTGCTGTGGCAACTGACTCTGTTCGGTGGTTTTGATCTGCTACAGAATCACGGGTGTTGTTCATGTTGCCTGCCATGCTCTGAGTATTACTGTTAAGCGTATTGGTCGCTTGAGCAAACTTACCGATGATGTCTTGCAAATGAGTAAACAAACCATTGAGCGAGACGGCAAGATCGGTCATCTCATCTTTACCCGAAACTTCAAGACGTTGAGTCAGGTCATTGTCTTTACTGATACGCTGGATCTTTTCACTCGCCTTAGCAATTGGCCTTGCGATGCTGTTCCCAAGCAGGTATGAAATGAGCACTGCAATAAGTACCACAACAGCAATGCTGCTCGTCACGGTCAGAATCAATGAGCTGATCAAGGTATCGAGATCTTGCAGTGCTTCCTGTTTATCAATTTCAGTCAAGATGCCCCATGTCAGCCCAGCCACGTTCACAGGCGAATACGCTGAAAGCACTTCTACGCCTCGATAATCCATTACAACATCCGACCCGCTTTGACCACGTAATGACGCTTTAGACGTCGACGTAGAAACGGGCTGCCTACCGATTGCAGACGACTTACCCTTAATTTGTTCTAACGTATTGTTGCCCACACCTGCTTGTTGCAACGCCGCAAAGTAATTGGATGGGTCTTCAATTAGAAAGCGAGATTCACTACGCAATAATCCATCTTGCCCAAGTAGGTAAGTCTCACCACTATCACCAAGCCCTGCGTAGCTCCAGTTACCATTAAAGGTCATGATGCGATTGATCTCATCGACTGGCATCTGGAAAATCAACACACCTAAAGTGCGACCTTTCTGTTTAATCGGAGTAGCAATAAACGAGGCGGCCGCTTCATAAGAAGGAAAATAAGGCGCGAAGTCTTCTAGATAAAACTGATTGGCAGAGAGAGCGAGTGCTCGTTTATAGGCATTAGCGATACCACTGTTCGCGTAAGGCCCTGAATTTAAGTTAGTGGCATAGTCTAACTCTTTAAAAACCGAATAGACGACATTGCCGCTGGTGTCCACCATGAAGATATCGTAATAACCAAACTCTTCTAAGAAGCCTTTAATGCTTGGATGATACATTGCATGCACTTGATCATACTCAGTGTTGAGTGAGTCGCTCATCAATTGGTGCTTTTCACCAAGGGGATTCGGGTTAGTCCCGATATAACGGGCTTGCAGCGCTTTTGCTCGGTCTGATAAACGGTCCAGCTTTTGCAGTTCGCCCGCCGATGTCCCACCATTGGAATTTCTGTAGGTTGAACCAAAACTCGACTGATAGTAACTGCGAAGTTGACCCATATCACTGGCCGAAACACGCTCAACCGGATACTGGTCGAACGCCTCGGTAAAAGCGGTAATCGCATTTTGTACACCAACAGAGTTCGCCGTGGTTACGACCTGACCGCTTATCTGTTTAAAATAGCTTTCGATTTCATCTTTTTTGATTTCTCGAACCGAGATAAGTTGGCTTGTCGCCCGTTGATAAAGTGCTTGTTCTGAGAGGGCCGACGAGCGCCACCCTACAATTACTCCTGTCGCAACAACGGCAAGAGAACAAAGTAACGTGGACGCTAACACTATTTTTGTAGCAATTTTCATAACGACAACCTCTTGTGGAACCCCTTTCCACAATTTGAAATAAGAGGACAATCGCCAGCCAACGCTATCTAAACATCGTTATTACCTAAAAGTGTGCATATTCCGCAAGCCATATTTGATTATCATAGTTACGTATCGGGTTATCGTGAAAAAGCATGCACATGGTGTTCTAAGTGTAAGCAGAAAAAATAAACTTTTCGACGAAACAGGCCAATAATCTGGTCAAACCAAACCAGGATGTCAGCATTTATCTACTTTAAGGGTATACCAACCAGAACAAATATCTGGTCATTCTTGCTAGTCAAAATCTGAACATCTATTTATCCCGATTGGTATTACATTCCTATCCCGCCATCGACTTCGATGACTCGGGCGTTAACATAGTCATTCTCGAAGATGAATTTGACGGTATTGGCAATCTCACTGGTCTGCCCCATACGGCCAACAGGAATCATCCCCTCTAACCGAGCGATCGCTTCTGGTTTCATTTGCGCAGCCATCGCCGTTTCAATCACACCGGGCGCTATCGCAGCAGCGCGTAACCCGTAACGAGCAAGCTCTTTGCCCCAAGTTGTCGCTAATGTTGCGACCGCAGCTTTCGATGCCGCGTAATTTGTTTGGCCTATATTCCCCGCGCGAGCGACGCTCGAAATATTAATGATTACGCCTTTGCGCTCGGTTTCTATCATCTTAACCGCGGCTTCACGGCCGCAGAGAAACGTGCCTGTCAGATTGACATCGATAACCGCATTAAACTGTTCAAGAGACATTTTGCTTACCTGACCATCTTTGACTTTCACCAGTAAACCATCACGTAAGATCCCTGCATTATTGACCAAACCATCGAGCTGCCCAAAGTCGGTGACAATGTCACTAAATACTTGTTCGACTTCCGCTTCATTAGTCACATCAGCGCGATAAGTGAGTGCCTTTACTCCCAACATCAAACATTGTTGTTTGGTGCTGTGCAGCGCCTCTTCGTTGACGTCAATAAGTGCAAGCTCTGCTCCGGCATGAGCAAGCGTTACCGCCATCATCTGCCCCAAACCTTGCCCTGCGCCTGTAATCGCTATAACGCTTTCTCGTAATTCCATATACCTAGCCTTTAGATTGGTAGAACTCAAACAAACTCGAAAAGTCTAACTCTTCGTTGCCATTCATATTGTGAAATGCGTAAAGGTTTCTAGCCAAGGATCCCATTGGTACTGAAGATTGGCTTTTTGAAGCGGCTTCTAATCCTAAACCAAGATCTTTTAACATCAGTTTACTCATAAAGCCTGGTTGGTATTGATTCGACGCGGGTGCGTTTTCCATCACACCTGGACAAGGGTTATAGAGTTCGAGTGCCCAGTTGCGCCCAGAGCTTTGAAGCATAATATTGGACAGTACCTTAGGATCTAAACCGTTATCGATACCAAGGTTAAGCGCTTCGCAGGTTCCCGACATTAAAATACCCAGCATTAAGTTATTGCATATTTTGCCCATTTGTCCGCTGCCCACATCCCCAGCATGAAAGATGTTCTTACCCATATGCTGCAAAACCTGTTTGGCTCGCTCAAAGTCTTGAACGCTTCCGCCGACAATGAAGGTTAATGTCGCTGCCTTGGCACCTGCCACGCCGCCAGAGACTGGCGCATCAGTAAAGCTCACTCCTATCTGCTGCGCTTTTTCACCCACCAAACGTGCCGATTCAGGGTCGATGGTAGAAGAGTCAATGAGGAGCGTGTCATCGCTAACAAGATTGAGAATGCCATCTTCGCCTAGATAAACCGAACGCACATGTTCACCCGCTGGCAGCATAGTGAGCACGGTCTCTGCCCCCTGTACGACTTGCGCTATTGAACCACAAGCTTCAGCCCCCAAAGATTCTAGAGCGTTCGTTAGCTCTGGCACTAAATCAAAGACCTTTACCTTGTAGCCCGCCGAGAGTAAGTTCTGCGCCATTGGGGTTCCCATGTTACCCAATCCAATAAATGCTACCGTCCCCATAACCGAATCCTTTTAGTATTGTCCTAGCTGAGAAAGTGGGTGTGACTCTTCATCCCAAAGTGAGGTAAAAAGATCATCAATGGTGCTGCTATCCACTGATGCAACCGTGGCGTATTTCCATTGAGGTTGGCCGTCCTTATCAATCAGACGTGCTCTTACGCCTTCTTGAAACTCGCCGAATAAGGCGCTTCTGACAGATACCGTCAGCTCTAATCTGAAGGTTTCCGCAAGTGACAGCGTGTGATATTCACTCATTTGTCTAAAGCAGATGTGAGCCGTGATTGGGCTACCTGATGTGAGGTTTGACTTAGCAATAGAGAGCCACTTTTCATCCCCTTCAAGCGCTTGGATATTATCGACAACTTGGACGACATTCTCAGCCAAGCACGCGTGCTGAATCTGAGGGAAATAAGGCATGATTTGAAGTTCTGGGCGGTTACCCTCAGCGAGAGAGTCAAAGCCTTCTAGTATTTCAGTCACCACTTCATAGATGTCATCAACACAATCCCAATCGGCTACTTGCAATTGATCAAGCAAACTTGATTTGTGACTTGCAAGCACCAAATGATCAGCGAGATGAAGTTCAATCGCATCGGCGGAGTTGACCATCATTCCTGTTAAGCCTAAAAACAGGCCAATCCCAGAATCGAGCCTATTTAAGAACCAAGTGCCGCCAACATCAGGATACAAGCCAATGCTGATTTCAGGCATGGCCAACCTTGAATCTGGCGTCACAACTTTGTGGCTCGACGCCATATAGAGGCCCATTCCTCCTCCCATCACAATTCCCTGCCCCCAAGCGATAATGGGTTTACAATAGGTATGCATCAGATAGTCACACTGATACTCAACAGAGAAGTATTCTGAGCAGAATTTAGCGATTTCTTCATCAGATGAGCCTTTCATCACTGTGTACATGGTGCGCACGTCACCGCCTGCACAAAACGCTTTTTCTCCCGCCCCCTCTAGAACAACGCAGACAATGTCATCATCGTCATGCCATTTATCGAGCTGATATTTTAGGCTAACTAACATATCAAACGTCAGCGCATTCAAGGAGGCTTCATTATTTAACGTCGCCACCGCTATTTTGTGTTTACTACCGCTGCATGGCAGTTCGGAAAATTCGACAGATTCACTCATGGCAAGAACTCCTCTACTACTGATTTCTCCACTCTGGAGCGCGTTTTTCCAAAAAGGCATTCACCCCTTCTGTTTGATCTTGTGTATCAAACAGTTGAATGAACAATTCCCGCTCTTTCATCAAACCATGACCCAACGGTGCAGTCCGCTGGTTTTGAATAAGCAATTTACACGCGGCCACTGATGACGGAGATTGATTGGCGACCATTTCAGCTAACTTAATTGCGCTTTCAAGCGACTCCCCTTTAGGCACAATCTCTTCCGCGAGTTTGATTTCTAGGGCTTTTTTCGCATCAACCTGTTCGCCGCATAAGATGATCCGCTTAGCCCATCCTTCTCCGACCAAAGCTGTGAGGTTTTGCGTGCCGCCAGCACATGGTAAAAGCCCTACTTTCGCTTCAGGCAATGCCAGCTTAGCCTGTTCTTCGACGATTCGAATGTCACAGGCCAAGGCAACTTCTAAACCGCCCCCCATCGCATAACCATTTATTGCTGCAATTGAGACTCCGCGAAAGGCGGATAAGGTTTCAAAGGCGTGACCAAATGCTTGAGCCATATCAGAAGCGACCGCTTTATCGCCAGAAGCGAACAGATTGAGATCCGCCCCAGCCGAAAAGAACTTATCGCCCTGTCCCGTAATCACCAATGCATAAACATCACGATTATTGTTGAGCTCTTGAACCAAGCTTTTTAGCGCGTACAGACTCTCTTTCGTCCACGTATTAGCGGGAGGATTATTCATGGTGATCACAGCCACATGATTTGAGATTACATGTTCAATGGCTGATGTAGATTGAGATGACATAAAGACTCTCCTTTAGAGAATTTCCGCCCCATCCGATAGCAAGCGTCTTGCGATGATGACTCTCATTATTTCGTTGGTGCCTTCCAATATTTGGTGCACACGTACATCTCTGAAATGACGCTCTAATGGGTACTCTTTAATATAACCATAGCCACCATACAGCTGTAGCGCCTGGTCACAGACCTTAAAACCGACATCCGTTGCGAAGCGTTTTGCCATCGCGCAGTAGGTTGTCGCTTGCGGGTCGCCGTTATCTAATTTGCTCGCAGCCAGTCTAACCATTTGCCGAGCCGCGACTAGCTCCGTCGCCATATCAGCCAATTTGAATTGTAACGATTGAAACTGTCCAAGTTCACGACCGAACTGCTTTCGCTCGTTAAGGTATTGGGTTGCTAGATTAAGTGCATGCTGAGCCGTTCCCACTGAGCAAGTCGCGATATTAATACGTCCACCATCAAGCCCTTTCATCGCAAACACAAAACCTTGCCCCTCCAGACCAAGCAGGTGATCTTTTGGCACTTTGACATTTTCGAAGGTAATACTTCGCGTTGGTTGACTATTCCAGCCCATCTTCGGTTCTTTGCGTCCATAGCTAATACCGTCACTGCTTGCAGGCACAACAAATGCAGAGATCCCTTTCGCTCCCTCGTCACTGGTTCTTGCCATCACCACCAATACGTCAGTGTCACCCGCACCCGAAATAAACACCTTGGAGCCGTTAATCACGTAGTGATCACGATCGAGCGTCGCATTTGTCGTGAGTGCTGCTGCATCCGAGCCTGCATTGGGTTCAGTTAAGCAGTATGAGCCTAACCACTCGCCAGTAATCAATTTTTCACAGTAGTTCTGTTTAACTGACTCACTAGCAAAACTGGCAATCATCCAGGTGACCATATTGTGAATGGTCATAAAGGCGGTGGTCGATGTACACCCCATCGCTAGCTGCTCAAAAATGATGGATGCATCGAGTCGGCTTAACCCAAGACCGCCTTGTTCCTCTGGCGTGTATAAGCCCAAAAAGCCTAACTCACCCGATTGACGTAAAATCTCTTTGGGAAAATGGTGCGTTTCATCCCACTCGCCAGCCATCGGCTCTAGTTGCTCTCTGGAGAATTGAGCCGCCATTTCAGAGAAAGCTCGCTGATCTTCATTGAGTTCAAAGTCCATAGATCCCCCTAACGCAGTTGAATCGTCATGTTTGGTCCACTTGGGATGTCATCATCAAACCATCGAGCAGTGACGGTTTTTGTTTCGGTGTAGAAGCGCACCGCTTGCTTACCGTAAGCATGGAGGTCGCCATAGAAACTGCCTTTCCAACCCGTGAATGAGAAGAAAGGCAGTGGCACAGGAATAGGTACATTAATGCCGACTTGCCCGACTTGAATGTCGTGTTGATACTTGCGCGCTGCCGCTCCACTCGCAGTAAATATCGAGGTGCCATTACCGTAAGGATTGTTATTAATCAGCTCAATGGCGTCATCCAAGGTTTCAACCTCTAAACACACCAACACCGGACCAAAAATCTCAGTCTGGTAAATCGACATGTCAGGTGTCACGCCACTAAAAAGCGTTGGCGCGAGCCAGTTTCCATCTGGGAGTCCCTCAACATCGCACTGAGTTCCATCCAGTTCACACTTGGCCCCTTGTGCCTTTCCCTCTTCAATCAGGCTAACCACTCTGGCTTTCGCTTGTTTACTAATTAGTGGTCCATACCCAGCGTTTTCATCATTCCAAGCCCCGGGGGTCACTTTTGCCATTTCAGAGGCAAGATCACCTATCCACTCGTTAGATTGCCCAACGAACACCGCAACAGAAATCGCCATGCAGCGCTGCCCTGCCGCTCCCACCGAGGCTCCAATCAAATTATTAATCACTTGATCTTTGTTGGCATCAGGCATCACCACCATATGGTTCTTCGCCCCAGCAAAGGCTTGTACGCGTTTGTTGTGTGACGTGCCAGTGTGATAGATGTATTTCGCTACAGGTACGGATCCGACAAACGACACCGCTTTAATCACAGGATGCGCGAGTAGAAAATCCACTTGATCCTTTCCGCCATGAACGACCTGTAACACCCCTTTGGGCGCGCCAGCTTGTTCGAACAGCTGTGCAAGTTTCATCGCCGTTAATGGCACTTGTTCGGACGGTTTTAAAACAAAGGTGTTACCGGCGGCAATCGCCAATGGAAACATCCATAAAGGGATCATAGCAGGAAAGTTAAATGGGGTAATACCACAGCAAACGCCAAGGGGTTGAATGAGCGAATAACTATCGATATCTGTCGCCACATTTTCGACCGTTTCGCCCATCATGTTGCTGGCAATATTGGCCGCCTGCTCAACAACCTCGATACCACGCCAAACATCACCTTTCGCATCAACCGTTGTTTTACCCGTCTCTTTGGACAGTAGCTCTGCAAGCTCATCATGATGCTCTTTTAATAAGTGCTGATAACGAAGCATCAAACGAGCACGTTCAGAAACCGCGACCTCTTTCCAGCTTTGAAACGTCTGCTGAGCATGAGTCACCGCCCGCTCCATTTCGTCATCTGTCGCACAGGGCAACTCTGCAATTACCGCGTTGTTCGCTGGGTTGGTGACTTCAATCCATTCACTGCTCTCAGATTGACAGAACTCACCACCTACAAATAAGGGAACTAGTTTTGTCATTGCGATTTCCTTACCTTACATGTCCGTTCTAAAATGGGTTATAGCGGAATTTCGATAGCGATTGCGGTCGCTTCACCACCACCAATACAAATAGCAGCGATACCTTTCATCACCTTGCGCTCGCTAGGATCGCCATTAACGCCTAACGCTTGGATCTGCCTTAAGCTGTAAATCAAGGTGGTCAGAATACGGCTGCCGCTTGCACCAATCGGATGGCCTAACGCGCAGGCTCCGCCTTTAATATTCACTTTGCCTTCATCAAGGTTCAGCTCTTTAATTGCAATCTGTGTGACCACGGCGAACGCTTCGTTTATCTCCCAAAGATCCACATCGTCAATTTCCCAATCCAATTCTGCTAATAACTTTTGAATGGCGAACACAGGTGCGATAGTAAATTCATCAGGGCTACGCGCATGGGAGGTATGAGCTTTAATGATGGCAATGGGCTTGTGGTTACTCTGCGCCGCGCTCACGCTATCCATAATGATCAAGGCCGCTGCGCCATCAGAGATAGCACTGGCGTTAGCAGCGGTTATGGTTCCGTTTTTAGCAAAGGCAGGTTTTAGTTCGGGGATCTTGCCGATATTGATCGCTTGAGGCTGCTCGTCATAATCCAGCACACTCTCTTTTTCGACTTCGATTGATGCCATTTCGGTGTCAAACAAACCTTGTCTTTGCGCCGCTAATGCTCGGCTGGCTGATTGAATTGCCCACTTGTCCATCGATTCACGGCTGAATTCAAGCTTGTCGGCAATCTGTTGGCCATACACACCCATAAGTTCGCCTTGATAGGCATCTTGAAGACCGTCTAAAAACATGTGGTCATAAGTGGTTTTATGCCCCATACGCATCCCGCCGCGCGACTCTTTCATCAGATAAGGGGCATTGGTCATGCTTTCCATACCACCAGCGATGGCACAACGAATCGAGCCTGAGCGAATCAGATCAAATGCGAGCATGGCAGTTTTCATTCCAGAACCGCACACTTTGTTTACGGTCGTACAAGGCGTTGACTGAGGAACTCCCGCGTTAATAGCAGCTTGTCTGGCAGGCGCTTGACCACAACCTGCGGGTAGTACGCATCCCATCAATACTTCATCGATGACAGACGGATCAATCTGAGATTGTTCCATGGCCGAGCGAATCGCAACACCACCCAATTTAGGTGCACTGTATTCAGACAGTAAGCCTTGAAAGCGCCCCATTGGCGTTCGTTTCGCTGCGACTATCCATACTTGCTGCTCGTCCATAAACCGCCCTCTTTGAGAAGATTGTTCGTTTTCGGGTGACACCATACTTATCGTAATCGGCCAATATCTTTCCTTGACGTTTACGTAAGCATAGCACTAACATTTACGTAAACGTCAACTTAGAACAAATAAATCATAATGACGTTTTACGTGACCCATTAACGAAGTAGGACTTGAAGCTCAGTGGAAACATACAAGATCAGCGAACTCGCCAAGGAATTTGATATTACGACTCGAAGCATCCGCTTTTATGAGGATGAAGGGTTAATACACCCTGAGAGAAAAGGCAGTATGCGCATTTATAACCGTCGCGATAAAACTCGCCTTAAGCTTATTTTGCGCGGGAAGCGTCTTGGGTTTTCACTCGCAGAGATCAGAGAACTGTTCGAGTTATACGATACCCATCAAGGTGATACTCAGTTGACAGAAATGCTGAAAATCATTGATGAGAAAGAGGCGGTGCTAAAGCGCCAAATGGAAGACATTCAGAGTATGTTAGAAGATCTGAGCAACGCTAGACAGCGTTGTGAAGACGCACTCGGCAGACGCAAAGCGAGTTAATTCCTCTATACATAATGTCTTCGAATGGAAAGTCGATACCGATTTATCGGAGGCGTTATGTTATCTCAATATACCCCACTCAATTTTGGTTTGAGTGAAGACCTCAACTTACTTCGTGAGCATGTTTGTGGCTTTGCTCAGCAGCACATTGCTCCTCTATCTTCTGAAATCGATCAAACCAACGAGTTCCCAAATCAACTCTGGCCACTATTCGGAGAGATGGGGTTACTCGGTGTTACCGTAGATGAAACGTTTGGCGGAGCAAACATGGGTTATCTCGCTCACGCTATTGCCATGGAAGAGATCAGCCGCGCATCTGCCTCCGTTGCGCTCAGTTATGGGGCGCATTCCAATCTATGCGTCAATCAAATCTACCGTAATGGGTCACCAAGTCAGCGCGAAAAATATCTACCAAAACTCATCGATGGCCGTTTCATCGGCGCATTAGCCATGAGTGAACCTAATGCAGGTTCAGATGTGGTCAGCATGCAGCTTAAAGCAACGTTAAACAGCGATCACTTTATTCTAAACGGCAATAAAATGTGGATCACCAACGGCCCTGATGCCGATGTAGTGGTGGTGTACGCCAAGACCGAACCCGATAAAGGCGCACACGGCATTACGGCATTTATTGTCGAGAAGAGCTTTACTGGATTCAGTCATGCTCAGAAACTCGACAAATTAGGTATGCGCGGCTCAAACACCTGTGAATTGGTCTTTGAAAACTGCCCCGTCCCCAAAGAAAACGTGCTTGGTGAACTCAACCAAGGGGTCAAGGTGTTGATGAGCGGTTTAGATTACGAACGAGTCGTGCTTGCTGCAGGACCTGTAGGCATTATGCAAGCGTGCCTAGATTTAGTGATTCCTTACATTCACGACCGTAAACAATTTGGTCAATCTATTGGAGAGTTTCAGCTCGTGCAGGCCAAAGTCGCTGATATGTATACCCGTACCAATGCAGCGAGAGCCTACCTCTACACGGTTGCAAAAGCGTGCGACAACGGGCAAGCCAGCCGTAAAGATGCCGCTGGTGTTATCCTGTATAGCGCAGAGCTCGCGACGCAAATTGCCCTCGACACCATTCAACTGTTAGGTGGTAACGGATACATCAACGAGTTTCCCGCCGGTCGACTGCTTCGAGATGCCAAACTGTATGAGATCGGTGCAGGCACGTCTGAGATAAGACGCATGTTGATTGGCCGTGAGCTGTTTGAAGAGACACGTTAAGGAGAGCAAGATGACGGTCATCAAAACCAAGATCAAACCAGACTCCCCTCTTTACGCTAAAAATTACGCGGCGATGTTGGCGCTCGTCCAAACCTTAGAATCTGACATCGCCAAGATACAGCAATCAGGGGGCGAGAAAGCGATTGAACGACAGCGTCAAAAAGGCAAGCTCCCAGTTCGCAAACGAATCGAGCATATTCTCGATGACAACAGCCCATTTTTAGAGATAGGTCAGTTTGCTGCATGGGGGGTGTACGATGAAGATATCCCATGTGCAGGCGTGGTTGCGGGTATCGGCTATGTTAACCAAGTGCATTGCATGATCATCGCCAATGATCCCTCGGTGAAAGGCGGTACTTACTACCCTTTGACGGTGAAAAAGCATCTTCGAGCTCAAGAGATCGCGAAACGTTGCCAGCTTCCGTGTATCTATCTGGTTGATTCCGGCGGTGCGAACCTTCCGCACCAAGCAGAGGTGTTCCCTGACAAAGAGCATTTTGGACGCATCTTCTTCAATCAAGCTCGTATGTCAGCTCAAGGTATTCCTCAGGTTGCTGTTGTGCTTGGTCTGTGTACCGCTGGCGGCGCGTATATCCCAGCCATGGCGGACGTGTCTATTATCGTCAAAGAGCAAGGAACGATCTTCCTAGCAGGCCCACCACTGGTTAAAGCAGCGACGGGGGAAGTCGTAACCGATGAAGAGCTTGGCGGGGCCGATGTCCATTGCAGAAAATCTGGAGTAGCCGATTATTATGCTGAGAACGAACAGCACGCGTTAGAGCTAGCACGGCAAGCTATTTCAAATACCAACGCCTTAATTCCTAAGCCAAACAATAACGGCTTACCTCCCCGTTATAATCCAACCGAGCTGTACGGCATCGTTAATTCAGACCTACGTTTGTCTTTTGATGTACGGGAAGTGATCGCACGACTTGTTGATGATTCTGAGTTTGATGAGTTCAAAGCACTCTTTGGCGCGAGCTTAGTGTGTGGGTTTGCACGTATCGAAGGCCAATTGATTGGCATCGTCGCCAACAATGGGATTTTGTTTTCAGAGTCAGCACAAAAAGGGGCGCACTTTATTGAGCTGTGTGCCAAACGCAAAGTCCCTCTCCTCTTTTTGCAAAACATCACTGGCTTTATGGTCGGAAAGAAATTTGAAGAAGGAGGAATAGCCAAAAACGGCGCTAAGTTGGTTATGGCGGTCGCTTGTGCCGATGTCCCTAAATTCACCATCGTCATCGGCGGTTCCTATGGGGCAGGCAATTACGGGATGTGCGGCCGAGCCTATGACCCTACCATGATGTGGATGTGGCCGAATGCGCGAATATCCGTCATGGGGGGTGAGCAAGCCGCTGGCGTACTGACGCAAGTAAAACATCAGGTGATGAAACGCAAAGGTGAACCATGGCAAGAAGAGCAAGAGCAGGCCTTTCGCCAAGAGATATTGGATCTTTATAACCAACAAGGCCACCCTTATTATGCGAGTGCAAGACTTTGGGATGATGGCATTATCGACCCGAAAGAGACCCGAAGTGTGCTCGCTTACGCCTTAAATGTGGCACTCAATGCCCCAATTCCTGACAGCGAATTTGGCGTATTTAGGATGTAGGGAGAGACTATGACAACTTCAGAACAATCAATTCGTTATCACGTCGACGCCAATGGTATTGCACACCTCATGTTAAGTCGGCCCGACGTCGCCAATGCGTTTAATGACCACACCATTGTCGAACTGATCGACGCGCTCGATACTCTAGCCACCTACGCCAATGTTAAGGGGCTTATCCTTACAGGGGAAGGACGACATTTTTCAGCCGGTGCCGATCTCCATTGGATGCGTTCAATGGTTGACCGCTCTAAAGAGAACAATGAGCGAGATGCCTACCAAATGGCGACCTTGCTTGAAAAGCTCGATACCTTTCCTCACCCAACACTCGCACTGGTCAACGGCAGCGCATTCGGGGGCGCATTAGGGCTCATTTGCTGTTGCGATCTGGTTGTGGCACACCATCATTCAAAATTCTGTTTAAGTGAAGTAAAACTAGGACTTGTTCCTGCGACCATTGCTCCTTATGTGATTCGTGCCATGGGGGTGCGCCAAGCGAGGCGTTATATGCTCACCGCTGAAATCATTGACGCTAATCGTGCTGTTGAATTGGATCTTGTACACATAATAGAAGATGAAGATACGGCGTCTGACTTTGTTGACAGTTGGATCGCGAACATTTCAAATCTTGCGCCACAAGCGCTCGCCATCACCAAAAAGCTCTGCGCGAGATGTGAACAAGTAACAGTCGATGGCCAACTCAAGCGCTACACCAGCGAACTCATTGCTCAAGTGAGAGTATCTAAAGAGGGCCAAGAAGGGGTCAGCGCCTTTCTTGCTAAACGCTCGCCCAATTGGAAAGAGCCATCTTAAGGTAATTTATGACCCAGCCTTCTGAAAGCAAGTATTCCGTTATAGGCAATCACTCACCTTTACCTGAGACAGCATCGATAGTTGAGGTTGGCCCGCGAGATGGATTGCAAAATGAGTCTACCTTGCCGCTTGAATTAAAAGTCGATCTCATTAATCGACTATCCGAAACGGGCTTGAAACACATTGAATCTGGCGCTTTTGTCTCGCCTAAACGCATCCCACAAATGGCAAACTCAGACGCTGTATTTAACCAAATTAATCGTCACACAGGTGTTGTCTATTCTGCCCTAACCCCAAACTTACAAGGGTTAGAACAAGCAATAGCTAACAGGGCCGATCAAATTGCTGTGTTTACGTCCGCGTCAGAAGCTTTTTGCCAGCGCAACATCAACTGCTCTATTGCCGAAAGTCTGTCGCGATTTGAAAAGGTAATCGATCACGCCAAGACACATAATCTGCCTGTTAGGGGCTATTTGTCATGTGTTGTCGATTGCCCCTACGATGGTGCAACCGCTCCACAGCAGGTCGCCAGCCTCGCGAAACAAATGTTGGATATGGGCTGCTATGAAATATCGCTAGGTGACACGATAGGAACAGGTACTCCCTTGAGAGTAGCTGCTATGCTTGAAGCCGTACTTTCTGTGTGCGAAAAAGAGCACGTTGCTGTCCACTTTCATGACACTTATGGGCAAGCTATCGCCAATATCTATCAAGCGTTGCAAATGGGTGTATCAACCATTGATTCTAGCGTTGCCGGGCTGGGTGGCTGTCCTTATGCAAAAGGAGCATCAGGCAATGTTGCCACTGAGGAAGTGCTTTATCTTTGTCATGGGCTCGGTATAAAGACAGATGTCGATTTGGAGAAGCTCCGAGAGGTAGGGAAATTCATAAGAGGGGCAATCGCGCAGCACGCTACCCCTCTCCTTTAGATAGTTAGATTACGTGTTTTAGCTCCATCACTTCAATGATGGAAGACGCATTGTATTTTTCCAGAATTCGAGACTTGTAAGTGCTGACCGTCTTTGCACTCAGCGATAGAAGCTCTGAGATCTTCTTGTTGGAATAACCTTTCATCAGATAGCCATACACCACAGATTCACGTTGCGACAAAACGGGCATCTTGTTAGCTCCTGCTTGTTTGTCGTTGAAAACGCTGAAGCCACGGTAAGTCGTCCAGATTGAATCTTGGATATGCGCTGAAGTTTCTCGTTTTGACACGTAGCCATTTGCGCCGACCTCTTTCGCCACTTTGCTATAAAACGGTAGGTCGTTGGACGATAGGAACAGCACTTTGCCTCGATACCCTGCTTTTCTTGTACGGCGGATAAAGTCGATACCGCTACCGTCCACCAGCTCTACGTCTGAGATAATCATATCAAACTGCTGCTCTCGTACTAGCTTGCTCGCGTAACGCACAGAGTCAGATTGAACGATGTTGAGTGCAGTCTGGCTCACTCTGAGCATTTGACGAACTGCATCGCGAATAATTGGCTGAATATCTAGAATTAGAACGCTGATTGAACTCATGACTTTTCTCTCTAATTTGTTGATGCGACGATTCCACTTCTCACCATTCCCTTTGCCTATAATGTAGGGATTTTCTGGTTGAAGGTGTGGAAACGACACATTCCAAATTGGAAAGTTGGTATAGATTTCAATCAACTAGGCGCATCACTAGATAGATTTAATTAGCAAGATTGAGGTGAGTTTGTACCTTACTCGCAAGCAGTTCATGAAAAGGATTGCCGCGATGAATCACTCGATAATTGGCCACGACTTTAGGCAATCGTCCTAACTTGAGGCTTTCTGGGAACGGGGTAATATTTAAGCCTTCAAGCTCATCACCAAAATCATGAAGAATCGTCGCGTAGTTGAACTTTTTCAGTGCAGTAAGCAGGCAGGTCAGGTTATCGACTATTCCTCGAACATCAAGCTCTATCCCCGCCTCTTTCAGCATGGTATAGCTTGCCCCTTTGATGTCGCCACGACCTTTGGTATTAAGCAATAGATAAGGCATGTTTAAGAGGTCTTCAATGTTAGACGTATCGATACCTTGACGGGTCACAATCGCAGAGGTTAGCCGGCCAAGATCATGCTGGTAAATGCTTTTAGGCAGCTCTTCATTGAAGTAGAAAACCCCCATATCTACACGACCTTCAATGATGTCAGTCTTGGTGTATGCCTCCCAATCCACCAATTTGATTCGCGCTTTGGGGAAGGTTTCTAGCAAGTCGACCAGTAAATCACTCCCGACGCGATACTGAAGCGCGCTAGGAATCGCGAGCACAATGGTGTTGTCGTAGTTAAGAGGATCAAACTGTTGGTAGCTCATCGCGGTCTGTATTGAGTCCAAGCCTGATGCGATTAATGGCAAGAGTTTGTTCATGTAATCGGTCGGCTCATACTCATGCGCCCCCCTGACAAATAGGGGATCATTAAGCTGCTCTCTGAGGCGAGACAAATACTTACTCACCGCGCTTTCTGTCTTGCCCAAGGCTTTCGCGACAAGCTTTAGCTGCCTATGCTCGTTTAACAGAACCAAGACCACCAGCAAGTTAAGATCGATATCTGACTTCATTTGTCTCCCTACTCTTTTCGACACCCTGCGACAAGGTTATGCACCTCGACCTTTTATAGCAACACTTTGATTTAACTGAAACGCGCTTTAGATCGCTCAATGTTTAAGCAGATAAAGAAAAGTACGACCAAACAGAATATCAACGATATTTGCATCACCGAAGGCTTCTATTATTTTACCTGTAAAGCGGTCTACTCCTGCGGTGGTCATTTTCGAAGGGTTTTCACGGAGTGTTTCGTGGAACAGCAATTCAAGAACGCGACGAAAACGCACATCGTTTTCGTTAGACAGCGCAACCATCCAAGAATCAATAAACTTGTCGCTTGAAGACCAATCGAGGTGTTCTGCTATGATCGGCATCACCTTACCTTGAAGAGCAAGACCAAAGTGCTCATGTGTAGGGTAATACCTTTGAATAGCGCTTTTCGTCGTACCAAAACGTTTTGCCACTTCCGCATAAGAGACCGCAGGCCATCCTTCATTCCAAAAGATATCAAGAACGATTTGGTTTAGTGCCTCTTGCTTGCGCGCTCTCTCTTCGGCTGTAATTTTTGCCATAATTTAAACTCACTCACCAACTGATAAAAACACCAATAATTGTTCACGACGTACACTTTATAAATCTACCACAAGTTCATTTGGATTAAATAGTGACTCAGTCAGGAGTGAGTTAAGATAATGATTAGGCTCTGTTAACCTAGCTAAGTTTCTTGGCCCAAGCATGGGCTGCTCGGTGAATACGCTGGTATGATAATTGAAACGCTGACATATCTTTTTGGTAAGGGTCAGCAATGGTTGCGTCACCACTCCACTGCCCAAATAAGAGTGTGCGACTACGAGCATTTGGAACAAGTTCAGCTACCATATCAACATGCGCAGATTCCATGACCAAAATTAGGTCATACTGATCACACAGCTCTTTCGTAAGCTGCTGAGCTTTATGTCCACTGATATCAAAGCCAGCAGATTGGGCGATTTTTTGTGAATTAATATCAGCAGCACATCCTGACAAGTTACTCCTATCAACCATGACTCCAGCTGAAGCAACTTGCTTATTCGGCAGTAAATCAGCGAGTAAAGCCTCACCCAATGGCGAACGACAAATATTACCCACGCATACCACAAGAATTTTGTTGAACATCTCTTTTCTCTTTTGAACTTAACGCTTAATTACATCATCGCTCTATTAGCGACGGGTTATTTTGATACTTTGAGTGCACCCAGCCATCACTAAAATCAATACAAAAGTCATGGCATTAGCTGGCGCTTGAAGGTTAAAGTCGACCGATATGTGCATCAGCATCCCGATCAACGCGATAAAACAACCCAACGCGAGCCCTCTCAAGGTTTTACTATTTCGATGTTTCATTGCACGAATCGTAAGTACCACTGCCCACAGCCACATGAAGCCCAGTAGAATCGTTGCAGGAATCCCTGCCTCTACAGCAAACTGTATATAGTCATTATGTGCATGATCGTAATAACCAATATTGAACTGGGTATAGCTAGGAAAAATTGAATAGAAACTCCCTATTCCTGTACCAGTCAACGGATACTGTTCGATGATAGGCAGTGACCATTCAACGACTTCATCTCGTGTCTCTTTTAAAACGGAGGTTTGTTCAAGTCTATCTTTCACTTTGTCTAGGCCAAATACCGTCCCCACAACTAGGGTATCAACTAAAATCAGACTGACTATTAGAGGAACGAATGCTCGCGGTTTGTCTTTGAAAAACATTAGGGCGACTAATCCACCCAATGTTGTAGCAGCAAAAAAGGCCGCATTACCCATCCTAGAACGAGTCATCACCAACGCGATCACCATTATGACAAGTGCCAAACGTACAAACATTTTTCGAGATACCACGCCGTCACTCCAACGGCGTAAACGTTCGTTCCAACTACCTGAAGGGCTAATATGAAGCTGTGCGATGATCAAGCCAGAGCCAATCGCTAACGACATCATCAAATAGTTGGCTAAATGGTTTTTATACACAAACGATCCTGTCGCGATACCGCTTTCTTTAAAGTTAAAGATTAGCGAAGTCTTCAAACCAAGCAACACAGTCATCGCTCCATAAAACGCTTGCAATGTACCACTGAGTACAATCGCAAGTGCAACCGCTTTTAAGCGATTGGGCGTATGTATTAATACAACGGCATTAAACGCAAACAGACTATATGTGATCCCTTTAACCCAAGACGTGGTGGAAGCATGAACATCCAATGAGATTGCTCCACGAACAGCACCTGCTAGTTGGTACACCTCAGCACTGAATGGTGAGATTTTCGCTAACGTTGCGAGTTCAAACGGAACGATCTGTACACCGTTCCAGATCTGAAACATAACAAGAGGAATGAGTAACCAAGAGAACCTTTTAAGACGAGAAAATGGCAAGTCTCTTTCTTTTGAAAAATAACTCAATGCAAGACATAGCGTTTGAACCGACACAAGGATTTCAGCCAGTGACCAAGCCCACACGCGATTCGATGCCAGTGGGATTGGTAACCAGACAACTAAAACCAGCAGCAATATAAAGCTGACTTTTTCAAAACGAATCATGATAAATAACTATTAATACAACAACTTAAAATAGTAACTACTTACAGGCTTATCATCAGTAGTAAGACCCGAAAGAAAACCCCAACGAAGCAAACAATAGGATCTTTCGCTGGGGTTTTGGCTTAGGTTAATACCTAAAAAAACAAACTAGTTGCCAGAAACTGGCGAACGGTCATTGTCATTGTTAGGTGTGCCTGGCGACGGCGCAGAAGGTGCTTCTGGAGCAGCAGGTGCTGGCGCCGGTGCAGGTGCAGGTGCTGGCACTTCAGGTGCACCACCAGAAGCTGGAGTTTCTGCAACTTCCGTTGGGTCAATACCTGCATCAAGTGCCGCTTCAGTGATGTCACTGTTTGGTACTTCTGCTGCACGAGCGACTTCTGCGATTTCCGCTGCCGCTTCTGGCGCTGCTGCCATCGCTACTTTCGTAACTTCAGCCGCTGCTTCTGGCGCTGCTGTTACTGCTGCCTCTGCAACTGCTGCGGCCGCTTCTGGCGCTGCTGTTACTGCTGCTGCTGCAACCGCTGCTGCCGCTTGTGGCGCTGCCTTAACCGCTGCAGAAGTTACTGCTACTGCCGCTTCAGGGTGCGCTTTAACAACCGCTTCAACGATAGTAGCTGCAAGTGATGGGTACTGAGCAATAAGCTCAACCGCCAATGCTTCTGCAGATAGAGCAGAAGCCGCTACCATTTCTTGGATCTTTACAGAATCCACTGCTGGTGCTGCCGCGATTGTTGGTGCTGCAACCACTGCTGCACCAAAAGCAAGGCTCACTGCCAATGCTTTTAACTTCATAGAACAACCTTATTATTGTTGATATTAAAAAAACGAGCGCCAAAGTCACTGCCCCTTCCGTCGCGATCCATCAATCTTTTGCAACCTGATTGGCGCCTAAAAACCGTTTGGCCGAAACATAAATTAATGCCCCTGTCGTAACACCCGTAATGTTGATCAGCATATCGAGAGCAGAAAACTCGCGTTGCGGATTAAACGCCTGCAAACTTTCGTCAATGACCACCAAAAGCAAAACCACAAATGTCACAGGAGACATTAAAAAGAAGGAGCGATGTAACCACTGTTTTGGCGTCGCCCATGAAGCCGTTAAGCCAAGAAAAGACGCGAGCAACGCATGCAGCGCCCAATCTCCTCCTAACAGCAACTCGATATCACGAACCACATCGCCTAATACTCCGAAGGTCTTCGCCATTGAGGCCAAGCCACCCACAATGACCAACACAAGCAACAGCCCTGCTCGTCGGTTTATGAGATTTTTCAGAATTAAACTTTGCATTCTCGGATATGTACATTATTGAAACGCAGCAAATTACATGCTCGTTTCTGGTTTTGGGATCGCTTAATTACAGCCCCTATTTGCCAGTAGTTAAGACGGTAATCTCTTGGTGATAATAGATAACGACTGGCTAATACTTTTTCTTGCTTCGTAAGACTTGGCCAGTAAGCAAGGTAGAATTCTAAACTGGCTAGCGCGACGTCTTTATCGAACGGCCCAAAGTGCTGTGCCAATTGATACTGGTGCGCAATCACCTCTTTACTCTCACCCTCTAGCCAAAGCTCCATCGCTCTTAGCAGGTATTGATTCGACATCGTCGGTCGAGCTTCGATGGCCTCATCCAACATCATAGGAACATCAATACTTAACGAGTTTTGCTGATAAACGTGGGACTGGGAAAGAAGGTGTTCAAACCAACGCGTAAAGCTTGCTACATAGGCCAAAGTGCTTGGAGTATGACCATCCCACGACATCACGCTGGCCGTCAGTTGACGAGCATCGACAATAGAGGGGATTTCGCCTTTGCTATTGAGTGTCGCTACTGCCTCAATTTCATCTTTTAAAGACAAAACATACAAGTTACCTACTGCAGCTCGGCTTGCGTATACGAAAATACAAATAGAGAGACTTACCAACATCACGAGCATGGCGTTTTTAGCAAGCAATGGCCCTACTGCCACGCCCTTTCTTGACGTATCCAAATTTGACATCATCTTTCGTTAATCTTGCTTTTCTGTACGTGCTTGCTTGACTTCAACTTGCTTGTCTTTCAAATAGGCATTTTGGTAGCAATAGTTTGTCGCATCGATATACCCTTCAACGCTACCACAATCAAAGCGCTGGCCTTTGAATCTATAGGCAATCACGCAGCCTTTGCTCGCTTGTTTCAGGATTGCATCGGTAATTTGGATTTCACCACCTTTGCCAGGTGTCGTGTTCTCGATATGTTCAAAGATATCTGGCGTTAAAATATAGCGGCCAATGATCGCTAAGTTGCTTGGTGCTGAGCCTAGTTCTGGCTTTTCAACCATATCAGTGACTCGAATAAGGTCATCACTCAAATGTTCACCAGCGATCACGCCGTATTTATGCGTTTCATTGGCTGGTACCTCTTGTACAGCAATAATCGTGCATCGGAACTGTTTATATAAGCCAACCATTTGCGCCAATACACCTTGATCAGGATTGACGCATAGGTCATCCGCTAACAGCACAGCAAATGGGTTGTCACCAACCAGTTCTTTGCCCGTTAAAATGGCATGGCCAAGCCCTTTCATTTCTCTTTGACGAATGTAAGTGAAGTTTGCGCCATCAATCAGATCACGGATATCCAGCAAAAGCTCCTCTTTGTTAGTCCCTTGGATCTGATGCTCTAACTCATAATTTTTGTCAAAGTGATCCATCAGAGAGTTCTTACCGCGACCTGTCACAATTGCCATGCTGTTTAAACCAGCTTGAATCGCTTCATCCACTCCGTACTCAATGAGTGGCTTGTTGACGATTGGCATCATCTCCTTCGGCATAGACTTAGTTGCAGGTAAGAAACGAGTGCCGTAGCCAGCGGCGGGAAACAAACAGTGTTTAATCATCAAAAATCTCTTTAACTCGATAACAGAAATAGGATAAACCCGAAATTGGTTGATATCCCCTTGCGCCCAAAACCCAATGGGTACTTAGTACTCATTGGGACTAAATAAATTCTTTTGTTGATTGTTTTTTATATCTATAAAAGTCAAGAATAAATACAACAATAAACAACGGGTAATACTTTACATATCGATAGATTAGCTTTGGTTCATCTAGCATTCTGAATAACCACCTCAGGTTTAATCGATCGAATAAATGCGGATAATACTCTCCAGATTTTGATGCCGTCTGATGAATAAACCCCCCACACGTAAACGCACTTCCTGAGAATTCACTTTTAGCCAATTTAGAGAGAAATTGCTCCTGTTTTCCTGCCCCCATACCTACAATAACGAGGTCAGGTTTACATGAAACAATCATATTTATTGTATCTGAAACTTCCGATGGCGATTCAAAATAACCGTCTCGATGGTAAATACAAGTTATATTTGAATATTCTCTTTTAATCCAATTTACGAACTTATTAACATCATGTGTAGTACTACCAACAATAGATAGCGTGGAATGTTCACTATTCAATTTAACAAGCACATCCTTTCCAATGGATGTTAAATCAAAACTCTTTCTTTGAAAGTTAAATCCAAAAAGTTTAGAAAACACAAAACAAGAGAGCCAACCATCTAGGTGAATATGATCTATATTCTCGATTGATAACGTTTTTTTCCTCAAAACCAAATATGAATAAGGGTTAACAAATGTATGACAGCCTCGATCGAAGCAATCAACTTCTCGACTACTAAAAATCTTTGATATTACCTTACTCATTTTTAAAACCACGCGAAAAGACAATCATAAATATAGGCCAAATACTTATAGAACTAGCAAATGACGTAACGGACAGAGAGGATATAATTAAAATAGAGAATATTGACAAACCAATATAATGACCAAATAATCTAGCCAAATAATAAATCCAACATATAAGAAAACAGCTTAATCCAATAACACCAAAATCATATGCAAACCTAAGTAGAAATGAATGGAGTATAACTGAATTACAATAACTAGGATTAACGTTAATCGGAGCGTAGTATGCAAGTGATATACATGTGACATTTGGCAACTCTGATGCAATACCATATCCAAATAGAACGTTAATTAAACTTCCTCGACCAAAGGCATCTAGAAACTCGACCAAAAAGTTAAATCTGTCCACATCATAAATACTAGAAACGCCTCTGAGTACCATCGCAGTGTATAAACCAACCAACGACATAATGATAAAAACCAAAAAAGCAATTGATTTAGTATGATTTGATGAATATCTAGATAAACTCCTATACAGAACAAAAACGATCATTAAAATGCCAGATTTGGACAATGACAGAATAACAGAAAGGAATCCAAGCACTCTATATCTAATAGAAAGACCATAGAAACAGATGAAGTATAGAGTCAATAGAGATACTAGTTCATAGTTATTTTCAGCGTATAGCGACGGTCTCTCTACTCCCAGAATAAAGAGTAATAAGTAGACCAAAGCCGTAAACACGATCAAAATCTTAGTGATACCTAAAGGTAGTATAATCTTTTGGTCACGTGAACAGTTTAATGTACATACTAAAGCAAGGCAAAAAAGGTATACAAATGGCTTAAAACTCCTAAGAAATTCATAAGTACTCTTACTGTATACATCTAGAATAAAATAGTATTGAGACAATAAGAATAATGAAATAATAGAGAACACAATGATTATTGGTGTTAATTGTCCCTTTCTATTAGAACGAGCTACTATCACTGCACTTCCAAGCAAAATATACAAGTCCCATATTAACGCAGAAACTGTTGGCCCTGGATTTATTTTATACACTACAACACAAATTATTATAATAATTACGTGCAGTAAGTGAAATTTATTTAAACTTCCAAAATGTAAGTACATCTAGCAGTCTCTTTGATTTTTCAATGAGTAAAAACGAATAATGTATAATTTTCATCTTAGTGTTAAAGTCAGTAACATCGATATTCTCTAATGAGATCGACATTATTCTATTTATATTTGAAAAATTAAATTCGAATCTTAGCAACTCCTTCGCCAGTGAATATAAACAGAATCTAACATTATAATAAATCATGGACTCTGGGAGTTTACAATCCGAACCAAAAGTCCTTATAAACTTATCGTTAATTGTGTCAAAATATTCAATTTCGTAGTTTGAAGTCCTAAGTTCAGTTATCGCAGACCCTTTACGAACTCGATATCTATATAAAGTTTCAGATATTACCTTTACACTTTTAACATTCGAAGAAATAACCATATTCATGATTACATCCTCCTTAAATGATATATTTCTATTTAGATCAAAACAATAATCTGAGATTACTTTTCTATTGAATAACTTTCCCCATGGTGAACCACCAAAATCGGTATCGAAAAGGAAATCAATATATTCTTTTTGTGATAACTCTCCATTGTCATAGGGATTGTTTGAGAGAACTTTTCCATTTTCGCTAATCCTACGATATCCAGAGACTATAATATCGTACTTTTCAAACCCTTTTACTTTTAGAAAACTGTCCAGATACTCAAATTCAATTTCGTCATCCGCGTCAAGAAACGCAACGTAGTCTCCTTTACACTGTTCCCACCCTAAATATCTCGCTCTTGTTACGCCATTATTTTCAGTATTGTATAACTTTATCTTGTCGTTTAACTTCGCTTTCTCTTCGATTATATCTCGTGTTGAGTCCGTTGATCCGTCATTAACAACAATAACCTCATAGTCACTATAACTCTGACTAGAAATTGAATCTAAACACCTTGAAATATATCCCTCAACGTTATATGCAGGCACGATTATAGATATCATATATTTACCCATTAACTGACTTTATGAGCCAATCTAAAGAATACTGTCTTAATTGTTCAATGAGATTATTAACTTTGTTGTAGTCAATACTTTTATTGATCGTTTCATCTATGCTTGAGTCGAGACGATCTACAAGCCGCTCTTTTAAACCCACTAAAGACAGTAAGCTCTCAAGTCTAGATCGACCTCTATCTTTATTGACCACACAGATAAAATTCTTGTTGAAAATAAGACAAAAACAAACGCCATGAAAAGAATCAGTTATAACGAGATCTGCATTTTTTATGCTCTCAAGCCATGCGCATACAGGTATATATTTACCAGGTCGATAAATGTTATTTTTTTCTATTTTATATTTATCAGAAATCCGTTCGATCTCATCGATAAAGCATTGGTCATGATCTAACTTGTAGTAAACTAAACCACCGCTGGAACGACTTTTGTCCCTGTTTTCTACCAATAGTCGCTCGAACACTTGTCTTCCTGCTAATAAAGTAGGATCAAGAACATGGACTGCTTCACTACCAAATTGCTCCTGACAGATACTCACGCCAGATGCTTCTCTTACTGAAATATGGTCAAAATCGTTAACGAGTTCCTTTATCCTGTCAGTTTCCTTATGACCTACGAACTCTTCTTCCCAATGATCTACACCAAAACTGGCTGCATAAGATATTTTTTTTACATCACTATTTCCGAAGTTCAAAAAATATACTTCAGCATTTGGGTTTGTGTATCTTGGTCTCCAAACCTGATCACTACCTGTAATAAAAACACTAAAGTCGCTAAAATCTAGATCTTCTGAGTTTGTTAGTATTGGCGTCAAGTTGATATTTCTGTTCCTGAAGTCATCGAATACATCTTCTTTGTTAAGAATTTTTTTTGCTGTTTCTTTGACTTTAAATATGACTCTGCTCTTTCTTGGTCTAAAATCAATAGTCTTGTTCTTAAGTCCATTATCGTTTAATACTTCCTGTAAAGCATACGCTTGAACAAGCGCACCATAATTCTTACTATGCTGTAAGTTAATAATTCCAATACTGATGTCTTTCATAATCCCGCCGAACTAATGACACATGAATTTTCTATGTATCACGCTGTTTCTATAGTAGATGTATAAGATGTAAATTGTGCAAAATGCAAAGGCATACTCTTCAAAATCAGATATTGAAAAAATGTAAAAAATAACTGGAGTAACAATACTCATAAGCATAGAGTTTATGACAAAAGGCTCTATTTTGAAGCATCTAACGTAATTATTTTTCAACATCATGGTAAAAACCAAATAGTAGAAGACTATAATTTGAACTGTAGTCGAAATATCTGCAACCTTATCCAACAGATAAAGATCTGGTGATAAAAATAACATCATAATAAACAATCCATAGCCGGTAGCTAAAAATAACAATGATACTTTAAATGTTCGTTTAAACTTGTATAACGATAGTTTAATTTCATCTCTAGAGATTAAGTTAGATAGATAAGTCATCTGCCCATACATAATTGACTCTGACACTTGGTATCCAGCTTTTACAAGAGCTAATGTAAACATAATCTTGCCTGAGATTTCTAATGGATACACTCTAAATATGATCAAGTTAAATCCATTCCAGAAGAAATATCCTGCTCCCCAAACAAGTGACACTTTTGATATTAAAGGATATATTTCAATCCAAACTTCCTTAAATTTAAATCTGCATTTCTCTAATCTAAATGTAGATACAAGGTTTCTTACTGTAGTAAATACACACGATAAGAAGATCAGTTCACTTACCAACAGTGCAATTGACAAACTGTAAAGCTCATAATCAAAATATAATAACAAGCACATTGATACTACGTATGAAATTGAGGAAACCAATTCACTCAGATACAGGAACTCTTGTTTCTGCACACCTTCCATTAATAATTTTATTGGTGTTCTTACAACAGAAAACACAGCTGAAAAAATTAAAAGAACCCAAGGGTAAAACCAGTTAACGTTGCTGTCAGTATCAAAGTAGACATAGCCCAAAGGACCAACAACCAAAAGTATGAACAAGCCGATCAATAGGAACCATACAAGTGAAAATTGAAAGTATGATTTTATTTTCGCTATTGAATCCTCACTCCAACTACCATTTTCTAGTTTATAATCATGGCTAATAAACTGCTTAATAGTGTGACCTACTCCAAGCTCCGCTAATTGTTGCATGGCTATCAAACTAGAAAATGCATAAAAGTAACTTAGTTGCTCGTTAGTCAAAGCTGATGCTATTAATAGCATCAATGCAGGTCCCATTATTATTTTTTGAGACTTACTCACCAAAGACAATATGCCTAACTTCGTATGCTTACTATATGCCACAGGCTTTACTCATCATTTCTATTCTTCAAGTTAGTTTCAGCTATGTGCAGGGTTTTCACCGTAAGTGCCATAAGTTCCATACTTGCCGTAGCCACCATAAGTTGAGTCGGCTTTTAGTGATTTTTGTGTCACCTGATTAACAATGATTCCGTCAATGTTGATGCCTTGGCCCATGTAACGTGCAAGTGTGTTCTTCATGCTTGCGATGCGAGTACCGTTAGCTTTAACTACAATCGCTACACCACCTACTAGTTTACTGATGATCATCGTGTCGCTAATTGGTAGCGTTGGTGGCGTATCAATAATAATGCGGTCGAAATGTTGCTCTAGTTCATCCAGCAACTCAGCAAACTTGTCAGAACTTAGAAGCTCTTGAGGCGTTGGTGTTAACATACCTGCTGGCAGGATGGTTAGACCTGTTGCTTCATCTTTAATCAAACATTGGTTTAGGTCGGTGCCCATCAATAAATGGTTAGTTAAACCCTGTTGATATTTCTTAAAGCCAAATCGCTCTGCAACCGATGGTTTACGTAAATCTCCGTCAATCAGGAGCACGTTTTCCATTTTTGCATAGGCCATTGCTAAGTTAATCGATGTTGTTGTTTTGCCTTCATTTGGCAACGAAGAAGTAATTGCCAAGCGTTTTCTGTCACTGCCCATCTGGCTAAGCGTTAAAGCAGTGCGGATTGAACGGATAGACTCTGCAAACTGCAAGTTGGTCTTATCATCAAATACCGTATTATCCAGGTCTCTCTTCTTGAAGCGTTTTTCTAGAACCTGCGGAATACCGCCAAGGGGAACTAGGCCAAAGCGCTCTTCAAAGTCTTTCACCGACGTAATGGTGCTACGCAGGCTGTCTACCAAGAAGACCATCACAATCGCAAAACCCATTGATGCCACCATCGCAAGCCCAATTATCAAGCCTTTTTTAGGTGCCGCTGGTTTTTGTGGTACACGAGCATAATCACTAAAACGCGCGTTTGCCGCTTCAAAGTCGCTAGTCGCAGTCGTCTCTTTTTGGCGAGTTAAGAATAGGTTAAGTACTTGTCGGTTGGTTTCTACATCACGCTTTAAGGTTTCGTATTCTCGCTTTTTCACGGTCAGAAGCTGGAATTCACTCTTCTTGGCATCGAACTCTTTGTGTAGTAACTTTTCTTGACCACGAAGCGCCATTAGCTCTTGTCCCATGCCTTTTAATAGCTGGCGAACAAGCTCTTTGCCCTGTGCTTTCACCGATTCTAGCTCTGCTACTGCTTGGGCCATTTTTACGTGCTCTGGACCATAGCGAAGCGACAGCTCCTTTACTGCCTTTTCTGCTTCAACTTGAATTGAGCGAATTTCGACAACCTGTGGGTGAGTAGAAATAACCGGGATAGACGCTACCGCTACTATGTCTTTTCCTTTGCCTATGCGCAGTGCATTGTAAGCAGATTCCACTTCGATGCGGCGATCAGTTACTTCTGCTAAACGCTCACTTAAGCTGTTGATTTCAGAGCTTACCAATGCATCGATGCCACTATCGTCGATCAATTGTTCACGGTTTAGGTAATCGGTTAACTTGCGTTCTGACCCCGCTAACTGTTCTTTCAGCTCCTCTAATCGGTTGCTGATCCACAGTGACGCATCTTTCGTCGCCGCTAAACGCGCCTCCACATTGAGTTCTATGTACGCATTACCGACAGCATTCGCCACTTCTGCTGCAAGTTCTGGGTCTTCCGATATAAAGCTAATCTTTACCAGCTGAGTTTTACGAATTGGCGAAATAGTTAAGTTGTCTGCAAATATAACCAATGCATCTTGGCGAATAGACTCTTGAATTTGCGCTTCAGTTTTCGCTTCTTCTTTACCATATGCTTTGAATAGAGGCAGTGCTTTGATCATCTGTTTCAATGATTTATCACGGCTTAACGTAGCGTTGAACTCAAGGCGCTCTTCAAGTTTTAGTGTTTCGATAACGCGCTCTGCGATCTGATTGGATTTCAGAATCTCAAACTGAGTTAGGTAATACTCTTTTTGGTTAGAGTCGATACCTACTACTTCCTCAATTGAGACTGCTTTTTGAGCCTGAGCTTCAATCAAAAGAGTAGACGTTGCCTCGTATTTAGGTGTGATAGAAAAAACAATCAGAGTAGTTAATGCCATCACCAAAATGGTAAACATGGCAATCCTTAACCAACTCTTTTGAAGTAAAATTAGGTACTTGCCTAAATCTATGACCTCTTCATTGTTCATGTTTTGGTCTTTTGCTATTAATTGCATCTGAACTACTCGGCGATTAATGTGTTAACAACTGTACGAGTTTTTCCACGTACAATAATTTCAATGGGTTTAAGTAAGCTTTCGCTAGAACAAGCTTGAGATAATGTAAACCGTGTCACCTGGGTTCACACGGTCAGACATACGCGACTCGTCTTGATCCTTTAAGTAAGCTTCAAGCTGGTCGCCATCCATGTACTTGGTTTCTTCGGAACGAATGATATAAATCCCTTTGGTATGACGGAATTTAGCGATAAATCCACCAGCGATCGAAACCGCTTGTTCTACCGTTAGCCCTGGCTCATATTCATAGTTGCCTGGCTTATGTACTACCCCGTTAATGTAGAAGTTCCGGTATTTGAAAATGCTAACACTGACACGTGGGTTAATTAGCACTCGACCTTTTAACCCTTTTACAATCTCACCTTGTAGGTCACTCAGTGACTTATCTTTGGTTGAGATTTTACCCAAGTATGGGTATTCAAGTAGCTCACGCGTGTCAATACGGCGCTCTTCAATGGTTAAGTCTTCTTCACCGTATACAGTGACATTGATTGTGTCGCCTGGTGCAAGGATATAGTCTTCGCTATCAGCAGCAAGAACACTAAACGTGCTACTCACAAGAGCGAGCATAAGTAATATGGTGCGTTTAAACATAGTTGATTAGTACTGTTGAATGATATTGAGTAAAGATGTAGGCCATGCGAGTAAGATGCTCTGCGTGACTCTAATAAGCTGTTTTACTAACGAAACCTTTAAAGATAGTTAGAAAGACAATTTTAATATCGAGAAACAAGCTCCAGTGCTGAATGTACTTCAAGTCATACTCTATACGCTTTTCCATTTTCTCTAACGTGTCAATTTCACCACGGTAACCGCTAATTTGAGCAAGGCCGGTTATGCCTGGTTTTACCTTATGGCGAAGCATATATTTATCAACAATTTGGCGATATTCTTCATTATGAGCAACCGCATGTGGACGCGGCCCAACAATAGACATTCTTCCCTGTAAAACGTTGATAAACTGCGGTAATTCATCAAGAGAAGTTTTGCGGATGAATCGTCCAAACTTGGTGACTCGAGCATCGTTTTTGGTTGCTTGTTTAACCACTGCGCCGTTATCCATCACTGACATTGAACGAAACTTCCATACTTTGATCTCTTTTCCATCCAGGCCATATCTATTCTGCTTGAAGATAATAGGCCCTGGGCTTGAGAGCCTCACCCCGAATGCAACTAAAACCAGTACTGGTGAAATAAGGGTAATGATAATCGAAGATAGAACGATATCTTGTACACGTTTTACGATGCTTGAGAAGCCATAAAAAGGAGTGTCTTGAATACTAATAGTCGGACTACCTCCAATACTTCTCCAACGAGCCTGCATCGGCTCAAAAGTATTGATGTCAGGTACCAGATAAACATGTGCCGTTGTATCAGAAAACTGTCTCACAATATTTTGTACACGCTCAGATTGCCATGTCGAGATAGCAATATATACATGCTTAACTTTGCGCGTTTTAGCCAGCTCTAGGGCCTGTGCGATAGTGCCTTCTAGTTTGAGACCAGTTGCTCTTAGTTGATCAACATCTACATTGCGCGCCGCGGTCCTATCATCATAAAAGCCTATTATTTTTTGAATATTGCTCTGTGTTTGTTGTATATCCAGAGCGAGCTTAACCCCTGCTGATGTTTGACCGACAATGATCGCCTTTTGCTTATACGAGTACTTTTTGTAGTGCAACTTGACTAGGTTTCTGGAAAGTACACGCACACCCAATAATGCCAAAGGTACCGCAACCATCCACATCGTAATCACAACGCGTGAGTGCACATGACTCCACTTAGAAAAGAAAGCCAACAGTAAGATACACAAAATTGATTTGATCCAAGAAGCGCCAATGCGAGACAAGTGTTCACTTGTCGAGTACGAGCTTGTACCTTTATAGAGACCGTTATTTTCGCCAAAAAAAACAAACAGCAAGGCTGCAAAGGTTCCCGCGAAGTAATACGTGTGAGTAAAGTGCCCCAGATATAATAAAGACACTAAAAGCAAAACTGAAAAAATGATCACACAATCGACGATTCGATAAAGTGTGATGGATTCTTGCTCGCCTAACCGGATGTTGTTGTAACTTTTCATCGCAACCTAAGTGTGTTTGGGTCCCTAACGAATCTTTTTGTTAAGGTACTTGGTTAATGAAATTCACTTCATCCATGAAGGTCCTATCCATAATGCGTACGCTAAATGCATTGAGCGGGGATGCTAAAGTAAAGGTGAACTCAAGTAAACAGAATTTTATGCACTTGATTTCTTAGTCAATGTCTTGCATAAAAAATTTGATACCAGTCATACCAAATATAGCCTTACATTATTTTGATATTTCTATCACACCTTTATTGACGGAGTTGTTAGCTATGTATTAAGTTTAATTTACTAGCGAATAACGCACGGTAAATCGACGACATGGAAAGTCCGCGAGCACAACAACGAATATCAGCGTTAAGATACTTCGCGCTTGTCTCTAGTATTTGTCTTGCATTCTTGTTCTCACCTTCTCCTCTTGCCTCTGTCGCCTTCAACGTAAAAGAGATTCCAGATCTTGTATCCAAAATAAAGATGCTATACGGTGATAGCGCTTATCGACGCGCAAATGATTGGATCGAGCTGGTTGACACTTCTCGCAATCAAGACCTCAATACACAGATCAATTTGGTAAACGATTTCTTTAACGAAATGACATTTATCGATGATGCAAAACTCTGGGGTAAAGACGACTACTGGGCTAGCTTGGCTGAATTCATTGGTGCTGGAGGAGGAGATTGCGAAGATTTCACATTAGCCAAGTTTTATACCCTTGTGTTCTTAGGTGTTGACCCGAACCAACTTCAAATGACTTATGTAAACGCCATTGAGTACCAAGAAGCGCACATGGTACTAACGTATCAAGAAACACCCAATAATGAACCTCTGATCTTGGACAACATTGAAAAGCGCGTGTTACCCGCCTCCCAACGAACAGACTTAGAACCAATATACGCATTCAGCGTTGAAGAAATATGGCTCACTAAACAGCTCGGCCAAGGACAATTAATCGGCAAAGCGACCAAGATAAAACCTTGGGTTCGAGTAATGGAATCGACTCGAGCACTGAAAATGGCAACTCCTGTTCTCAACTTAGACAAGGCTCCGATACAATGACGCTGCATAGAAAACTGATTACCCTCTTTTCTATTATTCTTATCTCTCTGACTATATTGACCATTGCCATAACGTTCAAAGCCACACAGCGACACCTAGTAGATCAGCAAACGATAGAACTACACAATACTAGTCGAGCCTTAGGATTTGCATTAACCCCTGTCATTACGTCACCATCAAGAAGCCACATCGAAACGATGATGAATTCATTGTTTGATAGCACCCTGTATAAGCAAGCTGTTCTCACATTCAACGACGGTAGGCCAGCCATTAAGCGCATTTACCCTCAAGAAGCGCTGCCTGTACCACAATGGTTTATTGAGGCCGTCCCTATCGCGCCAATTAGCAAAAGTACTTCGATTTCCTCAGACTGGACGGTTGAAGCGGTTTTAACTACCCAAAGTAATCTCACTTTCACCTATATACGCCTTTGGAACACAACGCTGGGTTTCACTATAATTGGCACTGGGTTTAATTTAATCGCTATCATAATCTTTCATCTCTTCTTGAAACGAAGTCTTGCACCATTGAATGAGCTTAAAGATCATGTGGTATCAAATTCGGTCAACGTTATATTTACCCCTTTAAAACAACCTAATACCCGTGAAGTTCTCACGCTAGTAAACGCATACAATACGATGGCTAGAAATATTTCTGAGGTCATTGAAGAACTAAAACGCGATTCGAAAGCCTTATTTGATACCGCCTATTTTGACAATGAAACCGGTATTTCAAATCGACAGTATCTTATTGACTCGATAACCCGGTCTATAATGAGCAACACTTCCACTAATATTGTTGTTTATCATTTTCCTGAATTATCTAAGCTCAAGCATGAACGTCGATTTAGAGAGCTCAACGACGAAGGGCGACGTATCGCTGCTACTCTATCCCAACTTGATTTGAGCAACATCACCGTCGCCAGACTGTCCGATGCAGAATTTGCTTTTTTAGGTACGAAAGCAAACAACGACGAATACGAAGAATTTGCTCAACAGGCCAGTAATAGTCTGAAGCGTTCATATGGAAGTGATTTTGTACAAGTGACGATCAAAGTGGATGACTACGCTTCCGTCAAGACACTTCTTACTGACCTCAATAAGAAAATTAAGTCTGGCCTAGGTTAAACTTTAGAAAGGTGCTTACGAACATAAGCGCGAAATCGGAGTTTTTGGGGAAATTTGGAGCGTACTGCGGGAATCGAACCCGCATCATCAGCTTGGAAGGCTGAGGTAATAGCCATTATACGAAGTACGCAAGGTAAGCTAGAAAGCTAGAAAGCTTGGAGCGTGCAGCGGGAATCGAACCCGCATCATCAGCTTGGAAGGCTGAGGTAATAGCCATTATACGATGCACGCATCATCGTGAAGACAGATTCAATATGCCACAGCTGACTGAAAAGAAAAGCCTTTTCTTCCTCTTCGAGTGCGTTTGGTCAATCTTGAATCAAAATGGACGAAAAGTGTGATAAATGCCTAATACCAATCGGGATAAATAGGTGATCAGATAATTGCGCAGGAAAAATCGCTTAGAGCAAGGCATAGATTGCAGCTAGCTAGTTGACCTACCTACAAAAGCTATAACGATGCTATCAGCGATTTTAACCAGCAAGAATGACCAGATATTTATTCTGGTTGGTATTACAGCGTTGTCGGATTTATCTTTCTTCCACAAAGAAAAAGAGCAAGCGGCTTGCACCACTTGCTCTCTTCCTATTCTTGTTAATCGCTTCGCTTATTTGAAACTGGCGTTATTTCGCTTCAGCTTCAAGTTTTAGGAAGTAATCAAAAATCACTGGTACGTCGTTGTTAGCAAGACCAGAATCTACCGCGGCTTGTAGGCTCTTAGAAGTGCCTTCTGCGATTAGAGATTGTGTACCTAGGTCAGAAACCATCTCTAGGAAGTAGCCAAGATCTTTGTTTGCGTTAGCAATTGAGAAACCTAGCTTCTCTTCACCGTCTACCGCGTAGAACTTACAGAACTGCATGAATGGTGAGTTAGATGGGCCTGCAGACATAATGTCGAACAGTTGCTGGCCATCAACACCTGCAAGTTTTGCTACTGCAAATGCTTGAGACATTGCTGCCACTGTTGTCATACCCATGAAGTTGTTTACAAGCTTAGTCGTGTGACCTGCACCAAGTGCGCCTAGGTGGAATACGTTTTCACCCTGCTCTTCTAGAACTGGCTTCACTTTGTTGAATGTATCGATGTCGCCCGCTGCCATGATGTTTAATAGACCATCTTTGGCGTGTGCTGGAGTACGGCCAAGAGGAGCGTCAATCATACCAGCGCCTTTCTGAGCTAGGTCTTCGCCAATCTTCTTAGTTGAAGCTGGGATAGAAGTACCAAAGTCGATCAGCGTTTTGCCTTCAGACATACCCGCCAGGATACCTTCGTCGCCGTAAACCACTTTCTCAACAACTGCAGATGTAGTCAGACATAGCATCACGATATCGCTGTTTTCTGCTAGCTCTTTACCTGTGCTTACTGCTTTCGCGCCACGCTCAACACATACCGCTACTGCATCTTTGTTTAGATCCATCACGTTTAGTTGGTAACCACGTTTTTGTAGGTTCTCAACCATGTTGCCGCCCATAAGGCCCAGACCGATAAAGCCGATAGTAGGTTTAGTCATCTTTGTCTCCAAATGCATTATTGTATGATTATATAACCAGAATAATATTGTTATATAGCCATTAGATCAATCATAAAATAGGTCGAGATAGACAATAGAGCGCCTTTTTGTGATCAAAAACGTCGCTCATTCCTTTGTTTATGGTCATCTCTTATTAAAAATGTTTTTGAAACTTTCTTTTTGGCTTGGCTATTAAGTCATACATATAGTGGTATCTTAGCCAAATCCATAATCAAAACATTAGATGGAAAGCCAGTCAGTCTCCGTGACTGGCTTTAGAGTTGAATGACGAGCGCAGGTTACTCCTGACTAGCCAGTTGTTGCTTTGGGTTGTTTGCCGCATTCACTAGCAATACCCCAACCGTTAGAACCATAGAACCACACAGTAGGAACAGTAGTCGCCCTGTTGGCTCGTTTGGAATCAGAGCCATTGCCAAGATACCAAAGCCCGCTACGCTGATAAGTTTGCCAAGCATGCCACGCTGTTTTGTATCTAGGTTCTGCTGTTCTTCGCTGTCTGCCACGATTGGTGTGTTCCAGTTCTTGAAAAGCTGGTCTACTTCTTTCTCACGCTCTGGCGTTAGGCCTTTGTAGAAGCGAGTTGTCAGTAAGAAGAAGCCACCAGTAAAGACAACGTGTGCTGCTAAGCTCAAGCCAACTTTAAGGTCAGCCCACTCACGGCCACTCAGCGCTTGCTCAAGACCGAAGAAGCGTTCTACGTCTTCCGCTTGTAGTGAGATACCGAAGATGTAAGAAACAAAACCACCCACAATCAATGTTGCCCAACCTGCCCAGTCTGGTGTTTTACGAATCCACATACCTAGCAGTACTGGAATCAGCATTGGGAAGCCAATCAGTGCGCCCACGTTCAGTACGATGTCGAACAGACTTAGGTGGCGCAGAGAGTTAATAAATAGACCGATACCGATGATGATAAGACCCATCATGATAGTGGTTAGCTTACTGATGATAACCAGCTCTTTTTGTGACGCTTGAGGGCGTACAATCGGGCTGTAGAAGTTCATCACGAAGATACCTGCGTTACGGTTTAGACCTGAGTCCATCGAAGACATAGTCGCCGCAAACATCGCTGACATCAGTAGACCAACCATACCTGCTGGCATAACGTTTTGTACGAACGCGAGGTAAGCTGCATCACCACCCACTGAGCCATATTGCTCTGCGAAGTCAGGCATAAACGCCGCTACGTACCAAGGTGGAAGGAACCAAATAATAGGACCAACAATCATTAGCACGCACGCTAGGCCTGCCGCTTTACGCGCGTTTTCACTGTCTTTTGCACATAGGTAGCGGTAAGCGTTGATGCTGTTGTTCATTACACCGAACTGCTTAACAAAGATGAACACGACCCAAAGGATAAAGATACTGACGTAGTTCAGGTTGTTACCCAGCATAAAGTCGCCGTGGAAGTTCGACACGATGTTGCCGATACCACCACCGTGGAAGTAAGCCGCGACCGCACAGGTAATAGTTACTGCCATGATGACTAGCATCTGCATAAAGTCAGACGCAACAACCGCCCAAGAACCGCCTGTAACCGCCATCAGCATTAGAACTAAGCCCGTTACTACGATGGTCGCTTCCATTGGGATGTTGAATACCGCTGCAACAAAGATAGCCAAACCGTTTAGCCAAATACCCGCAGAGATCAAACTGTCTGGCATACCAGCCCAAGTGAAGAACTGCTCTGACGTTTTACCAAAACGTTGGCGAATCGCTTCAATTGCCGTCACAACACGCAGTTGACGGAACTTCGGAGCGAAGTAGAGGTAGTTCATAAAGTAGCCAAATGCGTTGGCTAAGAATAGGATTACAACAACGAAACCGTCGTTGAACGCGCGTCCTGCGGCACCTGTAAACGTCCATGCTGAAAATTGCGTCATGAAGGCGGTAGCACCTACCATCCACCACAACATCTTACCGCCCCCTCGGAAGTAATCACTGGTCGATGTAGTGAACTTTCGGAACATCCAACCAATTGCGATTAAAAAGAAGAAGTAGGCAAGAACAACAAGAGTATCAATAGTCATTTTTTCAGCCTTTTAAGTATCATCATTAACTGACTCCTAGATTACTCCAGTTAGATTTTATTTGTACTACAATATGCTTTTATTGTGATCTAAAACATAACTATTTTGATCTCTAAAATCGCCCCAAAAACCTTAAAAACGGCTATTTATTGGCTAAACACCCGATAAACCTTAGTGTTTCGATAAATAATTGTAATACAAATATGGAGTTGAGGACTTATAAAAGTATGGAATAGTTTCGAGGTTTTGGCTTTGTCCAATGATAAAAAAAGCGAGCCACGCGGCTCGCTTCAAATTATTCGCTACTCTAATCGGGGAAGTATGGCACTTACGCTACGTGTGCAACCGCATCACGAACCAAAGTACCTAGCTCATCCCATTTACCTTCATCAATCAGCTTGGTTGGAACCATCCAAGTACCGCCACACGCCAATACTGACGGAATCGACAGATAGTCATCAACATTGCCTAGGCTTACACCACCTGTCGGCATAAATTTCACTGGGTAAACCGCCGTCAGCGCTTTAAGCATACCCACGCCACCTGATGGCTCTGCAGGGAAGAACTTCAATGTGCGTAGACCCATTTCCATCGCTTGTTCAACAAGGCTTGGGTTGTTCACGCCAGGTACAATCGCAACACCTTTATCTAAACAGTATTGAACCGTACGAGGGTTAAAGCCTGGGCTCACGATAAAATCCACACCCGCTTCGATTGCTTGATCAACTTGCTCGTTAGTTAAAACCGTACCCGCGCCAATCAGCATTTCTGGGAACTCAGCACGCATCGCTGCAATCGCTTCCGCTGCACACTCAGTACGGAATGTAATTTCAGCACAAGGCATACCGTTTTCAACCAAAGTACGGCCAAGCGGCACCGCATCTTCCACTTTGTTGATCGCAATAACAGGAACGACTTTCAGGTTTGCTAGCTGTTCATTTAATGTAGTCATGAATACTTACTCGCTTTAATAAGGCCCTCTGTTGAAGACCGTTTAGAATTAGATTAATAAGTCAGGCATTGCATCACGTGGGATGATTGCCCCTTTGTGTTGAATAACGGTGCCTGCAACACAATGGCCGGTGTACGCTGCGTCTTGCGCGCTGCCGCCTGTAATGCGCTTGGCTAAGAAACCCGCGCTGAATGAGTCACCTGCAGCAGTGGTGTCAATCACCTTGTCAACAGGGTCAGGAGCGACAAAGTTTGCGCTCTCACCAACCACAACTAGGCAATCTTTTGCGCCACGCTTAATGATGATCTCCTGCACACCAGCACTGGCTGTTCTCTCGATACACTGTTCGACATCAACGTCGCCATAGAGTTCTTGGTCATCTTCAAACGTAAGCAGCGCCGTATCTGTTAATGCCAGCATTTTAAGATAACACTCTACAGCTTGCTGCTTGTCTGCCCATAACTGTGGGCGGTAATTATTATCAAAGAATACCTTACCACCTTGCGCTTTGTACTGGTGAAGAAACTCAAACAATTTTTCGCGGCCAGCAGGGGTCAAAATCGCCAGAGTAATGCCGCTCAAATAAACGGCATCGTATTGGTACAGCTTGTCCAGCACGGCTTGAGATTGTGGCTGTTCAAACATGAACTTAGCCGCCGATTCATTACGCCAGTAGTAGAAACTACGCTCACCCGTGTCGTCGGTTTCGATAGCGTAGATACCCGGTTGACGACCCGACACCGTCATCACGAGATCCGTATCAATCCCCTCTTCCTGCCAGCTTGTTAGCATCTCTTGGCTGAAAGGATCCGAGCCTAGCGCCGTAACATAACTCGTCTTGATGTCATGTGATTTAGTTAGGCGTGATAAGTAAAGTGCGGTATTTAGCGTGTCACCACCAAATGATTGTTGAAGCTGACCTTCCTTCTTCTGTAGCTCAACCATACACTCGCCAATGATCGCGATATTTAATGATTTCATATTGTCACCTTAGCAACTGAGGTTGCGCTATACGTTACTTCAAGAAGTCTTCACGAGCTGGGTTGAAGATATCTAAAAGAATGCTGTCTTGTTCTAGAGCAACGGCACCGTGCATCATGTGTTTGCGAGCGAAGTAAGCATCGCCCTCTTTTAGTACTTTCTTCTCACCTTCGATTTCAGCTTCGAAGCTACCGCGAACAACGTAACCGATTTGGTCGTGGATTTCATGTGTGTGTGGAGCACCAATCGCGCCTTTGTCGAAGCAAAGGTGAACCGCCATAAGATCATCAGTGTAAGCAACAATCTTACGCTTGATACCGCCGCCTAGCTCTTCCCATGGGTTCTCATCTAATACAAAGAAAGAATTCATCGTCATACTCCTAAAGATTTCTATTAAAGCGAGCCAGATACATTCAGTTCGCCATCAAATTGATAAGGAGCATAACCTATAAAATTTAATTGTCATACAATATATCTAGAATTGTGTGACTTTTGTCAAAGATAGGCTCGTATAAATAGAGCCATGACAATACGTTGACATTACTAGCCAGCCACCTACCTCATTTAAATTCAATAACTTAAATTAAACCACGTGACCTTACTCTCTCTTTTGCCGACAAAGACTACCAACAAACCTCATATTGTATTACTTTATAGAAAGTTTAAGATAACAACACACTTCATCTAGAGGGTGGCATTGAAATGACGACACAACCGATTTTATTGACTGAATCTGAAATCGCGCTTTTGAGAAAGGAAGTAGGAAAGCCGAGCTTGATGGGAAAAACCATTGAAGCGAATTGCAAGGAACTGGAAGCATTTATGCGTCTACCATTAGACGTACCTGGTCACGGCGAAGCGGGTGGTTATGAACACAACCGCCACAAACAGAACTACACTTACATGAACTTAGCGGGCCGTTTATTCTTGATCACCCAAGAAGAAAAATACGCACAGTTCGTTAAAGATCTTCTCGCTATTTACGCAGAAAAATACCTTACTTTTGATTTCCACGTACAAAAAAACACTAACCCGACAGGTCGTCTTTTCCACCAGATCCTTAATGAACACTGTTGGTTAATGTTTACTAGCCTTGCGTACTCTTGCGTGGCATCAGTGATGACAGAAGAAGAGCGCACAGCGGCCGTTGAGCGTATTTTCGAACCAATGCTAGACATGTTCACAGTAAAATACGCGCACGATTTCGACCGTATCCACAACCACGGTATCTGGGCTGTGGCGGCTGTTGGTATTTGTGGCCTTGCGATTGGCAAACCTGAATATCTAGAGATGTCAGTTTACGGTCAAGACCGCGACGATACCGGCGGCTTCTTAGCGCAAATCTCGCAACTGTTCGCACCGTCTGGCTACTACATGGAAGGACCGTACTACCACCGTTATGCGATTCGTCCAACTTGCGTATTTGCTGAAGTAGTACACCGTCACATGCCTGAAGTAGACATCTACAACTACAAAGACAAAGTAATTGGCAACACGGTACAAGCGATGTTGGCAACGGCTTACCCGAATGGTGAGTTCCCTGCCCTCAATGATGCTTCTCGCACAATGAGCATTACCGATATGGGCGTTCAAGTTGCCGTAAGCGTGTACAGCAAGCACTACGGCCTTGATGACAACATCCTAGGCATGGCGAAGATTCAAAACGCGGTTTGGATGCACCCTTGTGGTTTAGAGCTTTCTCAAGCTTATGATGAAGCCATTGCTGACCGTGAAATTGGTATGCCTTTCTGGCCAAGTGTGGAACTCAACGAAGGTCCACAAGGTAATAATGGCGCACAAGGCTTTATCCGAATGCAAGATAAAACCGGTGACGTCTCGCAGCTTGTGATGAACTACGGTCAACATGGCATGGGGCATGGTAACTTCGATACGCTTGGCATTACCTTCTTCAATCGTGGTCAAGAAGTGCTGCGTGAATACGGCTTCTGTCGTTGGGTAAACGTAGAGCCTAAATTTGGCGGTCGTTACCTTGATGAAAACAAATCGTACGCACGTCAAACTATCGCACACAACGCGGTAACAATTGATGAGCAATGCCAGAATGGTTTCGATGTCGATCGCGCAGACTCCGTACATGGGCTACCTCACTTCTTCAAAGTAGAAGGTAAAGAGATCAATGGTATGAGCGCATTCGCCAACGATCATTACCCGAACACCGACATGCAGCGCAGCGTATTCATGCTTAACCTAGATGAGCTTGAAGCACCGCTATTACTAGACCTTTACCGCATCGAAGGTGAAGGCGAGCATCAGTACGACTACTCTCATCAGTACGATGGTCAAATCGTACGTACCAACTTCGATTACCAAAGCTTTGGTGAACTGAGCACCCTTGGTGAAGACTTCGGTTACCAACACCTTTGGAAAGTCGCGAGCGGCCATGCAAAAGATACTGCACTGGTTAGCTGGCTACAAAACAACACCTACTACACTTGGTTAGGCACAAGCAGCTGCGCCAAGCAAAATGGCGACAATGAGGTAATCTTCACTCGCACTGGCGCCAATGACCCAAGCTTTAACCTACGTAGCGAACCAGCATTCATTCTGCGCAGCAAAGGGGAATCTACCCTGTTTGCTTCTGTGCTAGAGACTCACGGTTACTTCAACGAAGAGTTTGAGCAATCTGTCAATGCTCGTGGTCAGGTAAAAGATATCCGCGTCGTGGGCTACAACGCTGTCGGTAGCATCGTAGAAATCACAACCGAGAAATCGCTGGTGACTGTCATGATCAGCAATGTACTCGGTGCTAACGACCAAACCCCACATCAAGTAGAACTTAACGGTAAAACATACAGCTGGAATGGCTTCTACTCACTAGAAGTGACTGAATTCGAGCAGGAGAAATAAGAATGAGCTATCAACCACTATTACTGAACTTTGACGAAGCAGCAGAGCTTAAAAAGTCACTTGGCACGGATAGCCTATTAGGTCACGCACTTGCACGTGATATTAAACAAACTGACAGCTACATGGCTGAGGTGGGTATTGAAGTACCAGGCCACGGTGAAGGCGGCGGTTACGAACACAACCGTCATAAGCAGAACTACATTCACATTGATTTAGCGGGTCGCCTATTCCTTATCACGGGCGAACAGAAATACCGTGACTACATCGTGGAGATGCTAACGGCTTACGCGAAGGTTTACCCTACGCTTGAAAGCAACACTAGCCGTGACTCGAACCCGCCAGGTAAGATTTTCCACCAAACTCTGAATGAGAACATGTGGATGCTTTACGCGTCTTGTGCGTACAGCTGCGTTTACCACACGTTGGAAGAAGAACAAAAGACACTGATTGAAAACGATCTATTCAAGCAGATGATTGAGCTGTTCGTTGTGACTTACGGCCATGACTTTGACATCGTTCACAACCACGGTTTGTGGGCAGTAGCAGCAGTTGGTATCTGTGGCTACGCAATTAATGATCAAGACGCAGTAGACAAAGCGCTTTACGGCTTGAAGTTGGATAAAGTCAGCGGCGGCTTCCTAGCTCAGCTAGACCAACTATTCTCGCCAGATGGCTACTACATGGAAGGTCCTTACTACCACCGTTTCTCACTGCGTCCAATCTACCTGTTCGCAGAAGCAATTGAACGTCGTCAGCCTGAGCTTGGTATTTACGAGTTCAACGACTCGGTAATCAAGACAACGTCTTACGCAGTATTTAAGACCGCGTTCCCAGATGGCACTTTGCCAGCACTGAATGATTCATCAAAGACGATTTCGATCAATGATGAAGGCGTAATCATGGCGACGTCTGTTTGTTACCACCGTTACGAGCAAACTGAGACGCTTCTTGGCATGGCAGACCACCAGCAAGACGTTTGGGTTCATATCTCAGGTAAAACATTGTCTGACGCGGTTGCAGAAGCAGACGACATTAAACCCTTCAACTGGGGCAGCCTATTTGTAACTGATGGCCCAGAAGGTGAAAAAGGCGGCGTAAGCATTCTTCGTCACCGCGACGAGCAAGATGACGATACAATGGCGCTTATCTGGTTTGGTCAACACGGGTCTGATCACCAGTACCACTCGGCGCTAGACCACGGTCACTACGACGGTCTACACCTGAGTGTGTTTAACCGCGGCCATGAAGTTCTGCACGATTACGGCTTTGGTCGCTGGGTAAACGTTGAGCCTAAATTTGGCGGTCGTTACATCCCAGAGAACAAGTCTTACTGTAAACAGACTGTCGCGCATAACACAGTAACCGTAGACCAAAAGACACAAAACAACTTCGACACGGCTCTAGCGGAATCAAGATACGGCTCTAAGCACTTCTTCAAAGCAGACGATGAAAAACTGCAAGGCATGAGTGGTCGTATTTCTGGCTACTATGACGGCGTAGACATGCAGCGCAGCATCATTCTTGCCGAATTGCCAGAGTTCGAAAAACCGCTTGTGATCGATGTGTACCGCATTGAAGCAGACCAAGAGCACCAATATGACTTGCCAGTGCACTACTCTGGTCAAATCATCCGTACTGACTTCGACTACAAAGTGGAAAGCACGCTACGCCCTCTTGGTGAAAACAACGGATACCAACACCTATGGAATGTAGGTTCAGGCCAAGTTCAAGGCAGCTCACTGGTAAGTTGGTTGCACGACAACAGCTACTACTCGCTTGTTACGAGTGCAACAAATGGTGGTGAAGTCTTCTTCGCTCGCACTGGCGCCAATGATCCAGACTTCAACTTGAAGAGCGAGCCAGCACTGATCCTACGTCAATCAGGTCAAAACCACGTGTTTGCTTCCGTGCTAGAGACACACGGCTACTTCAACGAGTCTATCGAAGCATCTGTTGGCGCTCGTGGCTTAGTTGAGTCAGTCACTGTCGTTGGTAACAACGAAGTCGGTACAGTCATTCGCCTGCAAACAACAACAGGCAACACTTACCATTTCGCTATCTGCAACCTAGACGAAGACAAGCAGAACGCAGCGCACAGTGTTGAGTTCGACGGTGTGTCTTACACTTGGGAAGGCGCATTCGCACAGATTTAATCGCTGCGTTTAATGTGAAAAATCGGGAAATAAGTCAAAGCCGAGCATCATGCTCGGCTTTTCTTATTTCTACGTAAACTTATGAACTTACGTTCTTTTTAATGGGTTGTAGGTTCGCATCAATACTTTGATCGCCCTTTAACCTTTCCCAGAGCTGCCCCATTAACTCAAAGCTACGTTCACTCGGATAGCGCTGTGTGGAGTCCAGTAGTTCCCACTCGCCACTTTCACTCTTTTCAGCAAAGATAAATTCAAACGACAGGTTGTTAGCCATCCCCAAACGAAGGTCACTCACGATCAATGCGTCATCTTCAATGCGGTAATTGAGATAATCATGAGAAAAAGCCTGCAATCCTTTCAGCGTGGTTGGTTTCTCTTTTAACGGCCAACTGCCCAGTGGGTATGAGACAAAATCAATGTTATCGCTGCCGTCTAGCACAGAGGCTAAACCTTCCCAATACTGACCCTCATCCATAACGACAACGCGCCATAGCACCGTATTAAAAGGCGTTGGCGTGATCAAAACTTGTTGGTTTGGTAGATTTTGTGCACTCAAGTTCTGTTCAACTCTGGAAGCAATCATCTGTTGAGAGGCATACCCCCACCCTAAATAGAGCGTTGAAATCAGCACCACAGCTTGACACCAACGCCCGCCGCTGCCTTTTGAGAACAGCGCAACACCTATCGCAAACAACAAAGGCAACGTATAGAGAGGGTCGATGATGAACACGTTTCTCAATTCAAAATAGCCCTCAAATGGCCAGATCAACTGAGTACCGTACGTGGTCATTGCATCCAACAGAGTATGAGTTACGAATACACTGACAGTGAGGAAAAACACCCGCGTAAGCGTCCAAAATGAATCTGGTCGTAAGCGGCAATAGAGCCAAGAGATCAACAAAGCGAAAGGAGGCAACACAAGTAAAGAGTGAGTAAAGCCACGATGTTTGATCGTATTTTGCACCGCATCGCCATAATCCAGTATGACATCCAAGTCCGGCAATGTGCCTAAGGCCGCGCCCACTAAAAGCACTTTAGCATTGCACTTCTTGCCTGCGATTGCCCCTGCGACTGTGGCTCCTAAGGCAGCTTGAGTAATTGAGTCCATCTATTTCGTTTCATTCATAAATAACTAACATTGAAAACTAATCGGCTGAGCGAATAGTGTCAAACGCAACAGCCTTTTCTACTCAGCTATTTACGAACTTTTACGTAATGGAGGATCAATGGGAGAAACAGAGAGTCCTAAGCAAACCCTAGAAACAATGAAGCCCTCACAGTGAGGGCTTCATTGGTTAGTCATACATCAGCTTATCGGCTTTAGTGAGGTCAAACTCATTGAGTGACTTTCTGGCTAAATGTCTAAACGGCAGTGCTTTGACCATCTCTTCAAACGGCAGGATCGCAAACGCCCAGAATATAGAAACATCAAGCCCGATAACAACTAACGCACACAGTGGCAGTGACACCACCCATTGACCAGTGAAGTTAATTTTAAAGACCGCCGTTGTTTTACCGAGTGCTCGCAGCACATGCCCATGCACTGTGTTATAGCCTCTGACGATCGGAAGAAAGATATAAAGCGGCGCAATCACAGCCAATGCTTGATAGGTATCGGTTTCTAGATCTGGATAAAGGTCAGGTAAAAACCAGCTTAATACGAAGAAAAACAGCGCCGATACCATCGAGATAACCACCGCCATATCAATACTGACATCGACATTTTTTCTCAGGTCGTCTAATTGACGTGAACCAATCGCTTGGCTAATCGTAATGGCCGATGAATGCGCCCACGCCGTAATAAATTGCGTGCCCATTTTTATCCACGGCATCACAATCGTCATTGCGACATAGGCGTAAAGCGTGAGCTGAGAGAATATCAACATGTAGATGGTCGCACCCGCTTGAAGCATGGTGACATTCGCGGCAACAGGAAAGATCTCTTTGAAGTGATTTTTGACGTTTGTTTTCAATGATGCGTCTAAACGTCGGATATCTAACATCAGTGATGACGTCATCTTAATGCACAGTGACAAGAAGATGAATCGAACGCTAATTGCAACCAAACTGCCCGCCGCTGCGCCCTCTACACCCATGCCTGAGTAACCTATCGCTCCATGAATCAACACATACGATGCGACAACATTAACAGGGAGTTCGAGCAAGTAGCCTTTAAACGGCACCTTAGTTCGGCCTAGAGCATTGAACAGTGCGATCATTACTTGAGTTGTTGCATTGAATAAGATGATGTATTTAGCAACGGCAAGGTAACGCTCCGTTTCACCGATTAATGAAGTATCATCCGTCAACAATCCGATTAATGCAGAGCCGCCTATAGAGAGCGCAAGCCAGAACAGCAGCGCAATCGCCAAGTTAATGGATAGTCCCGCCCAAAAACCTCGGTTTAAACTGTCGCTGTTGGACGAACCAAAGGCGCGGCTTAATACCAATTGAGAACCATTGGCTAAGGCCATTTGCACACCCAAAACAAAGGCGACTATCGTAGAGGCGATCCCCATTGCAGCAAGGGAGATTTCACCTAATGGAGAAACTAAGAACGTGTCGATCATCAGCATTGATTGCATCAAAAGTGCATTCAGCGCCAACGGCCAAGCAAGCGAAAGGTTCTTTTTTACATACGGCGTAGAGGACATAGTGAACTTATTTGGGTGTTTTAAAAGAAGGCTCCGATAACAAAGCCTCCCTATTTGTGTGTGTGACAGCAGAACAAACGCTTAACCGTTCGCCACTAGAGCCAACTTTTGATTCTCGTCATCAAGTAATATTTGAGAAGCAATCCTCGCTTCACTTGGGTCACCAGCCATGATGGCATTGTAAATGCGTTGGTGCTCTTCTAAGCAAAAACGACCACCCTCGGCAGACTCATCAATGAACTGTTTAAAAATGGTCGATAAAATATTGCTGAACGGAATATAAAATTGATTACCAGTACAAAGAAAAATGGTTTGATGGAACAGATGATCGTTCTCTGTCCATGCTTGATAATCGTAGCTTTTCGCGGCGATGCTCATCGACTGAAAAATCACAGAGAGTGACTTTCGTTGACTCGCAGATGCGTGTGTTGCCGCCAACGCACATGCTTCAGGCTCTATCGCTTTACGCAACCCAAGAAACTGCCCCAAAAATGGTGCGGTATCTTCGAGATCTTGTATCCACTCTAGCAATTGAGGATCAAGAAAGTGCCAGTGTTGACGGGATCTCACTGTCGTACCGACTTTAGGCTTAGATTCAATAAGCCCCTTTGCCGACAACAACTTAGTCGATTCTCTAAGTGCGGTTCGGCTGACTCCAAATGCTTCACACAATTCAAGTTCACTGGGTAGCTTTTCTAGTTCTGCTATCTCTCTAGACAATATCTTACGCGCTAATTGCCTTGCTATCTGAACGTGAATCTTGCGACTGGAGTTTTCTACCAACGAAAACGTGGCCATAACTGGCTCCTATAAAAAGACGCTTAATAAATCATACAATATCATATTTAAATAACAATCGACCAGATCTCATAATCCACTATTCGGGTAATGAGAGATCTATTAGATTCGGCTTTAACGGGCTTATATAGAAATGAGATTCACTTGATACTACTCGGATGAACACCTTGTATACCCTGTAATGACAGAGCGATTTATTCCGACCAAACGTTAAGTTTGTGAATCAAAGATGCCTTTAGGAAAAGAGTGCTTGGTGCACCATAGTCCAAGTGCTAGAATTACACTTAAATAATACATATCAATTATAAGTTAGATTATGACTGGATCATTTAGCTCTATCTCAGGCTCAAAACGCAGCCTGCACGTTCAAGTAGCACGTGAAATTGCACGTGGTATCTTATCTGGCAAGTTGGCTCAAGGCTCTATCCTTCCTGGTGAAATGGACCTGTGTGAGCAATTTGGTGTTAGTCGTACCGCACTACGTGAAGCGGTTAAACTGTTAACCTCAAAAGGCTTGCTTGAGTCTCGTCCTAAAGTTGGCACTCGTGTTATCGATCGCGCTTACTGGAACTTCCTTGATCCACAATTGATTGAATGGATGGATGGACTAGCCGATACTGACCAGTTCTGCGGTCAATTTTTAGGCCTACGTCGTGCTATTGAGCCAGAAGCCTGTGCTCTAGCCGCAAAGCATGCCACTGCGGAGCAACGTATTGAGCTATCAGAAACTTTCCAAAGAATGGTCGAAGTGGCAGAAGCCCCTGAATTTGACCATGCAAAATGGATGGAAGTGGACACGAAATTCCATAGTCTGATTTTCAATGCGACAGGCAATGACTTCTACCTACCTTTCGGTAATATCCTGACGACCATGTTTGTGAATTTCATCGCGCACTCGTCAGAAGAAGGCAGCACGTGCATCAATGAACACCGTCAAATCTACGATGCAATCATGGCAGGCAATAGTGATAAAGCCCGTCAAGCTTCAGCAAACCACCTACTAGACTCGAATCACCGCCTCGCAACGGTCTAGTTGGAAGGTACTTCAAACCCTAAAGCACGCTCTCTAGCGTGCTTTTTTGTATCGAACACTCAAGGTTTAACCAAATTTTGATGCACTCAATGCCATAAGAGATATAATAATACAATTATATTTCTATCAATGGTTAGCTATGAGTGATCCGTTACTGCCTAATATTATCCAGTTCATTCGACAAATCGATCCGTTCGATAAAGTGCCTGAGTCTAACTTAAGGCAGTTAGCGTCGAATATTCATATCACTTATCTAGCCAAGGGCGATACGGTCAATCCATGTGATAACCCTGAAGAGAAGTCCCTCTATGTCATTCGGACTGGGTCGATGGAACAAAGAAAAAGCGATGGTGTGCTTCGAGCTAGGCTTGGCCCTGAAGATCTGTTTGGTTTTACCTTTCTAGATAAGCAGATCAATGATGAGCAAGGGTATCAGGCGATCGCAATTGAAAGTACGCTGCTTTACATCATTCCTCACTCTGCCCTACAAACTTTATTCAAAGATTTTCCTGCATGCGCTGAACACTTTGCGTCACAAGCACAAGTACGGCTTAAGTCAGCATTAGACGTTGTTTGGTCTAATAAAGAGAAAGGCTTATTCATTAAACGAGTTGATGAAGTGGCTAGCGGTCGAGTCGCTGTGGTCACCTCAGATTTGTCGATACGGGAAGTCGCACATACCATGCTAGTGCAGCGATCCCCTTGCGCCGTAATCTATGAAGATAATCAGATTGTCGGCTTAATCACTGACCGAGATATGACCAAACGGGTGATTGCCGTAGGCGCTTCAACCGATGGCCCAATTCGTGACGTGATGACTCATTCACCGCAAACCGTAAAGCCTGACGACTTGGTGCTTCACGCCGCATCCATCATGATGCAATCCAACATCCGAAACTTGCCTGTGGTGCAAGATAATAAGGTGGTTGGGCTTTTGACCACCACTCACCTTGTTCAGAACCACCGCGTTCAAGCTATTTTCCTGATTGAAAAGATAAAATATGCCGGTAGCGTGAAGTCCCTATCGAGTTTCACACCTGAACGCCAAGCCATATTTGAGGCTCTGGTTGAAGGCAATGTCGCGCCTGAAGTCATTGGCAAAGTTATGACAATGATTATGGATGCCTACACAAAACGGCTTATCCAAATCGCCATCGACAAACTCGGTCCCCCGCCTTGCGACTTTTCTTGGATCGTCGCAGGCTCACACGCGCGAAATGAAGTACACATGTTGTCTGATCAAGACAGTGCAATCGTACTTGCCGATAACGCGACCGAAAACGACCGTATCTACTTTAAACACCTTGCGATGATGGTCACTAATGGCCTAGCTAGCTGTGATTATCCACTTTGCCCTGGCAAATTCATGGCAGCGACGCCGAAATGGTGTCAAACACTGAGTGTCTGGAAGCATTACTACAAGAAGTGGGTGGCAAATCCTGAGTATGAACGCCTACTCAATATCAGTGTGTTCTTAGAGATTCGCACCGTGTTTGGTGTCAGCGATTATGAAAAACAACTCAGAGAAGCCCTGCATGAGAACATCCGTAGCAACCGTGAATTCTTGAGTATGCTTGTAAACGATGCAGTGACAACAAATCCGCCGCTTGGCATCTTCAACAAGCTCGTACTCGAAAAATCAGGTGAAAATAAAAAGACACTCAACGTTAAAAAGTATGCGATCAACTTAATTATCGATCTTGCTCGAATCTACGGTTTAGCAGTAGAAACCGATGTTTCTGCCACCGATGAACGCTTTAAAGCCGCGTATGAGAAAGGTGTCCTGAGCGAAGATGCGTTTAAAAACATTCTTGGTGCGTACGAGTTCATTCTGTCGTTTCGATTTAGCCACCAGCTCGAAGCATTAAAGAGTGGCCATACACCTGATAATCACATCAACCCCGATAGCTTTGGTAGCTTTGAACGCAAACACTTGAAGGATGCGTTTAGGATCATTGCCGACCTTCAAGAAGCGGCGAAAGTGAGGTTTGGGAGTCGTTAATGAAAATACTCACAGACTTTTTTCACCCACTTTCAAGGTTTAATCGTAAGCGCGCGCACTACAGAGGCCAAGTTCCTTTGCCTGCGGAGCTAAATAGCGTGTTTAACTTAGATTCAGTACCCGTAGATGCTAACGCTAAAGGCTTGGACTACTTAGTGATCGACCTTGAAACCACCGGGCTGGATGCCGAATCTGATCTCATCTTGTCGATGGGCTGGGTTGAAGTATCAAATGGTGTGATTGATTTAAGTACGGCACAGCATTTCTACCTCAGTAACGAATCGCAGATCAAACCAGAAACTGCCGTAATAAACCATATCACGCCTCAGATGCTGGAAGATGGCATCTCAATCCACGACGCTATGAATGCGCTTTTCGAAGTTGCACAAGGCAAAGTGTTGGTCGCCCACTCTTGTTCGGTAGAAAACAGTTTCATTCAGCGTTATCTCTCGTATCGTTTTCAGCTAAATGCCGTGCCTTTAATGTGGTTAGATACGCTTTGTATCGAGAAGAAATTGGCGCGGGCTATCAATAACCATCAAGATCTTGATGTATCACTTGGCGTAACCAGAGAGCGCTACCGACTGCCCGAATACATTGAGCATAATGCCTTAATGGATGCTGTCGCGACCGCAGAATTACTACTCGCACAAGAAGCGCGACTCGCCTCAAGTAAACCCGTTACCATAGGTTTACTCTATCGATTAAGCCACTAGAGAGACTAAAAAAGCCAGCATATCGCTGGCTTTTCACTAGACAGTTTAAATCAATTAGAAGCTGTAGGTCAGACCGACACGGCTACGTAGTTCACGTTTATCCGATGTAGAATCAACGTTTACATCACCAAATTCAACGTACGGTGCCCATTGACCAAAGTGACGGCGAGCAGTGGCATTCAGTTCATAATTCGTGTCTGAATTGTCGAAAATATCGTAGCCATCTGCTTTGTAATAGTTCGCTTCAAAACCAAAGCGCCAATCGTCCATTCGGTAGTTCACGTTACCTGTTAATCGGTGACGGCGCTGATCATCCGCTTCGATGTTCTGGCGAATATCGTAACGGTAACGGCCACTTAAGCTTAAACCTTCAACACTGTCTAAATCATACGTTAGACGAAGTTGCGGTTTGTACGTCATACCACTTTCACGACCTTCAATTGGCATACCCGGTTGAAGCGTCCAGTTGTTGTTTTCACCAAACTTATAACGATAACCAAGGTCTAGCTCCCAACCATTGTTTTTGAGGTCTTCAAGGAACTTTCCTTTTTCGCCTTTGAACTTTAACTCGCCAGAGTAATAAAAGTTATCGATACTATCGCCCATCTTTACACGTGTCGCATGCTGTTCTGTACTGTGTTTGTACTCGTGTCGAACATCGAAAGAAGCTGCAGAAAGAGAGCCCGCAAATAGAGTCGCCGCAACGGCTAAAGAGATTTTATTATAGTGTTTCATTGTTAAGTTCCACTTATTGGTGTGCCATTGAGCTGGCATCGCTAGGTTTAATTTGAATTAAAATAATACAAATAGAATACGTATGACCAAGCAGACTTTCTGTGAAATGGATCAAAATCCCCCTTTCATTTCTCATAAAACAATTTGTTACAACGTCAAAACCAATACATAATTCGTTGTTTTATTTGAAAATTGATTATTTTCGGCAGTTTATTTAAGTTTAAAAAATGTGCGCCACCCCTTAAATTTATAAACCTGAGATACCAAAAAATTTGTATTACTTTATTATCTATAGAGTTAGCTATTCAAATTTCGGCAAACCATTTGAGTTACTCGTGGAACAGGAACTCTCGACATATTGCTAAGAATGATGAAGTCAATGATCTTAAGGGCACGATGAAAACCTATGTTGTTGCGTTTACTTGCGAGATTAGTCCAGTGCTTAATGACATTAAGTGCAGCACTACTGGCTACTTCGGTCCCGATCATGATTGCAGCTAACTGGTTATAGGAAATGAGCATGAACTGATGTTGACGTGGGTTCATGAAAATCGTCTCAGATGATTGTCTGAGCGTGACAAAATTCTAGTCCCTAAAAACGTATAATTATATTTGCTGAGAAGGATTACTCGGCCGGTTACCTACACCGTTGACGTTCATGCGTGGCAGGCTCGCATGAACGTTTTTTATTTCTCGCCATAAATCACACAAATACCCTTTCAAACACGACAAACTCACAACGAGCACCATAACACCCGACAATGACTTTCCCTTAGATTGGTTCGCCACACTGATATTTGGCGTGTAAAAGCACCCAGAGTGCGGAATTAAGATACTTTTTTGATCAGAATTAGTGCAATACATCACCAGTTTGGCAATTTTAGATATTGATCACTTGTATGATTATTAATGTCCCATCAACTGAAACACTCGTCACGATTTTGAGTTATTGTACTACAAATAAGAGTATCGATAGTTACTATGGACTCGAAGACATAACAAAACTATCAAAAGGTCTAAAGATGGAACTCAATACCCTTATTGTAGGCATCTACTTCCTATTTCTTATCGCAATAGGTTGGATGTTCAGAACGTTTACCAGTACAACCAGTGACTATTTCCGAGGCGGCGGTAGCATGCTTTGGTGGATGGTTGGCGCAACCGCTTTTATGACTCAGTTTAGCGCCTGGACCTTCACTGGTGCAGCGGGTAAAGCGTATGCCGATGGTTTCGCTGTTGCCGTTATTTTCTTAGCCAATGCCTTTGGCTACCTCATGAACTACCTCTACTTTGCTCCTAAATTCCGCCAACTGCGCGTCGTGACGGTTATTGAAGCGATTCGAATGCGTTTTGGTAAATTCAACGAACAGGTATTTACCTGGTCGGGTATGCCAAACAGTGTTATCTCTGCCGGTATTTGGCTAAATGGCCTTGCTATTATTGCATCAGGCATCTTTGGCTTTGATATGACAACGACCATTATTATCACAGGTCTTGTGGTGTTGGTGATGTCGGTTACCGGTGGCTCGTGGGCTGTTATCGCTTCTGACTTTATGCAGATGGTAATCATCATGGCAGTAACGGTAACGTGTGCCGTGGTAGCCATTATTCAAGGCGGTGGCGTTGGTGAGATCGTTAATAATTTCCCAGTACAAGAAGGCGCATCATTTGTTTCAGGTAACAACCTTAACTACTTAAGCATTTTTGGTATCTGGGCATTCTTTATCTTCTTCAAACAGTTCAGCATCACCAACAACATGCTTAACTCATACCGTTACCTAGCGGCAAAAGACTCGAAAAACGCCAAGAAAGCCGCACTGCTCGCTTGTGTACTGATGACAATGGGCCCACTGATTTGGTTTATGCCATCATGGTTCATTGCGGGTCAAGGTATCGATTTAGCCGCTCAATACCCAGATGCGGGATCTAAAGCAGGTGACTTTGCTTACCTTTACTTTGTTCAAGAGTACATGCCAGCAGGTATGGTCGGCCTACTGATTGCAGCGATGTTCGCAGCCACGATGTCATCAATGGATTCTGGTCTTAACCGCAACTCTGGTATTTTTGTTAAGAACTTCTACGAGCCAATCCTACGTCCAAATGCCACTGAAAAAGAGCTAGTGGTTGTCTCTAAACTGACGTCTACTTTCTTTGGCATTTCAATCATCCTCGTTGCACTGTTTATCAACTCGTTAAAAGGCCTAAGCCTATTTGACACCATGATGTACGTTGGCGCTCTTATTGGCTTCCCAATGACCATTCCGGCATTCTGTGGCTTCTTTATTAAGAAAACACCAGATTGGGCTGGCTGGGGAACCCTCGTCGTCGGTGGTATCGTCTCTTACTTTGTTGGCTTCGTTATTACACCAGAAATGGTACAGAACTGGTTCAACCTAGAACCGTTAACAGGCCGCGAATGGTCGGATCTAAAAGTCGCTATTGGTCTAATCGGTCACCTAGTCTTTACTGGCGGATTCTTCCTACTATCAACCTTGTTCTACAAGCCATTGTCGGAAGAGCGTCAGAAGAACGTAGATAAATTCTTTGAAAACCTAGCAACGCCATTAGTCGCTGAATCTACAGAGCAGAAGAAATTGGATAACAAACAGCGCCGTATGTTGGGTTCACTCATCTCTGTCGCGGGTGTGGGCGTCATGGCGATGTTCCTACTACCAAACCCACTATGGGGACGCATGATCTTCGTGTTGTGTGGTGCCATTGTCCTCGCTGTCGGCTTGCTGCTAGTCAAAGCAGTCGATGAGAGTGTCGAAGAAAAGAATAACAACAAAGAGGTCGTTCAAAACTAACCTCGCCTACCCTACGCGGCTGTTCACGCAGCCGCTTTTTTATTTGTGATTTCCACTGTTAATAATAAGAACTCCATTATGAATAAAACCCTTATATCTAGCGTTATCGCTGCTTCTTTATCCGTTGTTGCCTTTTCTGGATGTTCAACGGCTTCTTCACCCCAAGAGCCTGCTGTTACTCAAGCGACTGAGGTTCAAGTAAGTGATATTACTCGTGACTACCTACTAGCCACAGATCGTCTGAGCACCGTTTCAGGCGAGAATCTCGAAGTGGTCGACGATGCTACTGTTCAAGCGTTAAAGAGCGAGTTAGAAAACGCACAAGATGGCGCTACAATTACCCTCCCAAGCGGTAAGTACAGTAACTTGGGCGTTGTTGAAGTCAGTGCAAACAACATCACGATACAAGCAGAGCAAGCAGGAGCGGTTTGGTTAACAGGCCTAGTGCAACTCAAACTGACGGGTGACGACATTACCCTAGACAGCTTAGTTTTTACTGAAGGCGGCCCTGCTGAGCGTTTTGGCGGAGTGAGAATGATGGGCGATCGCAACGTTCTGTCTAATTCTACTTTCTACTACTTTAACCATGATTACGAGTACCTCCCGGATGAACGTCGTGCTGAGTACCCTAAATACCTTTGGGTTTCGCTATGGGGGAAAGATGGCAAAGTGATCAACAATCGCTTTGAAGGCAAGCAAAAGCGCGGCACCTTGATTGGTGTGCAAAAAGATGACACACCAGACAATCACCTTATCGCAAACAACATCTTCCTTGATCAAAAGCCGAACCAATTTAATGAGTTCGATATCAAAGAAGCGATCCGTTACAACGGCAACAGTTGGGAAGCGATTCGAATTGGTGATTCAAAGTCTTCTCAATGGGAGTCCAATTCTAAGTTCACCAATAACCTGATGATTGATATGGATGGTGAACGCGAGCTCATCTCGATTAAATCAGGCGGCAACGAGATCTCTGGCAACACCATATTTGAAAGCGCGTCGCTGATTTCGCTTCGTCACGGTAAAGCGAATACGGTTAGTGACAACGTCATTCTGGGGAACGAAAAACTGCTAACGGGCGGTATGCGTATTTATGATGAAGACCACGTGATTGAGAATAACTACATCACTGGCACGCGCGGTCGAGATGGTAAGATCGAAGGAAATGCGGATCTCCGTGGCGGCATCGTTATCAACACAGGTATTATTGATGTAGCAAACGGCGAGACACTAGACCAATCTGTAAAAGGAAAAGAGCTCAACAAGCAATGGACACCTAAGAACATCACCATTCGCAACAATACCCTTGTCGATACAGAATGGGGAATCGTCTATGGCAACCAAACGCACCGTGTGAGCTTATTTGACAACAGCGAAGTAGAAACCATCTACACTGGCGTCGATATTAAGTTCGATCATAATATCGTCGATAACACCCAATCGCCTGAGTATGTCAGTGTTCGTGCGACAGCTGACCATCCACTAGTTAGCCCAAGCTATGGCAATGACACGTACCTAGGAACCGTCACGCACTCAGAACAAATCGGCAACTACAGTGCAAAACTGCCGCGGTTTGAGCAATTCGGGGCTTTCACTCAATACCAGGATGTTGGTGCTGACGTCTCTCGCCTCTCAGTGATTACGGCCAATACCGCAGGCCCTGATTATGAGCTAACAGGTACCGTTCAGTAATATCAACCGGAATAAAATCAATAAGGGCTGTCAAACGACAGCCCTTTTCTTCGGGTTCTTAAGTCAAACACCGCTATGAGGTTTTAAACTGAGCCATTTCTCCGTTTAGCTCTTCAACCTGCTCACGAACTTGGCTAGAAATCTCAGCAGAAGAGTTGGAGATATCCGCCACGCCTTCAACCGAATCAATCACCTGCCCCATCAATGCTTGAATCTCATCGGTTGCCTGAGACTGTTGCTGCGCCGAGCTAAGAAGATCTTGCATCTGCTGGTTAAGCTGCTCAATCTGATCCGTCGTCGAATTTAACGTTCCATGCGCGTTCTCGGTATGGTTCGCACCTTCTTCCGCTAGCGAGGAGCTCTTTTCAATCTCGTTAACTACGGCTTTGGTTGAAGATTGAATCGCATTAACGATATTGTTGATCTCAGTGGTCGATTCTGTCGTGCGAGTCGCGAGCATACGCACTTCATCAGCAACAACCGCAAAGCCTCGTCCATACTCGCCAGCACGCGCCGCCTCAATCGCCGCATTCAGGGCTAATAAATTCGTTTGTTCAGCAAGGCCTTCGATAACCTCTGTCACTCTGCCAATGGCTTCACTCTCTTTACTCAGTGCATCGACTTGTTCACTCGCTTTCTCAATCGTTGCATGGAGCAAACTGATCGTCTGCCTATTTTGATCAAGCGCTTTAGAACCTTGTTCAATCTGAGCTTTAGACTGCGCTAAAGTACTCACCGATTGTTCAGCTTGCATCGCGGTACCATTCGCTGACTGGCTAACTTCACTCACCTGTTGGCCAACCAATTCCATGTTCGATTTTTGCTGATCAACTTGGCTAGCCGTGTCGTTGTTTGCTCTGATAAGCTCGCCCATGCTGGCATCAACAGTACTCGCTTTCTCACTGACACCTTTAACGATCGCGGCAAGCTCATCATTCATCTTGTTGATTGAGCGCGTCAAACTCGCCAACTCATCACTACCTTCGATAGCAAGTGGAGGCTGAGAAACATCACCATCAGAGATAGATTCTGCGCGTTTAGAAATTGTCGCGACACGACGCCCTATGTTCTTACCCATAAAGTGCGCAATGCTAATAGAGGCAACTACCACGATAGCGATTGAGGCAATCAATAACGAAACCAAATTCGACACCGAATTAAAGATCCCTTGCCCTGACGCATCGGCTAGCGCTTGCTGCTGAGTAATAAGAGACTCTAAGCTGTCATTAAGCTGCGTGACTGACGGGACAAGTTCGTTCGCCATTTTCTGATTCGCGATGTTCCAATCGTTTGACTGACGCAATGCAATCACTTGGTCTGCTAACGGGAAATAGAGCTGCTGCATATCTTTAAACAGTGACCAAAGGCTTTGATCACTGCTCGATAGTAGATCGACTTTAGAATCAATTTCTGCGACAGGTTTAGCGTGAGCCTTTAGAAGATCTTGATACTTCTCCAAGTGCTCTTGCTTGCCGTATAGCAGGAAGTCTCGTAACGATGATAAAGCGTTGGCAAGCGAGGTATAGCTATCGGCATACAGTCTGAATAGACGTTTACGTTCGCCACCCTCTGAGTTACTGGCTTCATCATTAATCAAACCTTGCAGTTGATCGAGCGCCACTTCCGCAATCGGGGCCGCTTCATTAATGAAAAGAGAGTGAGCTGGAAGGTTCTCGTCGGAATGGCTAAGTTCCGCTATCTCATTGAGTGACAGACGAACACTTTCCCACTGACTCAAAACTTGTTGATAGTTTTCCTCACTCAACAAAGATTCAAGTTGAGGAAGCACACTTTCAACTTGAGCAATAGACGCATCTAAGTTTGCTTGCTGAACGGGTTGTGACGACTCATCGCCACCCAGCAACATATAAGCTCGTAGTGAAGAGACCGTAGCGTGAATGGATTGCTGAATGGATCGCCCCGCATCAACTGTGGGTAGATCTCGATTAAGTAGCGACGCAGTATGGGTTTCGACCGTACTGACGCTGCGAAAAGTGAAAAATGCCGAAACGATAAAAAGTACTGCAAGCGACAGAAAACTTAGCTGTAACTTCCCTGATATCGTGAGTTTCATCCGTAAACTCCTATAGTAAGCCCATCCAGTACTATAGCGTTTTACGAATTATTGTTAAATATATGTATAGAAAATTAGATAAACTTTCGAATTAGAGCTTTAACTGACGCACATATATAAAAGCCCCAATCTAAAACTAGACTAGGGCTTTGATGGAATTAAGAGCTCAACTAGCCGTGTGATGAAGCCACGTAATCTGTTAGTTCATCGTTTGATACTGTTGTGATGTACTCATCGTTTAGGTAGAAAGCTACGCTGTCTTCTACTTTCTCACCGCGTAGTACTTTTTGCGTACCATCGATGTAAGTGATGTCCATCTGCATTGTGTTTTCATCGATCTGCTGCATTGTCGCCTTCTCGATGTTCGCATTGTTTGAAAGTGGAACGTCTTTTAGCGAGCTGTCTAGCTTATCGTTCACTTTAATGTAGTTTTTCGTTGGGGTATCAACGACGGCTGGTGACTTACCTGTGATTGGGTTCGTACCTGTCCAGAACTCGATTGCGTTAATAATGAAAAGGTCAGCACTACCAGCAATAGCGTAAACAGGAGAAAGCAGTAAGAACATACCTTCACGACCGTAACGGTTGTCTACCACTTCTAAGTTGAACTTAGAAACAATACCCGTTGTTGCCATTTGACCCATACAACCTGTTAATGACGTAAGACCAAGGCCAGCGACAATCGCAACTTTTAACACATTTGATTTCATAATTTACCACCACTTATTTGAGATGGCGGGCATCTTACTCCTCGCTTGTTATAAATCCATGGAAGTGATTGATAATTTACAGAAAATTCACTGTGTTAGCGTTGTGTTTTGAGCTCGGATATTTCCTACACGAAGAGTGATTAACACTTAGCCACACTGCGTTTTTCATCTACATTTTTCTGGGAACATGGCTTGGCTTTCCCTTGAGCGACAAATGCATCATGTTTCACTGGTTTTATTCCGTATTCCATCGTGTTCTATTGGACATTTTCTAATCAAGCAGTTTTATATTTGGCAATAATTGACGATATATACAACCAAACAAACCGCATTGGAGCCATACAAAAAACCAACATCAAAAACAAAAGCAGCAAGTAAGTTCAATTTATCGCTACTTAGATAGCAAAAATCAGAATTGTTTGCTGGATCATATTTTTGGTCAATGATTTTGCTTACTCATTTATAAAATGAATAATAGTCAGAAGTTACACAAATGTAACAAAACACAACATCATATAAATATTATTCATATAAACACCTATTTACAGGCAGGAAAAGCATGACAAAGCGTATTTCGCTGGCCGTTTTGGCAAGTCTATTTGCAGGTAGCACTGCAGCATCCAGTTTGGATGACAAGATAAACGAAGTCGTCGCACCCATCGTTAACCCATTTGTAGGAATGATCTTCTCGACTATTCCTTTCCCTTTTACAGACGTACAGGTGCCGTGGATTGTTCTTTGGTTAGTGGTTGCAGCTAGCTTCTTTACTTTCTATCTAGGCTTCATTAACTTCCGTGGCTTTAAGCACGCGGTTCAATTGGTTTCAGGTAAGTTCTCTGATCCTAAAGCAAAAGAAGATGGTGAGGTTTCTCACTTCCAAGCACTGACAACGGCGCTATCTGGCACTGTTGGTTTAGGTAACATCGCTGGTGTGGCTGTGGCCGTATCAATTGGTGGTGCTGGTGCAACATTCTGGATGATCCTTGCGGGTTTACTTGGTATGTCGAGTAAATTTGTTGAGTGTGCGCTAGGTGTGAAATACCGTAACACGAACCCTGATGGTTCTGTTTCGGGCGGCCCTATGTACTACTTGAGCAAAGGCCTAGCACAGCGCGGCAATGCAGCTCTTGGTCGCACGCTTGCGGTACTGTTCTCCGTGTTCGCGATTGGCGGCGCACTGGGTGGCGGTAACATGTTCCAAGCAAACCAAGCGTTCAAGCAAGTTGTTGGCGTGACCGGTGGCGATGCGTCATTCTTCGCAGACAAAGGCTGGTTGTTTGGCCTTATCTTAGCTGTGATTGTTGGTATCGTGATCATTGGCGGTATCAAGTCTATCGCGAAAGTAACCGAAAAAGTGGTTCCTTTCATGGCAACAATCTACGTTGGTGCAGCTGTGGTTATCATCGCGATGAACTATGACCGTATTGATGATGCGTTTGCCGCAATCTTCAACGGCGCGTTTACAGGCGAAGGTGTTGCAGGTGGTGTGATTGGTGTGCTTATCCAAGGTTTCAAACGTGCTGCGTTCTCGAACGAAGCGGGTGTTGGTTCAGCGGCGATTGCTCACTCAGCAGTAAAAACCAAAGAGCCAATGTCAGAAGGTTTTGTTTCTCTACTTGAACCTTTCATTGACACTGTCGTGATCTGTACGATGACAGCGCTTGTTATCATCATTACTGGTTACCTAGACACAGATACAGGTCTTGCTGGTGTAGAGCTAACCTCTGCTGCATTCGGTAGCGCAATTAGCTGGTTCCCATATGTGCTTGCTATCGCCGTTGTTCTATTCGCTTTCTCTACGATGATCTCTTGGTCTTACTACGGTCTAAAAGCTTGGACTTACCTATTCGGTGAGAGTAAAACAGCAGAAATCATCTTCAAGGTTAAGTTCTGTGTCTTCGTTGTGATTGGTGCAGCGATGAACCTTGGCCCAGTTATCGACTTCTCAGATGCAATGATCTTCGCGATGGCGCTTGTGAACATCGTAGGTCTATACATCCTTGTACCTGAAGTGAAGCGTGATTTGGCGGATTACCTAGAGCGTTTCAACGCAGGTAAAGTGTACAAAGTTCAGCAGCAGAAGAACTACACTCAGCAACCAGATTAAGTTAACATCCTCCCCTGTTAACTTATTAAACAGCAGGCTTCGGTCTGCTGTTTTTCTTTTCTTACCCGAAAACGTTCAAATTCCCTCCACAAACATTTATTTCAGTTCCATTTCAAATCAAAGACGATCCCTCTAGTTTTAAACGGCGATGATTTTTCAATCCAATACGATCCACCAGCTCATCAAAAAGTGTCAGCTTAGCTTTACTGCCACTCAATCGGGCGACTTATGCACTTTTTAACATTTTGATTACACTTAATACTATTCATAACCGATGAAATTGTTCTCTGAAGAAATGAGTATCCTTAGCTAAAACATACGTATTAACGGTGTCATGTAGCAGGTTATTTCACGGTTAGAGACTGAGGTATGAAGTTTAAGTATCTATCTTGGCGCACTGTCGAAACATGATAAGTGAGTCATAGGACGTTACTTTTGGTGCGATCCACCTAAGTAACAACAAGGAGATAGTAATGAATGTTCAGACACTCCCAATGCTCCGGTTTATCGATTATCAAGGAGAGTCGGTTGACCAACTTCCCGCTTGGGCCGATTTAGACACCCTAACTCGCTTTTACAAAGATATGGTTCTCGCCCGAACCTACGACAACAAGGCCGTTGCTCTACAACGAACTGGCAAACTTGGCACCTATCCCTCTCATCTTGGTGCGGAAGCCTTTGGGATCGGGATTGGCCATGCCATGCACCCGCGAGATGTATTCATCCCCTATTATCGCGATATGCCTGCCATGTGGGTTCGTGGTATTCCGATGGAGAAGAACCTCCAATATTGGGGAGGTGATGAACGTGGCAGTGATTTTCATACCATCCCATCACAAGGTCTGCATTCAAACAGCGCATCACCTGAGCACTGTCGTGACCTACCATTTTGTGTGCCTATTGCCACTCAGTGCACTCACGCTGTTGGTGTGGCGTCTGCCTTAAAAATAGAGAGCCAACACCATGCCGCGCTGGTAACTTGTGGTGATGGCGCAACATCCAAAGGCGATTTTCTTGAAAGTATTAACTGCGCTGGGGCTTGGAACCTTCCGTTGGTCTTTGTGGTTAATAACAACCAATGGGCCATTTCAGTCCCTCGTACACTTCAATCGGCCGCTGAGTTTCTCTCGGATAAAGCAAAAGGCGCCGGCATTGTTGGCGTTACCGTTGATGGCAATGACGTGGTCGCTATGCACGATTGCGTTCTTGCAGCCTTAGATCGCGCTAGAAAAGGTAAGGGCTCCACCCTTATTGAAGCAATCAGTTATCGATTAAGTGACCACACGACCGCCGATGATGCCAGTCGTTATAGAAGTGATGATGAGCTCAACCAAGCTTGGCAATTTGAACCCATTTTGCGCCTGAAAAAGTACCTCGTCTCGCACAACTCATGGGACAACCAACAAGAGGAAGCGTGGCTCGCAGAGTGTAAGCAACATGTCGAAACCGCTGTCGATCACTACACGAATTTACCTCCACAAGCCCCTGAAACCGCGTTTGATTACCTTTACGAACATGCTCCGACTGAGCTAAACCCGCAGCGAGATTATTTGATCAATAAAGCGATGCGCATGCAAGGAGGCAAACATGGCTGAACTGACATTAGTTGAGGCGGTCAATCTTGCCTTACACCATGAGATGAACGTCGATCCCAATGTGATCGTTTTAGGGGAAGATGTGGGCGATAACGGCGGTGTGTTCCGCGCGACTGTCGGTCTGAAAGAGAAATACGGTTTAAGACGAGTTATCGACTCCCCTCTAGCAGAGGCGTTGATTGGCGGTGTTGCTGTGGGTATGGCGAGCCAAGGACTAAGACCTGTCGCGGAATTTCAATTCCAAGGTTTTGTCTTTCCAGCCATGGAGCATTTGATCTGTCACGCCGCCAGAATGCGCAACAGAACCAGAGGACGACTCACCTGCCCTGCAGTATTCAGAGCACCCTTTGGTGGCGGCATTCATGCGCCAGAGCACCACTCTGAAAGTGTCGAGGCATTGTTTGCTCATATCCCCGGTTTTAAGGTTGTGATCCCCTCATCGCCACAACGCGCTTATGGGTTGCTACTCGCTTCTATCCGCAGCAACGACCCAATCATGTTTTTTGAACCCAAACGTATCTATCGCACTGTCAAATCGGAAGTCATCGACAATGGTGAAGCCCTGCCGTTAGACACTTGCTTTACATTACGTAAGGGACGAGACATCACCCTCGTCACTTGGGGAGCGTGTGTAGTCGAATCTCTCCAAGCGGCACAAACGTTATCCGCCCAAGGCATTGAAGCAGAAGTCATAGACCTTGCATCAATCAAACCAATTGATATGGACACCATACTTCGCTCTTTAGAAAAAACGGGCAGACTGCTTGTTGTCCATGAAGCAAGCCGAACTTGTGGTGTCGGTGCAGAGCTGCTCGCGAGAGTTGCAGAGAGTGCCATGTGCTTGCTGAAAGCGCCACCTAAACGCATCACAGGTATGGATACGGTCATGCCTTACTATCGCAATGAAGACTATTTCATGATTCAAGAACAGGACGTCACGCTTGCAGCAAGAGAACTTGTGGAGGGTTGGAAATGAAAACATTCTTATTACCCGATCTTGGCGAAGGACTCGCCGAATCCGAAATTGTTGAATGGCACATAAAGGTCGGCGACAGTGTCGAACTCGATCAAGTTGTGTTAACGGTGGAGACCGCCAAAGCCGTCGTGGAAGTACCGGCTCCCTATTCGGGCGTGGTCGTGAGTCGTCACGGAGAAGCGGGCGATGTAATCAATATAGGCGCTCTGCTGCTTGAAATTGAAGAACAGCCAGAGCTTGTTGGCACTGAAGTCAGTAAGAAGGCTCAGTCTGATGCAGCGACCGTCGTCGGTAATGTGTCACAAACAACGCATCAAGTGAATGTCGATGATTTTTGGATTGGTAGCACCCACAACCCATCGAACGACGACTTGATCACCGCACTGCCCTCTGCTCGGCTTTTAGCGAAAAAGCTTGGCGTCGATCTACTCACCATCAAAGGGAGCGGAGCGAATGGGATGATCACTGATGCCGATATCTACTGTGAGGCCAGTAAGCAAAAACCAGGGACCGAAGTGCTCAAAGGTGCGAGACGAACAATGGTCTCCACCATGTCTGAATCTCACCACCATGTTGCCGCCGTCACCATCACAGAAGAAGCCTCTTTAGTGCATTGGCAAGCAGACGAAGACATCTCTGGGCGATTAATCCGAGCAGTCGTTTACGCTTGCCAACAAGAGCCTGCACTGAACGCATGGTTTGACGCAGAAACCATGACTCGATGCGTGCACAGTAGCGTTAATATCGGTATAGCAGTCGATAGCAGTCACGGCCTTTACGTTCCGGTGTTGAAACACGCTGATAAGTATCGGGACAACGAAATTCGAGCTTGGTTGAACGAGACAGTCCAAGGGATAAGAGCACGTAAAATAGGCAGAGAGAGCCTACAAAACGGCACGATTACCCTGTCTAACTTTGGGGCAATCGCAGGGATATTCGCCACGCCTGTCGTGTCACCACCACAAGTCGCCATTGTCGGCGCTGGACGTATTATTGATCGTGTCGTAATGCAAGGTGATAAGCCCGTGGCGACAAAAGTAATGCCCCTTTCGATCACCTTTGATCACCGAGCTTGTACAGGGGGAGAAGCCGCTCGATTCACCAAGAAGTTGGTTGAACACTTGGAAAAGTCTGAGCACTAAAACAAGCAAGGCATTAAACCTCAAAAAGGAGCAAATACATGCTCCTTTTTTATTTCGGAAAAGTTTAACGGTTACTTAAACAGCATCAATTAACTCTGGAAGTAGCTGGAAAAGATCCCCGACTAACCCATAATCCGCTACCTCAAAAATAGGCGCATCTGGGTCGCTATTGATGGCGACAATCACACTCGAATCCTTCATACCAGCAAGGTGTTGGATTGCACCTGAAATACCGATCGCGATATACAATCTTGGCGCCACGATCTTGCCTGTCTGACCGACTTGCAGATCGTTAGTGACAAATCCCGCATCGACCGCCGCGCGTGACGCCCCTATCGCTCCACCAAGCTTATCGGCAAGCTGTTCGACTAAAGCAAAGTTCTCTTTGCTGCCGAGTCCACGCCCCCCTGAAATCACCACATCCGCATTCGCCAGCTCCGGTCGTTCACTCTTAACCTGTTCACGACTGACTAACTGAGTGTTGTCGGCATTAAATAACGAATCAACCTGAACCTCTTGTACCGTTTGGTTCTCACTCAAAATGGCTCTTTCAAAGGCAGTAGAACGCACCGTCATGACTTTAATTGGATCATGACTTTGCACTTTGGCTAGCGCGTTTCCGGCATAAATTGGGCGAACGATGGTATCTAACGACTCAATAGCAACGATGTCAGATAGCATCCCTACGTTGAGCAGTGCTGCAACTCTTGGCATGAGATCTTTACCGAAAGTAGACGCTGGAGCCAACACGTGACTGTAACCTTGGGCGCATGAGGATATAAGCTGCGCGCAGTTCTCCGCCAGTTGACTGTCGTAAACTGCGTCAGCAGCGACCAGTAGTCCATTGATCAAGCCACATCCCTTTAATTGGGTTGCAATTTGTTGCCATTCACTCCCCATGATTAAAACGTCAATCGACGCAGCGTTACTCTGGTCAGAGAGCTCTTTCGCCGCCGTCAGTGTAGAGAGGGTCTCAACCGCTAGTGTCCCAGAATCATGCTGTGCAATGACCAGTATTTTAGTTTCACTCATGCCCCTTCCCTCTACTCAATCACTTTTGCTTCATTGCGAAGCTTATTTACGAGTTCTGAAACGTTCTCGACCTTAACGCCTGCTTGTCGAGTTGGTGGAGCAAACACCTCTAAGATCGTTTGAGTCGGCTCCAAATCAACACCCAAACTTGACGCTGCAACGACCTCCATTGGTTTTTTCTTCGCTTTCATAATGTTAGGTAGCGACGCATATCGAGGTTCGTTGAGCCTTAGATCAGTACTGATAACAGCAGGTAACGTCAACTGGAGCGTCTCAAGACCGCCATCCACTTCGCGAGTCACTATCGCTTTCTGCTCTTGCACTTCAATGTTTGACGCAAATGACGCCTGCGGCCAGTCCAATACTGCAGCCAACATTTGACTGACCTGATTATTGTCATTATCGATTGACTGCTTACCTAACAGAACTAAATCAGCGCCTTGCTCTATCGCGACAGCTTTCAACAACTTTGCCACGGCCAAGGGCTGACACTCTTGTTCTGCTTCGACATGTATCGCTCTGTCTGCCCCTAATGCTAAAGCGCCACGAAGCTGCTCTTGGCAAACTGACGACCCAATAGAAGTAGCAATCACTTCACTGACGACGCCCGCTTCACGCATTCTTATCGCCTCTTCAACCGCTATTTCACAGAAAGGGTTGATGGTCATTTTAACGTGATCTGTCTCTACACCACTGTTATCAGGTTTAATCCGTATCTTGGTGTAAGGGTCAATCACACGCTTAATCGCTACTAGTACTTTCATCACTCGCTCCTAGAAACAAGGTCTTTTTTTGAGCTTAGTAAAGTTTACGTTTACGTCAACTGTAACTATAGTTATCTCATATTCTTCTTACGTAGAGGACGTTAAGATGGAACGAGAAAGCATGGATTTTGATGTCGTGATCGTCGGTGCAGGCCCCGCAGGACTCAGCGCGGCATGCAGACTGGCGCAGTTGTCGAAAGAGCATCAACAATCCGTTTCCATCTGTGTCGTCGAGAAAGCACCAGAAGTCGGAGCGCATATTCTGTCTGGCGCGATATTTGAGACTCGTGCACTTGATGAGTTGTTTCCTGACTGGAAAACGCGACAAGCCCCTGTTACAACCGCAGTCACTCAAGATAACTTTCTCTACCTAACGACCAAACAAAATCATATTTCCATCCCTCATTTTCTAACCCCCAACGCGATGCGTAACAACGACAGTCACTACGTGATTAGCTTGGGTAACCTGTGCCGCTGGTTAGCAGAGCAAGCTGAGCAGCTCGGCGTTGAGATATTTCCTGGGTTTCCGGCAAGTCAGATCGGTTATGACGATTGTGGCAACGTCACTGGAATTATCACCGCTGATATGGGACTCGATAAACACGGCGCACCTAAAGAGAGCTTTCAAGCAGGCATACAGCTCAATGGCAAAGTGACGATCTTCGCTGAGGGTGCCCGAGGCCACTTAGGTAAACAGCTCGTGAAACATTTCGATTTAGACCAAGAATCACAACCTCAACACTACGCGCTTGGTATCAAAGAGATGTGGAAACTGCCTGATAACCATCCAACCTACCAACCGGGAACCGTTGTGCATTCAGCGGGCTGGCCACTCAGTGAGTCTTCCGCGACAGGGGGTGGCTTTCTCTATCATCTCGAAGAGAACATGGTCGCTGTCGGATTGATAACAGACTTGAATTACCACAATCCCTATTTAAGCCCTTTCGAAGAGTTTCAGCGCTTGAAGCATCACCCTGCTTTTAGTGAAGTATTGAAAGGCGCAGAAAGGATTGCCTATGGAGCGAGAGCCATAGCCAAAGGTGGGCTGCTCTCATTGCCTAAGCAACAGTTCCCGGGCGGTCTTTTGATTGGTTGTGATGCGGGAACACTCAACCCAGCCAAAATTAAGGGCAGTCACACTGCGATGAAGTCGGGTATGCTTGCCGCAGAGGCTACGTTTGAAGCACTGGCAAACAACTTCACTGAACCTGACTATGACTCACTGTTTGCGAGCTCATGGCTCTACCAAGAACTCAAGCTGCACCAAAACTTTCCTGCTGCCATCCATAATTACGGCTCGCTGATTGGCGGGGCGCTCTCTGTGTTTGAGCAAAATGTTTGGCAGCGGTTCACTGATAGCTCTGTGCCTTGGACTTTACGAGACCCGCAAGCGGACTATGTGGCGCTGCATGCCAAATCACGTTGCCAGCCAATCCATTACGAGAAGCCTGATGGTGTGCTGAGTTTTGACAAAACCTCTTCGGTTTATTTGTCTTCCACGTATCACGAAGAGAATCAGCCCTGTCACCTTATTCTTACCGACGCTTCGTTGCCAATAACTCACCATCAGACCTTGTTTGATGAACCAAGCCAACGATACTGCCCTGCGGGTGTTTATGAAGTGATCGAACTAGATGGAAAACGCCAATTTCAAATTAACGCCGCGAATTGCCTTCACTGCAAAACTTGTGACATAAAAGATCCGTCACAGAACATTACCTGGATGCCCCCTGAGGGCGGAGGCCCAAGTTATCAGAATATGTGACTTTAAAATCGTTCAATTTTAAACCAGCTTATTATTTAACCACTCTCAGCCAGAACAATCACCTAGCGTTTAGTGTGGTGTATGACGGCTGTTTATTGCTACCTAAAAACAACATAAAAATACACTTCTTTAACATCTTAAAATAATTCCGCTTTTCGATAAAAAAGAGATTCCAATCACATTTAGATTGGTTATAATTCGCGCCCATTGCGCTTTATGTTGATAAACGCAAACTTAATTTGAAAAAATCGCCACTAACCCATCCTCTTTTTTAGAGGACAAACGAGAAGAAAAATGAGCAAGATTGATAAAGCAATGCGCATCCTTCTAGCAGGATTCAGTATCAACCTTTGTCTTGGCATCCTGTATGCTTGGAGTGTATTCAACAAAGCACTAGTCACCGAACAAGGTTGGAGTGCAGCTGAAGCATCTGCACCTTACGCAACTGCAACTATCACATTCTCTATCTGTCTTCTTGTTGCAGGTATCCTTCAGGACCGTATGGGTCCTCGCATGATCCTTATCCTTGGTACTGCTCTAACGGGTATCGGCATGATCGCATCTGGTTTTGCGACATCACCACTAATGCTAAACATCACGTTTGGTATGGTTGCGGGTGCTGGTATCGGTTTTGGTTACGCTTGTCTTTCTCCTTCTGCAATGAAGTGGTTCCACCCTTCGAAGAAAGGTATGGTAAACGGTCTAATCGCAGCGGGCTTTGGTCTTGCAGCTATTTACCTAGCACCTCTTACATCAATGCTTATCGAAAGCATGGGCATCCAAACAAGCTTTAAGATCCTAGGTGCTGGTGTACTAGCAATCGCGGTTCCTCTAGCTGCTACAATCACTAACCCACCAGCAGGTTACACGCCAGCTGAACCTAAGGTTAAAGAAGGTCAAGCACCTAAAGCAGTTAAGAAATCTGAAGACCTAACTTGGAAAGTAATGCTGAAAACTCCTCAGTTCTACTCTCTATGGATCATGTACGCATTTGCTGCTTCTGTTGGTCTAATGATCATCGGTAACATCACAACAATCGCAAGCGTTCAAGCGAACCTACCAAACGCGGTTTACCTAGCGTCTATCCTAGCGGTATTCAACTCAGGCGGTCGTGTTGCAGCAGGTATGCTTGCAGACAAAATCGGTGGTGTACGTACTCTTCTTCTAGCGTTCGTTCTACAAGGCATCAACATGGCTCTGTTCGCGACGTTCAAAACAGAATTCACACTAATCATCGGTACTGCAATTGCAGCGGTTGGTTACGGTACTCTACTAGCGGTATTCCCAACTCTGACTGCTGAGTTCTACGGTCTGAAAAACTACGGTACTAACTACGGCGTGCTATACACGGCATGGGGTATTGGTGGTGCTATCGGTACAGCAATTGTTGGTTTCTCAATGACAGCTGGCGAAGGTTACGGCCTAGCGTACACAGTATCAGCAGCAATGATGGCAGTATGTATTGTCCTAGCATTCGTAACTAAGCCTCTTTCAGAAGCAAAAGTTGCTGAACTAAAGAACGCATAACATGTATGTTCTAGCGTAAATCTTTTAAAAGGCTTAACCTTGTGGTTAAGCCTTTTTTGTATGTGTCATTCATGGAAAACCCTGTCGAACTCGCCCCTGATTACTATCTAGATAACTTTAATAAGCTCACCCAACACACTGTTGATTGGTACTCAGACTTTCTCACCGAGCAAGAGCAGCAGTGGCTTACAACGTTCTCTGCGCTGTCTCACGATGCACAGTGTCTGCTTGTGCGCCTATTCTCTCGCAAAGGCCACTGGTTTCGTTCCGATAAACTTGCTTACCAAGAGATTGGCGATCTTTCCGCGGCACTCAAAGAGCTCGACCAACAGGGGTTGATTGCCCTTAACTCAAGGATTTCGCATCGGCAACTGGCTGAAACGCTCCTCACTAAGGTTGAGCTTTGTTCGCTGTTTTCGGTTCCTAACCGCTCGCAGCGGAAAGAACAATTGGTGAATGAACTCACTGAGTCAACTTTCGAGCACTTTGAAGAACTCAATTTCAACGTTATTGAATTACTCAACCCGCATATTATCGACCTACTGCTCACGCTGTTTTTTGCCAACACGCATCAGGATTTGAGCCAATTCGTGTTAGATGATCTCGGCTTACATAAATTCGAATCGTATCAACTGAGTAAAACACGGCGCTTCTTCACTTCTCGCCAGCAAGTATCACAGCTACTGACACTGACCGATATTCATCGCCGTTACCTAGATTCAAATAGGAAAAATGGTGATCAGTTAATTGAATTGCTAGAACAGATTCCAACAGATATCGAGCACTCATATGTTGATCGTCGGCGTCAGCATTTGATCAATGACATCGCCCGAGATCTTGAGCGCCTCTGTTTGTATCAAGAAAGCATCCGATGGTTTAGAACCACAAAGCTGCCACCAGCCAGAGAACGGCTTGCGCGGATCTATGACAAACTTGATGACACAAGCAAGATGAGTGACAACGTCACTGAAATGTTATCTCACCCTATCGACCTAGCCGAGTATGAAGTGGCTGTGAAGTTGGAACAGCGATTAAAACGCAAGCTAGGAGCCCGAGTTCCTAGACAAGTGAAGCCTAAGTTGCAGGAATACCATCTGGATCTCGACCTCTCCGCTCAGCGAGTTGAACTGGCGGTTAAAGCGCATTTCGAGAAACAGGGGTATCAAGTCTTCTATAGTGAAAACACACTACTCAACGGTTTGTTTGGCCTTGCTTTCTGGGATGTGGTGTTCGCTCCCGTAGAAGGCGCTTTCATTAACCAGTACCAACATCGCCCATTGGATCTTTACCACTCAGATTTCAAGCAGAAGCGAATCCAAGCCATCAATGATGTCTTTAATTCAATCGCGACAAACGGCTTAGCAGGTCTCATCGATACCTATCGTAGAAAATGGGGCACAAGTAACCCGTTTGTTCAGTGGTCCTATCTCAGTGAAGAGTTACTCGTAGCAGCGATTACACACTTCCCTGCTTCACTTATCACTGAGCTATTCAAAGTGATGTTGACCGACTTAAAACTGTATAGAAATGGCATGCCTGATCTGATTTTGTTCAAAGACGGCCAGTACCAATGGGTTGAGGTAAAAGGGCCTGGCGACAAACTGCAAGATAACCAGTGGCGGTGGATAAATAGATTTATTGAGTTAGACGTCAACTTTAAGATCTGCTTTGTACGTGCTGTTTAAATCAATGTAACAGTTGCATTAGTCCAACTCATAGATTGAGCTATTTATCATTTATTACAGTCATATTTACAATATTATATTTAACTATACAAAGAACGGTAAACAAACGATATTCTCTATGTATGCCATCCCTTAAAGGATTTATATGTTTAGATTTCGTCCAAGTATGCTGTTTTTCTGGTGTCGGATACTTATCGCAACCAGTTTGCTCGCACTTTTAGTGATGTTTAGCTATAAGTTTTACTCAGCTAAAGAACAAGCAATTTTCCAAAGTAAGCATCAAATTTATACCGCCCAAGACCTTGTTAATACCCGGCTTACAACATGGATACTGGCACTGGATGCCATTGCAGATGCCTCAGGACAAATCGACGAGGCTCAAGTACTGACTAAACTAGATAAATTCGCCGCTGCTGCGTCTGAGATTAAAGCAACAGGTGTCTATCACACCCAGTCAAACACACTGCACTTATCGAACAACTCGAATCAAAACTTTGCCAATACTCGACCAGTTTCGTGGCACACGCAGTATTCTCAAGGGGTCACTTACCGAGTTTCAGAACCGTTTTTAACTGACAACCAAAAATGGATGGTGTCTCTACAAATAGAGCTGCCTGAATCAAATTCAATCACTTATTTGGAGGTGACTTTCTGCCCAAGTCGTTTTTTTGATAAAAGCCTGACCAGCAGTATTCTTGATTCGGGGTACCTGTTCATCACCGACATTAACAGCCGACAACTCGTCTTTCACCCTGACTCTTCGCGTGTTGGCACACAATCTATATCAGTATCTTCAGATACGATTCGCGGGATATTGAAAGGAAAACACGACGGCATCATCAACTATCAATATGATTCTCATCTGAAGTTCGCCAATTACTCCTACGACACCGTGACAGGTTGGGTGTATCTTGCCGGAACCAATCAATCTGACGTCATGAAATACAGTTTTGAGTTTGGTTATGTCAGTTTAATGTTGATCTTATTGCTTGGTTTTACTTCAGGCCGTTTCTATCTGCATAGCCGATTAAAGAAACGATTACATAGCACCTCATTGCCATTATCGACTAAAGCCTTTGTTCCGTTCATCAAGCCTGTCGTAGAAGACTACTGCAATGCTCGTAGGATTCACGTTATTAGTTACGAAGCGACAAGCGATAGCTATTTTTTAAAATCAACGGAGTTTAACGGTAGGAAGAACCTAAAACTGACACGAAAAGAGCTCGAAAGTTACTTTTTGACTTATAAACCTTCGTACCAGAAGACACAGTCTACCAACTGCTTACTCTATGAGACTCTTCAAATAGAGAGTGGTTACTTTGTCTCCCCTCTTTCGAGCCACGGTAACGTTGGAGGCGTGATCTTCATTGAGTGCAGTTCGATCTTTAAGACGGCCGTTTCAATGCTGTGCAGCTACTTTAACTACATCCATGAGAATCTCACTCTCACTGAGCAGATTTCGACAACAGATCCTGCAACAAAGCTGTTTAATCGTAATCATTTAAGAACCAAGATCAGGGAGTCAATCCTCACTGAAACCACGAGCTACCTAGCGTTTCTCGATTTAGATCACTTTAAACGTGTCAATGACACCTATGGTCACCTAACTGGTGATGAAGTCATTGCAAGGACGAGTCAGCTAATACGCCAGTGCTTCGCCCATCAACCAGCAATTTGCGCACGATATGGTGGAGAAGAGTTTTGCGTCCTATATCAATCATCCGATCTCTCAAAATTTATGGAGCGGCTAGAAGAGTTAAGAACCTCCCTAGAACAAGAAAAGATCATGACATCAACGAATGTTGAACTCTCAGTGACTGTTAGCATTGGTGTATCTAAGCTCACAACGAACCTAGATCAAACGCTCGATTATGCCGATCAAGCCCTGTATAAAGCCAAGCAGTCAGGTAGAAACCAAATTCATCTTTTTCAACCAAATGAGCAAGCAAACTTATAAATTACTCTATATTTTGTAACAATTACCCGCTATAGATTGAAAGCAACAATCCTTTTATTGATAATGACAACTATTATCAATAAAAGGATTTTTCTATGTTGGAAAGTAGCTACGGCCCCGCGTACTTCGAGCACAGAGAAGTAACAACCTCATCCGGCTCAGTTGCCCCTAATATTTTACTGGTTGAAGATGATGCTTTACTCAACCACCAACTGACCGCTTTGCTCAAAAGCCATGACCATCAAGTGACTAACCTTGAGTGCGGAGCCAAAGCGCTTGAGGTACTGAGTGAACAAAGGTTTGATTTAATCATTCTTGATATCAACCTCCCTGAGGTGGACGGATTTGGCCTACTCAATTACGTTCGTGCTCATTCTGATACCCCCGTCATTATGCTGACCGCTTACGGTGCTGAAGAACATCGAATTCGCGGTTTGCGTTATGGTGCCGACGACTACATCAGCAAGCCATGTAATTTTGAAGAAGTCAGCCTGCGTATCGAAGCCATTCTTCGTCGTACCGGCTTTAATCCAATCGCCGCCTCTAACCGATTCTTAGAACATCATGAGCTCAAACTCGATCGCCACGAGTATGAGGTGACGGTCAATGGTGGCGTCAAAGTCACTCTAACCCCAATCCAATTCAAACTCCTTTGGACATTGGTGCAGAACTTTGGCTCTGTGCAAAGTAAACCTTACCTGTACCAGATGGTTTTAGAGCGTGAATTCAGCCCCTACGACCGCAGCCTTGATATGCATTTAAGTCGAATCCGCAAAAGCTTAGTGAATTTAGGTGTCCCACAAGACCGAATTCAAACAATTCATGGTAAGGGGTACTTAGTTCGATGAAAAAACTGCTTTTTTGGCGTCTGTTTGTTGTTCTATCGCTTGGCGGTGTGATCTTTTTCTCTTTGCTACACAGTGCGGCCATTCTATCCAACGAGAAGATGAGCTACATCGATGAGGCTCATCAACAAGAGATTTTAGATTGGGGAGCCCATGTTCAAGATCTGCTCTCTCAAGGCAAATATGACGAGATGAATAACTGGCTTAATCAACTGGCTATCGATGAAGATACGTGGGCTACCGTCGTTCGCTCGCAAATTGACGTCATCAGTGGCAACCCTCTCAATAAACGATTTTGGGATGGGTATGGTATCGGTCGAAATGTCGCGTGGAAGATCCACTTATACTTCCCCGAAAACCCAATAATGGAAGTCGCGCTTACCCCTTCTAATCATCACTTTTTGGTCAAACTTCCTGCTCGAATGAGGCCGGGCACGTATATGTCGCACGCTTTTTGGTTTTTCAGAGTCATTCTGCCCTTTAGCGCCCTGCTCGCACTCACTGTCTACCTCTATCGGTATGTCATGAAGCCTCTGCATCACTTTCACCGAGCAACGAAAGAGTTCAGTCAAGGTAACTATGACGCGCGCATCAGTGAACATTTAACCTTGGGTAACGATGAGTTTAGCCAAGTGGCGAAAACATTCGACACCATGGCGGAACGCACCGCTAACGTCATTGCGCATAATCGAAATCTCATTGCGGAAATGTCCCACGAGATTCGTACACCTTTAGCCCGAATAGAAATGGCGACAGACTGTGTTGAAAGCCAGATAGACACAAGATCAATGGTGCAGCGGATTCGAACTGAAGTGGCGGCAATGCGCCAAATGGCCGAAGACACATTGACCCTTGCGTGGTTAGAAAATGAAAGGCCGAAGCTCGCCAATGAATCTTTTGATTTAGCGGAACTTATCGATGCCATACTAGAAGATGCGCAGTTTGAGTACCCTGACCGAAGCATTGATGTTCACTTGCCCGAAACACTCATACTAACCAATTCAAATCAGCGAGCACTTGCACAAGCTATCGAGAATATTGTTCGCAATGGGCTGCGCTATACCCCCAAAGGCAAGTCGCTAGCCATCACTGCATTACAAACAAGCAGTAGCGTCAAACTGATCATTTCAGATACTGGCCCAGGGTTGGATCCTACAAAGACTCAAACCATCTTCAGACCGTTCTTTAAAGCCGACAACCAAGTTGGTTCGCGGAAAGGCTTTGGTGTCGGACTAGCACTGGCTAAACGTCACATTGAAGCCGTCAAAGGGTCGATCACCGCACAAAATAACCCAGGACGTGGATTAGATATGATCATACGACTTCCGATTTAGTTTTCTCATATTTAAGCGATGCAATGAATAGAGCTGCTGATTATGCGGCTCTATTAGTTTTATGAATAAGAACCATTTGTAACAGTTGTAAAACTGATTTACTCAGCAACCAACAAACACCAAAATCCACAACCGATAATAATTCTCATTAATATTGGAGATTTCGGTCATATGGATACCGTTTTTAAGTTAAGCCCCATCGCACTCTTTCTTGTTACTAATGCTGCAATTGCCGCTCAAGACTCTCACGAAGCCGCGCACTCTCATGAAACCATGGAAGTACTTGGCCACCAAATGGTAGGGATCGATGCGAGCATTACTGCCGACGATCTTGAAAAGAAACAGGCGCAGGATCTCAATGACATTTTCCGTGACAATGCGGAAGTGAGTGTTGGCGGATCAGCGGGTATTTCGCAAAAGATCTACGTGCGTGGTTTAGAAGATACTATGCTCAACATCTCTATTGATGGTGCCGAACAATCCGGCAACCTGTTCCACCACCAAGGTCGCCTCTCTATCGAGCCAGAGCTTCTAAAACAAGTTGATGTGTCAGCAGGTGCGGGCCGCGCGACCAATGGCCCTGGTGCATTAGGCGGTGCCATCCAGTTCAAGACTAAAGACGCGCACGACCTACTTGCACCAGGCGATAAATTTGGTGCGCAAGTCAAAGGCGGTTACTACACCAACAATAACGGCTATAAAGTCTCTACCAGCCTATACGGTGAAGTGACTGAAGGGCTTGGTTTACTCGCCTCATTTGGCTACATCGACGGTGACAACATTGAAGATGGCAACGGTGAAGAGCAGCTTTATACAGCACTAGAGCAGCAAGTTGCCCTACTTAAGTTGTCTGGCGATTTGAACGATCGTAACTACATCTCATTGAGCTATGACTATCGCAGCGATGACGGCACTCGACTTAATCGCCCTCACTTCCAACCAAGTTTTAAAAATGAACCTTTAGAGCAAGAGGCCGATCGTCAAACCATCACAGCGAATCATCATTTTGCTGGTAGTGATGTCGTTAATATTGATACGACGCTTTACACAACAGCGAACCGAATTGCACATTTAGATCATCCACGTTGGGGAACCAGTGATGGTACGATTGATACAGTTGGCGCTAAGATTTTCAATACCGCCCAGTTAGGACAACACACACTGATCCTTGGTGCTGACTACAAAGATGATGAAGCTAAGTTCGACAATAGCTCATCGGGCTCCCCTACGGTGACGGAAGACGGCACTGTCTATGGTATTTATGTTCAAGACGATTGGCAGCTTTCTGAAGATCTCCTGCTCAGCGCAGGTGCTCGCTACGATTGGTATGAACTCAAAGACAACCTGAATCAAGATTTCGAATCGAGTGGCTTTAGCCCCAATATTGGCATCAACTACCAAGTGGTTAACGGCCTTGAGCTATTCGCTAGCTATGCGGAAGCATTTCGTGGTCAACAAACCAAAGAACTGTTCATCTTAGACTATGCTGCGAACGCCGTAGACAGAGGCCCTGAGCGAGCGAAAAACACTGAGTTCGGTGCTAAGTATAGCAATCATGACCTCTACGCTGGTATCACGCTATTTGACAGTAAAATAGAAGATGTTGTCGGCTATGATGGCACGGCTTACACCAACGTTGGTGAACTGACCAATAAAGGTATCACCGCCTACGTAGGCTATTCAATCGAGTCCATTAGTGCGCGCTTAAGCTACAACCAATCTCGTCCAGAAATTAATGGCACGCCTTTGAGTGATGACACCATGAAACTGGGTACGTCAATCGGGGATACATGGGTGCTAGACGTCAACTACATTGCTAGCGATGAACTGGAGTTTGGCTGGAATGCTCGATTTGTTGAGCGCCTGACCGACGTTGCTGACCCGACCGTTCACCCAGAGAAACCAGGCTATGGCGTACATGACATTTACGCACAATGGGTTCCGCTTACAGAGCAGGATCTAGCGTTAACCCTGTCAGTGAAAAACCTATTTGATAAATACTACTTCGACCATGCTTCATACATGGAGTACATCGGTAGTCCAGTCGCTCAAGGTTATGCAAGTGCAGGCCGTGATGTGCGATTCAATGTTAGCTACGCATTCTAAGAGAAGGAGTCATCATGTTATCTAAATTGAACCGAATGATGTTAGCCCTTGCTCTCTTGACCATGAGCGCAGTTACAACAGCACAAAGCATCACAGTAGAGCACCCACTGGGCAAAACCACATTAGAAACCAACCCTGAACGCGTCATTGTTCTCGGCATGGATACACTTGATGTGTTAGACAGCCTGAACATCGAACCAATTGGGGTCGTGAAAGCTCCTATGCCTCAATACTTGAACAAATACCAAGATGATAAATACGTTTCGGTTGGTTCACTGTTTGAGCCTGATTTCGAAACCATTTATTCGCTGAAACCAGACTTAATCATCGCGAGTAATCGTAGCTCTACCTCTTATGAAGAGTTGTCAAAAATAGCCCCAACGGTCGTGTTTATGGCTGATGCGAAAAACTACTGGGAAACCACTCAATCGGCTTGGCGCATGGTTGGCGAGATTTTTGAGAAGCAAGACCACATTGAAAAAGTGATCAAGCATCAACAAAAGCAGATCGATGCCATCGCCGCTTTCACCGAGGCAAATAAACCACAAGTGATGATGGTGATGACCAACGGTGGAAAGGTGGCGACTTTTGGGGAGAATTCACGCTACAGCGCAATTTACAACCTATTTGGTTTTAAGGCCGCAAAATCAAATCAAGAGAATAAAAATCATGGTGACTTGATCAGTTTCGAGTACATTGCCGAGGTCAATCCGGAGCATATTCTGATCTTAGATAGAGACCAAGCGATTGGCCGCCCGTCTGGTGAGGCATTTGAAAAGCTCGATAACCCAATTATTGCGACAACCAAAGCGGCGAAAGCAGGCAGTATTCACTACCTCAACCCAACCGCTTGGTACATCTCTGCTAGCGGGATTAAAGCGACTCAATTTATTATTGATGATTTAAAAGGCGTGACCCAATAAAACCACATTATCGCTGCTCAAGTGGCATTACTTATGATGTAGCTTTGAGCGGGCAATAAATCGGTTAGGGTCTACGAAACGATTGAAAGCTGGGTGGGTCGGTGTATAGCCGGTCATCCAGTTTCCTTTACCTGAACGAGGGTAATCTTCCGGGTTACCCAACCTCATAGAGAAGTGCAAATGGGGAATCGCTCCAATTCCATAGCCTTCATCCGTATCAGCGATGTAACCAATCAACTCCCCTTTCTTTACTTCAACACCTCGCTCTACTAACCACCTACGAGCAGATACATGGCCATAGAGAGAGTAAATGCCATGATCAGCATGATTTACGACGACCAGACCACCATAAGCATCATTGTGACCCGAGAAATAGACAGTTCCATCCGCGACGGCATAAACTTCATCACCGGGCAATGCATAGTAGTCAGCTGCCGTATGATAGAGATTCGCAAACCGTTTCACTTTACCAAACTCTGCGTAGTCTTGAATCAGTCCCGATTTTTTCATCGGCAACTCATACGCTTCATCCGTTTTGGCAATGACTTCCGCTATCTCAGGCTCCATACGATCATTTTCTGCTTGATGCTGCGCGCTTTTTCTTTGAGCATCCCATTTAGCCCAAGCTAACGTGAGAACGACAATGACAACCGTACCGAGAACTTTCCCTTTTGCCTGCATGACTGCTCCTTAGAAATGGGTCGCTAGGATTACCCTCTCACGCTATGCACTTGCTTTAATAAATCAAGTAAACCCGAGTTTAGATGCGAGACGGATAGCAGTAAAATCATGTTCTGAATGGTGTTTTATTTTCTAAACGGCTATTCTTTCAATGCAATGATAAGACTATAAAAAATGAGCTATTACATTATGAACTTACGCACCTTTTTTATGTTGGTGATCGTGACAATGTTTGCAGGTTGTGCCACTTATGCGGGGCTGAACTATGATCAGCTTTTTGGCGAAGCAAACGTTCAGCAGCGAACAACCGATATCGACAGCATCGAAAACGACTTTTTCTTAACGGAAGTTAAGCCGATCATCGATAATCGATGTGTCGTTTGTCACGCCTGTTACGATGCACCCTGTCAGTTAAAAATGTCTTCCGTTGAAGGTATCGACCGTGGCTCAAGTAAAGAGTTGATTTATCAAGGCACGCGCTTGACCGCTGCTACGCCGCACCGCTTGTTTGAAGATGCTCAAACCACCCAAGAGTGGCGTGAACTTGGCTTTAGCCCTGTTCTCAACGAACGTATTCAAACGCCGACAGCGAACCTAGAAGCGGGCTTGATTGCACGTATGCTGATGCAAAAAGAGTCTCATCCTCTGCCTGATCAAAAACAGCTTGAAGGGTTTGATTTTGCGGTCGATCGCAGTCAAGTTTGTCCAACAATTGAAGAGTACGACCAATATCTCCAAGATTACCCGACTTGGGGGATGCCTTACGGAATGCCAAATCTTGATGCGGGTGAATATTCTACTCTGATCAGCTGGCTTCAAGACGGCGCAAAAATGAATGCCCCGCTCCCACTAACGGTGGAACAATTAGATCTGGTTGAGCAATACGAAACGTTACTCAACAAGAGCCCTCGTAAAGTGCAGCTCACCGCTCGCTACATCTATGAGCACCTGTTTTTATCACATCTATACTTCTCGGAATTAAATGAAGCCACACCGCGTTTCTTCACGTTAGTGCGTTCAAGCACGCCTCCTGGGCAGCCAGTTAAACGTATCTCGACACGCAGACCTTACGATGATCCAGGCGTCGATCGTGTCTACTACCGTTTAATTCCAGAGCAAGGCACCATTGTGGATAAAACACACATGCCATTTGCTCTAAACGAAGAGCGCATGAATAACTGGAAAGCTTGGTTTATTGACGCTGACTACACGGTCGCCAAACTGCCAAGCTACAAACCAGAAGTCGCTGCCAACCCAATGACTGCTTTCATTGAGCTACCAGTCAAAGCGCGTTTCAATTTTATGTTGGATAATGCGCAGAACACCATTATGGCCTACATTAAAGGCCCTGTTTGTCGTGGCCAGCTAGCACTCAATGTGATCAATGATCGCTTCTGGGTCTTCTTCATCGATCCTGAAACATCAGACATTCCCGAAGTTAACGAGTTTTACCGCTCGCAAGCGGACAACTTAAAGCTGCCAGGCGAACTTGAGAGTAACACGCTTCCTGTCTCAAACTGGGTCTCTTACTCTCGTCAGCAAGCCCGTTACCTAGAAGCTAAATCAGAGTTCATCAATAAATGGTTTGAGGGCGGCAAATACCTCACTACCGACGTCCTTTGGACAGGTAATGGCACCAACCCGAATGCGGCACTGACTGTGTTTAGGCACTTTGATAGTGCATCCGTGGTACAAGGTATGGTAGGTAAACCGCCTAAAACAGCTTGGATTCTCGATTACGCGCTTTTGGAACGTATTCACTACTTGTTGGTCGCGGGCTTTGATGTTTACGGTAACTTTGGTCACCAGTTAATTACCCGAATGTTCATGGACTTTTTACGCTTAGAAGGTGAAACTAACTTTATCGCTCTTCTGCCAGAAGATGTTCGTCATATCGAACATTCAAGTTGGTACCAAGACCAGAGCAAACAGCTTAGTGACTTCTTACAACGTAACGTTAAGCCGTTTGATCAACCAACCCAAGTGCCTTACCAAACGGATGATCCTAAGTCAGAGCTTTATGACATTATAAAAACTCAGATGGCTCCGATTTTAAACAACCGCTTTAAGATAGAACAGACAGGATTCAGTGCAGAAAATGAGGCGATACTTCGCAGCATCGATGACATTAAGGGCGAAGGTCTGATCTATGTACCTCAGATCATGATGCTTATGATTGAATCAAAGCAAGGTGAAGACCAACTGTTTACTCTACTTCACAACAACGCTCACACCAATATCTCTAGCTTGTTTGATGAAGAGAGCAATCGAGATCCTCAAAATGATGACCTTACCTTAGTACGTGGAGTGATCGGCAGCTACCCTGCTGCGTACCTATCTCTAACCGAAGATCAGGTACCGCAGTTGGTCGAAATGTTGAAAAATATTCGAACTGAAACGGACTACGTTAAGTTGTTGGATACCTTTGCGATTCGTCGTAGCTCTGATGAGTTTTGGCCTTTCAGCGACCGTGTTCACGCTTGGTATCAAGAAAATCAACCTATCGAATTTGGTTTGCTTGACTACAATAGATTTGAGAATAGGTAGAACCGTTAAACTGCGTAGGCAACGCATACGGAGGACACACTATGGGTATCAACGATAGCATCAAAGCCTTAGAACAACAGATTTACGTCGCGTGTTCAGAAGGTGACTATGACACGGTCAAAATGCTAGAGCATCAACTGGATAGTTTGCGAACCAAAGCGGAACACCCGTTTAATGACGATCCATACGCTCCAGAAGGAAAGCTTTTTCCTGAAGATGATTGGTACTAGCTGTAGCCTTTCATGCTCCCATCAAAAACAAAAAGAGCCTCAATTGAGGCTCTTTTTTTGTCACATTATGATTCTGTTTCTTCAAGCGTTTTGAAAAGTAACACCTTATTATCTGAGTAACGGTACAGATATGGGTACGGTGATGTCATCATCGCTTCTACGTCACGCTTAAATTTATCAGGGTCAGCTTCATACATTTTCTGTAAGGTCGAACTCATCCAGCCGTAGTAAGGAACATAACGGTAAAAATGGCTTTGGTCCTCGTATGTCGCCATCATTTCATCAGACACTGAATATACAAGGTAACGCTTTGCTTGTGGTACTCCTTCAATGAAATCAATCTCACCTTCTACAATCTTCTTGAAATAGTTCGGTTTGTGCTTCGCAACAAAACAATGATCTAACTCGTCCTCAACGAAAGTAGTATCAGGATTAAATTCAGGCGACTGTCGAAACTCAACACATTCTGGTTTGCTCAAGTCCATCGCACTAACACTGGTGTTGCGCACATTGAGAAAGTCTTGTTCAAACTCAAAAATTTCCGCTTGAGGATACTTTTGCTTCATCATTGTTTTCAAGCGATCTAAGTCTTCACGATAAATAGAGTCGTAAGTGACATCATCGGCTATAGGCTCAATAGCAATATTGTGCTGACGCTTGTAAGGATAAGGGAGTTTATCTGTAGTTTGAGTACCGAAGAAGAAGGTTGCGATGTCTAGGTTTGATGCCAAATTGCCTATTAACATGACCGCTGTACCAGTAGTGCTGATCATGTTTTTAGTCGCAACTTTATCGTAGTAATCTTCCGCTAGAACGTCGGCATTACCTAAGCTAGTAGGCTCACGCTCCATGTAAACATACATGATCTGCATCGCTTGGCTGTACTGGTCGTAGTTATCATGTTGATAGATATCAAGTTCTGATGCCTGTTTGGTGTTATCCACCATCGCATCTCTATCGTGCCTCACCGAACAACCAGTAAGTAAGAACGCAGCCAATGTAACTGCAAATATTGTTTTTTTCATTCCTAGCACCACTAACTCTATAAAATCAGTAATTATTTGGCGTATGCCATTTTTTAAGTATGAGATTCTAAAAAAAACAACTTAGCATTTAAAGGGGTTAAGTGTTTGAAGCGTGAAATAACCCAGATGAATAATTAATAAAGTAAAGTTAAAAACAAAAACTAGGAGAATGACCAATTTAACTCATTTACTAAAATTAGAAATTCACAACGCACGAAATGAGATAAACGCTATCCGTGAACATCAAAGGCAACAGCCCTTTACCGGAAATTGCACATCGTTTACGTTTATTTACATTATACAGCCTACTATACGCCTCAATAATCAAATTGGCACAACATATTGATCTATTGGGCTTAATTACTACACTTAAGCTTCATACTTACTCTTGGGTTTTTATTAATGATGACTATAAATAAGCAAGTATTTGCTCTTTCGCCTATCGCTTTGTTGCTCGCTGGCTGCTCTCTATCCTCCGAACCAACGGTTAGCGGAGAAATCAGTGATTACAAAGGTTCAGCTAGCATCACACAAGGTCTTGCAAAAACAGTCGAAGACAACCTTTTTGAATGTGCGAACGGTCGAAGCCGTATTGCGGGAGTAGGTGAAATTGCTGACGCTGATGGAAAGGTATGGACAGTTCCCGCCAATAACCATTTCACCACAGCGCCAAAAGCGGTCGATCTTTATGAAGGATGCGCCAATATCACGCCTAATAGTATTGCCGATGTCGCTCAAGAGTCAGTGCCAGTTGCCGTTATTGATGAAGATGGTGAAGAAGTCACGGGTTACATCTTTGCTGACAACTATTTCGAGCTATATATTAATGGTCAGCTCATCGCGGTAGACACTGTTCCTTTCACGCCATTTAACTCTAGTATCGTAAAATTCAAAGTGAACAAGCCTTATACTATTGCTGTAAAGGTCATTGACTGGGAAGAAAACCTAGGTCTGGGTACAGAAGATAACCGTGGTAAGGCATTCCACCCAGGTGATGGCGGTTTTATCGCAAGCTTTAGCGATGGCACGGTCACAAGCTCAGACTGGCAAGCACAGACATTTTATACTGCGCCAATCTATGATTTGAGCTGCTTGAATGAAGTTGATGGTAAGCGTTTATCAGAAGACTGCACGACTGAAGGTACAGACAACGGTGAAAATGCCTATGCCGCTCACTGGGAGACCCCACTTAACTGGATGGAACAAGACTTCAATGCAGCCTCATGGCCGAAAGCGACGGAGTACTCAGAAGATGAAATAGGTGTGAACAACAAAAAATCTTACATGAACTTCATTGAAAAATTCAGTGGTGCCGGAGCAAGCTTCATATGGTCAACAAACGTTGTGTTGGATAATGAAGTTTTACTGAGATACGAAGTTAAGTAGCGATAACTTCTCACCTCAAAAGTAGTTATGCCTCATCCAAAGGGCGAGCATTTGTGTACAGGCTTTATATCGAAACTCGTAATATAAAGCCTTGTATTGCCGATTTATTCAGTTAGCTCTCTTTGATGGTCGCCCTACCGATGGTTCTGAACATCGTAACTGATCAACTTGTTTACGTTCTTCAGCTGTACTCCAACCTTACTGAACGCCTTTTGGATAGTTACGGGTACATGCTGTGGGCCGTCACCCGTTAAGAAGCTTGCCCTGTCTTGGTTGGTGTCGAATACGCAGATGATCTTCAAGCTCTGTGGATAGTCTGAATGTTTAACAGTGTGGGTCACCCAAAGGAAACCATCGTAGCCTTTTAATGTATCTTCGCACACGTCAGTTAACACTTCTCTAATTTGGTTTTCTATTTTCTTATCTGATTTACGCATTAAGCTAATTCTCTAGGACAATATTGTCTTAAACGATATTGGGGATTATGACTGCTTCAAATACAAAGTAACATGAAGAACTAGCCCCTACGTAACTTGGGTTCGTAGGGGCTAGGCTCATCTTAATTACAGAACACGCTTCATCTCTGCATAGTTGCCATTGGTTTTAAGGATAACCATAACGGTTTTATCGTTACGGTTACGGAAAAACCAACCGTGGTTTCCGGTGAACGCCGCTACCAATTCACCTTCATCATTCGGAACTCCTCGACCTTTTTCGTAGCTAATCGAGTTTCCATTGCCTTGTAGACGACAGATAACCCGATAATGGCATCGATAATGTAACTGTTAATGCCAATGTTGAAGTACACATCAAGCAGCATGGTAGACGAATGCCCCAATGCGAAAAGGCTCACATACCAAAAGGTATAGTAAGCATGAATGGCAAGCTTTCCTGACCTTGCCCTTCAATATACATCCAAATCAATGTCAAAAGAGGGTGGCAGTGTGTGACTCGCTCTCATAACTCATTTTTGGACAAAAACGTTTTATAGATTTTGCTTAATTAGCACCCAGTGCAAATTCATATGAAGACTGAATTATGGACTTAATGGTTTCTAGTTCCTCTTCTGAACGTGGCGAAAAAACCATAATCAAGCCAGGCGCTAAGATACCCTTGGTAACAAGAAAATGGTTTTCCCCCCATCCTTTTTCGATCACTTCATTCGCATCTTCAATATTCAGCTTCAGGTGCATACTGCCACTATCTGGGTGAGGATGAATATGTGCAAACTCACGACCAATCATGAAAGCTTCGTGGTTGCATTCTGAATTTGAGTGCATGACTAAAGCTCTAGCTCCCGGTACAGAGATTCCACTTGCTTCATTAAGAACATTCGAGAGTGAAAAACAGAAGTCGTGTAGTTTCTCGACGACATCATCTGGGCCATGTTGATTAAGCTGCGAGTGAGGTATGTGTTGAGTTGTCATCGGCTTTTCACCACTTCTTTGTGGCAGTTGTAATAGTTGAGTCATTTTTCCACCTTTACTTATTGAACGAATCTAGAGTAGCTGCTAGTTTCGCTGGAGGGTTAGTATGTTTTTGCAAAGGAGGTTTGCATGAACGCAAATTGTATTGAATGGAGTGATATACCGTTCGTTCTTTCTGTATGTGAATCAGGAAGTTTGACCAAAGCAGCGAGACAAATGAATGTTAATCACTCAACGGTATTTAGACGAATTGAGGCTGTGGAACAAAGGCTGGGGGTAAAGCTCTTTGATCGCCTTACTACTGGGTATGTGATGACTAATGATGGAGAAATATTTTATAAACTCGCTTTGAAGCTTCGAAATAATTTTAATGAGATACAAATAGAGCTGAGCGGAAAAAATTCTCGTTTAGAAGGCGCTTTAACGGTTGCGACAACTGACTCTTTATTAAATCGGTATATGCCTGTTTTTATAGATTTCCAAAGATCTTTTCCCGACATCGAATTACATCTTAAGTCAGATCCAATACCTGCGAATATTACTCAAGGAGAAGCCGATATAGTTCTTAGGCCTACTAACTCCCCTCCGGAGCACTTGATTGGACGAAGCATTGGAGAAATATCCTGTGCGGTGTATGCGCATAAAACCTATTGGGAATCGGTGAAAACTCGGCCTAAAAAATCAAGATTATGGGTGACGCTGGATGATGACCTAAAACACTCACCAATGGCTAAAATTACCTTAAAAGTAAAACCAGAAGATGCACCGACGAGAGTGGTTAACACAGTTATGGGAGTAGTAAACTATGTAAAGTGTGGTCATGGTCTGGCTGTACTACCCACATATCTAGGTGATAGTTATTCTGAGCTAGAAAAAATTTATGAACCCGAAAATAATCATAACTGGGGAATATGGTTGCTTGCTCATCCAAACTTACATAAAAATGCACGCATCCATGCTTTTTTTGATTTTGTCTCACAACGAGTAAAGAATCGGAATGAGTCAGCTAGCGACAACACGAAATTAAGTTAATTTGAAGATGGCAGCTCTAGCCAACAGTCACGTTGCTAACACACATTGGACAGAGCTGAGCCACATAAGTCTTGCTGGCATAGGAGTGGGTAACTTAATCTTGATTGGCTTAAGCTAACACCTTTGTATGAGCCTATTTTTTGTTCGACAACGCTACCGCGGATACCGCAACTAAAATCAAACTCGCCGCTGCATAGTCCCTTAGTTCAATCACCTCCCCCATGATCCCAGCACCAATAGCAAGAGCAACAATAGGTGGAATATAGGTCACTGAAGAAGCCGTCAACGCTCCCAATTTTTCAATAATAAAGTAGTAGCAAAGGTATGCGATACCTGTGCCTAGCAAGCCTAAACCAAATACCGTTGCTGCCAGAGAAATACCAGAGCTTGCAATAGCTTCGACCCCAGTAAAATCAGTCGCCAATAGTAAAATGATCAAGCCAGAGCCTAGCTGATAGGTAGTGAGAGCCAGTGGCGAGAGCTGCAATGGAGTAATAAAGCGCTTCGCATAGACAAATGAAAAGCCGACACTCATCGCACCCATGACCATAAAACCCGCTCCGAGCATGGTATCTGAGCCAAGCTCTGAGCTAAATGGGCGTGCCAAAATCAAAATACCAGCAAAACCTAGTAGCGTTCCCACTACCTTACTGCGAGTAATCTTCTCTTCTTTTAGGAACAGCGCAGCGGCAAAAATTGAAAACAAAGGGATCGCACCACTGATCGCTCCAGCAATACCGGATGTCAGCAGTGATGTACCCTTAGCAAAACCAAAGTAGTAGATAACCGTTGCCAATAGCCCCATGGCTAGAAAGTGGTGAACGTGTCGAATGTGTTTAATACTAAGTGCCTGTTTAAAATAGGCAAACGCCGCTATTGGGACAAAGCCAAATAACACCCGCAAGAAAACAATTTGCATTGGGGTAATCAATTCAGCCGCCAGCTTCATAAACACAAAGTTACTTCCCCAAACTAAGCCAACAAAACCAAATGCGAACGCAGCACGATAATCTTTCACAACAGACATACTTCGACAACTAACAAAATGAATAACGGGCTCTATTTTGTTCCATCTCTATATTTATGTAAAATGATGACTCATAACATCAGGTATCAATTTTTATGATAGCTAAGACAGGTAATTATGGACTTTAAAAAATTAAGAACCTTCCAGTGCGCAGCCCAGACTCTTAATTTCAGCGAGGCTTCCAATCAGCTTGGTTATGTGCAATCTGCGGTGACTAACCAGATAAAAGCACTTGAGAATGAGTTGAGCACCCAGTTATTTGAGCGCAATGGTCGTGGCGTGGCGCTAACAAATGCAGGCGAACAACTGCTGCACTATACACAAAAGTTGTTTTCCATCAGAGAAGAGGCTCGCTCGGTGATTACTCAAGTTGAGACCCATGAACCGATTAAGATTAGCGGCCATGAAACCATCATCACTTATTACTTACCTAAATTGCTTGAGGCTTACTGCAAGCTCCACCCTGCCACTCGTTTTGTTATTCAGCCAACACCAGTATCAAGCCTTAAAAGCGAGGTGCTAGCGGACTCCATCGACCTTGCGTTTATTCTTGAAAAACCATTTCACCGTCAAGGGCTAGCGGTTCATACCTATCAAGCCGAAGAGATTGTGTTGGTTTGCTCCCCTACTCATTCACTAGCCAGTAAGCAAAGATTGAGTGTGGATGATTTAGCCGATGAACACCTATTGCTGACAGAAAAAGGCTGCTGTTACCGCCACCAGTTTGAGCATCATTTGATTGAAGCGGGCGTGCTGAAAACCTCAAACGTGAGTGAGTTTATAAGCATTGAGACCATTAAGCAGTGCGCAAAACTCGGTATTGGGATTGCCGCGTTAAGTCGCGCGTCAGTAAAAAGAGAGCTAGAAACTGGTGAGTTAATAGTACTAGAGCCAAAGGGAATGGCACTTAGCTCTAATATCCACTGCGCCTACCATTCCAAGCAGGTGCGTGCATCACAAGTAGAAACGTTTATTGAGTTTTGTTTGTCGTATCAGTTTAATTAAAAAAAAGACATTACCCATTAATCTGTGAGGGTAATGTCTATTTAAATCTTTTACCGCAACAGTTACAACTTAGCGCTTGGTTTGATGCAAGCCAGTGATAGCACCCAATTGATATAGGGTGGCAGACATACCTTCAGACAGCGTAAGACTATTCATATCTTTAATAAAGAATCGGCTGGTCATGGTGTGCTTGCCGTTGTTGATGAAGATCTCTAACACCGAGTTATCAACGAACAGGCGGATAGATTGTTGCTTATCAATACGTGGAGCGTAGCGAACCAGCCCATACTCTTCTGCGTATATTTCGCTGTTGTTTGCGCGGTCTAGTGTGAACTTCTCCTCATCAAGTTTGAAGATAAGGTTATCACCTGCGGCATTTTTTAGCTCAAGTGAGAAGTTTTCTTCACATTCAAAACTTAGTTCAAACGTGGTTGAGGTGAGTTCAACTTGCCCTGAAACTGATTGTTCAGATTGACGCAACATTTCAAGCTCTTGCAATGGTTTTTGCGCCAAGAAGCCTTCTTCTACGCGAAGCTCTCGCGGCAGGCTCATTAGACCTGTCCATTGGTGATTGACCGAAGGGGTATCGATCTCAGGCAACCCAATCCAAGCGAACATAATGCGTCTGCCCTGCTCGTCTAGATAGGTTTGTGGTGCGTAGAAATCGAAGCCGTAGTCTGGCTGTGCGATGTCTTGATGGTTTTCTAGCTCGACTTTGTCTTTATTCAGCGTGTCGCCAAGAATGTAGCTCACCGAGAAGATATTTTTGTAGTCGTAGATATTATCGCTGCTTACACCTTGTGGTGAGAACAACATAATGCCTTTGCCATCAAGGTCAAAGTAATCAGGGCACTCCCACATAAAACCAAACTGGTTGTAGCGAGTGTGAATTGGGCCTAAATGCTCCCAATCACCCAGCTCTTTTGCACGATATAGAACCATCGATCCATGCAGCTCTTGGGTTTGTGCTGCCACCACCATGTAGAAGGTATCCCCCTCTTTCCATACTTTAGGGTCGCGGAAATGCTCGGTGTAATTAGAGTTACGTACGACCACGCCTTTCTTACTGATCTCACCTAGTTTATTCATGGTTGCGTAACACTGAGTTGGTTCACGCACCCAACTTTGATCACGTTTGTTGCCCGTAAAGAACAACAACAGTTCATCTCCCTCAACTAAACCGCCACCAGAGTAGACGCCATGCGAGTCGTAGTCTTGGTCTGGGTAGAGCGCCACACCATGGTCGGTGTAGTTCACAAAATCTTTGGTTGAAACGTGATACCAATGCTTTAGACCATGAGTTGGGCCGATTGGAAACCATTGATAAAAGATGTGGTGTTCACCATTAAATTCGCTCAAGCCATTTGGATCATTCAGCAATCCATACGGCGGCGCAATATGAAAGCTTGGGTAGTATTTGTCTTGCTCGCGCTGCTTAGTTAGGTTTTCAAAATAGCCTGCTGGCATATCTTCAATACGCTGATAGCGCTGCTCTAGTGTCCAGTTCATTGTCATACTTCAGTGTTGAATTTTATTCGGGGAGAAGACCTGCCTCTACGTTGAGGCAGGCTACGCTCTTCTCTTTTTCTTTTGTAGAAAAGTGGCGGAAAAAGTTTCAGTAGCGAAAGGAATTAGTCTTTCGCTAGTACGATGCGACCAAGTACAAACGAGGTGGTAAAGGCAATTGCAATCGTTGCTAGATATAAACCAATGCCTTGACCAATGTATGCAGGGATCGCAGGGATTAGCGTTACACCCACAAGGCTAGGTTTTAGGCCAACCATCATCACAAAGCCACCACCAACAGAACAACCAACAAGATTTGCCGCCCACAGTTTTGGATTTTTCAGCACCACACCGTAAAGCAGTGGCTCACCGATACCGAAAGAGGTACTTAAAATTGAAGAGCCAATCGTGCCTTTCGTCTCAGTTGATTTTGCTTTTAGGTAAGCCGCAACACCTGCACCGATCATTGCTGCGCCTGTTGCTGAGTACATTGGGTTAAGTGGATTACCCAGACCTTCACCAAGGTAGTTAAACTCTAGAATAATGAATGAGTGGTGTAGACCCATGATTACAAACAGTTGGTGCAGCGGCGCAAAAATAAAGCCACCGATGCCGTATGGAAGTTCAATCACATAAGTAATACCAGACATGATCAGCGCTTGCAGTTGACCAACAATTGGACCGATTGCAAACAGTGCCACTAAGATAGAAATCGTTACCGTTAAGAATGGCGTCACAACCAGAGCTAGCGCATTCGGAATGACTTTGCGTAGACCTTTCTCAAGGTTAGCACCAAAGATACCCGTAACCAGAGCTGGAAGAATCATGCCTTGGAAGCCAACAATCGCAAAGCCTAAGATCTCAAGTGCCTCGGCATCACCACTACCCACCGCATACGCATTTGGCAATTGTGGAGCGACCGTCATCAAACCAAGCACAAAACCGACCGAATCTGTACCACCGAGGCGTTTGAACGTAGACCAAACCACCAGCGCAGGTAGGAAAATAAATGCAGTATCAGTAAGAACTTGGGTGATCACCAATACATTATCAGGTAGTTCGTTAAAGAATGAGTTACGCAGACCCATTAGCAAACCTGCCGCAACAATCACAGGGATGATTGGGATAAACACATCCGCCAGAATACGCACTGATTTCTGCAGCCAGTTCATTTTTGCGTAAGCTTCATCTTTTACTGATGATCCCGTGCTTTCATGATCCATCTCAGCAAATACTTTTTCAACTAGACCGCCACCTAGGATAATTTGGTGTTGACCGGTCTGCAGGAAGTAGCCTTTTACACCAGAGATCGCTTCGATCTCCTCTTTGCTCGCCTTAGAGTCATCATTAAGAATGATTCGTAAACGGGTTGCACAATGCTCCAGTGCACGAATATTCTCTTTACCACCAATCGCTTGATAGATGTCAGCCGCTATTTGTTTCTCGTTATTTTTCATTTTTGATTCTCTTTGCGGTATCGATACCACACTCATGTCAAAATAAATGCTACTCATGGGCAGCACTAGAAATATTATCGTTCAAGGTATCGAAACGCAATGTTGTGGTATCGATACCAGTTGATTGCATCATATTCTTACTGAGCGTTGAGTCAAGCTGAAAAGCTGTCTGTTTTATGGATTGTGTAGCCTAGTTTGAGTTCAATCACACTATTGGAGTCCGTAAGCAGCTTCACCGCTTCAACGCCCGCATCTAGGTACGGAAATGAAATGGTGCTGAGTTCAGGGGTAAGTATGCTCGATGTATCATAGCCGCCCAGGCCACTGATATGGATGTCTTGCCCAATCACCAACCCCTGTTGCTGCGCATACTTGTAAGCACCATAAGCAATATTATCGGTCAAACAAACAATATGCTTTGAGTGTTCAAGCGCTTGCTTAACGTTCTGGAGGCTCTGCTGCCAGCTAAAGTCACTATCAATATGCACAACCTCTATGCCTTTTCCACCTAAGCAGCGCTGGTAAGTGCCGATCGTTCTCGATAGCATCATATCGTCAGTGACAGGGCCAAGCAGCACCACAGATTCCGGCACACTTTGTGGAAACAGTGACTGACAGAACGCTTCTACCGCAGCAGAAACGTCATGATAAACACAGCTCACCTTATGACATTCCTGACCAAACACCACGACAGGTAAGCCGAGCTCAGCTAACATGGTTTCATAGTCATCGGTCATGTTAGTGGCAAGCGCAATGATCCCTTTCACATTGCGCTGTTTAAGCTTCTGATATGATTCAATTTCTTTATCAAAATTCATATCAGAAGTGAGTATTTCAGTGTTGAAATCAAGCTGACTTGCGGCTTTCAGAATGCCCTTAACCACATTAGATGACGCATAAGAATCAATACGTGGCACAATGATACCAATGGTTTGGTTCTCTTTAGTACGCAAAGAAACTGCACTATCACTGCGCTTGAAGTTATGCTCAGCGACGATTTTTTCGATCTTTTCTTTGTTGGTTTGCGATACGTATCCACCATTTAGAAATCGAGAAACAGTTGATTTTGAAACCCCAGCAAGAGTTGCTATGTCGTAGATAGTGAGTTTTTTCATTGAGATATAGTAAATTGTTGAACTGCAAGTACGGTAAGGGGAAATGCGTGGTTTGCCAAGTAAAAAAAGGCAACCATGTCATGCCATGATTGCACGCCAGTTGACAACACCGGCGCTAGAAGCGCTTTTTGCCTCTCCGGGCTAGATTGCTGAAGATGACACACCGCGAACTCCAGTAGATTTATAAGAGCATCAATTGATTTTTTGCTGGAAAAAAGTCAGAACCAATATTCTGACTTTTTAAGTGAGGTGTTTGTAAGGCAGGTTACATTCTTTTTAAAGGCTTAACGACACTATCCAAGCCTTCGATTTTCAATGCTAGACAAAGTTTTAACAGATCACCGAGTTCTCCACTTGGAAAACCCTTTTTATCAAACCAAAGCAAGTACTCTTCAGGTAGGTCAATCAGCACTCTTCCTGCATATTTGCCAAATGGCATCTGCATTCTAGCCAGTTTAATCAGGTTCTCTTTTTCTAGCATCTACTCGACTCTAATTGTTCTCCGCGCTTTGTAGAGTAACACCTAATCGTTCAACCCAGTAGTTAATCGCATCTTTAGCGTCATCCAGTGAGTCTATCATCGTCGAGAAATCTTTATTTCCGGCTTCACGATCAATGGCTGCAAATAGAGGCGTTCCATCTTGTGCATCACTGACGAGTAATTCCACACTCGCACTGCCCACATTGGTGTGCTCTCCGGTCGCCACTTTTGAAATTGTCGACATAGCAAGGCCAAACGGTAAGACGCTGCTAGTCACGGCCAAGATTGGGTTTGGCGTTTCAACGTTACTGAGCGCAATACTTAGGCGTAAGGTTTTGCCTGTCGGCTCATCAACTATCGTCTTAAACGGTGAGATCTTTTCCTCTAAACGATGAACCATATAATCAGTCAGCTCTTGAATTTCTTCTTGATTCAAGCTCTCTTCTTCAGCTAAAACAAAGACTTGATCAATCACCACGCTATCGTACTCATCAACCTTGCTCTGGAGTCTTTCTGCATCACGCAATCCGATTCGTGCCCACACCAAATCAACGCCGCCGTCAGGACCTGGACGAAAATCATCATAGGAAGTGAACTTAGTCGCTCGCTGAACTGGACCACCTGCACAGCCAACTAGGGTAATGGCTAAAACAGTCAGTAATAGGTATTTAAAAGATTTCATGGAAAGCACTCAAATTTACGAAAATATTGACATCATAAGAATGCTATACCATATGTGAACATTTTGTCGATTTAGACGCGATAAATCTGAGCCATGTCTAACTTAAAATTTGCCGCTAACCCTGAACCCGATGGGCATACTCCACTATCACTTGGTTTCCTTCGATATAAGCATTTTGAATCTCACCATCAACGCTCATTCGACTTTGAAGGTAGACAATCTTCGGCCCCTGACTATTTGTCTCTTTTAGTGATGGGAACACATGTTGAGGTTCTAGTTGAAGTAAGCGACAAAATAGGCTGATAAAGGACATGGTTAACGGAGATTCACCACGAAGAATCTGCGAAAACGTAAGTTGGTTCATGCCTAGTTTTTTGGCGAACTCCATCTGAGTAAGGCGCATTTTAGATTTTTGTGACATCCACGTTTGGTAGAGTGCTTCTCTGTCCTGCTCAGTAAATTCCATTGTAATTCCTTAGTAATTTCCACTGCGCAAATTGTCAGATTTTTCCACATTCATCATGTCAGCCAACGGTAAACGTTAGATAAGGATTCGGTCTGAGGATAAACACCCAAACACGTAGCCAAACCCTATAAACCAGTTCAAAATTCATTTTCCCCATGAATTAGGCATTGGGTATTTATCTTAAAAATCAATGCCTAATAGGTTAAATGAATAGAAATTGGCAAGTACATTTATGTCAGAAATTTCAAATCGGGATTGCCATTCCACATTTGAATCAATCATTTCGCTTTTATTAATTCGCTCCGCTAAATTTCTTTTCGCTCATGCCATCCCCTCTTTCTTTTTCAAGGGGGCATGGCGAATAACGCATTTCGGCAAACTGCTCGAAAGAGTAGGACGCAAAGCTTCCGGTCTGTCGGTGAAACCATCACCTATGATAGCGGGGTTGCCATTCAGACTCTCTGAATGTTTCTGCCGGAGTGTCATCTTTTATGTCAGCAAAAGTAAGAAGGCATCTGATGATTAAACCGCTCCAAAAAAAATCAATAATTGCACTGGCAGTGCTCGGCTTTAGCAGCGCGAGTTACGGCCACGGTTATGTCTCTGCGTATGAAAATGGCGTCGCGGAAGGTCGAGTGACACTGTGTAAGTTTCCTGCCAGTGATACCAATGAGAAAAACACAAACTGTGGCGCTATCCAATACGAACCTCAAAGTGTTGAAGGCCCTGATGGATTCCCTGAAACAGGCCCTCGTGACGGTAAAATAGCAAGTGCAGAAAGCAGCCTTGCAACAGCGCTTGATGAACAGACAGCGGATCGCTGGGTAAAACGACCAATTCAATCCGGCTCTCAAGCTTTTGAGTGGACGTTCACGGCCAATCATGTGACCAAAGATTGGAAATACTACATTACCAAAGCAGATTGGAACCCAAATCAACCGTTGGCTCGCAACTCATTCGATCTAACACCTTTTTGTGTCGTCGACGGTGGAATGGTTCAACCGCCAAAACGTGTCTCTCACCTATGTGATGTCCCTGAACGCGAAGGTTATCAAGTGATTCTAGCAGTATGGGATGTGGGTGATACTGCTGCGTCTTTCTATAACGTGATTGATGTGAAATTTGATGGTGACGGTCCTGTCGTTCCAGATTGGAGTCAAGGCGGGCAAATTATCCCGACACTTGAGCTCAATATCGGTGACTCTGTTTACACCCGTGTATTTGACCAAAACGGTGAGAACACGTCATACCAAACAGAGCTAGTCATCGAAAGTGACGAACAGGGTAAGGCGACCAATTGGTCACACGCCTTGGCTTCTAAAGTTAATCAGGAACAATCCCTAATTAAATCTGGTCAGTTAAACGACAATGGCGAGTTCGTACCTGTTTATGGCACAAACCCTGTGTACCTCAAGGCAGGTTCTGGACTTGAGCGCGTCGAAGTTGGTTACAAGATTGAGACGCCTGAGCCAGACTACGACCTTGAAATCACAGGGCTAGAAAGTGAATACACTATTGATGATTCGCCGCTAACTCTTGATCTGACATTAGAGGCAACAGGTGACATCGAGGTTGAACTCACGGTTTATAACCACCACCGTGAACCGCTAGCAACACACGCCGACACTTTGACTGATGGTCAGGTTGAAAACGTCGCGATGGCGCTGTCTAAAACAGAACCTGGTCACCACATGTTAGTTACCCGCATCAAAGATATGCAAGGAAACCTGCTAGACCAAACAACCTCAGACTTTCATTTAGTTGAAGAACAAACGCCGCCACCAGCGGGGGATTATGACTTCGTCTTCCCTGAAGGTATTGAAAGTTACACAGCTGGCACAACTGTGCTAGGAAAGGATGGTTCAGTATACGAGTGTAAAGAGTTCCCTTACTCTGGTTACTGTGTGCAATGGTCTCCATCAGCCACACATTATGAACCAGGTATTGGATCTCATTGGCAAGATGCTTGGAACCGAGTGAATTAAACCCATTTGATATCAAGCTGTTTAAACGGATGCTCTGTGCATCCGTTTTCTTTTTATCTTACAAATAGTTGGAACTCACTACTCACTCTAACAAAGATTGACCGAGCCAATATGCACCCAAGCAACTAGTGAGTATATATTTCCTCAACTGAACACACATCAATGAGGTTTAATTTATCGTATGAACAAGTTCCTACTACTTTCTTCATGTATTGCACTTACCCCCTTCACCTCTCATGCTGCTGCACAAGACCCAGTGTCAGACACCGTTATTGCGCAGCAACGCTCAGCGCTCGCCGAGAACACTCAAGGCAAGGGGTTTGGTCCTCAGTCCCCGCGTGACATCGACAAACTCGCGGGTAACAATACACGTTACTTTGGTACAGCACCTGAGTATTCTCAAATGAATCTGTGTAACATCCATTTCCATAAAAACGCCGAGCATAAAGGCGGTGAATTCAGCACGTATGCGGGTAATGGTGACGGAAAAGGTTACAACACAGGGTATGTGTATAACGGTAAGCTGAGTAAATCTGAACTCGAACCATTCAAAGGCTCTGTAGGCGCGAAAGGCCATGGAGGGATGAAACCGGGTGATACGATTGAACTGCACTATGTCCACTCATCAGCGCAAGTGACACCGGGGCCAACGTTAGGCGCCTGTCTGAGTGAATCTATTGCAAACCCTCAGCTAAGAGTTGAAACACAAGTGTTTGTCTTAGTGAACGATAAAAGTGCACTCGACTTTGTTAAGTTAGCTGAAGTTAAGCGCTCAAATGGCGTCTATCAAGCAGTCAACATCCCAACCAACACAGGTAAGCCAATCCAATATGCTGGCTCTACAACGGGCCCAGGCTACAATGAACAAGGCTCACCTCTGCAAGTGACGTGGAGTGTTCGACCAAAAGTGGCGAAAGTTGATATATCGACCGTTGCTAAATGGTTAGAAAGCAACGAGTTTGAAGAAGATCATGCCCACGGCGTGCGTAACTTGGTCGTAAACCCAGACCTTTTATCTTCCACCAACTAGAGTCTGTTGCCCCTAAATACAATAACGCCCTCCTTCACTTTCGGTGTTGGAGGGCGATTTATACTGTTTGTTAACGCAGTATCAAAAGACACTGCGCTAACATCGTTGAGTACGCAATTTAGAACCAACTCGACACGAGACGTTTAAACCAGTCCATCACCTTCTTAAAGATGCTTCCTTCTTCAACCTCTTGCTGAGCGACGAGTTTTGCCGAGGCAACTTCATCTCCATCGACACTATAAATAACTTGACCAATCGCCTCACCTTTCTGAATTGGCGCTACCAGCTCACCGTTGAGTTCAATTTCAGCCGTCAGCTTCGCAGCATCACCCTTTGGCAAAGTAAGTAGAACTGGGCTTTCTACTCCAGCCGAAACCGTATTTTCTGCCCCCATCCAGACTCTAGCTTCAGTTAACGTATCAGAGACTTTGGTTGGTGATACGGTATCAAAGAAGCGGAAACCATAGCTCAGCAACTGTTTACTCTCTGACTCGCGGCTTTTGGTACTGCTAGAACCCATAACGACAGAGATCAGGCGCATTTCACCATTGGTTGCCGAAGTCGCTAAACTGTAACCTGCCCCACTGGTGTAACCGGTTTTCATTCCATCGACATTTAAGCTTCGATCGCGAAGTAGACCGTTGCGGTTATATTGTGTAATACCGTTATAGGTGTACGAGGTTTCACTGTATAGCGGATAGATATCAGGTAAATCACGGATGATCGCTTGGCTTAGTTTGGCAATATCGTGTGGCGTCGAATACAAGCCATTACTATCAAGTCCGTGAGGGTTGGTGTAACCACTATTACTTAAGCCTAATTTTGCCGCCCAACTGTTCATCAGACCGACAAACGCACCTTCACTGCCAGCTACATGCTCAGCAATGGCAACACTTGCGTCATTACCAGACTGAACAATGAGTCCACGATAGAGATCCATCATTTGGACATCGGTACCGACTTCAATAAACATCTTCGATGAATCAGGGAAGTTCTTAGCCCAAGCATTTTGGCTAATACGAACTTGGTCATCCAAGGAGATGTTACCGCTTTTGACCTCTTGCCCTGCAACGTAAGCGGTCATGAGTTTGGTTAAGCTTGCAGGGTTAAGCTTTTTATCCGCATTTTTTTCGACTAATACTTCACCTGTATGATAGTCAATGAGGATATAACCTTTCGCTCCGAGCGTCGGTGGATCAGGAATTATCGTCGGTGCAGCAAAAGCACCAAATGAAAGAGAAATAGTTGAAATAAGCGCAGTTGATGCTAAAAAACGCATTGTCATGATAGGTGACGTCTCACTATGATTTTATAGACGACTTCAGTATAGACAAGCTAGGGGGAGTTTCAGCGCCTCTGAAACTAATCGTTACTATTCCATGATAAATTTCGAAAATTTTCCGCCTTGCTCCCATTAAAGGCAAAAAAAAACCAGTGGCGTTAACCACTGGTTTTCATAAATTTTACGATGTTTACGCCGCTTTCAGCAGAGTCTCTTTCTTTGCCGTTAGTTTTTCTCGGTACGCGAACCAAACATACGTCGCCACAATTGAGAAGAATAGGTAAGACAAAGAGAAAACAAATGGTGAGCTGATTAAATCTTGAGATAGACCCCAGCTCACGCCAGCAACAGTCACACCGATTTTAGCGAACAGACCACACAACAGTAGCACGAGTGCCAATTGTGGAAATTTACTGCTTCTGAACGCGAACCAGTAGCAGCTACCAACCGCTAGAGTAGAAATGTATAGACCAAGTAAGAATGAATGTAGGTGATCCGCTGATGCGACACCCGCTGAGATAGATACCATCAGAATTAAAAATAACTTCATAACTTAACCTCTACTTCGGAAAATAGGAAAAGCTTCCTTTCATTTCTGCAAACTCATTTTGCGGTTATTTTCGCCATTTTTGAGTTTATTTCAAGCAATAATTTTGTCTATTTGTTAACCAAAAATGCTTAACAACAAGGTTGTGAATTATTTGTTAAATCACTAATTCTTATCACTTCTTTAACTCAATGACTTAGATGCTATTACCCAAAACAATACATAATCATTGTTACAGTTAAGTAACATTGGTTACATTTTAAAATATCTTGATAATTGTGATGAAAGCCCATTCTTTCTGTGGTTTTTTGTTCAATCAAATACCTCGAAAGCTTAGTTCCCATATATGGAATGATGTGTCAGAATTCAACTCAGAATTAGTGTGAGGTTACCCACTGTTCGTTGGATTATGTCTCGAATCACGTTGACTGGTTTGATACCTTTGCGTCACAAATTTTTACGTACTACATACCATGCCTTCCAAGTACCGAATTAAGAAGATTGTTGAGATTGGCGACACTCTTCATAGATGTGGCTGTGCGCCATACAAGCTAGAGAAATACACACAGTTTTATGCTCGAAAACATGGCGTTGATGTCATGATTCAAGCCACCCCTACTACCGTGAATTATCAGTTCCCTGATGACAACAACGTTGTAGTAATGAAGCGTCATCAACCCGCTTCAATTAACCTGAGTTTGCTTGCCAATACCATCATTCGAATCAATCAGCCAAGCAGTGAACCCGTGCCAGAGCCTGTGGGTTATTCGAAATGGGTGATTGCTTTGGCGAACATGGGGATCCCACCAGCGTACTTAATGCTCGTTGGCAGTACCATGGAAGCGATTCTGTTTTCTATTTTCCTAGGTTTTGTTGTTTGGCTTACTCAACAGGTTTGTAAAGCAAGACGTGCCATTGCCGCAGAATTCATCGCCGCCCTTCTCACGGGTATTTTGGTTGCTTTCTTTGCGAGTACCGGCGCTGCTATCCCGATATGGGCGCTCTGTATTGCAGCCATTGTCCTTTTCGTCCCCGGATTATCCATCGCCAACTCTTTAGAGTGTTTGGCCTTTAATGACCTTGTTTCAGGTACAAGCTTGTTGGGTCAAAGTGCATTAACCCTTATCAAACTGTTTGTTGGTATTGTCATGGGCCTCAATATCGGTGAAGCCATTTGGGGGCAAGCGGAAACGCTCGACTACATCAATGAAGTGCCAACCTGGTTACACATCTTCGGACTGTTTCTGATCTCGGTATCGATAGGCGTGATGTTTAATGCCAGGCCAACTGACATCTTACTTGGGCTTCCTGTCGCTGTGTTAGGTATGTGGGGACCATTTTACTTAGGGTTTGAAAGTGGCTGGGTTGTCGGAACGTGGGTCACAACGGTTCTCATTACTCTATATGGCACTTGGGTCGCCAAAAAGATGAATCTCACAGGATCAATCTACATCCTGCAGGGGATCATCATCTTGGTTCCAGGTAGCCGAGTCTTAGTCAGCGCCAGTCAGTCAGTGTTCGAACAATCTATACTACCCATTCCAAGTATCGGTCTTTCTGCCCTGTTCATGTTCTCTGCAATCGTTGCCGGACAGATTACAGCCTACTCAATCTATTCACCTAGAATTGAGCGTTAACGCATAACCTTTAGATAAGAAAAAGCCCTATTCAAACTTCGCTATTAAGCGGCTTTTGAATAGGGCTCTTTGCCTCTATGCTTTGCGCGTCTTGTAAAACTGCCTTTTCCTTTCTTCGCTTTTTCTACTTTTGCTCGGAATAGCTTACTGGTTACCATTGCTTTGAGCGCATTATCTTTGATGTCCCCTCTCCCCAAGTCAACTTGAATGTCGGTGTCTGTCTGATGACAAGAGGACCTTGTCTGTTTTTGAGCCATGTGGCCTCCGTTTGATTACTCATCTATGTTTCACAAGCCTTGTTCTAATCGAGTAGAGCCTCACTAGAATGTAAATGCAACGAACATTCTGCTTGCTGGTCGAATGTTACACTATTTATAGGCGAATCAGTAATATTTACGAAACTATACCTAGCGCAAATTTCTAATGAAAACCCATGTTTTTATGCCCAAAAGCCCTCTCTTTTTATTGACTTAGTTGCATGCCTGCTTAGACTGGATATCAGCTTGAAAACGGTACTTGTTTACTTTCGCCGTTCCGTTAGATTTCTCGTATTTCTGTCGTAACGTCGTGCGCAATAGCAGTCTCCTTTTCCACGCTATCGATGCCGTATGGCTTTATACAAGATTTATCAAGGATTTACATTATGTCTAACACTGTTACTGGCACAGTTAAATGGTTCAACGAAACAAAAGGTTTTGGCTTCATTCAACAAGAAAATGGTCCTGACGTGTTCGCACACTTCTCAGCGATCACAGGTGACGGCTTCCGTACACTAGTTGAAGGTCAAAAAGTTGAGTTCGTTGTATCTCAAGGCCAGAAAGGCCCTCAAGCTGAGAGCATCAAAGTACTTTAATTCTACAGTACTAAAGTTTTACAATAGCCAGCTTCAAGCTGGCTATTTTTTTATGTGAACGTGTTATGGCTCTTAAACCAACTATCTATAAATTCCGCATCTCTCTTTCGGACACCAACCGCGACCTTTATGATTCCACGCAGCTGACGGTTGCTCAACATCCTTCTGAGACAGTGCCTCGTATGATGGCACGTGTATTAGCGTTCTGTATTAAGTGGCAACCTGAATTGGCGCTAACGAAAGGTCTATCTACGACTGAAGAGCCTGACCTATGGGTGAAATCTCTAGATGACCAAATCCAACTTTGGGTGGATATCGGTGAACCGTCTTTGGATCGAATTAAGAAAGCGTGTCGCCTTGCTCCGGCAGTCGATGTCTTCTCATTCAACAGCAAGTCTGACGTTTGGTGGCAACAAACCAAGAACAAAGTACATCAGTACAAAGCGAACATTTATCGCCTTGACCCTGAGTCTCTCGAAGCGTTTTCAAACACAATCGAGCGTAGTATGGATCTTTCCGTCATGATCACGGGTAATAGCCTATTTGTCGATTCAGACAAAGGCTCTTTTGAAATCTTGCTAGAGTGTCTCCAGTCGAATGACTAAGGTGCATCAGCAGCTAGAAGCGATTAAAGCCAATTCAGTTCCTGCTATTTTGGCTTTGGATGAGGCTTGGCAAATGTTTTGTGATAAGCACGCTACTCTGTTTGAACGTGCGCTTATCAGCAAACCTGACACACCTGAAGTGCATCACTTGCTAGGAATCTTAACCAAGGCTCATATAGAAGAGACTGCATCATTGACTTCCCATAAAGAAGCCAGTGAACAGATGCGTGAGGTGCTTCAAACCACGCTTGGTGAGCATGCAGACAAGTTTCAAGAACAAGGCAGCCAACAATTGTTGTTAGTGACGCATTTATGGCTTTACGTACAAGGCTATCTAAAGATGGACTTTAGTCTCGCCAATGACCATGCGATGAACTCGGCAGAGCTACTCACCGTTTCAAACAATGATGCTGCTCAGGCATTAAGAACGCAGTTTTTAGAAAGCTACTACCTTGGGGTTGAGCGCTCGCCGGTTAAAACACAACAGTCAAAGATCGTCACTTGGTTCAAGCAACTCTTTAACTAGCGATGCCCTCTTAGTTTACTGCCCGTAATCAGGTTTAGAACGCAGTACAATCAAAGCGCCCGGTGGTTCATCATCACTTTTGATCATCGGGCTGACTTGTACTTCCATCCACTCACTGTCTGTCTCTAACCCAAACTTTCTTATCTTTGAAATTCCACTGTATTCACTACCACTGTGAATCGCGCGATACAACCAATTCGCAGGGCTTGGTGTATCTTCCGACATATTGGAAATCAAAAATTCAAAGCTTTGGCCAAACAGTTGTGTGGAACTGGTATTAAGCCACTCGGTTGCCGCTGGGTTGCAGTAATCTATGTTCCCCTGACTATCGACGGTGAAGATAACGTCACTGATCGAGTAGAGTAACAACTGACTGAAGGTGTGCTGCTGATATAAGTTATTGTAGATACTACTAAACTTTTCACTGAGTTCGCCTACCTCGCCGTTGCCTGCATGCTTGAATGGCTTTAACTCTTCCGCAAGCTGCGAACCGTCAACATCATTCAGCCAACTGATTAACTCACGGATCGGCTTAGTAATGTAACGACGTAATAAATAGATGATCATGATTGGCATGATAATCAGCGCAGTAAGTGGAGGCAAAATATGAAGTACCTCATGCAGCCAATTATCGCGAGTGTTTGGAGCGCTTAAGTGAATAAGCATAGGCAGGGTTTGATTATTAAACTGCCCGATTTGATAGCTTCCTGAGATTTGCTCATCGGTAACGCTACGTTCAATAATATCGAAGTTCCATCCCTCATTAGAGTGAAACACTACAAACTTTGTTCCCTCAGTGAGCGGTTCGATAGACACAGTGTTATCAACAATGCTCGAGAGCTTAGTCAGCATTTGAGAGTTAATATGCCTAAAAAAGATTAAGCGACCGTTTGATGGTGCCGTTCCCGAGTTATTGGTTATCTCTGAGCTAGCAAACATATAGGCACGCTTTCTATGAAACAACACCCCTTTTAGATCAATACTATTTAATTCTTCTTTTAAGCCAGCTAGGTGTTGGTCAACTTTGACGCTATCGTAGTCCGTAATCTTGCCATTTTGAAAGATAACTCGATCGTTCACATCCATTATGGCTACACCAGTTAAGTGCTGGTCATTAAGTGCTGTCAAAGAATAGTTATCATCAAGGTAGTTTTGATTTGGGAATTCAACATGGTTATATGTTTCATCCCAATGAGCATGACTACGTGTATTCACACTCATCTCATCAAGTTGATGCCCGATAAGCTTCAGAGCTAGCTTCGCCATTCGCTCATTGTCTTGAAACTCATGCTGAGTGCTTTCGTAACGCTCGTTGAGTAAGGTGATGGTAGACACAATCCCGAACAGCACCGTTGTCACAGCAATAAAGATGAGTAGTAGTCTTTTTTCAGTAGAACCTAACAAACCAATGGCAACCTTTGAGATGAAGTTACCAATATTATACGGAATAATGTTTTGTCGGTATGTTCTTTAGGGAACAATAGATTAAAAAAGGCCCTATCATAAGGGCCTGAGTTCTTAGTCTCTAAACTTATAGGTAAGTATGAGGACCAAATACCTCATAGTGGATACGGTCTCGTTCAACACCTAACGCTTCAAGCTGTTTCACCACTGCTTCCATAAAACCTACTGGGCCACAAATATAGAAATCACCCGACGATAAAGAAATCTCTTTTGAGACCAGTGCCAGATTCAGTTCGCCAGAAAAGTCCGACCCTGCTTCGTTCAAATACCATGTGTAAGACTGCCAACCGTTTTCAGCCACTAACGCCGATGCCTCTTGCTTAAAAGTGTGCTGGTTTTCACTGTTACACGCGTAAAGTGTGGTCACGTCTTTTTTGCCTTGCGTTGCAAGTGTCTGCATCATCGACTGAATTGGGGTTGCTCCCACACCTGCTGAAATCAGTACCACTGGGCGTTGCTTCTCTTGATAGAAGAAGTCACCCGCTGGCGGGTACAGTTGTACTTGGTCACCCTCGGAAACTTCATCATGTAAGAAGTTGGAAACTAGACCCTTGTGCTCACCTACTTCACGTTTTACCGAAATGCGGTAATTCGCGCCATTTGGCTTTTGGGACAGTGAGTATTGGCGAATTTCATTGTGTTCGCCTTGAGACGGTTTGACCTCAATACCAATGTACTGGCCCGGCTGATAATCAAGAACAGCGCCGCCATCTTCTGGTCTCAGCGTAAAGCTAGTCACGAACTCTGACTCTACGGTTTTGTTCGCAACAATAAAGTTACGTGCATTCGCCCAACCGCCGATCGCTTGGCGACGCTGTAAGTAGAGCTCGCCCTCACGATCAATAAAGATCTGCGCTAAGAACAGATAGGCCGCCGTCCATGCTTCTTCTACTTCAGGAGTAAACGCTTCAGTCGCCAGTTCACGCAGTGTTTCAATGAGGTGATGACCAACAATTTGGTAGTGCTCAGCTTGAATATTGAAACTTGTATGTTTGTGCGCGATACGCTCAACGGCGGAAGTTAGTGCCGCTAGATTTTCGATATTTTTTGCGTAAGCCGCTACCGCTTCAAATAGAGCGACACTTTGACGCCCTGTTTTTTGATGCGTCATATTGAAGATATCTTTGAGCTCAGGGTTGTGAGAAAACATTCTTTGGTAAAAATGTTGAGTAAGTGCTGGGCCCGCTGATTCAAGAAGTGGAATGGTACTCTTGACGACTTCAATGTGTTGGTTGTTAAGCATTAGGACTTTCTCCTCGTATATTTATAATTTATTCACTCTCATATAGCAGAAAGAGTGCCAACTTTGAAAAGCACCAAATCATTGGTTTTATTAGCGAACAGCCCTCTGAAACAAGTTAATATGACTCACATTAGATAGGTCATTATGACTCATTGATGTTATAATTAAATTCACTCATGCTTAAAAAGCAATCTGCCAAGTTTTACCTATTTTCAGAGCGAATCACTCATGCAAGATATATCAGTTTCAACCCTTATCGACATGACCATTGGTCTCGCTCGTGGCGACAATGATCAGGACCGATTTAACAACCTGCTCGATACGATTCGTAAAGCAATTCAGTGTGATTGTGTTGCGCTGCTATCCTTGCAAGGTGACACATTAGTTCCACTCGCTCTTCAAGGGTTAACACGCGATACCTTGGGCCGTCGTTTTAAAATAGACGAACATCCACGCTTTGCACGTATCTGCGAATCAAAAATCGCGGTTAGATTCGACTCTGACAGTGAACTCCCTGATCCATTTGATAACCTATTGCTTGATTACGAGGGTGATTTACCTATGCACTCATGCATGGGCTTACCCCTTATTTATGCAGATAAGCTGCTAGGCGTTTTAACCTTAGACAGCCTAACTCCGGGCGTATTTGAACAGATCCCAGCACGAAGCCTTGATGCGCTATCTGCCATTGCAGCTTCGACGCTAAAGGTGGCCCTCACCGTGAGCCAAATAGAACAGCAAGCCAAGCAGACCCAACAAAAGTTTGAAGAACTGAACGAAGAGGCTTGGGAGCGTGACGGTGGAGAGATCATTGGCGACAGTGATGCGATGCAAGCGTTAAAAGCCGATATCGAAGTCGTTGCACCTTCTAACTTCAACATCCTTATCCACGGCGAGACGGGCGTTGGTAAAGAACTGGTTGCTCGTAGTCTTCACCATTTGTCACCGAGAAAGAAACAGCCTTTGGTATACGTCAACTGTGCCGCAATCCCTGAGAATCTTGTCGAAAGCGAACTGTTTGGCCATGTAAAAGGCGCGTTTACGGGTGCAGACAAATCACGCCTAGGTAAGTTTGCGCTCGCGGACGGTGGGACATTGTTCTTGGATGAAATTGGCGAGCTACCTCTTGCAGCACAAAGTAAGATCCTACGTGCTTTGCAGAACAATGAAATTCAACCTGTTGGGCAAGACAAAGTGGAAACCATCGATGTGCGTGTTCTTGCTGCGACAAACCGAGATTTAAAAGAAGAGGTCTCTGAAGGGCATTTTCGCTCAGACCTTTATCACCGTTTAAGCGTCTACCCAATCAGTGTCCCTGCTCTGCGAGAGCGCAATGGCGATATCATCTTATTGGCTGGCTACTTTCTTGAACAAGCCCGCCGAAAACTGGGCATCGTACAGATCAAACTCGGGAAAGAGTCCCGTCTGGTTCTGTCGCGATACAGCTGGCCGGGTAACGTTCGTGAATTGGAGCATGTGATCAACCGTGCTGCACTGAAAGCCAGAGCTCGTGGACGCGGCGGTAAACTGATTACTATTTCGATTGAAGATATTGGTGAGTTGGACGCAAGCATTGAACTTCCAGCCTCGCCAAGCAGTACAAAGCCAGAAAGTCGAGCGATGATTGATGCCTCATTGGGGCTTCGTGAATCCACGGATGAATACCAACGACAACTTGTGGTCGCTGCGCTAAACGAGGCAGATTTCAACTGGGCTAAGGCTGCACGTCAGCTAAAGACCGACCGAGCCAACCTCACCCGCTTGGCAAAGCGTTTAGGGATTGAAGTGACTAAAAAACATCAGATAAAAGTCGGTTGAGTTTAAGATTGGTCACATGTCGGTTACAATGCGCAACGTAAATGTCACCTTATTTAAAACAATAGAATACGAATAGGATTTTTATGAAGTTTATCCGCTGGTTTTTAGGGCGCGTGATCCTACTGCTCAACTTTGTCTTTTCACCTCGCGGCGTGAAACGCTCGTCAGAAGATCAACAAGCTGTTGATGCAAAAGCGCAGTCTTTAGCGTTATACCAATTTGAAGCATGCCCATTTTGCGTAAAAGTACGCCGCGCGATGAAGCGTCAATCTGTGAAATTTGATCTGCGTGATGCAAAGAATGATCAAACACACCGCGCAGAATTGGAATCGGGTGGTGGCAAAGTGAAAGTTCCTTGCCTAAGAATTGAAAAAGGCGGTGACGTAACGTGGATGTATGAATCTTCTGATATCGTTGCCTACTTGGAGAAAGAGTTCGCATAACGTTAAGGAAAGCCTATGTCTCATGTGCCACTGAATATTCCTGATATCAAAGCCATTGTGTTTGATTTAGACAATACCCTGGTGAGCTCAGACATGGACTTTCGCTGGTTAAGAGAGCAGATTGGTTGTCCCCTCAATCAAGATTTGCTCTCTTACGTTGACGACCTGATCTGCCCAAACCAGCAGCAGGACGCTCACGCTAAGATTCTGGAACATGAACTGGAAGACGCGCAACACTCGACACCTATGCCAGGTTGCCATGATCTACTCAGTTTCATTAAAGATAATCACCTAAAAACTGGCATCATCACTCGTAATTGTCAGCAAGCCGCCAAGCAGAAAGTCAGCCACAATAATCTTGCTATCACTGACATCATCACCCGAGAGCAATTCCCACCTAAGCCTGCACCAGACTCTTTAGTCTTTCTCGCTGACCAATGGAACTTAGAACGACATCAAGTTCTCTATGTGGGTGATTACCTTTACGACTTGCAGGCAGCCTTCAACGCCGATATGCCGTCTTGCCTTGTTACCCACGCCGAACCCAATAATTTTGAGTCGCATGCTTCCATCGTCGTCAACCACTTGACCGAACTGCAACGTGCGTTTGCCCACCATTATCAATAAAATATTGAAAGTGTTTTTTGAGCGGTGAAGAAGTAAGCCGTGGCGATTTACCATACAGTGTGTAACAATAAACCTTATTAATAAATTACCTGCTAGCCAATGAGATAGTGTATGTCTGAAAACAAAGTTCTCGTATTATACGCCCACCCTTCTCCTAAGCGTTCTGAAGTTAATCAGCATCTATTCAACGCAGCGAAAAAGGTCGAAGGCGTGACCGTCGTGGATCTCTACCACGAATACCCAACTTACCACATCAATATCGACCTTGAGCAGCAAAGGCTCCTCGACCACGATGTGATCATTTTCCAATTCCCTCTTTATTGGTATTCAACACCAGCCATTCTCAAAGAGTGGCAAGATCTCGTTCTAGAGTATGGGTTTGCTTACGGTCACGATGGTGTCGCACTGCACGGTAAAAAGTTCCTTTGTTCTCTTTCGGCTGGCGGTAAGGAAGACGCTTACCAAAGTGAGGGGTACAACCACTACACCATCCGTGAACTGCTTCACCCGCTGGAACAGATGGCGACATTAACGGGCATGCAGTACTTGGCACCTTTTGCTCTTTTCGGCGCAAGAACCGCTCAAGAAGATGGCCGAGTAGCCTCACATTGTGAGAACTGGCAACGACTACTGAAAGAGCTTGTGGCTGGCAACATTGATTTTGACAAAGCAAGCCAAGCAGAAAAGCTTAACCACTACCTTGAGACTTTACCGAAAGGAGAGCAAGCATGACCGGTATTTTCCTTCAGGCGTTTATCTACCTTGTCGCCGCGGTCATTGCCGTGCCGATTGCAAAACGCTTAGGCCTAGGCTCAGTACTTGGCTATTTGATTGCGGGCGTTGTAATTGGCCCAATCATCGGCCTTGTCGGTGAAGAGACAACCACGATTCAACACTTCGCCGAGTTTGGCGTAGTCATGATGCTATTCCTTGTTGGTCTCGAACTTGAACCTAAAATGCTGTGGTCAATGCGTAATCGCTTGATTGGGCTTGGTGGACTTCAGGTTGGTGGTACTGCCGCAGTCGTCATGGGCATCGCACTTTTCTTCGAACAGCCTTGGACGATCGCCTTAGCAATCGGTTTGATCTTTGCTCTCTCTTCTACCGCTATTGTTCTGCAAACTTTTAACGAGAAAGGGCTTAGTAAAACAGAAGGCGGCCAAAATGCCTTTTCTGTCTTGCTCTTCCAAGATATCGCCGTAATCCCAATGCTTGCGTTTATTCCTCTGCTGGCGCTGCCAGAATTGGTGGAGCAAGCGCAGAATGCGGTTGGCGCAGCAGCCGATCATCATGAAGAGCTGAGCTTAGTCAGTGGCCTGCCGGGTTGGGCGTATGGCCTTGTCATTATTGCTTCCATTGTTGGCCTGGTCGTTGGTGGGCACTACCTGAGTCGCCCACTATTCCGATTCGTTGCAAGTTCTGGCCTACGCGAGATCTTCACCGCGACAGCACTCATGCTTGTTGTTGGTATTGCAGCATTAATGAGCTTAGTTGGCCTCTCTCCTGCACTGGGTACTTTCCTTGCGGGTGTAGTTCTGGCAAACAGTGAGTTCCGTCATGAGCTTGAATCGAACATCGACCCATTTAAAGGTCTGTTGTTAGGCCTATTCTTTATTACTGTCGGCGCAGGCATTAATTTCACTATTCTGTTCAATGATTTTGCTGCCATTATCGGCATGACATTGGGTGTGATGGCTCTAAAAGCACTGATCCTGTATGTACTGGCGCTCATCTTTAGAATCAAAAACAGCAACCGCTGGTTGTTTACGCTAAGTCTTGCTCAAGCCGGTGAGTTCGGTTTCGTACTATTAAGCTTTACGGTGCAAAACCACGTAATTCCACAAGATATCGCTCAAACGCTCTCTCTCGTAGTTGCGCTATCGATGTTCCTCACTCCTGGTCTGTTCATTCTGTTTGATAAAGTTATTTTGCCGCGCTTTGAGCAGCAATCTAACGATCAAGAAGCAGACACCATTGATGAACAGGGTACGGTGATCATCGCTGGTATCGGTCGATTCGGTCAGATCGTTAACCGCCTACTGGTCGCAAATGGCATCAAGACAGTAGTACTCGATCAACAAGCCGCTCAAGTTGACGTAATGCGTCAGATCAATACGAAAGCCTACTTTGGTGATGCTAGCCGCCCTGACCTTCTGCACACAGCAGGGATAGAAGATGCTGCAATGGTCGTTATCGCCATCGACAACCGAGATACGTGTATTGAGCTAACTAAGCACATCAAACACACTTATCCGAATGTCAAAGTGTTGGCTCGCGCATTTGACCGAGGCCACGGCTACCTGCTTCGTCAAGCTGGCGCTGACATTGTTGAATTGGAAACCTACCACTCTGCACTTGAGCTTGGTGCTCATGCGATGCGCGAACTTGATTATCATCCGTTTTTGGTTGAGCAACAGAAGTCCGCTTATAAACGTGTTGAATCTAAGAAGTCAGATATGCTTTATCAAGCATGGGAAGACGATTCTGAAGGTGAACGTTTCGACAACAACTATCGTAAGCTGTTTATGCACTTAGAAGAGCAAATTAAAACGGCGATACAAGCGGATCGAAACGATAAGCATGAAGCAGGAGAGCGCGGATGGACACCGCCTCCAAAAGGCTACGCCGATGATTTCAAGGAAGAGTAATCATTTTGCATGAATGTGTTAGCCACCCCTTGAATTTGGCTGGCAACGTAACGATGTAAATGAAACCACAGCAAACCGAGGCCAAGTTGCCTCGGTTTGTACTAAATTGAATCAATACTTGGTTGCAATTTGTCTGTTCCAACTTGCTCAAAACCGATGAAAAAAAAGCTATGACTTCAACAACACAAGATTCATCCCCCTCTTTAGGCCAACAGCTATTCAAGATGACTTGGCCTATGCTGTTTGGCGTTCTCTCGATCATGAGTTTTCAACTCGTTGATAGTGCCTTTATCGGTCAGCTGGGGATTCTCCCTTTGGCGGCACAAGGTTTCACGCTGCCTATCCAGATGATCATTATTGGTATTCAGGTTGGCCTTGGCATCGCGACCACTGCGGTAATTGCAAAGGCCATCGGTGCAAAACAAGAGCGCTATGCGAAGCAACTTGGTGGCCTCGTTATCGTGATGGGTAGTGTTGGTGTTGCAGTTTTTTCTGTCCTGATTTACCTATTAAGAGAGCCTATCTTATTGATGTTGAGCGCACCTGAATCTGTGTTCCCTATCATCGATAGCTACTGGATTTACTGGTTAGTCAGCTCTTGGACGGGTGCGGTACTCTACTTCCTTTACAGTGTCTGTCGAGCCAATGGTAATACCATGCTTCCGGGAACCATGATGATGGTCACCAGCGGACTAAACCTTGTCCTTGACCCAATTTTCATCTTCACTTTAGATATGGGAATCAATGGGGCGGCGGTCGCGACGATTGTTGCGTTTGGTCTAGGCATTTTGTTCATCGTACCTAAAGTAAGCCGTAAGCAGTGGGCTTTGTTCGATTGGAACGATGTGAATGTCGGAAAAAGCATCCGTTCTATCGGCAACATCATGGGGCCAGCCATGATCAGTCAATTGCTTCCTCCACTCTCTTCTATGTTGGCAACAAAATTATTAGCCGGTTACGGCACAGCGGCAGTCGCAGCTTGGGCGTTGGGTTCTCGATATGAGTTTTTCGCCATCGTTTCCGTATTGGCTTTAACAATGTCGATGCCACCTATGGTCGGAAAACTCCTCGGTTCGAATAATCTTGCCGATATTCGTAAGCTAGTAATTATTGCGTGTAAATTCGTTATTGGTTTCCAGTTTGTCATTGCTCTGATCACTTGGGCGTCATCAGATGGGTTGGCACTGCTTATGACCAGCGAAGCCGAAGTAGAAAGTATCCTTAATTATCACCTCATGGTGGTGCCTGTCAGTTTAGGGCCATTGGGCATCTGTATGCTGATGGTCTCGATAAACAATGCGCTAGGTAAGTCATACACGGCACTGACCATTTCAGCGTTGCGTCTATTTGCCTTCTTCTTGCCTTGTCTGTGGGTGGGTGCTCAAGTCGGTGGCATTGAAGGTCTGTTCTGGGGCGCGCTTGTCGGTAACGTTCTGGCAGGCATCTGCGCATGGTTTATGTATCAAAGAGCGTTAAATCAGATTGAACTGAAAATGCAATCAGCCTAGGTCTCCTAATACAAGCAGTTGCATTATCTATACGATACCGTTAGTCTGGATTTTCATCTTTAAAGGATAAATTATGAAATTCGTATTTACCTACCTTTGGCTCCTTCTCCTAAATGCCTGTAGCCGGTAGGTAAACCTATGTCTGGCTGCGAGAAACGTAGCCAGAATCTTCTCTTTCTCGTTGCCCTTTGATACTAACCTCACTAGGAACGAGAAATGACAGAACAGACTCAAGCCGCTCCAACCCATCGCTCTCATACTATTCAGTTTGGCGTAATACTTGCGCTTGCAGGTTGTGTTCTCTTTTCCATCAAGCCCGTACTCATCAAACTGGCCTACCAGTATGGTGGCGATGCGACCTCCATCATGACTTTGAGGGCCTTCAGCTCACTGCCTATTTATGCCTTAACCCTCGCTTACCTGTGCCTTCAAAGCGAAAACCGCACTAAGGTTCGTCTATACGGTGTGAAGGCCGCGAGTATCGGTGTAATGGGATACTACCTAGCCAGCTTTCTTGATATCGCTTCACTGGCGTTTATTTCTGCCCAGTTAGAGCGACTATTGATCTTCTTATTTCCCACCTTTGTTGTTTTGATTAGTTGGATTTTTTATGGCCAAAAGCCAAATCGCAGGGTGATCACCTCAGCACTGATTGGTTATATGGGAATTGGCTTTATTGTTGTTCACGATATTTCCACTCTGGGTGAGTCCGTAGTGTTAGGTAGTGTATTGGCGATGGGCTCCGCTTTAGTCTTTGCTTTCTACTTGGTATGGAGCAAACCCTTGATCGGTAAATTGGGGAGCTCACTGTTTACGAGTATCGGAATGGGTAGTGCGGGCATTGCGATTCTTGTACATCTTTATTTTAGTGGCGCAAGCCCTAGTCAATGGAGCCAAGAATTGATTTTCATTGGCGTCCTATTGGGGATCTTCTGTACGGTGCTGCCCTCATATCTTGTTGCAGCAGCTATGGCTAGGCTGACACCAACAACCTTGAGTTTAACCAGCAATATTGGGCCAGCAATCACTGCCGGTATGGCTGTGGTGGTACTGGATGAGCTATTTACGATATGGCACGCAATGGGGCTGATATTAGTTGTCATCTCGGTATATTCATTAAACAAAAAATAACCAAGTGCTGAATCATTCGATTTTATTGAATTATAATACCAATCTGGATAAATAGGTGCTCAGATAATTGCGCAGAAAAAATCGCTTAGAGCAAGGCATAGATTGCAGCTAGCTAGTTGACCTACCTACAAAATCTATAACGAAGCTATTAGCGATTTTAGCAAGCAAGAATGAACAGATATTTATTTAGGTTGGTATAAGTTCAGATTCGTCTAATGATCTTATTCAGATAAAGTCGTATGATTCAGCCTATCCATTTTTCAGACACTTACATCATGACCACAACGACACACCGCCCTGTTCAAGGCGCAAGCTGGATGCTAACCGCAGGCCTTGCATTCGCGATAGTGAACAGCCTTGCACAAATAGCCAGTATTAATTACGGTCTCTCCTCAACAACGGTTGCCTTAATCCAATATGCGATTGCATTGGTTGTCATCCTTCCGTATTTAAAAACACTCGGCATCAGAAAGTCTCTACGCACCGAACACTTGGGCATGCACGTTTTTCGTGTTTTCCTCTCGGTCATTGGTATTCAATTGTGGCTGTGGGCTTTGGCTTATCCTGTGCCTATTTGGCAAGGTATTGCGCTATTAATGACATCACCTCTCTTTGCCACCATAGGTTCTGGGCTTTTCCTCAAAGAAAAAGTCGGTATAGCACGATGGGCTGCAACCTTATCTGGTTTTGTCGGCGCGATGATCATTCTAGAGCCGTGGTCAGACACATTCAGCTGGGCCGCTTTGCTCCCTGTTGGCGCCGCGTTTTTCTGGGCATGTTACTCACTGATGGTGAAAAAGCTCTCTTCCAATGACTCTCCGTCGACCATGGTCGTGTATCTACTTATCCTTATTACGCCCTTTAACATTCTGCTGGCATTGCCTGATTGGCAAACACCAACAGATGCCACATTGTGGGTAGTATTAATTGCAGCGGGCGCGATGACAGCTCTGGCTCAGTGGGCTATTGTTAAAGCCTATGCGGTGGCCGATGCGTCGTTCGTTCAACCCTTCGACCATGCTAAATTACCTTTGAATGTACTCGCCGGTTGGGTGGTGTTTAGCTGGGTACCACCAGGTCGATTATGGCTAGGGGCAGCGATCATCATTGCTTCTGTCGCCTTTATTACTCGCTGGGAAACAAAAAAGTCGAAATAGTTGAAAGTTTTTCCAATGAATAACTTTCTAATTAGTCATAGGAATTTAAGGGAGACAACTCTATGACAGATCCAATTAAACTAACGCTATATCGCTGGGGTGGAAGCTGGGGACCATTCAAAGTTAACATTCCTTGTGGTGAATGTACGCTGACCAAAGATATCCTCACCGATACGTTTGAGAATGAGTTAGCTGGAATACCTGTCGAGTTGGAATTGAAAGATTGGCTTTCTCACTGGTGGGAGCCGTTAAAAGTGGGCGCTTGGCATGCACCAATCCTGATGGTTGAAGGTAAGGTCATTAGCCAAGGTGAAGCACTTAACCGTGGCGTGTTAGTTCAGTCAATCATTCAAGAGTGGACAAAGCGAGACACCCTGAAAGGGAATATTGTTTACGGTAAAGCCACCTGCCCATACTGTGTAAAAGCGAAAAAGATTCTTGATGAAGCAGGCATTGAGTACCAATACTACGATGTGGTCAAAGACAGTGCTGCTCTGTATCGGATGATCCCTGAAGTGAAAGCGATCATTGGTGAGAAAACGCCAGTTACCGTTCCACAGATTTGGCTAGATGGTCACTACATTGGTGGTGCCGACAACCTAAGTGCCTGGGTTGAGGAAAAAGGCTTAAGCACGGTTCCTGATAACGTAGTTGCCCTTTAACTGACGTATAAATGCAAAAAGCCCCGCTCAATTTAGAGCGGGGCTTTTTAGTGCTTACGACTTAGTACCCAAGCTGAAATTCCGTTTCACTTCGCGATTATTTTGCCACTTTCTTCATCATACGTTTGATGAAAGAAGCTTTCTTCGCTTTAGGCTTACCATAGAATGCGTCTTGCATAGCTTGTTTTGCGATCATTTGACCTAAGTATGCATTGCCTAATTCGTGATTCATGATTGACTCCTCATATTCAAGGAGTGTGATTTTAATCACATTAAAAACAAAAACAAGAACTAGATCACTCTATTTTATCACTATGCGCGCTTTGGTTGCTGATACGTCTTGCCAGCAACTTGGTATGTATCTTTGCGCTTAACATCGAACATCACGTCAAAGAACCAAGCAACGAAACGAATCACTTCATCGCCTTCGTCCATCACATGTTCAACGAACTCCTGCTCTTCGCCTTGCTCGTTTGCTTGAGTAGTCACATGATAGATACGCTTAGCGCCATCCACTTCAGCTAGTGCAAATTGGCCTGCCAAAGATTGAGCCGCTTCCGCCACTTCTTGATCTTCGCTCGCTTTCAAAATCTCTAACGCTTGAGGAAGGTTTTCTTGCTCACACAATGCCTTCACTAGCACTTCGAACTCTTTGTGTTCCATAATTATCGTCTCGTTATGGGAATTTGCGCGCATTGTACCTTTAACTCGCGTTCAAGCAAACTCCTGCTCTACTGTTGTTTTTTCTCGAGAAACAGTCAGAACAAACGCCATAATCGACGCACACATTAAGTAGAAAACACCCATTGAAACTTGGCTACCGACCCAATACTTAACTAAGTAACCGCCAAACGCCCCTGCCACACACATTTGAATAGAGCCCGACAGCGCAGAGACCGACCCAGCCTGTCTTTTATGGGGCTCAAGAAGCAAACTGATAGAAAGCGGGAAAGACAAACCCTGTGCAATGGTCAACAGTGAAAATGCCCAAACCAAGTTAAAGAGTGACACCGGGGTCAACAGAAGCCAAACACCGGCTAAAATCATGATAGAGATCGCTAACGCTAATAGCTGTCGAACACCTAAATATCGATTCAATATATTAAGAGCAACACTACCAACCATCAGACCTGCCGAAGGAATCAACATCACTGAGCCATATTCGGCAGCCGTAAGGCCAAGTTGATTTTGCAGGATGAACGGCATAACCGAAAGCGACACCAAACTGGCTAGGTAGCTAACCCAATTGTAACTCGCACTGGTTATGACCTGTTTGTTCGTCAGTAAACTGCCATAGTTTTTGATTACTTTACCCAGCTCAAATCGGCTTTTCCCATAACTCATGGTTTCAGGAAGTACGAAATAGCCTAGGGTAAAAATGGCGATGAGATAGAGTAGCACAAAGATGAACACCGCCTCCCAGCCCAAGTAGAACGAAATCCACCCACCAAGCACCGGTGCAACGATCGGCATGATAGAAGCCGTAATAGAAATATAGGATAACGCTTTGGTTAACTGCGCGCCCTCATAGCTATCGCGAAGTACACTGCGGCCTAGGACTGAGGCACTGCCTGCCCCTAAACCTTGCAAGAGGCGGCCAACAATCAGTATGGAAAGGTTGTCAGAGAAACCAACACAAATCAGCGTCCCCAATAAATATACGCCCTGCCCCATAATGAACACAGGTCGTCGCCCTATTGCATCAGAAAGTGGACCATAGAAAAGCTGAGACGCACCAAAACCAACAAGAAAAAGGGTCACCAGAAGTTGTATATCGGCTTGGTTTGCGTTCAAGGCATCGCTAATCAATGGCAGAGCAGGAAGGTAAATACTCACGCCAACTTGCCCCGTTGCGATGATCATCATAGCTAACAAAATGGGTGTTTTTTTCATGCGGACTCCTGACTCAACAACGATAATTGAGTTTAAATTACCCACTACGAAATGATAATATTGATGATTGGAAAGTCATTGCGTCCCAGCAAGAAACAATAAGGTAGGATTATGGATTGGATTCAAAGCGTTCAGAGCTATATTCGAGTCGTTGACGAAGGCAGCTTTAATGGCGCAGCACGTAAGCTCAATACCACCAGCTCAGCAATCAGCAAACGAGTCCACTGGCTTGAAGAGCGCATCGGAGCACAGCTTTTAAAACGTACAACCCGATCTGTAACCCAAACCGAAGCGGGCGCTCTCTTTTATCAAAGAGCAAAAGTTCAGCTCGATGGTTGGCAGTCAATCCTTGATGAAACACGTTCAGTGTCTGAAACACCTGTTGGCCTACTGAAAATTGGCGCTACCCTAGCCGTAGGGTCTAAATTTCTCGTTCAATATCTAAATGACTTTTTACAAATGTACCCTGACATTCGTATTCAGTTAATCACAACCACGCCAGGTCAACTCCCTGAGCTGAGCCTTGATCTGTTCATCAGCCGTGAGATCGAGCAACTGAATTCACTGAGCTTCAAAGCAACTGCCTTGTTCGAACATAAAGCTGCTTTCTACGCATCACCAGAATACCTTGAGCAATATGGTGCTCCTCGAACTCCTGAGGAGCTAAAAAATCACAATCTCTTAGTGTGGGGAGAAAGAACTCAGCGTGAAATATCACTAACGAACGGGCAAAAGCTTTCTCTATCTGGTAATTTTGCGACGACCAACCCTGAAGCGCTTTACTACGCAGCCAAAAGTGGTATGGGTATTCTGGTTTCGAACGATGTCATGATAAAAGAAGAATTACGGCTGGGCACTCTCCAAAGGATCCTCCCAACGATTACTGCCGATGAAGCGATCGTCTATGCTTACTATCCTAAGCTTGATTATCAGCATACGCGCACCAAACTGTTCCTCGATTACTTAAAAGAACGTCTGTCGAAAGAGAAGTCCCTAAAACCATAAACGCAATAAGTTTCACTTACAATTTGCAATATTATGCGTCCAGTACCATATTTAAACAGTAACACCACCGACGAATAAGTGATATCAATCACAATAATAGTGAGTTACTGGTTATGGTTAGGACAACGTCAATATCCGCCCCTCTTGGTGTAGAAGAGATCAACGCGACATTGAGCTTAGATGGACAAGAGCTTCTCAATAGTGCCACTAAGGTACTACACAGACATGGCCAATCATTTTGTACATGTATTATTGAGCTCGACCAATTTACGCCTAAATCGAGCCTTCTCGCATCGGCAAGTCATCAAAAGCTACAAAGAAGCCACTATGCAGCCCCTATCTCGCGTAGTACTTGTGCCAGCTTTATTCAATCAAGTAACGAATACACCTTATGCAGTCGGGACGCTCGTATCGCTCTACCAGACGAACCGTTCATCTCGGACAACGAAATAGAGTCATTCTTAGCGATTCCGCTCAAAAATCAGAACGGAGAGACCTTAGGGGTACTTCTATCAACATACCTCGAAGCGTTGACTTCAGAAGAACAATCAAACCTCATTTATCACCACCAGCTTTTTGCCAACGTCGTCACTCACAGCTTGAGAGCAAAATGGCTTACTGCTCGTTCAGAAACATTAGTTGACCAACTCAGCTACGAAGTTTCACATGACAATCTGACTGGTTTACTCAATCGGAGCTACCTATCAGACAAGCTTGAACACTTAAGCGAAGCGAATAATCAACCTTTCACACTAGCCTACATTGACATTGACAACTTCAAATCAATCAATGATTTATATGGCAATTACATTGGTGACCAGATCATTAAATTTGTCGCCAATACCATCAAGAGCACGATTGCGGATAAACAACTTGCTTTTCGTATTGCTGGTGATGAGTTCGCGTTTATTAACCTTTCAGGTGACCCATTTGAGGTTTGCCATACCATCATCAAAAAGCTCGAAAAGGGTTACCAAGATCCAGCACACAACATCAAATTTGGCATCAGTATTGGCCTTGCAAAAAGCTCAGGTCATAGCGTCTCCGCTGACCAAATTATCCTTAACGCCAGCTTAGCCTTGAAGGACTGTAAACAATCGCGTCACATCAACGTCCAGTGTTATGACACCCATTTAAGTGCCCAGTACTACCGTAGAGCATTGATCATTGACGCACTACGCAATGAGCTTGCGCTTGAAAGTATCACCAACAGTGAGATTTACGTCGTCGTTCAGCCAATTGTCGATAAGAATAAAGAGAGGTGGGATTACTTTGAAATTCTCGCTCGATGGAAAAGCAAAGCGCTTGGCAATATCTCCCCACTCGAGTTTATTGAGGCTGCGGAACAATCGGGGCTTATCGTTGAGTTAGGTGAACGTATTGTCGAGCTCGCCTGCAAAGCGAAAGTCATACTAGAAGAAGGCTTAGGACATAAAGTGAGATTGGGATTAAACTGCTCTGCGCATGAGTTGAATAACTCCAACCGATACTTACAACATCTGTTAGACACCTTATACAGCTATAACTTCACTCCAGATGAGTTCACAATCGAATTGACCGAGACAGTATTATTATCGCAAACCGATGAAGTGAAAGAGATACTTACCCAACTCCGTTTACTAGGCTTTACCGTCGCACTAGACGACTTTGGTACTGGTTACTCAAGCTTGAATTACATTCACAGCTATCCGATAGATTGCATTAAGATTGATGCGACCTTTATTAGAAATATGTTGAGTAATGAAACGGCTGAGCGGGTGGTATGGCTTATCGTGCAACTGGCAAGTCAATTAGATGTCAAGCTTGTTGCGGAGGGAGTCGAAGATCAAACCGCACTCGAAAAACTCTATGCGATGGGTTGTCAGCTTATACAAGGCTACTACTTTAGTAAACCAGAAACCCCAGAGACAATCATCAGTCAACACTTTCAAAGATTGGCATTACGTCAGGCATCGAACGGGTAACGATTTTAGCGTATCAATGACTATTTAGGGGAGTATTAGAATGGGACTTCCACTTGCATCATGACGTCACCATCACGTTGTTCGTGCCAGCGGTAATCCAATCGCATTCTTGGTTGCCCTGAATTCATATCACCAAATCCAAGACTCAGTTGTAGACCATGGCTTTTGATCCACTCTTCTGTATCCATCTGCGACATCTGATCTTCAATTTCACTTGGAACCCATACACCAAGACCGATATAGTTAGAGGCGAGACTTTGCGTCACAATTGGGTTGGTGTCACTATTGAGCAACCACTCTGACCAATATTGAGAGTAATCGGTTGATGACTCTTCACCGATAAACTCACTGATGGAATCTATCGATTTAGCCGTGTAACCAATGCCATCGAGGAGTGAAAAACAAACACCAGTTTGCTGACCAAACATCACCGATTGAGAAGCGGAATCCTTGCCATACAACTCACACGCATTAGAAATAGGAGCGATTAATAGCATCCCCCATATCAATCCGCCTTTAAGCATTCACACCTCTTATATATCGTACATTAAACCATTTAATAATACTCTTTTTCGGCAAGTTTGCGAGATACTTTAGAGGTTGTCATGTAAGAAATGTCTTTTTTATCAATTAAAGCATTTCTGATGTCAGTACTTCTCACTTTTACTTTTTCTGGACAACTTAGGATTGACCAACGATTCAGTATCTCGTCCGCTTTGTAGAACTTAGAAAAGTTAAACAAGTTGTCTGGCCCCATCACAAACGTCAGTTCACTCTCAGGAAAACGAGCTTCTAATGCTTCAAGTACTGCAAAGGTCGTCACACTGCTATTGGGTTTGTGTAACTCTTCTTCAATGCTAGAGCGCTGCACGTTAGTGACCTCAAGGTCTTCAATAAAGGCATCCACAAGTTCGCATCGTACTGAATAATCGAGCATCTGCTTTCCCCATGCATGAGCGATGCTAGGTAAGAGTAATACGGTGTCAAAATGGCTTAATGACTCTATGACACTCTTGTGGCCCAGGCTCGGCGGGTTAAATGCACTTCCAAATACAGCAATTTTGCTCATTTTCGTTCTTCACTATCAGGGAAAACCGCGATCACAGTTTTCTAATTCGTTGATTGAGGTATGATATAGCGACGTGACTTTAACATGTTCACTTCAGGAATAATCACTACCTGCTGAGGTAGACCCGTTAAAGTTATCAACTTAGATACACACTTTTCAACTTTATTGCTGCAGGAAGGAAACATAATGGAACAGTTGATTCGCGATGAGATGCGTGTTTTACCGTCGATTGACCCTCACTTTGAAATTTCACGTCGCGTCGATTTTATCAAGCGTAAGCTTCAAGAGTCTGGCTGTAAGTCACTTGTGCTTGGTATCAGCGGAGGTGTCGACTCAACAACTTGCGGACGTCTCGCTCAGCTAGCGGTAAACCAATTAAACGAAGAGAGCAGCGGCTACCAATTCATCGCTGTGCGTCTGCCTTACGGCGAACAGAAAGATGAAGACGAAGCACAACTCGCTCTTCAGTTCATCCAACCTTCTCACTCTGTATCCGTAAACATCAAAGCGGGTGTTGATGGTCTTCACGCAGCCAGTCACGTTGCACTGGAGGGCACAGGCCTTCTTCCTGAAGACAGCGCGAAAGTGGACTTTGTCAAAGGTAATGTAAAAGCACGCGCTCGTATGGTGGCACAGTATGAACTAGCAGGTTACGTGGGTGGCTTGGTGATTGGTACTGACCACTCGGCAGAGAATATCACCGGTTTTTACACCAAGTTTGGTGACGGCGCTTGTGATCTAGCACCTCTGTTTGGTTTAAGTAAACGCCAGGTTCGTGAACTTGCGGCAACCTTAGGCGCACCAGAGCAACTAGTGAAGAAAGTGCCAACCGCCGATTTAGAAGAGCTCGCACCACAAAAAGCAGATGAAGATGCGCTTAACCTGACCTATGAACAAATTGATGACTTCCTAGAAGGCAAGCCCGTTTCGCAAGAAGTGACGGATCGTCTTGTTCGCATCTACACAATTACTCAGCATAAACGTCAGCCAATTCCAACTATCTACGATTAAGCTGACTACAACGCTCATGAAGCCTCTGCACAATGCGGGGGCTTTTTTGTCTCTACATTTGCTCTTTTTGACATCATATTCGAGATATCAATATAAGCCAACGTAACCGTAAGCCGTATATTCTTGACAAAATTTGACCAAAACCACTAGATAGCCAATTGGTTTTTCACTACACTATGTGGAAAAGTTACACAATTCTTACAGTAGACGTCCCTTTTCGCCTACTCTCTTCGCCTTTTTACATCGACATTAATTAGTGTATTCAATATGGAACAAGATAAATTTACCAATATTTATCGATTGCCGACCGCTGTACAGATCCGAATAGGTAAATGGCAACAGACTTTCAATGGCACTTCTGACCTTGTCATGCACCAAGCAATCGACGTTCGTAATAAGCAATACCGTCAGCCAAATTTCTTCCCAAGTGGTTGGAGCGTCCAGCTGTTTGATAAAAATGATATTTCGATTACCAACCATGGCAAATACATTCAAACCGCCATGCGTACCATGGTAAACCGCAAGGTGTCGTACAAACGTATTTATCTCTCAAGACTTCCACTTGAAGAAGCGGAGCCTGGATTACTCGCTTTTAAACTGGAGTGGATTGCAAAGCACAACCGTGTTGCACGCAAATATAACCAAATTAAGAAAAAACAGTTTATTCGTTTCGCTATGGAAGAGGTTGAAACGCTCTACCCTTCTATACCTAAAGGGGAATTTGACGTTCATTTGTGGAATAAACTCGTAACGTCAGAATTAGGAAGCGCAAAGAAATTTGATAATCCTTACTTCGTAAAGAAAGCCAAAGTCTAATAATAAGGGTCGCAAATGCGGCCTTTTTTGTACCAATCGAGATCAATAGGTGATTAGGTATTTATTCTGGTTGGTATTATTAGTACTTATCAAGGATCTTCTGATATCGACTCGATCCTGATTCGTCTACCTCTTTAAGCATATCTAGCCCTTTCTGAATCTTCTCCGCGACACTCTTATCGGTATCTCGATTGACCGCGTAATAGACAAAGCCGTCTTTCACTATATAGACAGGTTCAAACAAGTCTGGGTTAACGCCCACTTGCCGAGACCACCAATAAGCAGCCCGCTCTGAATAGACCAACAAGTCGATGCGTTTCTTCATCAATTGCTCCGCTAAAACAGTGACATACGAGGCTTCTTGCATTGAATCACGTGGAATCCCCAATGAAAGTAAACTTTGCTCACCGATATCATCGCGAATTACACCGATACGATAGCTGGCCATATCAAGTGGGTTTTCTATCTTGATATTGGCGTCTTTTCTCGCCAAAACCACAACACGAATATCCACAATAGGCCCTACCCACTGAAACAGCTCTTCTCGATGCTCAGATCGAGTGGTAGAAAAGAGCACTGAGTTTTTATTAGTGAGTACAGTTCGATAGGAACGAGCCCAAGGTTGAAGCGTCATTTGAGATAAGGTGATCGGCTCACCGACGAGCTCACTGGCTTCCATCAAAACATCAACCGCATACCCAGTAATTTTGTCATCGTGTAAAAAGTTCGCAGGCGGATAGGCCTCTGTGTAGAACGAGAGTTGACGTAAGTCACTTTCAGTAGTGTGCGCTGAAAGCGGAAATAAGCAGACCATGAGCATCAGCACATGGGATATAGAGAGATGTAGACGCAAACCACTTCCTCCTAACTGCAACCTAACTTAAAGTTAGCTCACAGTTAGGCACTTCTAAAGTGAAAGGCGAAAATTAAATGAGTCCGTTGCGGCTTAGGCCTCTTCTAACGCTCGAGCACATCTTGCCAAAACGCCTTATTTCATCGAACTGAGGCTCAATACCACGCTGCAATGCAGACTCCCAGTAACTCAATTCTGAATCGACCATTTCTAGCAGTTTCTTAGGGCAACCAACACAGTTACCTTTCGTCCCACATACAAACGTTTCTGGTTCATAAAGAGGTAAGGTACTTTTGACTTGTTCAATAATATCGCGCATAGCAGTAGCGCGATCGGGCTTTCTTAATCTACTCACATGAGTGGCTCAATAGGAATAACGGCGCGATTATAAACCTAAGTCTATTTTTGCCAATACCTATAAAGGGTCACCACTCGTGGCTTTACGGGAAGTCACTTTTAGCCAGCTAAATGACGGGGCTTTGGCAACCAAATAGACAGCGATTGCGGTACATACAAAGCCGCTTACTCCGAGGCCATCAAACGATTCTCCAAACATTAACCAGGCTTGAAGTGCCGTGGTTGGAGGAACTAAGTAAAACACTGACGCCACACTTGAAGAAGCGCCATGCTCCACCATATAGAGAAGAAGTAATATCGCGACACAAGACAGCACCACCACAAGCCACACGAGGGTCAATACAAACGCTGTATTCCATTGCACTTGCATAGACTCAAAGCTAAAGGCGTAAGGAATAAACAGCAGTCCCGCCGCGAAGTATTGAACGGTTGCACTCCCGATCATATCTTCGCCCTGACAAAAGCGCTTTTGATACAAAGTGCCACACGTAATTCCGAACAGAGCGAGGATACATATCGCCACGGCTGCCATTTGATGCTGCTCCGATTGCCATTCGATTTTGCCAAGCAGCACTAAACAGATGCCGACAAAACCCAGTATCAAACCAACCCATTGTGATAATCGAAAACTTTGCTGAGCAATCACGACCAACATTAAGGCTGTTAGAATGGGTTGAAAACCCACTAGCAAAGAGCTGAGACCTGCAGGCATACCCCAGCTTATCGCAAGGTAGGTTCCACCCAGATAAAAACCATGGATCAACACGCCGACGACAGCACTGTGGAAAAGCGCCTTCCCGCGAGGTAACTGACGCTTAAGCACAATCACCAACAACAAGAACAAACCGACATTGGCGATCATACGAATAGACAATAAGGTCGCAGGCTCGGCGTACTGTAGGCCAAACCTTGCACCAACAAAGCCAGAAGCCCAAAGCGCAACAAAGATAAAAGGGATGCATCGAATAAGCATGCTAAGTTCCTGTAGCCAAAATCGATAAGATAAGGTTACTCTAATGGGTACAGCAAAAGCTTAAAGGCACAGATTTGAGTTATTTTTTGGGTACAGTTTATGAATGTGAATAACAAATACTTAATGGTAGAGCAGTACATCAAACAAAAAATCGAGCAGGGCTTGTTTACCCAAGATGAAAAGCTGCCATCAATACGCCAACTAAGCAGTTCGATGTCTATCAGCAAAAACACCGTCATTCGCGCTTATCAAGAACTGGAAGCACAAGGCGTTATTTATACCGTTCCCAAGTCAGGTTATCGAGTGAATCAACGCAAGATGCCACCTATAGCACCACCCAAGCCAAACCATGTCGACCTGCTCTCTGTGTGTAAAGAGATCCTTACTTATTCTGCGGATAAAGAGTTGCTCGCAACGGGGTCCGCTCACCCTAATATCGACTCTCCAGCAATCAAATCTCTGTACGCTGAAATTGGGCGCCACAGTCGCAGGCAGGCGAATGTTCCTAGCCACTATCAATTACCACCAGGTAACGCACTTTTGCTTCGCCATTTAACTAAAATTAGCCAAGAACTGGGCGTTGAAGTTCAAGAGAATGAGATTGCAGTCACCCACGGCGCTCAGCAAGCAATCAGTCTTGCGCTACGTGCTTTGACTCAAGCTGGAGACATTGTTGCCGTTGAATCACCTTGTTATTTCGGGAATTTGCTGTTGATGGAGTCGCTCGGACTAAAGGTGGTTGAATTACCAAGTTGCCCACGAACAGGGCTCGACATAGACGCCCTCAATAACGCGATGGACAAGTGGGATATAAAAGCACTGTTAGTAACGCCGAACTTCACTAACCCCACAGGGTCACATATGCCACTCGATAAACGTTTGGCTCTGCTCGACTCAACAGGCTCAATCCCGATCATCGAAGATGATGTTTTTGGTGCCCTTGCCTTTGACGAGACGATCCCACCATTAAAATTACTTGATAGACAAAACCGCGTCATCTACGTTAATTCACTTTCAAAGATGCTGGATTCTCGATTGCGCATAGGTTGGATATTGGCTGGTCAGTATCAAGCTCAAATAGAAAAGTTCATGGTTTGCGATAACATGGGGAGCTTGAACTTAATGCAGTCTGCGGTTGGTGCCTTTTTGGATAGTGGGAAATATCGCCAACATGTTTCTAAGATGCGTCGCTCTTACCAAGCAAATATGAAGCTGTTTCATTCAGAGCTTAGCGAAGCGTTAAACCATTACAGCTCGCTCAATGGTCGCTTTAAAACATACCTTCCTCAAGGCTCATTTCTGTTGTGGTTAACCTTACCCAAAGGTGTCGACAGCGACCAACTTTATCAACAAGCCAAATCTCAAGGAATCAGCATCTTACCCGGCAGTATCTTCGGCACCTCTGGGCAATATAATCATTGTATACGCTTTAGTTGTTCAAACTTTTTAAGCAATGATGAATGGAAACAAGGGGTTGCAAAACTGGCTAAGCTTATCCATCATCAAATAACTGAATAAACAAGGGGATGCCATAATGGATCAGCAAGTGACTGCGCAGGACGTACTAAATTTTTGGTTTAACGAATTAGAACCTAAAGACTGGTTTGTGAGCAGTGAATCTGTAGACCAAACAATCACAGAAAGATTTTCTGCCCTGCTTCAAAGTGCCGCGCAGTGTGAGCTTGTTGATTGGCGAGATTCAGCCAAAGGACGACTCGCTGAAATCATCGTACTGGATCAGTTTTCCCGTAACATCTATCGCAATACCGCAGGGGCATTTTCGCAAGACCCTTTAGCACTCGCCCTTTCGCAAGAAGCTATCGCACTCGGCAAAGATAAAGAACTCAGTAGCACTGAGCAAGGCTTCCTCTACATGCCGTTTATGCATAGCGAGTCGGCCGCTATTCACCAACATGCGGTCGATCTGTTTAACAAACCTGGACTTGAAAACAACTACGACTTCGAACTCAAACACAAGGTGATCATTGATCGCTTTGGCCGTTACCCCCACCGTAATGAAATACTGGGACGTGAAAGTACACCTGAAGAGGTCGAATTCCTCACTCAGCCAGGATCTAGCTTCTAACGTCTTCGTTAGGGTTCAAGTTTCAAATAACAGGGCGGTCATGCCACTGCCCTGCTTTTAAACCGCACTATCAATAACTGCGACTGACAAATTCCACTTCTTCCACTTGTCGAAGCTTATTGGTGTATGACGCAAGCGTGTACATCACATTTGCTAGCAAGTTAGCGTAGCGAAACAAAATCGGTGCTGGAGATTTCTTTCCTGAATGTTCAATCATCACTAATGCTCGTATAATCTTCTTGGCTTGCGTTCGGCAAAGGTGTAATTCAGCGGAAATCGGATGACCGCCAGGCAAAACGAAGCCTCTGAAGCCACCATCAAGTTTATCTCTAAGTACGTTATAGTCTTGATAAAGCTCAGCCAATTGCTCCTCGTCAATCGCCAACTTACCTCTGACCGAGCCATTGAGGTGATAAACATTTGGTTGAACTCGACTCAAGACATCGCGGCAGAGATCATCAAGATCCATCGTCAACACCAATCCAATGCGACTGCATAGTTCATCCGCCGCAATTTCAAAATCACAGACAGGGCTGTCTTCATAAATAAATGGGTAACAGATTTCTCCGTGATCTTTACTCACTGGACGCATAACTTTTCCTTGGCAAAAATAAAGGAGCCATTGCGGCTCCCTCTGATGTGTTCTAGATTACTCGTAAATGGTAAGAATCTAAATAACGAAATGTCTTATTCGTTCGACACTTTTTTATGGCCTTCTTCTAGATGAACGAAGTCCACTAGGTCATCGCCAGACACTTGGTACGCTTGGCCAAAGCCTTTGACGAATAGACCCTGTTCTGCTTTCAAATTAAATAGCACGAAATCTTGCAGTTGACTTAGGCCATCAATAATCTCACCAAAACGCTCTTTCATTTGACCAACAACTTGCTGCCATTGCTCTGATTCGCGTTCAACAACACTCGCAACCGCATCAAAGGTAAGACGCTTACGAGCGAACAACTGCTTAGATGAATCTTCATCTTCAATCATCATGATTGACACATTCGGGTTTACTTGCAGGTTACGAGCATGGCGCGCGATTTCTGAGATAAGAACGAAGTAGCCCTCTTTGTTTTGAACATAAGGGGCGTAGCTTACGTTAGGTCGACCATTTTCATCGACAGTCGCTAGTTGAAGCGTGCGGCGCTCTTGGCGAAACTCTTTAATCTCTGGCCCCAGACGTCCTTGCAGGCGCTCTTGTTTTACTTGTTGATCCATTTTGAAACTCCTAACTTTATCTTATTATTTTTTAAATTCTTGTTGCCACTGTTTGAACGTAGTGACTTGTTCTTCAATCAATTCACGCTTTTCATTTCGGCCTAAGTACACCTTAAATATGTTGTTCCCTGCTTCACAGAAGAAACCAAAATAGTGACTTTCTCGGCCCATGAACGGCTTACTTACCAAAGCAATATTCTTAATGTTGTCCAATTTAAGGTGACCATGCAGCTCACCTTCACGGCCCATCAAGTTGTAGTAACCACGAGCGACTTTACCCTTTGGAAATGGCGCTTTTACTTCAAAAATTGAGCCAAATGAGTGGACAATTGTTGTCACTGGGCCAAAGCCAACTAAGCTCTCTAGCACCGCTTGTGCTTGCTCGCCGCCAACCAGTGCAACCATCTCATCAGGTAATGCTGCTACGGCTTCAAACTCTGACACGTTAAGCTGCTCTGCGATTGCCGCAGGAAGTAACTTGGGCTCTTGCTCAATCAATTGAGCCACTTGCTGTTTTAATGATTCCATCATTGTTTCCATTTAAATCGCCACCGCAATCGGGGCATTTTTTTCTTTGTACGTAGACTGTAGTACTTGAATACATGCTTGCGCCAAGCTCACGGCCCAAAATTGGCCTGCCAGCGTCAGCGTTAAATATTGACTCTCAACGACCACTAACCCCTTGCGTTGCCACTCTTCGAACAACGGTCGCAAGAAATCAAAGGCTTTAGTGCCCATGAAATCAGGAAGGCGTTCACGAGAAAGGACACCCTTATCAAAACCAGACTTCAACCCTGCGAAAATAGGTTCTAACGCGTGCTGTTTCGTCATCATTGCAACGACTGAGTCACCAGATTTCATCGCAGTCATATAGGTTTCTAATGTGCGGTGGTTCATCATTCCATAGCCACCGATATTGCCACCTGCTCCGCAGCCAATAGGCAAGACTTCAGCATACGTTTTCGCTAGCGAGTTATATTGGCTACGCTCTCGATTATCTCTTGCCCAGTGGTTCACACTTAACTGGCGCATGTGGTGCTTACGCATAAAGTCTGACCCTAGCTTGTACATGGCCGCTTTATCTGGAGAACTTGCTGGTGCAGGAATTTTCCCTTTATCAACCAAGTTGATCATCGGCGCATTGCCGCCAACCACGAGTTGATAAAGGTCTAAACCATGAGCCCCAGTAGACAAGTAGTCTTTCAGATCTTGTTCAAACACCTCAATATCTTGATAAGGAAGCCCATAGAGCAGATCTAGAATGATTGGAGCCTGGTCGGTTTGACTAAGAGACGTGACTCTTTCTAATACCACTTCACGATCATCAAGCCTCTTAGCACTGCGTCTGACTTTGGTATCAAAGCTTTGGATACCGAATGAAAAGCGATTGAAACCACCGTCCAATGCTCGTTCAAACATCTCATCACTAAAACGATTGATGCGTCCTTCTAGAGTGATTTCACAGTCAGTTGCTAGCGGGAAATTCTGTGATATTGCTTTGCCCAGTCGCTCAACTTGCTCAGGCGAAAGGTCAGTTGGCGTCCCTCCACCAATATACACAGCGTGGAAAGTGCCGGATTGAGTCCATGGCATAGCTGCTTTTTGCTCAATCTCGACCATCAGCGCATCAAAGTAATCATCCACTAGCTTGCGGCTTGCTGCATTTTGAAAGAAGTTGCAAAACGTGCAGCGAACACGACAAAAAGGAATATGGATATATAAGCATCGCTTATTGTTTTTCGTTACTTCTTGCGAATAGAGCTTATCAAGAGTAGCAATCTTCTGATCAGGCATAATTGGAGATGCCATTCCACCAGCATGAGGCGACGCTTTTTTAACAAAAGCGAACTTCAATGGATCGGGGGTATTAGCCCCAACAATTGATTCATCAAATTTATAAATATCCAGCATTTCATAAACCTTTCAGCGCTTGTCAGCTCTAGCTTCACGCCCAAATCTCATAATCTGGAAAGGATCATAAAATGACGATAATGATAATGCAATTGATAATTGATCTTATTTGTATTGTGAGTAATAATCCCCATCGTTCTGTAACAGCAAATCATCCCAGAGAGGTCAAAGTGAACGTCAAGCGATACACCATAGCCGGCGGCATTTCTTTAGCTGTCCATGCTGCGTTCATGTTCGTCGTGCAAGAACCAAAGGCGTTCGCGATGCCCGCTGGTGCGCAATCAACCTCTGTGTCCATTAACTTTAAGGCGGTAAGTGCCCCCGCGCCTGAACCAACACCTGTTGTAGAAGAGCCTGTAACCAAAACAGAGCCAGTTCCTGAGCCCCTAAAACCGGTTGCACTACCAGAACCTAAAAAAGTCGTTAAGAAAGCGAAACCAGTTAAGAAACCGGTAGAAAAGAAAACACCAGTCAAGAAAAAGCCTGTCGAGAAGAAAGTCGTCAAGCAAACGCCTAAAAAATCTGAGGCACCCAAAAAGCCTATCGAAAAACCCGTTGAAAAGGTTGCTAAAGAAGACTCAAAATCCGTTGAGCAAGCCAAACCACAACAGGTTAATAATGGTGCAACGTCACAGCCGGTCATGATTACTAAACCGTCGTTTTTGTCGCGTCCGAGCGCACCTAAATACCCTCGCCTTGCACGTAAGCGTGGCGTTGAAGGCGTTGCCCTTTATGAAGTATGGCTCGATGAAGATGGTCAACAAGTAAGACAAGTTCTGATTTCTTCTTCTGGCGCGACCATGCTGGATAAGTCAGCGCTAGACGCAATCAAAAAGTGGAAATTCTCTCCTCACACTGTTGGTGGTCACAAGATGGCACACCGAGTTCAAATCCCAGTTCGTTTTAAGTTGGATCGATAATGGAACAATTACACCAAATACAACAACAGCTTGGCCTAATGGCATGGCCGCTAATTATCTGCTCAGCATTAACATTGATGATCATTGCAGAACGACTATTCCAAGTTGTGATAAGTCTTGGCGTTGGCAAGCGCGCCATTCGTCAGGAACTAAAACAGATCAGTCCAACCAGTAGCAAAGAGATTGAATCGTTAGTCGACAAACTCTCTCCACGACGCCCTTTGCTTTATAAAGGGGTTGCCATGATTCTTGCCCACCACTCTTTCTCAAAAAGCTTACGTGAAGATGCGGCAGGCATTTGGCTGCAAGAGAAGCGCCACCAGCTTAACTCTGGTCTTCGCTTACTTACATTAATTGGCGTGATCAGCCCACTGATTGGGTTGTTAGGTACGGTACTTGGCCTGATTGAAATGTTTAAAGGCGTAGCGGCATCGACAGGAAGTATTACTCCAAACGATCTTGCCGAAGGCCTAGGCCTTGCGATGCGCACGACCGCTGCTGGCCTGTTAATAGCGCTACCCGCCATTGCTGGCGCTCAGTTACTTGGCCTTTGGGCTGACAAAGTGATGGCAAAGCTAGAGCATACATTGAACTACGTGAACCTTTGGTTGGAAGGGATCAGCTTGCAGCACGTCACTCCTGAAGCAGGTTCACAACCGATGTCGAACATTGAGGCGGCATCATGATCAAAGTCAAACAGGAGGAAAACCGTTTTGGTTTAACCCCAGATCTGACGCCGCTGCTCGATATCATTTTTATCGTTATGGTGTTCCTAATGCTGACTGCAGCAGTAAAACTTGAATCACTTGAAGTAGACCTTCCTACTTCAGATTCAAGCGCCGTATCAGAAGTGGATACCAAGTCGTTGACCATCAATATTCTTGATCAAGAGCCTCATTGGGCGATTGACAGTAAAGAGTATATTGATTGGGAGAATTTCACGATTGCTCTTTTAGAGGAGCATCGCTCCAACGCTCAACCTATTGTCATAGGTGCAGAAAAAACCGCCGACGTTCAATACCTCGTTAAATTACTCGCATTCCTACAAGAAAACGGCATTCAAGCCACACAGCTTCTCACGGAAGAATCAAAATAATAGAGTCAGACATGAACAAGAAAACCATACTCAACACGATTGCAGCCCTATCCCTTTCAGTTATCGCATCAACATCACTGGCGAACGAAAAAATCATCAGTGCAGGCAGCGCCGTCACTGAACTCATTTTTGCGCTTGAGCAACAAGATAAATTGGTCGCTGTCGATGTGACCAGTGAACTGCCAAGCGAATCTCAACTGCCAACCGTTGGTTACCATCGTCGCCTATCTGCTGAAGGCTTATTGGCACTTGGCGCAAACCGTTTAATCGGCTCGGATGAAATGGGCCCAGAAACAACGCTAAATCAGCTGCGCTCTGCTGGCGTAAAAGTCGATATCGTCAATACTAAATCCACTCCAGAAGGCCTGTTAGAACGTATTGATGAAATTGCTGAACTCACAGACTCTAAAAGCCGGGCTGAAAACCTGAAACAAGAAGTGAACGCAAAAATAGCGACACTTGAAAGTAACAAAACCGAGCAGCAAAGCGCGAAAAAGGTTTTGTTCCTGCTGATTCATGAAGGCCGTCCAGCCAACGTTGCAGGTCGTGACACGACACCAAATGCGATCATCGAACTAGCAGGTGGTGTCAACCCTGCTGCCGAGCAACTCACCTCTTACAAACCTTTGTCAAATGAAGCCATCATTGAAATGCAACCCGATATCATTCTTGTAAGTGGACGCAGCTACCACAAACTCGGTGGTGCAGATGAAATCTTGAAGAAACTACCGATGCTTGCAGCTACTCCAGCAGGCCAAAACAAGCAGTTTGTTCAAATCGATGGCCATGCCCTTGTGGGTGGTTTAGGACTTAAAAGCTTGTCAGAAGCTGCGCGCCTTAGCGAACTTCTAAAGTAACGGGTCGAATCCATGCTATTACGCCGCTTACCTCTATCTCTTATTGTCACGCTGTTTGGCCTTTCACTGCTTGCAACCACGATTGGTTCTGTCACTGTGGGACCAATGAACATCGGGTTTTGGGACAGCGTTCAAAGCCTTGTGTTTCGCTCTCAAAATCTTGCTCCGCATATCAACTTGGTTATCCATGAAATACGTTTTCCACGCACTATTTTATGTATGCTCGTCGGTGCCATTCTTGCTGTGTGCGGTACTGTTATGCAGGGGCTATTTCGCAACCCACTCGCGGAACCTGGCATTATTGGGGTTTCTGCAGGTGCATCGCTTGGCGCTGCGCTTGCAATTGTTTTGTTTGCGGATATCAGTGAGCAATACCCTCAATTTATGAACGTTGCCGCAGTACCCCTGTTCGCCTTTCTTGGCGGGGCGTTAACGACAATACTCGTCTACAAGATGGGCACAAGCAAGGTGGGAACGTCGGTCACCATCATGCTGCTTGCCGGTGTCGCAATCAGTGCTTTGTCTGGCGCTGGTATCGGATACATGAACTTTGTCGCCGACGATCAAATGTTGCGAGATCTCTCTTTGTGGTCGATGGGCTCACTGGCCGGTGCCAACTGGACTAGCATAATTCTCTGCTTAGTTACGCTGCTTATCCTAATGTTAGTGTTTATGCGCAAAGCGATGGCACTTAACGCTCTGCTGCTTGGCGAAGCAGAAGCAAACCATCTAGGCATTCCGGTTCAAAAACTGAAACGCCAGCTTATCCTCCTGACAGCGGTTGGCGTAGGTGTGACCGTGAGTGTTTCAGGAATGATTGGATTCATCGGCTTAGTGATCCCTCACTTGGGCCGAATGCTATCTGGCCCAGATCACCGCACCTTAATACCAATATCGGCTTTGATGGGCGCACTATTGCTTACCTTTGCAGATATGTTCTCTCGTGTTGCCGTTGCTCCGGCGGAACTGCCTGTTGGTATCGTTACCGCATTGATTGGCGCACCTTTCTTTATCTACCTCCTATTTCAACAAAAAGGGAAAATTATCTGATGAGTAACGTTGTCCTTTCAGGTAAAAATATCTCGATTAAGTTTGGCAAACGCACGGTACTAGATGATATCAACATTGATATAAGAGCAGGAGAAGTGACAACTCTGCTTGGGCCAAATGGCGCAGGAAAAAGTACCCTATTGAAGTTACTTTGCGGCGAGATCCCATCACGTTGTGATATTTGTTATTTTGGTACAGCTAAATCAAGTTGGCAGCCAAATACTCTGGCTAAACATCTCGGTATGTTGCCTCAGCACAGTACATTGAGTTTTCCTTTTTTAGCGCGAGAAGTCGTCGAACTGGGCGCAATACCACTCAATGCACCGAATAAAGAGACACACGCCTTAGCAGACAAATATATGGAGATGACGGACGTCACTCACCTCGCTGATAGGCTCTATCCATCTTTGTCTGGGGGTGAAAAGCAGCGTCTTCACCTCGCCCGCGTGCTCGTGCAACTGGATCAAGCTAAGGATAAAAAGATCCTTATGTTAGATGAACCGACTTCAGCACTCGACCTAGCCCATCAGCACAATACGTTGAAAATCGCCCGTCACCTGGCGGATGAGTTTAATACTGCAGTGGTCGTTGTCTTGCATGACCTCAACCTTGCAGCGCAATACTCTGACCGACTGGTTGTGCTTCATGACGGTAAGCTGGTTTGTGACGACTCACCTTGGAAGGCGCTGACTTCTGAGATGGTTGAAAGCGTTTATGGCTACCAATCAACCATCGGCAAGCACCCAACCCTAGACTTCCCCGTCGTCTACCCCTCTTCTTAACCAAATAAAAAGATTCGACCTAAAATGGCCGGATCTTTTTATGCGATTCAAGTCAACAATTCGCTCTTGCAATTTAGATAATCCGAACCGCACATCAGTTTATAAGCTGACAACTGGAATGAAGTACTGTAAAATACAGATTCATCTAGGGGGAGTGATGTCTATTTTTGTTCGATTAATCACAGCTGTTTTATGCTTAGCTTTTAGTTTTGGCCAAAGCTTTGCCAGTGAAACTCAGTTGACAGTGTTCAACTGGGCTTACTATTTATCCCCCGCTGTGACTGAAAAGTGGCATGAAAAAACCGGTGTTGTCGTCGAAGAAGCTCACTTTGATGACGATGTCGAAAGAGATCGTATCATTAACGGTCGTTCGGGTAAGAATCTTGATATTGTGGTTTTGGATGAAATCGCTAGCCACAATTTTTTGAAAAGTGGCAAGGTTCTCGATCTGAGCAATTTCAACATCCTAGGCCGAGAACATATTTCACCCATCATGCAGCAACAGTGCGGTAAAGCGGGTATTCCATATTTTTGGGGTACCTTGGGCATGGTTTACCGCAAAGACTTATACCTTACCCCACCAACGTCATGGAATGAGATAGTCAAACCAAAACCTGAGAACGCTCAACATGTTCTCATGATGTCTGATTACACCGACATATTACTGCCATCACTATTTTTAAAAGACTTTCCTGTTAGGTCTACCGACCCCTCGCAACTTAAATCGGTTTATCGAGAGTTAGAGCAACTCATCCCTGATGTATTAGCTTTCGACTATGTACTGAGTTACGCCGAACAGAATCCAAATAAAATTGCTGATATCCACGTTGCAATGGCGTATTCAGGAGATGAACATACGCTAAATGCAATGAACGCTCAATTTGAGTGGGGATTTGTTACGCCAAAAGAGGGCACCATTATTTGGGTGGATTGCCTTGCTGTATCAGCCAACAGCGACAATATCGAACAAGCAGTTGCGTTCATTGATTTCGTCACGCAACCTGACAACGCCGCCTTAAATGCTTCAGAGCTAGGACATTGGAGCACCAGTGCGGAAACAGTAGATTTTATTGGAAGTGATCCTGAAAGGATTTCAAAGAAGACGTTTAATAACGCTCAATACTATATGGATATGCGCAATATCCCAATGACGCTGCGTCATCGTATTGCGAGCTCAATCATCACTCAACATCAACGTTATCAGTATGAAGAATAAATATTTAAAACTTGCAGCAATGGCAGCAGGTCTGCTCAATATCAGTTACGCTAATGCCAATTTGCACATCTATATGTGGGAAGACTCCATCGCTGAAAGCGTCCTATCTCGGTGGGAATCAGAAAATTCTCAAACGATACAATCGTCGTACTTTGACAACGACGATGAACGCAATAAGTTAATGCTTAATAGCCAGAAGTTACCCTTCGACATAATCACCTTAGACAATGTATCTGCCGGAATCTATGGCAATGACGATACCTTGGTTCGGCTTGATGACCTACCCAACACGTTGAATAATGACAAAAGGTGGACTCAAGCTTGTGGAGATTACGCCGTACCCTACTTCTGGGGAGCACTTGGCTTGGCTTACAGGAAAAGTAAGTTTGAGGAAGCCCCAGCGAGTTGGAAAACCATCACTTCTCCGACCGAGGAGCTAAAAGGTCATATCGGCATGTTGGCAGATACGGTGGAAACTCTGCTACCGTCTCTATTAACTATGGGCTATGCGGGGAACACCTCTTCACCTTATGAGCTCAAAAAAGCCTATGAACACACCCTAGAACAACTCACCGACTTTCTCACCTTCGAGTATGCAATCAGCTACATTCGCACAACCGCCAATCCACAAGATTTGCACATTGCGATGGCATACAGTGGTGATCAATTTGCTTTAAATAACTTTTTACAAGAGGGCGATTGGGCGTTTGTAATACCTGATGAGGGCAGCTCAATTTGGGTCGATTGTTTGGCGATAAACTCTGTATCTCCCAATATCGAGCAAGCCAAAAAGTTTCTTAACTATCTGATGGATGCACAAATTGCCGCATTGAATGCTGAAGAAATTGGCGTGGCTACCCCCAATTTAGCGGCATACCAATATCTGCCGAAAACCTACTTAGAAGATAAAACACTGTTTCCAAGCCAGGAAGTGTTAGATAAAAGCTACATTGACCAACGACTAAGCTCTGCTAACTCGACACTTAGAACTAAGGTCATCAAAACGATTTTGAAGAAGTATGAAACTCAGCACTAAAATTCTTATATTGATTGCTCCTGCCATCCTAATTAGTACGGCGGTATCGAGCTATATTATCTTCTCGATACAAAAAGATGCTCTAATCAAACGGGAAGAGAGTTACCTACAACTGAGAATGGAAAAGCTATCAAGCCACTTCCAACGTTCAGTTTCATACTTGAACAGCTTCTCTTATTCACTGACACAAAATCATGTTATTGAAGATTACTTTAATGACTTGGACAACCCGTACCGTGAACTGGAGCTTATTGATACTCTTCAAGAGAGCATCCATGAGCTTCAATACAGTAAAGAGACGTTTATCAACCTCTCTTTGCTTGATGGTAGGAAGAACGTCTTATACTACGCAGAGAGCAGTAACGATCCTTTTGCCGATGTTGATCCAAAAATCATAGATTTCGTTCGTCATCAGGAAAAAATAGATCCGAGCTTCTCGCATTCAGGCTTTACCCATAACTCATCGGGTGAAGGGATGTTGGTACGCTACGACGTTTTAGATAAACGAACCGGAAAAAAACCGCTACGCTATGAACGCGATAATATCTTCTTTGTTATTGTGTCGGTCTCTCTCGATTCTTTTAACGAATTGAGAAGAGAAATCGAGTTCGATACTCAGAGCAATATTATTTTTAGTAATACTCAGCGAACTAAGACCCCAACATTTCAAGGCGCAATTTCGGTTCAGCTATCCGATGATATTACTGTTACGGTTGACCCTGCCAAGTATCTGATTGACAACAAAGTGAGTAAGGTCTGGCATAACCTTATGGTCTCGTTTTCAATCGCGGGATTAATTACTATCGGAGTTATTCTTTCGATTTTGTATCAGTACGTCATTAGGCCGATCAGCGTGCTCGACCGACAACTACAAGAAGTAGAGAAACGCGATCGTAAAAACATTCAAAAGTTAACGTCTAAAGATGAAATAGCCCGTTTATCTGTGCGTCTATATGACATGTACGAGGAGTTAGATGAAACCTACCAAAAAACGCGTATTCAAGCAGAGCGTGATTCATTAACCCAATTATTAAATCGCCGTCAATTCCAGCATCAGACTCAAGGTCTGATCACTGAAAACACAAACCAAAATAACATTTGGGTGTTTTATATTGACCTAGATAACTTCAAGTTCATTAATGATAAGTACGGCCATAGCGCAGGTGATAGTTTGCTTATGGACCTTGCGCACTATCTCCACCAGATTGGTGAACAATACAGTGAAGACAAGAGCGTGAACACACTAGTCTCTCGCCTATCGGGGGATGAGTTTGCCATTGCTCTGCAAGCGCCTACCGCATACAGAGACATAGCCCATCAATTCGTTCAAGACATCTTGGCACCAAGCTGGGGCGACGTACATGCCATGATGAGCAGCTCTCCTTTAACCATGAGTATTGGTATTGCGAAGTACCCTAGTGATGGAGACAACATTGAAAAACTACTCTCTAATGCCGACACTGCGATGTACCAAGCTAAGCTCAAAGGCAAAAACGGGTATGCTTATTTCTCAGAATCAATTAATCAAATGGTTCAAAGACGTGCCTCTATTGAACAAGCATTGAGAGAGCCTTCATTAGAAAATGAACTGTACCTAAACTTTCAGCCTTATATTAGTTCCAGCACTAACAAAATTGTTGGTGCTGAAGCACTTATACGCTGGCAATCTCCAACACTTGGACAAGTATGGCCTGATGAATTTATCCCGCTAGCAGAAGATAAAGGGCTGTATGAGCGAATCGATCGCTGCGTGATCGATAAGGCGTTTGCAAGCTACCATGAACTGGAAGCCGTATTTGGTAAAGGCTTCAAACTCTCTATTAACCTATCTTCAGCTGAGCTAAATAGCATCGAGCTTGCTGGTTACATAGAAGAGAAACGTAAGTTGCACCAGTTGGACTCTGATTATATTGAGTTTGAGATTACGGAGACATTCTCGAACAACAGTGCTGAGTTGCCTCTATTAGATGCTCTTTCGAACCATGGATACCGACTCGCGATTGATGATTTTGGCTCGGGCTACACATCCTTGACTCAATTAGTGCAGTATCCGGTACAAAAAATTAAGTTTGACCGCCTGTTCCTCAATACATTAGTGGAAACGAATAATCAGCATGTACTCAAACCGCTGATCGAGCTTTGCCATTCACAAGACAAATTGGTTACCGCTGAAGGTATTGAAGATATTGCTATGCACAACTGGCTCGCTGAATATGGCTGCGACTTAATGCAAGGTTTCTTCTATGGGAAGCCAATGAGCATTGTCGAGTTGCATTCTTGGGCTCACACATACAGCAAGGCGGATTAGATTCGCCTTGCTGTAGAAACGCTAAAGTAAACTGCGGCGAAGCCCTGCCCGTTCCAACACCCGGGTCGATATCTCTTCAACCGACAAAGAAGAGGTGTTGATATATGGAATGGCCTCTCGGCGGAACAAAGCTTCAACGGTCTTGAGTTCATGTAGGCACTGTTCATTGCTGGCATAGTCGCTGCCAGCAAGTCTGTTTTCACGAATCTCTGTTAATCGTTCAGGGTTGATCGTTAGCCCGAATAACTTGTGGCGATGAATTTCAAACTCTGGCAGTAGCTTCATCCGTTTAAGATCATCATCAATAAACGGATAGTTCACCACACGTAATCCAAACTGCATTGCCATGTACAAACTGGTGGGTGTTTTCCCACTGCGAGATACCCCAAGTAAGATAATATCCGCCTCTTCCAACCCCTTTAGAGTAATACCATCATCGTGAGCAAGCGTGTACTCAATAGCCGCTATGCGATCAAAATACTTATCGGAATCTTTCCCTACACTGCGTGAGCGCTGCAACTTGGGTTTGGGCTCCATCTGAATATCGTCTTGTACCTTCTGCACAATACTTTCTAATACGTCATAACCAAAAGCGTTCGATTCAAGCAGCCTTTGACGATATTCAGGGATCACGATAGAGAAAAACACCAGAGGTTTAATGCCATGATTCCGGTAGGAAGTTTCAATTTCTTTTATTAGGTCAGTTAATTTGTCTTCACTTTCAATAAATGGAAAGGTTTTTTCGTTGGCTTTAAATGGGAATTGACCCAGAACAACATGCCCTAAGGTTTCACATGTTATGGCCGTTCCATCAGAAACATAGAATACATCACGACTTTGAATATCAATTTGCATTTTATTTTAAACTTTAAAATTATTTTGAGTAGGATAGTAACCATAATATCGATAATAAAACCCGGCTTGCTGTTACGGCCCCCACAGCTTTTGAAATTCCTCGTGAATTTTTTTGAGCTAACACGTAATCGTTTGCCACCCCTACAAAGCTGCAATGTTTCTGGAGAAAGACATGCAAAAGAACACCCTCTGGTTCAACGGCCTATCCATGGAAGATGTCGACAAAGTCGGCGGTAAAAACGCTTCTTTAGGAGAAATGGTCTCTAACTTATCCAATGCTGGCGTATCTGTGCCAAACGGTTTTGCGACCACCTCCCACGCATTTAACCAGTTCCTTGATTATGAAGGCTTGGATGACCGTATCCACCAACTACTCGATGAACTTAACGTTGAAGATGTTGACGCCCTGCGTAAGACAGGTGCTACCATTCGTCAATGGGTTTTAGATGCCCCTTTCCCTGCTGATCTTGAGCAGGACATTCGCGAAAACTATCAAGAGCTGATTAATGGTAACGATGAGCTTTCGGTTGCTGTTCGCTCATCAGCAACAGCGGAAGACTTGCCAGACGCCTCGTTCGCGGGTCAGCAAGAGACTTTCCTAAATGTGAAAGGCATTGATGCGGTTCTTGAAGCGACCAAACACGTCTATGCGTCGCTATTTAACGACCGAGCAATCTCTTATCGCGTTCACCAAGGATTTGATCACCGTGGTATCTCGCTCTCTGCGGGAATTCAACGCATGGTTCGTTCTGACAAAGCGTCTTCAGGTGTGATGTTTACCCTAGATACCGAATCAGGATTTGATCAAGTAGTCTTCATCACCTCCTCTTGGGGTTTAGGTGAAATGGTTGTTCAGGGCGCAGTTAACCCTGATGAGTTCTACGTGCATAAACCAATGCTTGAAGCGGGCCACTACCCTATCGTTAAAAAGACGTTTGGCTCAAAGCTTATAAAGATGATTTACTCAACAAACCAAGAGATTGGCAAGCAGGTTGATATTATTGATACATCATCTGAAGAGCGCGATACATTCTCTCTAAATGATGAAGAAATCAAAGAACTTGCGAAACAAGCAATGATCATCGAGAAGCACTACCAGCGTCCAATGGATATTGAGTGGGCAAAAGATGGTATCGATGGCAAGCTATACATTGTACAAGCTCGTCCAGAAACGGTCTGCTCTCAGAGCGAACAGAACGTTATCGAGCGTTATGAGCTTAACAACAAAGCTGACGTTCTTGTAGAAGGCCGTGCAATTGGCCAGCGCATTGGTTCAGGTCCAGTTCGCTTGGTTGATTCTCTTGACCAAATGTCACTGGTTCAAGAAGGCGACGTTCTCGTTACAGATATGACAGACCCAGACTGGGAACCTGTGATGAAGAAAGCCTCAGCTATCGTAACCAATCGTGGCGGCCGCACTTGTCACGCTGCGATCATTGCTCGTGAGCTTGGCATTCCAGCTATCGTTGGCTGTGGCACTGCAACCAATGAACTTACTGATGGCGCAACCGTCACGGTATCTTGTTCTGAAGGCGAGACAGGTTATGTCTACAACGGTGAGCTAGAGTTTGAAATTAAGCGCTCTGCGGTTGATGAACTGCCATTGCTACCAACAAAAGTGATGATGAACGTTGGCAACCCAGACCGAGCGTTCGACTTTGCTCAAATCCCAAATGAAGGGGTTGGCCTTGCTCGCTTAGAGTTCATCATTAACAAGATGATCGGTATTCACCCGAAAGCACTGCTGAATTTTGATGAGCAGAGCGACGAGCTAAAAGCTGAGATCAGCCAACGCATTCGCGGATACAAAGATCCTATCGATTTCTATGTCAGCAAATTGACTGAAGGCATCGCCACTATCGGCGCGGCATTCTGGCCGAAACGCGTCATTGTTCGTATGTCAGACTTTAAGTCGAATGAGTACAGCAACTTGGTAGGCGGTAAAGCGTTTGAACCGCACGAAGAGAACCCAATGCTTGGTTTCCGTGGCGCTTCTCGCTACATCTCTCCTGTCTTTGAAGATTGTTTCGAGCTTGAAACCCAAGCGATCAAGCGTGTTCGTAACGAAATGGGTCTTAAAAACGTCGAGATTATGATCCCATTTGTACGCACACCAAGCGAGGCGGCGTCGGTTATCGATCTACTCGCTAAGTTTGATCTGCGCCGTGGCGACCAGGGTCTAAAAGTAATCATGATGTGTGAGTTGCCATCTAATGCCGTACTTGCAGATGAGTTCTTGAAGTACTTCGATGGGTTCTCTATCGGCTCAAACGATATGACTCAGCTTACTCTTGGTCTTGATCGTGATTCGGGCGATGTGGCTCACCTGTTCGACGAACGCAACCCAGCCGTTAAAGCCATGCTGCAAATGGCCATTGATGCTGCGACCAAAGCGGGTAAATACGTCGGTATATGTGGGCAAGGCCCATCAGACCATGATGACTTGGCTGAGTGGCTGATGGAGCAAGGCATTAGCTCTGTATCCCTAAACCCTGATACAGTCATCGATACGTGGCTAAAGCTTGGTAAAGTAAGCAAGTAACTCACTAATAAACGACAAAGGCTTCCAATTCGGAAGCCTTAATTATATGGTCCGCCTCACTCTCAAGCCCTACGCTTAGAGTAGGCTCTCAAAACGAGGTGAACCATATGTCTACCATCCACATTTTAGGTATCGATT
>NZ_VTXI01000060.1 GCF_013114545.1 Vibrio sp. RE86 | reverse complement strand
AGATTCACAACGCTTGTCGATCTGCATTCTAGGTTAAGTCTAGTGTTTTATGGCACAATGTTTTAGTTAAGTGGTCGCGTTGTTCACTACTTAATTGGGCGTTAACTTTACCACTTAGTTAATCGGTATGCTGTTTTGTGTTATTATACTCATCTACTTACAGGTAATTAGGAGGTCTAAATGAACCCGAACTCATTTAGTGAGATTTTGAAATATGTTAGGGAGAACAACTCTCGTAATCTTACAACACAGCTAACAGTACTCATTTCACACGAAGACCACCAACCACTGGACTTTAATGGAAAGTGTTGTGGTTTCCAAGAAACTGATGAAGACAGTCGCCGAGATTTATGGTCTATTAAAGCTTACGAAGACAATGAAATTGACGCTCTTGAGTTTTTGTCAAATGACGTGCATATGGTGTTGTGTGAAGAAGAAGGTGTATTACGTCCTTATATTTATGCTCGTGGTGGGTATCACAACGATCTATTATATGCGGAAGAACTCGAACTAAAGTATGCTCAATTAGGCCTTTCAACATTGAATGAAGCATTCCCAATGAATGGCTCGCCTCAAAAGCTCGGCCAATAAGAAAGTTAACAAAGCATTTAAGCGTGATTCACAACGCTTGGCAGTTTCGCTTCGCTCAAGTATAGCCAAGCGTCGCTCACACCTTAATGCGGCGTTAGTTGCCAAAGAAGAAAAATCAACTAAATCAGCAAGTTTAGGGCTAATGTCCGTGTGTCTTTCTAGGTTTCTGTTTTCGTTTTCTAGCTTATCGGGTTTGATAAAATGGTGCTTTGGTTGATGCTTGGTTTGGACTTTCTGTTTCAGAAACTGATTCACTCGCGAGGAGTCAGCTCTGTTGGTTAGCCTTTCCAAAAGTTTCCTTTGGTGTTTAAAGCCCGTTTTCTGCGTCGCTGAAAATTCCAAGTGGTTTCAGTGACAGTCGCTTTGAAACTGCGCCTGGTTTGGGATATTAGCTAGCGTCAGAAATAGTGTTGGCAAAATCTCAATGGGCTTCAAATCTAAGACTTAGGGCAGGCAACTAACAAACAATTTAAGCAGATTCACAACGCTTGTCGATCTGCATTCTAGGTTAAGTTTAGTGTTTTATGGCACAATGTTTTAGTTAAGT
>NZ_VTXI01000059.1 GCF_013114545.1 Vibrio sp. RE86 | reverse complement strand
GCAGATTCGCAACGCTCGGCATTTTGGGTTTGAATCAGCTTTAGTGATTAAGGCACAATGGTTTGGTTGGGTGGTGGCGTTGCTCACTACTTAATTGGGCGTTATGTGCTATACGCTGGTAGCAGTTTACTTATCGTCTACTAACATGATAATATCGCCTTGCTTAAGATAGGTAATTTGGAGGTTCATATGAGCCAAGAAGATGCAAAAAGAATTTTAGATGGTCTAGAAGAATTTGTACAAGAAGCAACATCTAGTGAACAGAAAGCTAGAGAAGCATTATTGGCTGCTGGCTTGATAAAAGCTGATGGGCAGCCTGAGGAACATTACAAGGCATAATGTATAAACATCATCCGTCATTGGTTTTAGGGTTTCATGCTTGTGAACGTGAGATCGGTGAAGACATATTAAGAGGTGATAAAGGCTTTAAAGCGAGTGAAAACGAATTTGATTGGCTTGGTCATGGAATGTACTTTTGGGAGAATAGCCCTCATCGAGCAGAATCTTATGCGAGAGAGCTAAAGGAAGTACGTGGCAAGTTAAAAGATCCAATGGTTATTGGAGCAATCATCCATTTAGGATATTGTTTTGACTTACTTGAGTCTCACTCGCTTAATGTTTTAAAGGCTCAGCATGACGCTTTATCAAAAGTCTATACAGCAGCTAATCTAGAATTACCTAAGAATGAGCCTGTTCACGGGAAAGATATTGATAAACTATTTCGAAAGTTAGACTGCGCTGTTTTTCAATTTATGAATACAGAAATGGAACGAAAAGATGAAAAGACATTCGATTCCATACGTGGGGCTTTCTGGGAAGGTGATGAGCTATACCCATCTGCTGGCTTTAAGCAGAAAAATCATATCCAAATTTGTGTCCGAAACCCAAATTGTATAAAAGGCTACTTTCGACCACTTCAGTTAGACACTGGCTATCCTAGAGTGTAGTCCACAGCACATAACAAAGCATTTAAGACTGATTCCCAACGCATGGCATTTTTCATTCCATCGTTGGGTTTTGTGTTTATGGCATCTAGGTTTTAGTAGGGTGGTAGCGTTGCTCACAGCTTAATGCGGCGTTATGTTGCAATCAGCTATCAATATGCTCTAATTGTAGGTAAGCCCCTATTATTAGAGAGAATTTCAACCATGTATCAATTACGATGTACTAAGAAAT
>NZ_VTXI01000058.1 GCF_013114545.1 Vibrio sp. RE86 | reverse complement strand
CACAACGCTTGTCGATCTGCATTCTAGGTTAAGTTTAGTGTTTTATGGCACAATGTTTTAGTTAAGTGGTCGCGTTGTTCACTACTTAATTGGGCGTTATGTTGCTAGAGAAAAAAGGACAGTCTAATGAAGAAAAATCTTGTGGTTGGCTGCACATTACTAGGCGTTGTCGCACTATTTTTCGTCGGGAAACGCAGTGGAGAAGAACTGTCATTAGCAGCTTGTGAACTGACTGAAAAGGTAGAAACTCCAGTTCATTTCTTTACGGATGACTCTATAAGCGAGTCAAAAATCAATGAATTCATCGACTACTCTAATCTTGTTCTTGAAAACTCATGTGTGCCGATGCAACGAACATTGTCAGGCATTACTAGGCTTGACCTTGCAGATTTCGAAGAAGGTGGTAGTGGTAAGCTGCATCATCAGTTAGCGCAAGCTGTGGGCGACTCGGTATTAGAACCACTGCTACGTGAGGGGAGCTACTATGCACTAGTTCTTCCTAAAGACCACCCATTTTCACAGGACGGAAGAGCCGGTACTGCTCATGTGAATTTTAGTCGCAGTTTTCTGGTTTTATCATCTGACGCAGAAGTACATGTACTCGAACATGAACTCGGTCATTTGGCTTGGGCATGGCACAACGATACGCCAGAGTACTGGCTTAAAGGTCAACTACTGTCAGAGAACCATAAGTTCATTAAACCTTATGCATTTGGGGCTTTGTGTCGTGAAGTGGGGACAGTGATGACGTATGCAGAAAAAGTGTTGCCAGTGTATTCCTCACCGGACATTGAATATTATGGGAAAGCCTGTGGTGATGAAGAAAAAGCAGACAACGCACGACACATGCGAGAGTTTGCTCAGTCGCTAATCTTAAACACCGCAACATAACAAAGCATTTAAGAGTGATTCGCAACGCTTGGCGTTTTCGCTTCGCTCAAGTATAGCCAAGCGTCGCTCACACCTTAATGCGGCGTTAGTTGCCAGTGAAGAAGAAATAACCAAATCAGTAAGCTTAGGGCTAATGTCAGTGTGTCTTTGTCTAGGTTATCGCACTTCATTTCTAGCCTATAGGGTTCGTTAAGATAGTGCTTTGTTTGGTGCTCGGTTGGAGTTTCTGTTTCAGAAGCTATCCCGCTCGTTGAAAGTCTGCTCTGTTGCTTAGTTTTCCCAAAAAGCTTTCTTTGGTGTTCAAAGTCCGTTTTCTACGGCGTTGTAAATTCCAAGTGGTTTCAGTGACAGTCGCTTTGAAACTGAGCCTGATTTGAGCT
>NZ_VTXI01000057.1 GCF_013114545.1 Vibrio sp. RE86 | reverse complement strand
AAAAATGTATGGTCCGCCCCGTTATTGCAACTACAATTTAGTAATAACGGAGTTGGTTTGCGCTAATGTATTCGGAGTCCGCGTCGGGAACATTAACTTCCCCGCTCCACGATGATATTCGCGCCAGATTATCCTTAAAAGGGCTTAAGCATTTAGTGCTATTTTTTATTACAGGTTATTAATCTGGCCGATTGACCGTTTTTGTCATTACGTTCATTGGCGTCGCAAACTTGGTTATGGCTATACAGCCTTAAAAGCTTGGCGGTGGTACAACACCGCCCAAGCTATTCTTGCTAGCTTATTGGCAAGTGCGACTACTACTACATTAAACGGTTTTGTTGCTCGTAAATTGACTAACCAATCCCCGAACACTTTCCCTGTTGTTTCTATCCTAGATAGTACGGACCTTGCTCCATGTATAAATAGAGTACGAAGGTGTTTGTTCCCTCGTTTGCTCATACCTAATAATTTAGATTTTCCGCCCGTTGAATACTGCCTTGGAACAAGTCCTAGCCACGCGGCCATCTCGCGAGCTCCACCAAAGTTCGAAGGAGAGCTGATATTGGCCACACACAGCGTGGCTGTTAAGTCACCAATACCAGGAATGCTCTTCAGAAGTTCGGCGTTATCATTATTTTCAGTGATAACTTTCAGTTTCTTATCTTGAATAGATACTTGTTCATTTAGGTATTTATAGTGCTCATGAATTGAGAGCAGTTCAGCTACCAGGCTCTGCGGTAACTTTATATCTTGCTCGGCCAACCACTGAAATAGCGTTTTCATCTTGGCATGGCCTTTCGGAAAACTCAGCCCAAACTCAAGTAGTATTGCTCCAATTCGGCTCATACAAGCCGTTCGCTCTTTGATATAACCATCCCTCACTCGATGGATAGCTGCGATTACTTGAGCTTCCTCTGATTTGGCAGAAACAAATCTCATGCTTGGTCGACTCGCTGCTTCTGCTATCGCAGCCGCATCAATAAAGTCGTTTTTATTACCTTTGACGTAAGGTTTTACATATTGAGGTGGAATAAGTCGAACTTGATGCCCATAGGCTTCACACTTTCTCGCAAGCCAGTGAGCGCCGCCGCAGGCTTCAAAAGCGATGATAGTAGGTTCAAGTACAGATAAGAAACGGAGTAGTTGGCTTCGATTAAACTTACGACGAATAACTTCTTTGCCGGAGTGATTGTTACCGACTGCATGAAAGCAGTGTTTACCTAAATCGATACCTAAAATGTGGATGGTAGACATATGGTTCACCTCGTTTTGAGAGCCTACTCTAAGCGTAGGGCTTGAGAGTGAGGCGGACCATATAATTA
>NZ_VTXI01000056.1 GCF_013114545.1 Vibrio sp. RE86 | reverse complement strand
AGCTCAAATCAGGCTCAGTTTCAAAGCGACTGTCACTGAAACCACTTGGAATTTACAACGCCGTAGAAAACGGACTTTGAACACCAAAGAAAGCTTTTTGGGAAGACTAAGCAACAGAGCAGACTTTCAACGAGCGGGATAGCTTCTGAAACAGAAACTCCAACCGAGCACCAAACAAAGCACTATCTTGACGAACCCTATAGGCTAGAAATGAAGTGCGATAACCTAGACAAAGACACACTAACATTAGCCCTAAGCTTACTGATTTGGTTGCTTTTTCTTCACTGGCAACTAACGCCGCATTAAGGTGTGAGCAACGCTGCCACGAAACTTAACCAAGCCGCCGTAAACACAAAACCCAACGATGGAACAAAAAATGCCAGCGTTGGGAATCACTCTTAAATGCTTTGTTAGCACGCAGCCCGACGTTTACTTCCGTCTCGCTCTTATTGCTGCACTCGAAACCAGTACACTACAAAAGTGTGCTACATCACTATAAGTCCGAAGAGAGTAAACACATCGACCATAACGTTCAGCTTCTGCTTCCCATTGGCTAACCTCAATATAGCCTGATGAACCATTTGCATAAACGTAAAACGCTACTGCATTGTGATTATCAAAATATACTTCAAACTGTTTTTCGCCATGGTCTTCTATGTAATAACCTTGTTCTTCAGCCACAAGTTTTATTTGATCTAATGTAAATTCAAATTCCATAACATGCTCCAATATAGATTACGCCGAGCGTTGCGAATCTGCCTTAAACGCTTTGTTAGGCAAGATTTCTGTGTGCTCACTAACTTGATTTGATACAGAATACCTTAAACATCATAAGCAACCAATTACCCACGAATTTTTTGTGATTCAAGAACTACCGAAGTCACTATTGTTATAGCCGTGGTTCCAACAAACTCTGAAGGCGATACAGCAGCAACGACATTGCTTTTAGGACGCTGAAATTCAACCCTGCGAACTATCAGCTTTCAAGACAGCACCGATTAACTTGCCCTTTCAACACTTTGAGCCAGAGAAATTCACTACCGACCAATACGACAAACTAATGAGGCAACCCATGATGCTTGACATGTTTTACTGGTGGAGTGATTCAAGAATTGAAGCCGACAATGCTGAATTGCCGACGTAAAAAAGCAGTTAGCCAAAGGAAGCAAAGAAGAATAGAAATGAGAAACTCACCGTACCTTGCCTAACGCCGCATTAAGGTGTGAGCAACGCTACCACAAAACTAAACCATACCACCGTAAACACTACACCCAACGATGGAATGAAAAATGCCAAGCGTTGGGAATCACTCTTAAATGCTTTGTTATGGGGCTTTTCGTGCATTTACGAACACTTTCAATTCACCAATGATTTCATTATGTTGCGCTATTGATTCTGCCAGTTCTTCCATTGTTCTGTTCTTCATTTCGTCTGTATAACGGTTTACAAAAACTAGGGATAAGTAGTAATTGCAGGACTCTAATCTAGTGAGAGTATCGATCAACTCTGGTTCTAAGTGAGATACAAATTTAAATAGCCTTTTTATGTTCTGTTGACTATTTTGCTTTTCCTGAATCAAAAACACATCCCACGTTGTCGCACTGTATAGAAAAGTTTTCGCGATTTTAGGAATGTAATCTGTGTATTTTAAAGCTTTAAGCTTCCTTTTTAATACCTCTATATCCTTTTCTGACTCATTGTCAAAAAGACACTCATTTACCAAATTGGAACTATCAATGATTCGCTCAATAAGAGGCAAGGTAACGTTATTTACATATGCTGAGTCTCGGTATTCTTTATATCGTACGACCAGAAGATAAAACACAAAACTGACGATATAACCCATAGCCAAATTGTATGAGGAGTTTAACAATTCCCCACCGCCATCGAACAACTCTGGAAGATCTGCCCACCATAGGTCATAGTGAGTAACGCTACCACTTAACCAGAACATTGTGCCCTAATCACTTAAGCTGATTCAAACCAAAAATGCCATGCGTTACGAATCTGCTTAAATTGTTTGTTAGTTGCCTGCCCTAAGGGTTTAACCTGAAGTTCATTTAGATTTTGCCAACACTGACCTTTCCTGAGTTGATGAGCCCGAATCAGGCGCAGATTCAAAGCAACTGTGACTGAAACCACTTGGAATTAACAGCACCGTCGAAAACGGACTAAAAACATCAAAGAAAACTTTTGGACAGGCTAATCAACAGAGCAGACTTTCAACGAGCGAGTCAGTTTATGACACAGAAAATCTAAACCGAGAGCAAACCAAAGAACGACTTTAACGAACCAAGTAAGCTAAAAAGTGAAATACAACAACTAGCAAAAAGTACATGAACATTAGCCCTAAATTTGCTGATTTAGTTACTTTTTCCTCATTGGCAACTAACGCCGCGTTAAGTAGTGAGCAGCGCAACCACCAAACTAAACCTCTGTGCCGTAAACACTAAAGCCGAATTGAACTGAAACCGCCGAGCGTTGCGAATCTGCCTTAAACGCTTTGTTAGGCAAGATTTCCGTGTGCTCACTAACTTGATTTGATACAGAATACCTTAAATATCATAAGC
>NZ_VTXI01000055.1 GCF_013114545.1 Vibrio sp. RE86 | reverse complement strand
TAATGCCGATCAGTTAAGGGTTAAATGATCGGTTGAACGATCCTTCCAAGGTGTCAAAATCCGAGTGTATTCCATGCACTCGGATTTTTTATGTTTCTAAGACAGGCTTTCAACCAAGTTCATCAATTCTCTGCTGAACAACTTTCAGGATTATCTGATCTTCTCTCACCTGAACTGATTGCTCAATGCATGGAAAACACTGGTATCACGACTATCCGTAGGCGCAGATTACCCATGGAAATGATGGTGTGGAGTGTTGTTGGAATGTCCCTATATCGTCACTTATCCATGGAGAAAGTTGTCTCCAAGCTAGATATTCTGCTTCCCGGTAAAAAGCCATTTGTTGCTCCAAGTGCAGTAATCCAAGCCAGACAGAGACTTGGCTCTGATGTGATGAAGTCTGTTTTTACTCAAACGCAGAAGCTGTGGAATGACAAGACTCCACACCCAGACTGGCATGGTTTGACGCTTCATGCAGTAGACGGTGTAGTCTGGCGAACCCCAGACACTAAAGAGAACGATGAACACTTCAGTCGTACTCGAAATCAGAAGTGCTCATCCGAATATCCTCAAGTTCGAATGGTCTGCCATATGGAACTGACCAGCCATCTTCTCAATAGTGCGTCATTCGACTCGACTTCGGTAAGTGAAGTGAATCTAACAACAGAGCTCATTGAGCACTCGCCAGACCAAAGCCTGACTATTTTTGACAGAGGTTTTTACGCCCTAGGACTGTTGCATCGTTGGCAAGCGACTGGAAAAGATAGGCACTGGCTTATCCCTATGCGTAAAGGAGCTCAATATACGACGGTTCGTAAGTTGGGACGAGGGCAAGAGTTAGTTGAATTAAAGCTCTCTCCACAAGCTAGAAAGAAGTGGCATGATTCCCCGGAAACACTAGAAGCTCGCTTGATAACTAAGATAGTAAAGGGCAAGGAGATACGGTTGTTAACCTCCATGACAGACCCCTTACGTTACCCAGGAAAAGACATTGCGGAGCTCTACAGTCACCGATGGGAGATAGAGTTAGGCTATAGAGAAATGAAGCAATATATGCTTCAAAATAATCTTACTCTGCGAAGTAAAAAGCCAGAACTGGTGATACAAGAGTTATGGGGAATGTTATTAGCCTACAATTTACTTCGCTTCCTGATGTGTCAAATGGCTTACGACCAAAATAAAGTCATGCCTTACCAAATCGGCTTTAAACAAGCGTCGTTGTTCTTGATAGGTCAGTTGCAGCTGCTTCCAGCCGTTGCTCCTGGGAGAATCCCGGAGGTAATGAACTACATACTGGATATGGCGGAGAGTTTTACTCTGCCAGAAAGGCGGGATAGAAGTTATCCACGAGCGGTAAAAAGAAGGCCCAGTCGCTACGCGACTAGGCCTTCAAAAAGGTATTAAATGCTTCTTAACTTACAAGCATTA
>NZ_VTXI01000054.1 GCF_013114545.1 Vibrio sp. RE86 | reverse complement strand
TGAGGTCAAAAGTACCCAAGAGGGACTAAGCAGTGAGGAGTTTGGTGGTAGTGACGACGCAGGTGGCGTGTAGTGACATAACAAACAATTTAAGCAGATTCGTAACGCTTGGCACTTTGGGTTTGAATCAGCTTTAGTGATTAGGGCACAATGTTCTGGTTATGTGGTAGCGTTACTCATTACTTAATTGGGCGTTATGTTTACTTGTATTTCAAAGGCTTAAATGTCTTAGACTTTAGTTCTTTGTCCCTCAGGCAGTTCGTCCCTAGTAGACTCAGCAACTCAGTATTGTCGCCCGAAGTTCTTGAACTTCTTAGGCCGCAAAACATGCCAAGATTCGCGGGTTGCTTCATTGTCAGGGCGAGTAGGCTAGGCTTATGTTTCTCTGGCTTAAAGTTGCTGTGAGGATATTTCCCAAGCAACATCCTACCTTGGCAGTAGTCTCGGCAATTTACCATTGTCTTGCGCTTTGTTTGGAAAGAAAGGGTACTTGTTGGGGCTTAGTCGAGTTGCCTCATTGGGCAGGGAAGTGTTCATACTTGTTTTAGGTCGGTCGCCTTTGGAGGCCAAGCTGGTTCTTGCCTTGTGGGTTGGTTCAGAAACCTAGTTTAAAACAGCAGTTCTTTCTCAAGTAAGTCAGTGACTTGTGGTAAAACATAACAAACAATTTAAGCAGATTCACAACGCTTGGCAATTTTGGTTTGAATCGGCATTGGTGTTTACGGCACAATGTTTTAGTTAAGTGGTCGCGTTGTTCACTACTTAATTGGGCGTTATGTACATACGGAGGAAAGGTCAATAATGCTGTTTAGAAGCTTTCAAAAGCCTTGGCTAGTTATCTATTCCCTAGTTTTGATTCTCTGCGTTTTTCTGACAGAGCAGTTTTCAGTTCTATTTTCATTTGTAGGCATAATCGCGGTACTTGCAGTTTCTAAAGGTTGGTGGCCTACATCAAGTACTTGGTCAAAAAGAAAGATGTTTAGTCTAGTCAACCTAATTGGCTGTGGTGTGGTGTTAGTGCTAGCATTTTTCTGCGTTCAGTTTACGTTAGTCAAAAGTGTTGAACTGTTGCCGTTACTATATTTGCCAGTATTTCTATATATTGAAGAAGAGGCATTTAGGTAGTTTTTAGAACGCACATAACAAGCAATTTAAGAGGGATTCACAACGCTCGGCATTTTTGCTTCTACTTCAAATTTAGTGTTTATGGCACAATGCTTTAGGTTTAGGTGGAAGCGTTGCTCACCCCTTAATTGGGCGTTATGTTTACTTGAAATTCAAAGGCTTAAAGGTCTTAGGCTTTAGTTCTTTGTCTCACTGGCAATTCGTCCCTAGTAGACTCAGCAAATCTGCATTGTCGGCCTAAGTTCCTGAATCACTCAGCCCGTAAAACATGACAAGGTTCGTGGGTTGCTTCATTGTCAGGTCGAGTAGGCTAGGTTTCAATCTTTCTGGCTTAAAGTCGCTTTGAGGTTCCTTCCCAAGCAACATCCTACCTTGGCAGTTGTCTCGGCAACTCACCATTGTTTGGCGCTGTTGTGAGAAGAGACTAGGGTAGTTGTTGGATGTTTGTCGTGTTGCCTCATTGGGCAGGGAAGTGTTCGTACTTTTTTTAGGTTGGTCGCCTTTGGTGACCAAGTCGGTTTTTGCCTTGTGGTTTTGTTCAGAAAACAGTCTAAATCATCAGTTCTTTCTCAAGTAAGTCAGTCACTTGTGGTAAAACATAACAAACAATTTAAGCAGATTCGTAACGCATGGCATTTTTGGTTTGAATCAGCTTAAGTGATTAGGGCACAATGTTCTGGTTAAGTGGTAGCGTTACTCACTA
>NZ_VTXI01000053.1 GCF_013114545.1 Vibrio sp. RE86 | reverse complement strand
AGATTCGCAACGCTCGGCATTCTCAGTTCAAGTCGAGTTTTGGTGTTTACGGCGCAGTGGTTTAGGTTTTGTGGTAGCGTTGCTCACTACTTAACGCGGCGTTAACTTACTAATCGGGAACAGGAAGATAGCCGAATTTTTTCTATTAAAATAGTATAATTTCAGACTATTTTAGAGACATGCATTCTGTTTTAATAGATGCTCTAGGAGCTACGTTATGAAACCCAAATTGAAGTTATTAACAGCATTATTGATTGCATTGCCACCTCTTTCTGTATCGGCTAGTGACACACCGAAAGTTAAAAGCATGGTGAAAATTAGTGGAACAGATGCAATGTTTAACTACGACATTTATACAAATCTAGATGATGAATCTGGTTTAAAAGAGATTGATGAGTTTCGTCCAGAACTGAATGCTCGCTTTTGCAATGTTGTAAGAGCATGGAAGCTTGAAATGGCACAGGGGCGAATATTATCTAGTTCGGGTAAACAAGTAGGTGCATTCTCAGCGACAAAATGGGACTGCAATCAGTAAGTTAACAAACTGTTTAAGAGTGATTCGCAACGCGTGGCGTTATTACAATGCGTTGGCTTTAGTGTATTAGGTGGTATGCGGGAGCTTCGGTATTGCGTTGCTCACACCTTAACAGGGCGTTATGTTGTTTCCACGACTTGTAGCTTTCGGGTAGCAGAGAATCACCCGAATTATCAGAAAGATAGACTAGGGCATCAATCACACGAAGTGGTGATAGTAGGTTCTCAGAACTGCATTTATCTAGCTCAAATCCAAGGTAAACAAGATCATTTTCTATCTTAAGAAATAGGTTTCCTTGAGGTGGTCTTTCTTGAGTCAAAGCGAACTCGCCAATACCGAGGAAATGTGAACTCTTTAGGTTTCTAGTTGCATAAATATCGCACTTCAATTTGTGGGCTAGTGTTAGGAAATCAATAAGCAGGTTAACTTGCTCATCTGAAATGTTATCGAGTGCTTTTATATGCGGCTCTTTGCAAAACTGTTCTAAATAGCTAATCATTTCGCCGATATCGTTGTTAAATAGCATGGTAAGTCACCCTTGTTGTAAGGGTTGCGATTGTACCGTCAGACCCACAACATAACAAAGCGTTTAAGACAGATTCCCAACGCTTGGCATTTTGGGTTTGCTTTGAATTTAGTGTTTACGGCACAATGGTTTAGGTTTGGTGGTCTGCGTTGCTCACTACTTAACGCGGCGTTAGGGTTAAAGAGGAAGTTTATGGCTAGTTTTGTGTGGGGAAGAGATCCTCAAGAAGCATATAGAAACCCATATGAATGGGATGCTAATAAACAGTTTTCTATCGAAGCGAGAGCTATTCTTGATCGTTTTTTTGCGGTGCTAATGAATAAGGATATCTGTTTCGAGAAAAGTGAAACGAGCTTTAACAAAGCCGAATGGATGTTGCTGACAGATGCCACAGATTCGCTTATTGAAGCTTTAGAAAATCTAGATAAAAGTAAACATCGCATTACTTCGCGCTTATTTCGTGATGTCGTTGAAAATCTAGATTTGCTAACTTATTTTCGTGCTGAGACACATCAATCTCAAAAAGATTTAAGAAAGTGGTTTAAAGGTGAATTTATTCCACATCGTGTTTCTAGAGAGCATTTGAGAGAAACTGACGGTGAAAGTGCTCGCAAACAACGAGCGAAGTATTATCAAGAGTTATCAGCGTTCACGCATCGGACTTATAAAGCATTGTGTGATAGTTACACGTTAGGGCAAGGCAACAAGCTTGTGTATGATACAGATGCTGTATCACGAATGATGGTTCCTCCGCAGACTTTGTCTGCTTACTATTGCGTGCTATCAGACCTCATCATACACCTATCAAACTCATTACAACAAAGTGAGCTTATTACAAAAGAGCAACTGGCATCGTATTGGTTAGCTGTAGTAGAAACGGATAGTGTTCCAAGGCGGTTTGTACAAATTTAACCCTAACAAAGCATTTAAGAGTGATTCCCAACGCTTGGCATTTTTCATTCCATCGTTGGGTTTAGTGTTTACGGTGGTATGGTTAGGTTTCGTGGTAGCGTTGCTCACACCTTAATGCGGCGTTATGTTTACTTGTATTTCAATGGCTTAAATGTCTTAGGCTCTAGTTCTTTGTCCCTCTAGCCGTTCGTCCCTAGTAG
>NZ_VTXI01000052.1 GCF_013114545.1 Vibrio sp. RE86 | reverse complement strand
GATTCACAACGCTTGTCGATCTGCATTCTAGGTTAAGTTTAGTGTTTTATGGCACAATGTTTTAGTTAAGTGGTCGCGTTGTTCACTACTTAATTGGGCGTTAGCTTAAAAGGAGTAAATCGAGACAGTGTACAATAATAAACTTGATGTACTGTGTGCAGGAAATATTAAAGAAGCTGCGCTCTACTTTAACCGTGTAGTTCCTTTGCGTTGTGATTCGTTCCGTCATAACGACGACGGACCATATTTCAGTACGCCAGAACCACTACCTGTCAAATATGCGAGCTCAATTATTTTTGGTGAAGATAAACTTGACTGGAATAGCATAATGAATTTTATGACTAAGCAATGGGTTGAATTTGCAGGTAATTTGCGTGCAGACTTTCCTGATAAAGTTACTAGTTTTGACACAAGTCCCTATGAAGAGCTATATCGAGAGAATCCTATAGGTATGTCTGGTGCTAGCTTTCGCTCGTATTTTATAGACTTTGCAAAATCTGTTGGCATTGAAAAGCCAAATGTTTTGCTAAAAAATACTAATGAAACGAGTTCTTTTCGATCAGCATATGTTGAAGTAGCGTTAACTGGCGCTAAACTGATTGATTCCTCGAAAGCTCATTGGGAGCAGATTTACGAAATTAGAAATGACTCAAACTCACAAAAGGCTCTAAGGAATCTTAGGTTATTTGTTTATGATAATTACAAAGGCAAATGTTCTAGCTTTATTCAAGATGACATAGAAAAACGTATTGATTGTTATCATTCAGCGACTCAAAAGCATGGTTTTGAACTTGTTACATCTTCGATTTCTACCCTCCTAGATGCTAAAACAGTTCAAGCTTCATTAGCAGCCGGTTTGGCAACAGGCTTGTGGGGCGGAATGGATGTTGGTATTGGAGTTGCGTGTGCAGTTGAGCTAGGGAAGTGTACATTGGAAGTCTCACGAAAACTTTACCCAATGAAGAGTTTTAAGGACAATCACGAGCTTGCATTTATAATAGAGTCATCCCGTAAATTTTAAGCTAACAAAGCATTTAAGAGTGATTCCCAACGCTTGGCATTTTTCATTCCATCGTTGGGTTTTGTGTTTACGGTGGTAAGGGTGAGTTTCGTGGTAGCGTTGCTCACACCTTAATGCGGCGTTAGCTTACGTTCAGCACTTGTGAAATTTAGCCAATTACATCTCGCAATGTTATTCTATTAGAAGCGGGCTTGAACACCAAAGCACTATATTTGACTCAGAGCAGAAGATTGAATTAATGGAAGATAATCAGCAGCAACCCCAAGATTGGAAAAATAGTCCGGTAGTTGTCGCCGGAATTGCAGTAGCATCAGTGATTGGTTTAAGTATCCCATTCTTTACGGAAATAATCTTACCCGCACATGTATCGGCGTATGCAAATAAAATAGAAATCGCAGATGATAAAAATAAGCAATTGACCAACAAAATTGCTGAACTAAATAGCACTCTCAGTAAGCAAGCAAGCGATTTTAAAACCAAAGAAAGGCTTGTAGAAAGCAAAATGAGCAGATTAGAGGCTGAAAACTTAGCTTTAGAAGAGGAGGTTAAGACTTTAAGAATCTCTAATATTTTTGTTTTTGGTAGTGCTTACCCTTCCGGCTACGGTGCTGTCAGAATTGGTGATGATGCTAACCTGTTGGTGAAAGTATATGGCGAAAATGTTATTCAAGATGATCCAAAGCACACAAGCATGAAACTTACGGGTCCTATTAAAGACATTACTTACTATCATAAAAAAGGGGTAATTACACACTTTTCATTAGATATCGACTATTCCTATGAAGCTTCGGCAATTATCGGTGCGCTTAATAGTGGGCTTGGCCATCCTACGGTACTTGAAGACTTATACTACTCTTGGTTAACCCCACAAGGTATAAGAGTTTTTTACACGGATCGTCTAGGGATTGTTGTAATGGAGAATGGGTTCACTCCTGTTTACTGGCCAGATGAGGCAAGCTAACAAAGCATTTAAGAGTGATTCGCAACGCTTGGCATTTTCGCTTCGCTCAAGTATAGCCAAACGCTGCTCACACCTTAATGCGGCGTTAGGCAAGGTACGGTGAGTTTTTCATTTCTATTCTTCTTTGCTTCCTTTGGCTATCCGCTTTTCTAAGTCGGCAAGTGAGCATTGTCGGCTCCAATTCTTGAATCACTCCACCAGTAAGGCATGCCAAATTTCATGGGTTGCCTCATTGGTGTTTAGCGTTGGCCTGTTGTGACTTTTACTGACTCAAAGTGTGGAAAGGGCAAGGTAATCGAGGCTGTTCTG
>NZ_VTXI01000051.1 GCF_013114545.1 Vibrio sp. RE86 | reverse complement strand
AGATTCACAACGCTTGTCGATCTGCATTCTAGGTTAAGTTTAGTGTTTTATGGCACAATGTTTTAGTTAAGTGGTAGCGTTGTTCACTACTTAATTGGGCGTTAGTTGCCAAAGAAGAAAAAAGTAACTAAATCAGCAATTTTAGGGCTAATTTCAGTGTGTTTTGGGCTGGGTTTTCGTGTTGGACCTTTTAGCTTTCGAATTGGTGGAAGTGCAGTTCTGGCTAGTTTGTTGTTGGATTCTCTGTTCCTGAAGCTGGTCCACTCGTTGAAAGCCCGTTCTGTTAATCAGCCTTTCCAAGTGCTTCCTTTGGTGCTTACAGTCCGTATTCTACTTCGTTGTAAATTCCACGTGGTTTCAGTGACAGTCGCTTTGAAACTGCGCCTGACTTGGTTTTTTCAAAGTACGTAAAGGCGGTGTTTGCAAAGTCTCAATGAATTTCAAAGTAAAGTCTTCGGGTAGGCACCTAACAAACAATTTAAGCAGATTCGCAACGCTCGGCATTTTGGGTTTGAATTAGCTTTAGTGATTAGGGCACAATGTTCTGGTCAAGTGGTAGCGTTACTCACTACTTAATTGGGCGTTATGAGCTACATATTAAGTATTCCCCAAACCTTACAGTTTAGGTAAGGTTGTGAGCGATAAACTACTAGTTGAAGAGGCATAGATGAAACCATATTTCTTGATGTTCTTACCCCTAACGGTTGCTGCATACGAACCAGTTATGATTGCGTGCCCAGTAAATGAAGAAGTTACAGTATCATGGGAAGTGAAAGAGGATAGTCTTATCCACAAAATTGATAGTAATCGGAGCGCTCTTCAATCTAATACCTACACGATAACTAATAAAAACTTGTTTGGAGAGCTGAAGTTTCAAAATCAAGATGGTGATCGGTTTACTACTGGCGATATTATGTGGAGAGAAAACGCCAATTATTTATATACACGCTTCGCTGTCCTCAATGGCAAGGGTGAATTGATGAGTGCACAGGTTCAAGAACTTAAAAATTGTACATTTGATTAGTCCTTGAGTAGCACATAACAAGCAATTTAAGAGGGATTCACAACGCTCGGAATTTTTGCTTCTACTTCAAATTTAGTGTTTATGGCACAATGCTTTAGGGTTGGGTGGAGGCGTTGTTCACCCCTTAATTGGGCGTTAAATGGCTTCTCGAATTCATCAAGTAAATACCAATTGACACTGTATATAAATATAGTAATGTATATGCATACATTTGGTTTGTGGTGTGGGAATATTTATGAAGTTAAGAGATAAATTGCGTAAAACCAGCCGTAAGGCGATGGTTGCTAGATTTTGCATTCTACTAGCCATTGCTTATTTACTGATGGTACTTATTAAAACCGTTTACTTTGCTAGTAAAGGCGCTGATTTTCCTTTATTCCAAAATCTAAATCTGCTGGCATCGCAAGCAATTTCTATTACCTATGTTTTTCCAGTCGATCTAGCATGGGAAAATGCTAGGTATATTCCTTTTGAGGGTAAACCAGACGTCATTGAGATGTACTCCATTCTCGCCATACCTTTAGTAGTTATTATGGTTTCTGCCTTTTTTATTGGCGATCACAAAGCACTAAAAAGCAAATATTACGAGCTAAGAGCTCAAATCCAAAAAGAAATCGACTTACGTGAAATGCGAAAAGATGCCGGTATAGAGACTGTCCCTGAAAATGCATCTGTGGATATTGTCATAGATTCAGCTAAAAATGATGACCCAGCATGGCATAATACAGGGTGGGGAAAAGTCTTAATTGGTGTTTTCATCGCAGCTATCGTAGCTGCGATCGGACTTAAATAAAGCCATTTAACAATCTGTTTAAGAGTGATTCGCAACGCTTGGCATTTTTGCCATGCGTTGCGCTTTGTGTTTAAGGTGATATGCGGGAGCCTAGGTATTGCGTTACTCACACCTTAACAGGGCGTTAGGCAAAGGGCAGGAAAGTTCTTTGTTCTAATCTTCTTGTTCCCTCTGGCAGTTAGTTTCTCTTAGTCGGCAATTCAGCATTGTCGGCTCAAATTCTTGAATCTCTCCAAACGTAAAACATGCCAAAGTTCGTGAGTTGCCTCATTGGGTTTCAATGTTGGTTGGTGGTGAGTGTCACTGGTTCAAAGTGTTGAAAGGGCAAGTTAATCGGGGGTTTCGTTTTTGCTGTCATTTCGCAGCGTTGAATTTCTCTGGTTCAAAACCTACTTTGTCGCTGAAAGGGCGCATTTTGTGGTTGTTGAAATCTCGGCTGTAACATAGTGACTTCAGTCCTTCTAGAATCACAAAAAGTCAGTGGGTAATTGGTTGGTTGCTTATCGTGTTTAAGGTATTCTGTTTTCAAGCAAAGTTAGTGAATACGTAGAAAATTTGCCTAACAAACAATTCAAGCTGATTCGCAACGCTCGGCGCTTTCGGTTTCAACTGGTTTGGTGATTACGGTGCAGTGCTTAGGTAATGTAGCAGCGTTGCTCACAACTTAATTGGGCGTTAGGCTATTGTCGCAGGATTGACACTTTTCTCTGTTTCGTAGTCAGATCAGGCCTTTAGTGTTGCCTGATTGTCTATGAGCAGGTCAAAAAAGCTTATAAGCACTTGAGGCAGAACTAGCCTAACAAACAATTTAAGCAGATTCGTAACGCTCGGCATTTTTGGTTTGAATCAACTTTAATGATTAGGGCGCAATGTTCTGATTAGGTGGTAGCGTTACTCACTACTTAATTGGGCGTTAGGTGAAAATACGAAATATGGAGGCATTGTGGAAAGTAGAATTCCGTTACCTACGGATAATATTTATAAGTTCTATGCTCTATTTGGGTTGCTATTAGTAGTGTTTGCATCAGGTGCTTTACTGTATGTTAACCAGTCAACGAATAACTTAGTTTATGATCTTACCGTCGAGTATAAGAAGCTAATCCATATCCCAGAGGAAGTTCGTTCTCTGGAAGATACAGCTAGAGTGCAGATCATAGAAAGTAAGCTTAAGGTTTCGCAAAGCAACAAGAATTTCTTCATTGCGTGTATCGGGGTAATCATTGCGATTGGTAGTTTAATGGTAGGGTATGGTTTTCGAACTTGGCATAAAGTTATACAACCAATGCAAGATGAACTAACTCGTCTTAGTATAAAAAAACTGAAGCAAGAGGTTGGTGAAGAATAATCACCTAACAAACAATTCAAGCTGATTCGCAACGCTCGGCGCTTTCGGTTTCAATTAGTTTGGTGATTACGGTGAAATGCTTAGGCAATGTGACAGCGTTGCTCACAACTTAATTGGGCGTTAGTTGCCAATGAGGAAAAAGTAACTAAATAGCAAGTTTAGGGCTAGTTTCAGTGTGTTCTTTGCTAGTCTGTCGCACTTCATTGTCTAGCTCATAGGGTTCGTTAAAATAGTACTTTGTTTGGTGCTCGGTTGGACTTTCTGTTTCAGAAGCTAAACTGCGCGTAGAAAGTCTGCTCTGTTGGTTAGTCTTTTCAAAAGTGTTCTTTGGTGTTTAAAGTCCGTTTTCTACGGCGCTGTGAATTCCAAGTGGTTTCAGTGGCAGTCGCTTTGAAACTGCGCCTGATTTGGTTTTTAAGCTAGCGTCAGAAACAGAGTTGGCAAAGTCTCAATGAGCTTCAAGTCCAAGGCTTAGAGTAGGCAACTAACAAACAATTTAAGCAGATTCGTAACGCTTGGCATTTTGGGTTTGAATAAGCTTTAGTGATTAGGGCACAATGTTCTGGTTAAGTGGTAGCGTTACTCACTACTTAATTGGGCGTTAGGCAAGGTACGGTGAGTTTCTCATTTCTATTCTTCTTTGCTTCCTTTGGCTATCCGATTTTCTAAGTCGGCAATTCATCATTGTCGGCTCCAATTCTTGAATCACTCCACCCGTAAAACATGTCAATTTTCATGGGTTGCCTCATTGGTTTTTAGTGTTGGTCGGTTGTGAGTTTCACTGGCTCAAAGTGTTGAAAGGGCTAGGTAATCGAGGCTGCCTTGAAAGCTGATAGTTCGTAGTTGTTAATCTCAGCGTTCCAAAAGCAATGTTGTTGCTGCTATCTCGTATTCACAGATTCGCAACGCTCGGCGGTTTCACTTCGAATCGGCTTTAGTGTTTTATGGCGCAGAGGTTTAGTTTGGTGGTCGCGCTGCTCACTACTTAACGCGGCGTTATATCTTTAGGAGGAAATATGGATACACAGTTTTACGAAAAAAGCGCAGCTTTCCTTGAGGGTCTTATAAAAGAGCACCCAGATAATACGGAAATCATAAAGGCGTATATTAAGTTAATTGAGAAAAAAGCTGAGGTAGAAATACAGTTTTTGAAAGGTGATGAGTCTATCATCAAAGAAAGAGAGAAACTTTATACCGATCGTTACAAAGCTGACGCAGAAGTTGACAAAAAATCAATTGATAAAAATGGTGACAGGTTACTAAGCAAACGTTGGTGACAGATATAACAAACAATTTAAGAGTGATTCAGCACGCTTGGCATTTTTGGTTTGCGTTGAAATCGGTGTTTACGGTAGTCAAATTGAGTGTCGTGGTCGCGTGCTTCACACCTTAATTGGGCGTTATGTTTACTTGCATTTCAATGGCTTAAATATCTTAGGCTCTAGTTCTTTGTCCCTCAGGCAGTTTGTCCCTAGTAGACTCAGCAAGTCAGTATTGTCGGCCTAAGTTCTTGAACTTCTTAGGCCGTAAAACATGTCAATGTTCGTGGGTTGCTTCATTGTCAGGTCGAGTAGGCTAGGTTTCTGTCTCTCTGACTTAAAGGCGCTTTTAGATTCTTTCCTAAGCAACATTCTACCTTGGCAGTTGCCTCGGCAATTAACCATTGTTTTGCGCTGTTGTGAGAAGAGACTAGGGCGCTTGTTGGAGCTAAGTAGGGTTGCCTCATTGGGCAGGGAAGTGTTCGTACTTGTTGTTGGTTGGTCGCTTTTGGTGACCAATTTGGCTTTCGCGTTGTGGCTTGGTTCAGAACAGTAGTCAAAGGTGTCAGTTCTTTCTCAAGTAAGTCAGTGACTTGTGGTAAAACATAACAAACAATTTAAGCAGATTCACAACGCTTGTCGATCTGCATTCTAGGTTAAGTCTAGTGTTTTATGGCACAATGTTATAGTTAAGTGGTCGCGTTGTTCACTACTTAATTGGGCGTTAGGCTTCTCAGAGGATAGGTAACTATGAAAAATGCAGTCTGGTTTATATTGAGGTTGGTAATTACATATTTATTGCTTCCCTCAATCTGGGTAATTTTAACCATTAGCAACTCAGCCAGTCTTGCTTCCTCATTTTTAGATGCAGAAATTACGCTTTGGCTTACAGCATTTTGGGGTGTCATTGGCTACATACTATTGAGGTTTAAAGCTTCGAGTAATTTTGGGAGATACTTCATTGTTAGTGTCTTTGGAGCATTAGTTCTTATAATGTACAGGGGAGAGGCGTTTAGTTTTAATGGCATGAAAGTATATTTCCATACGGCTTTCTTAGCCGCGACATTTTCTATCATGCTCATATTCTTTATATTTCCTCATAGAAACCTACGCCCTCTACTATTTTTGGCGCCAGTATTAGCTGGCTCTTGGTTTTTAGTATGGGTAGGTTATAAGCCAGCAGGTGTTATTTTTGAAGTTTTCCAGTCTAAAGCGAGTATTCCCAAAGAAAACTTCAGCAAGCTAATAGAGTTCCTTCCTGGGATCTTAGTTAGCAACTTCGTTTCGGGAGTCATTTATATGTGTTTAATAATGCCATTCTATATACTTGCCAGATGGGGTCATAACCCTAAAAATAGCTACCAAAGCCTAACAAAGCGTTTAAGGCAGATTCGCAACGCTCGGCAGTCGTAGTTTAAGTTAGCATTAGTGTCTACGGCACTATAGTTTAGGTATGGTGGTAGCGTTGCTCACTACTTAACGCGGCGTTATGTGCTTTAGAGGAAAATAAACATGGAAGTAGTAGAAGCTAGCCCTGATTTAGCTCCAATGTTAGCGAGTTATGCGAAAGAATGCTTCGATTCGGGTATCCCAAAATACGAAGATGTTGAGCTAAACCCTGAAGTCTATTTGTCTGGTTTGGTTGAGAGGTCTAAGGCAACCTCCGAATTACCAAATGGGTATTTACCAAGTACAACGTACTACTGCATTTCAAACTCTGAAATCCTAGGTGCTATTCGAGTTCGCACTGGGACTAATGCGAACGTAGAAAATGTAATAGGGCATGTTGGTTACGAGACTAAGCCATCAGCTCGTGGTAAAGGTGTTGCTTCGTTTCTTCTAGCTTGGGTGCGCGACAATGCTGTAAATGACTCGGTTATTGTTACCTGTTCAATTGATAACCCAGCATCTCAAAAGGTAATAGAAAACTGCGGTGGCGAATATCTGGGTAACTATACAGATGATAATGAAGGTACAGTAAGGCGCTATCGTTTAGCACGCACATAACAAGCAATTCAAGCTGATTCGCAACGCTCGGCACTTTAGGTTTCAACTTGTTTGGTGATTACGGTTCAGTGTTTTAGTAAGGTAGCAGCGTTGCTCACAACTTAATTGGGCGTTATGTTCTGTGGCCAAAGAGCTGGGCATCAGTGCTCAGCAAATCCGTAACTGGAAGCGTCAATTCACACGCCTATCTGATAAACAGTTTAACACCTTAGACGGTGTTGACTACTCGAAGAAAGAGTCCGAAGAGCTTCGCGCGCTAAGGCGCGAGAACAAGCGCCTACGTGATGAAATGGAATTTCTAAAGAAGGTGTCGGCGTACTTTGCGAAGAGCCAAGAGTGAAGTACGAATACATTGAAAGTTATACTGAAGAATACAAAGTCACGCATATGTGTCATGCCCTTGATGTCTCTCGTAGCGGTTATTACCGGTGGTTAAGTCGAGAGCCAAGTGCTAGTTCAAAGCGCCGCCAGCGCTTTGAACAGCTAATCCTATGTACGTTTGCTGAGCATAAAGCACGTTATGGTTCGGTACGAATTACTGAAGCGCTGAATGAAGCAGGCTATGCCTGCAGCACCAATTATGTGGCTGATATTATGAAGGAAAAAGATATCAAAGCACGTAATGGAAAAGGGTTTAAATACACGAAGGATGTGGCAGCGATGACAAACGTAGCGGATAATCTATTACGTAGAGACTTTGAAGCCGAACACCCGAATGAGAAGTGGGTAACGGACATTACGTATATCTGGGTGAAGAGCCGTTGGCTCTTCTTGGCCACGGTGATGGACTTGCACTCGCGCCGTATCATTGGCTGGTCATTAGACATCACGATGACCGTTCAACTCATCACAAACGCTTTAGATATGGCCTTCAAGTCACGTAAGCCGCCTAAGGGCGTCATAGTCCACTCAGACCGTGGTTCGCAATATCGGGCACATGAGTATCAAGACTTCATGCGAAAGCATGGAGGAGTGCCTAGCATGAGCCGTAAAGGTAACTGTTGGGACAATGCGGTGATGGAGTCGTTTTACAGCCGACTGAAAGTCGAGCTGATTTATGCTGAAGACTACGACAGCATTGCAGCGGCACGATTGGGCGTCTTCGAATACATCGAAGTGTATTACAATCGAAAAAGAAAGCACTCAGCGCTGGGCTACGTCAGTCCAGTAGAGTTTGAAAGTGTGTAGTTATGTTGTGTCCACTTTTTGTGGGGTACACTAGCGTCAGGAGGAAGAGTTGGATAATCAGTTTAAAGATTTAGCAAAGGAACATCCGGAAGCCGGTAGCAAACTAGGACTTGCACTCTCTACCTTAAGTCAGGTTCCTATTAATGGTATGAGAGTCGCTCCCGAAAATGGTATTAATGGCTGGTATATCTGGTGCGGTGAAGAGTTATCTTCAAACTCAGACTTCTTTGGCCCGCTACATGTTGAGCATATAGTTAAATACCTACCTCAAGTGCAAGCTTATCTTGGTTTGCCTCCTGGCTACCGCTTCCTAATAGATAACAATGGCTACGAAGATATCTGGTATGACAGCAGCTTGTTGGAAGGAAACGCATAACAAATTGTTCAAGAGGGATTCGCAACGCGTGGCATTTTTACTATGCGTTGGTTTTAGTGATTAAGGTGGTATGCGGCGGCTTTGGTATTGCGTTTCTCACCCCTTAACAAGGCGTTAGTTGCCAATGAGGAAAAAGTAGCTAATTCAGCAAATTTAGGGCGAATGTTCGTGTACTTTTTGCTAGTTGTTGCATTTCACTTTCTAGCTTACTGGGGGCGTTAAAATCGTTCTTTGGTTTGTTCTCGGTTTAGATTTCCTGTTTCAGAAGCTGATTCTCTCGTTGAAAGTCTGCTTTGTTGCTTAGTCTTCCCAAAAGCTTTCTTTGGTGTGTCCCGTCCTGAAATGTGTTTACACATTGAGGACGAATTATGACTACTTCAAATAATACCTACGTTAAGCGCAATCAGCGTGATTACACACTAGGCTTTAAA
>NZ_VTXI01000006.1 GCF_013114545.1 Vibrio sp. RE86 | reverse complement strand
GAAAGAGCGCGTGGAACAGCAACAATTAGCGTTGGACTAAACAAAGGCCCCCTTTTAGGGGGCTCACACAAAGCCACCTTCTTTAGAAGGTGGTAATTTACTTTAACGGCTTTAATTATAAAACCTTACAAGCAAAGCCTTTGAGGTAAAAACCTTCTGGGTATGCGCTGTCAGTAGGGTGGTCAGCAGCTTGCTCAAAGCGCTCTACAAACTTCACTTGTCGGCCTGAATCTACGGCTGCATCTGCGATCACTTTCTGGAACAAGTCTGCGCTCATTAGGCCAGAGCAAGAGTAGGTCAGTAGTGTGCCGCCAGGCTTTAAGATTTGCATCGCCAGCATGTTAATGTCTTTATAGCCATTGGCACCAGATGTGAGGTTATTCTTGCTTGATACGAACTTAGGTGGGTCCATAACCACAACATCAAACTTAGTACCTTGGTCACGGTATTCGCGAAGCAGTTTAAATACGTCAGCATTAAGGAATACAGCGCGCTTCTTCGAAATATCAAATTCGTTGAGTTCTGCGTTGTACTTCGCTGTATCAAGTGCAGGCTGAGATACATCAGCGTTGATGACACGCTTAGCGCCACCTTTAAGAGCATAAAGACCGAAACCACCTGTGTAAGAGAAGCAGTTTAAAACTTCTTTGTCTTTCACGTATTTCATCGATTGAAGGCGACTATCACGTTGGTCAAGGTAGAAGCCGGTTTTATGGCCACCAATGATATCAACACTGATCTTTACGCCGTTCTCTTCAATGACTACAGACTTAGGTGGCTCTTCGCCATGTAAAACGCCAGTCGTTTGTTCTAAGCCTTCTTTCTTACGCACTGCGACATCTGAACGTTCGTAAACGTTACATTCTGGGAAAACTTCTAAAAGGGCGTCAACTAAGGTTTGTTTATGGAACTCTGCACCAGCGCTGAGTAACTGACAAACCAAGTAATCTTGGAATTTATCAATGGTGATACCCGGTAGACCATCTGATTCTGCAGCAATCAAACGGTAACCAGTTAGGCCGTCACGTTCAATGATGTCTTCGCGAAGCAATTGAGCATCTTGAATACGTTTAACGAAGAACTCTTTATTGATCTCTTTCTTTTCGAAGCTCCATACACGAGCACGAATTTGAGAGTTAGGTGAGTAAGCCGCTTTCGCTAACCATTTCCCGTCATGGGCAAAAACGTCAACCGTTTCACCTAATTTTGGTTCACCTTCTACTTTATGAATACCGCGAGAAAACACCCATGGGTGCTTGCGGCGAAGGGATTTATCACGGCCTTTGACTAGATAGATAGCTGGAGTCATTGGATTACTCAATTGTCTGTTTTGAAAGGATGGTATTCTCTAGGAAGTGTATTTGAAAAGCAAATAAAAGAGCCGATCGGAGGCGGCTCTATTGATTAGGCTTTTAGACCTGTAAGAAGTGATTCCATTTGGTCACTCTGATTACGCAACTGGCTTATATTTTCGTTCGTTGCGTTTATCATATTGCAGACACTGTCCGATTGAGCTCTTATCTCTTCGACACTTGCGGCAATGTTATCGGCTACAACGCCTTGCTCTTCGGCAGCAGTCGCGATTTGGATGCTGCTGTCAGAGATAGATTGATTCTTCTCAGCGAGTGCACCAATTTCAACATCGACTTCTGACATCAATTGCTGGCCTTCAGATGCATTGACAACGGTCGTTTCCATCAGTTGTGTCAGAGACTGACTGTTGCGTTGCAGAGCTTCAATCATGGTTTGAATCTCTACAGTTGCTTGTTGAGTACGGCCAGCTAGAGCACGGACTTCATCTGCGACTACTGCAAAGCCTCGGCCTTGTTCTCCCGCTCGAGCAGCTTCAATCGCTGCATTTAAAGCAAGAAGGTTTGTCTGCTCAGAAATACCGTTGATTGTGGTAACAACTTCATCGATCTGCGCTGCATTCGCATCAAGTTCCGCAACCGCTTCTGAGGCTGAACGAACCTCGTTAGAGAGCTGCGAAATTGAGCTGAGCGTATGACCGACTTTTTGTTGGCCCTGTGTAGCAACACTGCGAGCATCTTCTGTCTGGCTACTTGAATCATGAGCAAGGTTTGCAACTTCACGAATCGTAGAAGCCATTTGCTCTGTAGCGCTAGCAAGCGAGTTCAAATGCTCTTGCTGCGAGCCTGACACTTCAGCACTTTGAATATTTGATTGATTTAAATCGGAACTGATTTGCTGCATAAGAGCAATAGACTCTTGGATTGAAATTACCATGTTTTGTTCACGCTCAGCGACTTGATCGATGGTGATTGCAATTTCACTGAATTCATCACGCACTTTGAAGAAGTTCATGCGGCTCGTTAGGTCGCCATCTGCAAGCGTGCTTAGTGCCTTGTTCATGGTAAACATCGCACCACCAATGAAGGTCATGATGTAGTAAACACCCATAGCGATCAGTGATAACGTAATGAGTACGACTGTGATGTGAGTTGTGGTCATTGATGTCCACAAATTCTGGTCGTGTGTTGCAGCTAGGCTGAACTCACCATTGTTGACTAGGACAGAATCTTTGCCAGATGCGAATTGAATTGTTTCAGAAGAGTTAATGATAGAAGCAACTTGTTCTTTAGAGAGATTGCCTGCCTCAATAAGATCGCGCATTAAAACCAACTCATCTTGATATAAATGGTTGAGCATTTGATCTGCAGTGTTATCAAGTACTAAAGTTAAAACGACGAGAGCTACGAGAGGCAATAAGAAGAGCAAATAGAACTTTTCTTGAATCTTTAGATGGATTAGATACTTATCAATCCAGCGAAATGGTATTTCTTTCATAATTATTATATCCAATAGACGAACCCATAAATCCTAAATGGGTATATACAGAACCGTGTAAATATATCATTGAGTGATGAATAGAGGTATATAAATGACAGAAAGTTGCGTCAAATTCACAGTATCAGGTGTGGTACAAGGGGTAGGGTTTAGATATTCAGCAGCTCATGAAGGGAAAGCAATCGGAGTAACGGGATACGCGAAAAATCTATCTAACGGAGACGTTGAAGTGGTTATTTGTGGCAGTGAAGTTCAGGTAGTCCACATGGAGCGCTGGCTGGAAAAGGGACCAAGAACATCGACGGTAGAGCAGGTCATCAGAGAGTCAATGTCATTCAAACCATTTTCAGGATTCAAGATTCTGTAGTTAGGCTACAGAATCTTTCGTAAAAGCTATAAGCACTTAGCGGGTTTTGGTAAGCCAGCTAGTTTTGTTGCCTGCTTCGCGGGCCCTTGTTTGAATAGCTTGAACAAGTATTTACTGTTGCCTTTTTCAGGGCCATGTGCTTTTTCTATTGCTTTTACAAGCATGCGTACCGCTGGAGAAGTGTTGAACTCTTCGTAAAAATCTCTTACGAAATGAACGACCTCTAGGTGAGCCTCGGTAAGCTCAATACCCTCATGTTTAGCAAGAAGCGCAATCATACCTTCTTCCCATTGCGTATGGTCGAGTAGGTAACCTTGTGCGTCAGTTTCGATTTGTTTGCCGTTGTACTCAAACATTATCCGATCCTAATAGTGATGATATTCAATAGGGTAGCGCAGCATACCGTGATTTAACAATATCGCAAGTATGAAAAAGCCCGGCAAGTCGTGCCGGGCTTTTAGATTGACGTTATGTGAACGATTAATCGTCGTTCATAATACCAAGGATGCTTAACAGGCTAGTAAATAGGTTAAGAATGTTTAGGTACATAGAGATTGTTGCGCTTACGTAGTTTGTCTCTTCACCACGAACGATACGGCTAGTATCGTAAAGAATGAACCCAGAGAACACTAGCGCAGACATGCTACTAATCGCTAGTTGACCAATCGTTGAACCAACAAAGATGTTGATAATAGCTGCAACGATAACAATGATAAGGCCGGCAATTAGGAAATTACGCATGAAAGAGAAGTCTTTCTTGCTGCTGATTGTGTAAGCAGATAGGCCAAGGAACACCATACCTGTTAAGCCAAGAGCTTGAGCAATGATAGATGGGCCGCTTGGGATAGATGCGTAGTAGTTAAGCATTGGACCTAACGCGCCACCCATAAGTGTTGTGAAGACGAATGTCCAAACAATACCCATTGAAGAGTTGATGCTACGTGGTAATGCAAAGAACAGAATACCGATCGCAGCAACTTGCATAACGATCGCCATGATAGACGAAATACCAATTGCCATTGTTGCCATTGCAGCAATAGCACTAGTAACCAGCGTCATTGATAGCAAGAAGTAGGTATTCTTGAGTGTTTTGTTGATCTCAAGTGTATTCGGAGCACTTGTAGAACGAGTAAACATAGGGCTGTTCATAATCTTCCTCGTGAGGTTTTATGTTTATAACTACATTTATGAGGTTGAACGACCAAAAGATCAAGCCCCAATTAGCGTTTTAGTAAACAAAATAATAATAGAAATAAAAACTTATGTACTTTGAAAGATGTAACACAATATTACTTTAAGTATGACACAGATTCTTATTAAGTTGCTGATAAATAAACTTTAATTTCCGGTTACCCTTCTATGGCATTAAAAGAGATTGTATAGCCGCTTTTGAATGACTTTGAAACTGTGATTCATCGTTGTAAATAGTACGTTTTTGTTGGTAGTTAAGTCGCTCTCGCGGGTAAGTATTTCTGCTAAGTTCATCAAAAACTGAATCAACTTTCCCTATAAATCAGAGATATAACGTTCTTGTACGCCTGCATCCACTTCTTCAACAAACTGACGGTTATTGGACGTGTTGTCGGCAATTTCACGTCCAAATGAAATCTTTATGGGAGGGAGGTAGCTCGTACTATCCCAGATTTTGCTTCGCAGAAATGCTTTCCCACAATGGAAGTAAGCTTTGGTGATTGAGACTTCCAATACCAGAAGAGCACGATGGCTATGACCCGATACCTCATCACAAATAGCACCTTCAATGAGTTTACAAGTACCGTGTATACGTAAGCACTCCACTGTACCAGGTCTGAGAAAAATTAAGCCGACTTTATTGTTCGATGACACAATATTTTGCAGCGAGAAAGCTAGCTTGTTCCCTTTTAACTCGGGTAATAGCAGCGTTTTGCGATCTCTTACTTGTACAAAACCAGGTTTGTCTCCTTTGGGCGATATTGTGGGAAAACCAAGCTCATCGACGGTAGATAGCATGAGCAGAGGTGAGGTTTCTATAAACGATTGCATTCGGTCGTTTATAAAGTCATAAATTTTCTTTTCTGCTAGAGGATTGGGCTCTCCAATCACGTCCCTAACTTGCGCAACTGATTCAATGTTTCTCATGTGGCCTCCTATACCCTTACGTCATGATTAAACGGGAAGGGCAGTTAACACAATGATTAAGGCTGAGAGGATTCGTATTGCATGTAAAAGTTAAGAGGGAGTTCAAAATGAAATGTATCTAGCGCAAAAACTTGTTTTGAGGTAGTAGTTAGGTACAAGTAAGGCGTGAAATACGAGTAGTGCGACTTTTAATGAGGAGCCTTCAAATAGGAGGGTTCATTAAAAAGGGCAGCCGAAGCTACCCTTTGTTTTGCTTGTAACGGCTGTGTTGCCCCACATTTAGTGGTGTAGAATCTGAGCCAAGAAGTTTTGCGTTCGGTCTGACTGAGGGTTTTCAAAGAAATCTACAGGATTGTTTTCCTCGATAATCTCACCAGCATCCATAAAGATAACTCTATCTGCTACCTCTTTTGCGAAACCCATCTCGTGAGTTACACAAAGCATCGTCATACCTTCTTCAGCAAGCTCTACCATTACGTCAAGCACCTCACGAACCATCTCAGGGTCAAGCGCTGATGTTGGTTCATCAAACAGCATGACTTGAGGACTCATGCACAATGAACGAGCGATGGCTACACGTTGTTGTTGACCACCGGAAAGCTGACCTGGGAACTTGTCTGCTTGATCTGGGATCTTAACGCGCTCAAGGTATTTCATCGCAATCGCTTCTGCTTCGTCTTTGGGCATCTTCTTAACCCAAATAGGTGCTAACGTACAGTTCTCAAGTACCGTTAGGTGAGGAAACAGGTTGAAGTGTTGGAAACACATGCCCACTTCACGGCGCACAGCTTCTATATTCTTCAAGTCTTCCGTTAGCTCATTACCTGAAACGATGATGCTACCTTTCTGGTGTTCCTCAAGGCGGTTGATACATCGAATCATGGTCGATTTACCAGAACCAGATGGGCCACAAATAACAATCTTCTCGCCCTTCTTCACGTTTAGATTGATGTTTTTCAAAACGTGGAACTCACCGTACCACTTGTTCATATCCTGAAGTTGGATCATGTAATCTTGTTGTTGCGTCATAATACGTCCTTGAGTCTTAATTATCGTTTGTGACCGGTGTGAAGTTTGTTTTCTAGCCAAATCGAGTATCTCGACATGCCGAAACAGAACACCCAGAACACCAACGCGACAAATACATAACTTTCCGTAGCAAAACCTAACCACTCAGGGTCAGTGTTTGCAGCTTGGCCTATGCCTAACACATCAAACATACCGATGATGAGTACAAGACTGGTATCTTTAAATAGGCCGATAAAGGTATTTACGATAGAAGGGATAGTGATTTTTAATGCCTGCGGCAAGATAATCAATCCCATCTTTTTCCAGTAGCTAAGCCCTAACGCGTCCGCTGCTTCATATTGACCCTTTGGAATAGCTTGTAGGCCACCACGTACCACCTCTGCCATGTATGCCGCACTAAACATCACGACACCAATCAAAGCACGAATAAGTTTGTCGGTTTCTGAGCCTTGCGACAAAAACAGTGGAAGCATAACCGAGGCCATGAACAGAACTGTGATAAGCGGTACACCGCGCCAAACTTCGATATAAACGGTACAAATGCTTCGAATAATTGGCATTTCTGAGCGACGGCCAAGAGCCAGTGCTACACCAATAGGAAGAGATACCACAATACCAACGAGTGCTATGATCAGAGTAACGAGTAAGCCACCCCACTTGTGGGTTTCTACAACCTCTAGTCCAAAGACACCTCCATATAGCAACGCACCAATAATGAAAGGGTAGATATTTACGAAGAAGAGCCAAATCCACAATCTTTTCGGCGTTTTTTCATAGGCCAGTAGCACGGTAAAAATTGCGAGTGTGATGTAGAATAGGCGAGGGCGCCACAGCTCTTCTTGAGGGTAAAAACCATACATGAACTGTTCCCAGCGCACGCTAATAAACACCCAACATGCGCCTTCTCGACTACATGCATCACGAGTTGTGCCAACCCAATCCGCTTTTAGAAATGCCCAATCAAACACGTTCCAAAGCAACATGAATGCTAAGTAACCCAGCATGATTGTTACAATAGAGTTGATAGGACCGTTGAATAGGTTTTTGCGTAGCCAACCAACGACACCCACGGTATTGGCAGGAGGCGGAAGGTCTGGCTGAAATTGATGTATGCTCATTCTATCTCTCCACCAATGCTACTTTACGGTTGTAGATGTTCATCAATGCTGACGTCAACAAGCTTAGTGTTAGGTACACGCCCATTGTCATCGCAATAATTTCAATCGCCTGGCCAGTTTGGTTGAGTGTGGTACCAGCAAACACAGAAACCAAATCAGGATAACCAATCGCCATTGCAAGCGATGAGTTCTTGGTCAAGTTTAAGTATTGGCTAGTCAGTGGAGGGATAATGATTCTCAATGCTTGAGGAATTACGACCAGCTTTAGCGTACGCGAACGTGGCAGGCCTAAAGACATAGCTGCTTCAGTCTGACCATGGTTCACTGCGTTGATACCTGATCGAACGATCTCAGCGATAAACGAAGCGGTATAGATACTTAATGCGAGTAATAAAGCGGCCAACTCAGGGATGATGCTAATACCCCCGCGGAAGTTAAAACCTTTTAACTCAGGAAGTTCAGCTGAAATAGGTGAACCCATCAAAAAGTAAACAATAACAGGTAAAACAACGCATAGTCCGAGAGTAATGCGGCCCATCGGGGTTTGCTGACCTGTTAGCTTCTGCTTGTTCTTTGACCAAATGCCGATAACGATAGTCGCAATAACACCAGCAATGAACGAAGCTACGACTATAGATGAGCCTTCTTCAAACACAGGAGCCGGGAAGTACAAGCCTCTGACATTCAAGAATATGGCTTCACCTAAGCTCAAACTTTCTCTTGCAGATGGTAGAGCTTGCAGAACGGCGAAATACCAGAAAAAGATCTGTAAAAGCAAAGGTACATTACGGAAAATCTCGATGTAAATCGCCGCAAATCGACTGACTAACCAGTTAGAAGATAAACGTGCGATGCCCATGACAAAACCAATCACGGTTGCGAGAATAATACCGAAGAATGATACAAGTGCTGTATTTAGCAGGCCGATGATAAATGTGCGGCCATAAGAGTGTGTTTCATCGTATTCAATTAGCGTTAGGCCAATCCCAAAGCCTGCTTCTTGATCGAGAAATTCAAAACCCGTGGCTATACCACGTGCTTCTAAGTTGGTAAGTGCGTTGTTGACAATGGTGTAAAAGAAGAAAACAAGTGCTGCAATCGCAACGATTTGGAATACAACAGCTCGAAAGGTGGGATTGTAAATAAGGTTAGCGTTTGAGCTCGGTCCGCTATCCGAGTTTGTCGCCGTATTGGTAGGTTTCATACAACTATAACCTCAAAATCCATTTTATATAAAAAAGGGCGGCCAAAACCGCCCATTTTGAATAGTTATTTATAATATTAACGGATTGGTGGCGCGTACATAAAGCCGCCTGCGTTCCACAGTGCGTTTACGCCACGAGAGATCTGTAGAGGAGAGCCTTCACCTACAGTACGCTCAAAACTTTCGCCGTAGTTACCAACTTGTTTGATAACTTGGTAGCCCCAATCGTCACGAATACCTAAGCCTTTACCTCTAGGTCCATCAACACCAAGGATACGTTTGATATTTGGATCTTTAGACTTAAGCATTTCATCAGCATTCTTAGATGAGATGCCGTATTCTTCTGCGTTCACCATTGCTGAAAGTGCCCACTTAGCGATGTTGAACCATTGGTCGTCACCTTGGCGAACAACAGGGCCTAGAGGCTCTTTAGAAATGATTTCAGGCAGTACTTGCGCTGAAGAAGGGTCCTGAAGATTCAAACGAAGCGCATAGAGACCCGATTGGTCAGTAGTAAGCACGTCACAACGACCTGCATCGAAACCTTTGGATGTTTGAGCCGCTGTATCGAATACTACTGGCTTGTACGACATACCATTGTTACGGAAGTAATCTGCTAGGTTTAGCTCTGTTGTAGTACCAGACTGAACACATACAGATGCACCATCAAGCTCTTTAGCACTAGTTAAACCAAGGTCTTTCTTAACCATGAAACCCTGACCATCATAGTAGTTAACACCAACGAAGTTCAGACCAAGAGCTGAATCACGGTGAAGTGTCCATGTCGTATTACGTGAAAGAATGTCGATTTCGCCTGATTGTAGTGCAGTGAAACGCTCTTTAGCTGTTAGGGGAACATATTTTACTTTCGTTTTATCACCTAGAACTGCGGCAGCGACAGCTTGACAGTATTCTACGTCGATACCTTCCCATTCGCCTTTAGAGTTTGGGTTAGAGAAACCTGGCAAGCCAGTACTTACACCACAAGTTAAAAAACCTTGTTTAGTTACTTTATCAAGCGTGCTGTCTGCTGCTGCAGCGCTTGTCGACATCAGTGCAGTAGATGCAGCTACAACTGAAGCAAGAAGTGTTAGTTTATGTGCCATTTGTATCCTTCCTGTATGATCCATGTTAGTTCAGGTACATCCTGATATAACGATTAAAATGTTGTGTTTCATTAATTATTAGGTTGCTGTCGCTCGTCTTCGAGTCTTGCTAAATCAACCAGTTATAAGCGTAGGAAAGGATTGATGAATTCTCAAATGTATAATTTAAAAAGATTTTTGATTGAACTCACAAACCCTGACAGACATTAGAATGGCGAAATGTTATGGGAATGTAAATAGTGCAAGACTTCACAAAACTGGTGCAACGGGATGGTGTAATTAATTTGCTTACAATGATAGATTTGAAATTTATATGATTCACTTCGCATGGTATATAACTCTAAAGATAGTTGTAAATTTGGTTGTTAATCATGCATGGGATCAAAATCACATGATTCTTTTGCCCTATTTTTGGTAGTATCGAGTGCAAAGACGTTTTTAATTACTCAGGGAATGAAATGCAGTATTTTCCTCTATTCATGGATCTCAACCATAAGGCCGTACTTGTTGTTGGTGGGGGAGAAGTGGCAAGCCGCAAGGTGGATAGCCTTATCAGAGCGGGGGCGAATGTAACAATTGTCTCTCCTCACGTAGAAGATTACCTTGCGAATTTGATTGAAGCGCAAGAATGCCATTGGGTGCAAGGCTTCTACTCTGAAACTTTACTAGAGAATCATTACGTTCAAGTTTGGGCGACAACGGACAACCCGGATCTTAACCATCAAGTTCACCATGATGCCAAGAAAAAAGGGATATTGGTTAATGTGGTTGACGACCTGCCTTATTGTGACTTTATTACACCATCGATGATTAATCGTGGTCGAATCCAGATCGCGTTGTCGAGTGGAGGCGGATCACCTGTTTTGATTCGTAATATGCGAGAAAAACTAGAATCCGTATTACCTCAGAACTTGTCATTGCAAGCCGATTTTGCGACATCCAAGCGCAAAGATATTAAACAGAAGCTAGCGACAGTAGATGAACGTCGTAAGTTTTGGGAAGCGTTTTTTGCACGCTCCGACGTAGAGAAAGCGCAATCTAACGTTCAGCTTGAACAAGCTTATCAAGATGCTTTTGAAACAGGTTTTGATCAAAAGGGATCGGTGACTTGGATAGAGTACGGCAGTGATGTTGAACTGCTAACACTCAAAGCGTTAAGGTTGATGCAACAATCTGAACTGGTGCTTTATGATGCTGATTGCCCATTCGCGTTTGTCGATTTAATTCGCCGAGACGCGGAAAGAGTAAAATTTGACAACGATGCTGAATTGTCGAGTCATTTAGAGTCGGCCAAATCTAACGATTTTAGAGTTGTGGTCTTGCTTGCGCCTAAGTCCAATAGCGTCACCTTCTTACAAGGCGAGGATGCGATTATCTCGCTGGGTACGGCTAAGTAGCCAATGAGGTTATCTTGAGGTATTAAAAAGGCCGATTACTTATGAAAGCAATCGGCCTTTTAGATCAAATTAACAATGGTTAATCGCGGAAGTTTTCATACTGGAATGGTTGGCCAAGTTCAGCTTCACGGATGACAGCGATAACCGCTTGTAGGTCATCACGCTTTTTACCTGTTACACGTACTTTCTCACCTTGAATAGAAGCTTGGACTTTCATCTTCTTATCTTTAATAAGTTTGACGATTTTTTTCGCCATAGGCGTTTCGATACCTTGCTTAAAGATAACGATTTGGTGCCAGTTTTTACCAGTCGCCTCTTCGCCTTTCGCTTCCATTGAACCCGCATCAACGCCGCGCTTCGCAAGGTTTCCACGCAGAATGTCACGCATCTGCTTTAGTTGGAAGTCCCCTTCAGCATTTAAACGTACAGATTCATCTTTTTGCATTTCGAATGATGCTTCTACACCACGGAAGTCAAAGCGAGTCGATAGTTCACGAGAAGCGTTATCAACCGCATTTCTTAGTTCAACTGAATCGACTTCAGAAACAATATCAAATGATGGCATGATCAGAATCCTTATAGTTATGGACGAGCTTTGACTGCGTCAGCAAGTAGTTTCAACATGGTTTGGGTATCATCCCAGCCTAAACATGGGTCAGTGATAGATTGGCCATATGTTAGGTTATCTAGATCGTCCATCGGCTGGTTACCTTCAAGAATAAAGCTTTCCGCCATGATGCCAGCAACTTGGTTCTTGCCAGATTTAATTTGCTCACAGATATCTTTAGCAACGTCGAGTTGCTTTCTGTGCTGCTTTTGGCAGTTTGCGTGGCTAAAATCGACAACTAGACGTTCTGGTAATCCAAACTCCGCAAGCTGTTTACATGCAGCTTCGACTGAAGCGGCATCAAAGTTTGGACCTTTTTCTCCACCACGCAAGATAACGTGGCCATATGGGTTACCACTTGTGCGATAAACTGTCATACGCCCATTTTTATCTGGTGAGTAGAAGTAATGAGAGGCTTGCGAAGCTCGAATAGCGTCAATAGCAATCTTGATGTTGCCGTTTGTACCATTCTTGAAACCAACAGGGCAAGACAGGGCTGATGCCATCTCACGGTGAATTTGTGATTCAGTCGTACGAGCACCAATTGCACCCCAAGTGATGAGGTCAGCAATATATTGCCCCGTGATCATATCTAGGAACTCTGTTGCCGTCGCAAGGCCTAGTTTATTGATATCAAGTAACAATTTACGTGCTTTGTTTAAGCCCGTTTCGAGTGCGTATGAACCATCAAGGTTCGGGTCGGTAATTAGACCTTTCCAACCAACGACTGTACGTGGCTTCTCAAAGTAGGTACGCATGACGATGAACAGTTCATCTTTGTACTGTTCTTGAATAGCGGCTAAACGCTCTGCGTAATCAATAGCGGCTTCAGTATCATGGACTGAACAAGGGCCGACGATCACCAATAGGCGTTGGTCTTCCCCTGAAAGAATATTTTCAATTTGACGACGTGACTGTGCAATGCGTTTTGCGACTTCGTCCGTGATTGGGTGGGCGCTTCCTAGTTCTGCCGGAGTTGGCATTGGACCCAGTGGTTGGGTTCTTAATTCATCGGTTTTGAGTGGCATACCACAGCCTGTATTTTTATTTCGAAGCGGTAAAGATAACGGAAACTTAGCGAGGAATAAACCACTTAACGAGAATCTTGCATTAATCCTAGTGTAAAGGTAATGAATTCCCTGTTATAGGTTCTTTATTCGTTCATTCTATGTAAGCGGATATTACATTTGTCGCAACATTTAAGGCGCAATCGATAAACCAAGTTAGCGGAATTAGCGTTTGCTCAACTATTTAGAATACAATTGTTAATAAAATGTTGACATGAAAGGTGTTAAGGGATGAACTGTAAATAATTAAAACTGGTCGGACTAGTATAGTGCTCACTTCAACTTCCAAGGCAAACTTATACCTCAACTTATTCGGTTTTTTTAAAGTACCGTTCATATGGTTGGCTCGCCCAAAAATTCTTCAGTTAGATGCTGAAAAAGTAATCGTAAAGATCCCTCTAAAGCGAAGAACCAAGAATCATCTAAATAGCATGTATTTTGGCGTGTTAGCGGTTGGTGCTGACGTAGCCGGTGGTTTTATGGCGATGAGTAAAGCACAAGAGAGCGGTAAGGAAGTTTCTTTAGCATTTAAAGGTGTGGAAGGACAATTTCTAAAAAGGCCAGAAGCGGATGTTCATTTCATCTGTGAAGATGGCAAGTTGATCGATGATATGTTGGAAAAGACGTTTGCGACTGGGGAGAGAGTCAATCAAGCCGTTAAAATTACCGCCATTTGCCCATCCTTGCATGGCGATGAACCAATGGCGGAATTTAAACTTACTCTTTCACTGAAGCGAAAGGGTGACTGACGTGCTCGACTTCCATTTGCTCTACGGCCACAATCTTGCTTCGGTTTAATACAATCTTCCAACGGTAGTAGATCGGCTCTCCGTTGTGATTGTTTTCACGAGCGATGAGGTTAATAAGATGTCGCTTCTCGACTGACTCACGACTCACTTGGCCGTTATTATGGGTATAGACCTTGTTAGAACCTTTATCCATAAGGCGTGTTAATGCTCTCATGCTGACCATGATTGACTCTTTGGTCTCTTCGTAACCACTCATGAATTTTGATGTCGACATCTCAGTTTTTGAGCAGTAGTGGAGAATCTGTTCCTCGCGTTGTACGACACGTTTTTTTCGTATTGATTGGATCCTATCTGGTAGCTTATCCAAGACTTTGTAGTCGAGCCATTCAAGCTTTTGTCCTACAGCTTTCTTGGTAGTAGGATCGAGATATAGCTTACGCCATTTAGGGCGACCCTTACGAATCCAGCGCCACATGACATCACGCAAGTCATCTTTAAAAATCTCACGTAGTGCGTATACAAAAGACATCAAGACTATGAAAGAAGCGGTAATCTCTCCCCAGTAGTCACGGGCTAGAATAGCGGTAATCGTTACAAACACCATCACAAAGCCAGTGGCGCTGCCTTTAACCACGCGTTTCATGTTCTTGCCCAACGACTGAGTTTTCTCTTGCAAGACGACAGGGTGTTCAATCAATCGACGTAGTAAGCGCATCTTATTGCTGAGGCGCGTTACGTCGTCACGTACGCTTTTGGAGTTGTAGTTATTGAGTTTTCTGTGTGCAGCTTCTTTTTCAACAATCGCTAGCAAACTCTCTTTTAAGCTTTTGTATTCGCTGTCACGAGGCATGTGCGCGACCAAAGACATTAGGCGCTGACCTGTATACCAAGAGAGATAATTGTCGATGTTGGCGTAGTAGCGCTTTAAGCTCTCTTCATAAGGAATACTTCTGCGCAGTTTTTTCAGAATATCGAGGGAGAGCTTGATAACTTCATCAACTTCGTCCGTTGTGACGATTTCTTTGTTGTGTTTGTTTAGCTCATTGACCGCTTTATCTAAGGCGATGACATATTGATAAGCGAATAAACTCAAACTGACACGGTACTGTGTTGAAGAGAGTCGGCCACGTTTTGCTAGTCGACTGTGTACCAGAGGTAGGAGCGTTTTGTCACTGTAGTAAGCGCGTTTTTGAGTAATAGACTCGTAGTAGAACTCACTCTCTTTAAGGATATCTGGGGATAAGCCGAGTTCTCCGGGGATGAAGAAATAGAGGTCAACGTCTGACTTCTTGGTCGCTGCCATGGCATGCGATATCTTGAGAGTTATGCCGTCCTGCTTATCAACGGTTAACAAATAATGCTCCTGAAAAAACTGCGAAATATCTGGCGCAAGCATAACAGAGATTCGCTATAATCACCGCAAATTTAACAAGAGACAGTTGAAATGATTAAAGTTGGTCAGATTAACCACTTAGAAGTTGTAAAAAAAGCAGATTTTGGCCTATTTCTGGATGCTGGAGACTACGGCACGACATTATTACCGAATCGATTTGTACCAGAGGGTGCAGAAGTTGGTAGCTTTATTGATGCGTTTTTATACTTCGATTCTGACAGTCAGTTAGTCGCAACAACTGAAACTCCAGTGGCTCAAGTTGGCGAGTGGGGTTTGATGACGATTGAAGGTGTGAATGCGACTGGCGCATTTGCGGATTGGGGTATTAAAGGTAAAGATCTTCTGATCCCTTTTAGCGAGCAGCGTACACGCTTTTCTGAAGGTCAAAATGTTCTTGTTTATGTGTATACAGACAAGGCGTCAGGCCGTATCGTTGGCACAACAAAGTTCAATAAGCTTCTTGATAAAACCCCAGCTAACTATACACGCAATCAGCAAGTCGACTTGATAATTGCAGAGCGTAGTGATCTGGGCTTCAAAGCGATTGTTGAAGGTGAGCACTGGGGCATGATCTTTAAATCTGACGTGTTCGGTAAGCTCTTTATCGGCAAAAAGCTGAAAGGTTACATCAAGAATATTCGTGAAGATGGCAAGATTGACCTCTCTCTACAAAAAGTAGGTGTTGGCAAGATGGACGATCTGAGCCAAAAGGTGATCGATTTGCTTGAGAAGAAAGGTGGTTTTCTGCCACTGAATGACAAGTCTTCACCTGAAGCGATTTTTGCTGCGTTTAGAACAAGTAAAGGTACGTTTAAGAAGACGATCGGTGGCCTATACAAGCAAGGAAAGATTGTTATCGATAAAGAAGGTATCCGTCTAGCATAATTGCGACACTGAAACGAGAGCCTAAAAAAGGGCCCACAGCTGATCCTGCTATGGGCCTAGGGGAAGGGCTCTTCAAGAGCCTGCGCTAACTGTTTGATAATCCGAACTTATCAATACTTTAAAGTGTAGTGCATAATTTGGATTTTGCGCAGGTTCGTTAGTATTTCATACTATTGTTTTACCGCTTAAAACAAGTTTTTGTCTCGGACTAGTTCGCGTGGCAAGCCATTCTTAATGCGGTTCCCAACCCATTTTCCTAGCCCAATCACATCGTTACCTAGTTTAACGATAATTTCGCCTTTTCCAGTTAATCCTTCTGGGCGAACGTCTCTACCCATGAACCATTCACGAGCATCATCAACACAAAGTGCTACAGTGTTGCACTCGTTGCCTGTCGCTAAGGCAGTCGCTACTTGGTGTTGCCAACGATAACCTTTTTTATGAGCTTCTGCGATCTTGATGCCCATTCGGGAAAAACGCAGCTCTCCAATCATAGGCTCTAGTGCATTGGGGAAAAGCCACACGTCATTGTCACGTAGCCAGATGGAAGTTTCGTCAGGAAGTGCAATGTCGAGAGTTTGTTTGAGCTGCTGAGTGATCTCGGCTTGCACTTTAGAGCTAGCTTTCTCAAATGGGAATTTTCCAAGACGCTTTTTCACCTTAGGTGCTTCAACCGAGCCCAATTTACGAAGACGGGCAACGAAGAAACCTTCACAGTCATAGACTTGCGGGAAAATATGGAGAAAACCTTCTTCGGTAATCGCTTTATCAGCACCTTCAAATAGGTGGGAAAGATTCTCGAACTCAACGTCGTCACCAAAGGTCTTTTTAAGGTGATGACAAACCTGTTGATTCTCTTCAATACTCAATGTACAGGTCGAATACACCATTACGCCGCCTGGCTTTAGGGCGTGGAAGGCACTTTCAATGAGATCTTTTTGCGTATCAGAAATTTCGATGACAGAGGCTTTGGTCCAGTTTTTCATCGCGTCGGCATCTTTTCGCACTGTCCCTTCACCTGAACAAGGGGCATCAATCAGCACTGCGTCGAACTGCTCTGGCAACCAACCGCCAAACACACGCCCGTCAAAGTTGCTCATCGCGGTATTGCGTACACCACAGCGCTCTATATTTGCATGCAGAACCTTAACACGGCTAGCAGCAAACTCATTAGCGATGAGTACGCCATCATTACCCATTTTCGCTGCTATCTGTGTGGTTTTAGAACCCGGAGCTGCAGCCATATCTAATACGCTATTGAAGGACTCTTGTTGATCAATGAATAGGGCTGATACCGGCATCATTGAACTTGCTTCTTGAATATAGAAAAGGCCAGACATGTGTTCTGCTGTATTGCCTAACGGAACAATAGTCTCGTCAGCTTCAATCCAGAAACCTTCTTCACACCAAGGAACCGCTTCAAGTTCCCAACCTTTTTGCTTAGCACGTTCGATAAATTCGTCGACAGAAATCTTTAACGTGTTTACTCGAATACTTTTACGTAACGGGCGTTGACAGGCTGAGATAAAATCTTCCATGTTCAATTCATCAGGAAGGATAGCTTCGATCTCTTTGAGAAACTCTTCAGGTAGGTATACGTTTTGGTGCAAGGTTCTGTCTCGACTGTGTGAAAGGCCGCTGATTATAGCCAATTGATACAAAAAACGCAGCGTGGAAGCTGCGTTTTTATTGGTTTACTTACGTTATGGCTTTGGAATCGCGGTACGCCAAGCTTTCCAGTTTTCTTCCGCTTGTGCATAAAGGAAGAAGGTTTGGCCATTTTGCGCGATGGGCTCTAATTGCTTTTGTTCCGGTGTTGAGAAGGTTATTCCACCACGAACTAAACTATCAAATGTGCCCGCTTTGATGTTTGCCCCTGACAAACCAATGGATACGTCGACACCAGAGGTATTCCAGAACACGCTATTTTGACGTACTAGGTAAGCGTATTCAGGTTGAATGACAATGGTAGAGACAACTCGATCGGCAAACTCACCAAGTCTTACATCAGTCACTTCTCCCACTTCAATTTCACGGTAAAGAATAGGGGTACCAATGGCCACCGAACCTCGAGATTCACTCTGAAGTGTAAATTCTATACCTTTAGCGGCTTGCTTGTTGGCGTAGAGGGTAAATTGGTTCTTAGTGCTACCTTGGCCAGGTGAAACGCTAATCGATTGAGAGAGTAGGTTCTGGATATTCTTAACGCCACGCAGACCCACTTCTGCTTTTGGTAGCCAGAAGTATGAGCCTTCAACCGCAATGGTATCGGTGTATTCTGGCAAGATACGCGCTTTAATCTCGACACCTTTACGTTTGAAGTTTGGTACCACCAGAGTGACTTCACCTACCTTGACGCCGTTGTAGTTAATCGCGGTCCCCTTCGCTAAGGTGTTCTCGCCATCGAGTTTCAATGTGATGACTTGGCCAAATTTGCGCGCTGTCTTGAAATCTTCGTAAAGCAGCCATTTGTCATTTTGCTTGTTATCTACTCCCGGTAAGGAATCAAACGCTATGCCACCTTGAATCAGTGACTTCAGTGGTGCTGCCTTAACACTCAGACCTGCTAAACTGGCATCGATTTCGACACCTGAACGGTTCCAAAATACGGTTTGGTCAGTTACTAAATGTTTGTATTGGTTCTCTATGCTGGCAGTGATAATCACGCCGCCATCGACAAGGTAAAAGTCAGAGACATTACCCACCTGAAGATTACGATAGAGTAGAGGGCTGCCTTTACTAATAGGAGGTAGCTCATTGGCAAATAGAGTCATACGAGTAGAGCCGGACATATTGTACTTTGCCAGTTCAGCAAGAGACTTACTTTGGTACAACTGATATTGCTCAAGTGCATTATCTGAACCTTCACTAACAAAGCTAATCGAGCCAGTTAACAACTGTTTCGCCGGTGGCACCGTAATATTAAGGCCAGATTCTGTCAGCTCTGCACTTGCGCTACCCGTGACGAAGAATCGGTTTTGCGACTTGATTAAATCTGCGTATTCACTTTCTACTAGGGCGTCGAAGTGAACTTTGTCTTCTACTAGGCTAACTTTTGTTACCGAGCCAATGCTAATTCCTCGGTAAAGAATATTAGCGCCTTGGTCAAGGCCAAAAGAGTTATCAGCGACGAGTTGAAGAGAGACTGAACGCGCGTTTTGACGGTTGAATTCGTGTTTTCGAATCGCACTAAAGTTGCGTGAACGTTCACCGTTACCTGGAACAATAGTTAAAAAATTACCTTTAACGATATTCGCTAGGTTTTCTACACCAGAAAGCGATACTTTGGCTTCTTCAAGAATGAATCGGCTGCCGCTGGTGAGCATGTCACTGAACGCTGGCTGAATAGCTGCAGAGGCAATGATCTCTTCTCGCCCTTCACTTAGCTGTAAATCGGTCACTTGTCCGACTTCAATACCTCGGTACATGATGGGCGCACCAGAAGCGCTGATCTGATTATCGTCGGGTAGGGCAATCTTAATCGCGATGCCGCGACCCGCGGTTTTAATATCTTTGTACAGTCTAAACTGGGTGTTATCAGCAACAGGCTCTCCACCATCTGGAGAGTCTACGGCAATAGAACCACCAATAAGAGCACTAAGGCTCTCTAGTCGGACATCGACACCTTCAAATCCAATATTCGCGCCAATACCACTGACGTTCCAGAAGCGGCTGTCATCAGTAATAATGTGACGATATTCATCTTGAATTGAGGCTTGGATAACCACACTCTTGGAGTCTGAATCGAGCTGGTAACTGTACACCTCACCGATAGGGATCTTTCGATAAACGATTTGTGAGCCCACTGAAATGCCACCAAGATCTCTCGATTTAAGAGATATGTTTAATCCTTCTTGAGCAAGCAAGTCTGAAGGCGCACGTTCTAACGCGGTAAATTTGGTTTCCGGCTCTGAAGGGTTGTTGGCGGGTGAGATGGCAATATAATTACCCGAGACTAATGCATCTAACCCGGATACACCTGATAAGCTTGCTGTTGGTTTCACCATCCAGAAGCGAGTCTCTTTGCTCAGTAACTTGGTTGCTTCAGGGTAGATATCGGCATCGACATAAATACTTTGTAAATCGTCAGCAAGGTTAATGTCTTTAACCATGCCCACTTCTAAGCCTTGATAGCGGATCGTCGTGCGTCCTGCAATCAGCCCCTGTGCATCTGAAAAGTAGATTTGCACACGCTGTCCTGCATCTTGAACGGCTTTGAAAACCAGCCAACCTGCAAGCACCATAGTGAGTAAAGGCAGCAACCAAAGAGGCGATATGCCTTTGTTACGCTTTACATTAGGTGAATACGAGTTCTGAGTGGGAGATAAATTACTCATTAATAGACTCTTTCTTTTCAAGTTCGTCAGGGTAGTTATCCCAAATTAATCTAGGATCCATACTCTCTGCTGCCAACATCGTTAGTACCACAACGATACCAAATGCTACCGCGCCATAGCCCGGTGTGAAATCTAGGATCTGGCCTCTGTCGACCAAAGTCATCATTATGGAAATAACAAACAAGTCCATCATTGACCAACGACCAATCCATTTAATTGCGAAATAGATCGTCATTCTTTGTCGATGGAAAATTTTACGTTTAAATTGGATTGCCAGCAGTAAATATGACAAGCCAAGAATTTTAGCAACTGGAACCACGATACTCGCGACAAAAATAATGATGGCGATGCCAATCATGTCACTGTTGACCAATGAAGCAACGCCAGAAAAGATGGTATCTTCTAAGCGTTTACCATTGGTAAGTAAAATGGAGATCGGTATCAGGTTTGCTGGGAATATCGCGATACTAGCGGCGATCAGGTAAGCCCATGTCTTCTGTATAGAGCGAGGTTTACGGTGATGAATAGGGCTATGGCAACGCAGACAGTGTTCACCTTCCGGTTGTGATAAATGGCAGTGGTGACAATGTAACGTTTTCTTTGCCAGCTTAAGGGTGTCTTCCGGCTGGTATGCTTCCCAGTATCGGCGCACACTGAAACGAGTGACGAGTAAAATGGTTGCGACTTGAAGCAAGATAAGCCCGATTAAACCGGGGCCGACAAAAATATCTGAGTAGTCTTGCAGCTTAAAACACGAGATGGCGATACTAACAAGAAAGACATCGATCATAACCCAAGCTTTTAAATGTTGGACAATAGACAATGAAAGTTTGAGTAGTTTGAACCAACGATACTTGAGTGCAACGTGAGTTGTGACAACCGCGCTACAGACGAGGAAAGGAGCAATGGAACTACAAAAGAAGATCAACAGCGCGAGTAAAACAAAGCCTTCTTCAAATAGTGTAAATATCCCCGATGGTAAGGTCGCGGGGATCATCATTCCGAACAGTCTTATGCTTATAAATTCGAAAAAGTGAGATGGAATAAAAAGCAGTAAGCAAGTAAGCGCGATAGCCAAGTTACCTGAAAGCGACGGCTTTCCACCTCTATAAAGCTGGGTGTTACATCTAGGGCAGTGGGCGCTTTTACCTTGTTCAACGTCTATTAGGTCAACAGGAAGTTCGCACCCATGACACAGTCGAATAGCTGTAAGCTCAGAGTCATGGGCATGAAGCGGAGAAGGGGAGCTCATCGCCTCCCTCCTAAATAGAAATGATTGTCATGGTTAAACGTGTGATTGCACGTTTCCATATAAGGTTTGGTATAAGCCTTGTTGTTCAACCAACTCTCCATGCGTACCCGCTTGCGTGACTTGTCCATCTTCGAGAACATAAATCAAATCCGCCTGTTTTACGGCAGATAATCTATGCGCCACGATCAAGGTTGTACGGCCTTTTAAAAACTCTGTAAGTGCTTTGTGTAATGCAGCTTCAGTCGCCGTATCAAGAGCGGAAGTTGCTTCATCCAGTATGACAAATTTAGGGTTGCTTAACACCATTCGCGCAATGGCGAGACGTTGACGCTGTCCCCCTGAAAGCCGAATACCGCTGCGTCCAATTTGGGTATCTAACCCATCACCCAGTTGGTTAATGACATCTTGCATCTGAGCGATCTCTAGCGCTCGCCAAAGCTGTAAATCATCATAATCGGAACCAAGGGTCAGATTATGCCTTAAAGTGTCATTAAAAAGTATAGGCTGTTGTAATACAACGGCAATTTGGTCACGAATTATGTCAAAACTGATGTCATCTGTGGTATGACCATTAAAGCGAATAGAACCCGAGTCTTGTTGATAGACACCAATAAGTAGCTGTATCAATGTTGATTTGCCACCACCGCTAGCCCCAACAAGCGCCACTTTTTTACCTGCAGGGATTGTTAGGTTTAAATTATTGAGTACCGAACTCTCTTCGTTATAAGAGAAGATGATGTCGCTAATCTCAATGTCGACTTCTCTATCCTCGGCAAATGGATTGACCTTACTGACTGGACGATGTTCTTCCTCTAGATCAAGTAGGGCATTGATGCGTTTTAGTGCGGCTTTAGCGCTATACCAAGAGAATTGGATGCTCAGCAGCTCTTGAACTGGTGTCAGCATGAACCATAAATAACCGAACACCGCGAAGATTTGTCCTATGGTTAAGTCGCTAAACAGAACCATTAACATCGCCACAGCACGGAATAACTCGAAGCCTAATAAAAAGAGCAGGAAAGAGACACGACCCGCGGCTTCAGATTGCCAAGCGTATTTGTCCGCATCACGTCTTATCTCGTTTGCTTGGCCTTTTAGCTCGTTAAGAAACTCGCGCTCTCGATTGGCAGCTCGCAACTGATAAATGCCGTCTAATGTCTCAACTAAACGATTTTGGAAGCGTTCGAAAGATTGGTTCTCGCGCTTTTTGAGGTGTTTAACCTTGCTGCCAAGTTTACGAGAGAAGTGAATGACAACTGGGTTCACTAACAGAATAAAAAGCCCCAAGCGCCAGTCTAGCCACAAAAGTACACCAGCCGTGCCGATAACAGTAAGCAGACTGATTAAAAACTTGCTTAACGTGGAGCCAATGAATTGGTCGATGGTCTCTATATCGGTAACCAGATGTGCGTTGATACCACCGCTACCGCGCGTTTCATACTGTCGAATGCTAATGCGCCCAAGTTTGTCGATCATTTTGCTACGCATATGGTAGGTGATTGTTTTCGAAACAAGGGTAAATTGACGACTTTGAACAATGCTAAGCGCTTGGCTTGCGCTGCGCATAATAATGACCAACAGTAACGTTAATGCGATATACCCAGTGGGCGTTTGCCAGGTGTCAGGCAACATGCGGTTCATCAGCTCTAGGCCGGTTCCTGGCTGATTAAGTAAAACTTCGTCAACCATTAATGGCATGAGGAGAGGGATCGGAACACTGATCAAAGTTGCCGCCACCGCGATGATGTTGGCAAAAATCAACTTTGATTTGTGCTTTTTTACTTGTGTTATCAACCAAGAACGGCTAATAGTGTTGGGATTATTAATCATTATAATGAGAATGCTTACTATTTATGGTTTGCGGCGATTGTACGCAGATTCATGTTAGAAGTCTCTAGTTTTCAATATGGCGTATCAGGACGTAGTAACCTTATGAAAATAGAACATTATCACCGCTTAACCAAACAAGCTGCCGCATTAATCGAATCTGAATCAGACTTGATTGCTAACTTATCAAACATCAGTGCACTCCTTAATATGGAGCTTGAAGGCCTTAATTGGGTTGGATTCTACTTGATGAAAGAGAATGAGTTGGTTCTCGGTCCATTCCAAGGAAAGCCAGCTTGTGTTCGTATTCCTGTTGGTCGTGGCGTATGTGGCACTGCTGTCGCGGAGAATCAAGTACAACGTGTATACGATGTCCATGAGTTTGAAGGCCACATTGCATGTGATGCAGAAAGTAATTCTGAGATTGTGATTCCATTTTCAATTAATGGTGAAATAGCAGGGGTCCTCGATATCGATAGCCCAAAAGTAGGTCGATTTAGCGAAACAGACGAGCAAGGACTGACATTTTTGATGGATGAAGTGGAAAAGCTGCTTAATTCACACGCTATCAAGGCATAAATTGATTATTGAGTGTGGTTTTTCGCTTGCAGGTCACTATAATACCTCAAATATTTATTCTTAATGCTCGCGGATAGCCCGCAATAACCAGGAATCCTCATGGAAAACACTGAAAAGTTAAAAAACAGCAAAGAAGTTATCGCATATATTGCTGAATGTTTCCCTAAGTGCTTTACTTTAGAAGGTGAAGCAAAGCCACTTAAAATTGGTATTTTTCAAGATCTTGCGGAGCGTCTAACTGACGATCCAAAAGTAAGCAAAACTCAACTTCGTGCAGCGTTAAGACAATACACTTCATCATGGCGTTACCTTCACGGTGTGAAGCCTGGTGCAGTTCGTGTAGATTTAGATGGTAACCCGGCGGGTGAACTTGACGAAGAGCACGTAGAGCACGCTAAAACTGCACTAGCTGAGAGCAAAGCTAAAGTGCAAGCTCGTCGTAAAGAGCAAGCACAAAAAGCACGTGAAGAAGGTAAAGCGAAAGCTAAGCCTGCGGCGAAGAAGCCACAAGCTCGTCGCCCACAACAGAACAAAGTACAAAAAGCCAGCAAGCCAGTAGAGACGCGCGCTTTGAATGCAGACGAAGTAAAAGTAGGCAATCAAGTAAACGTTAATATGGGCAAAGGAAACATGGCTGCGACTATCGTTGAAATCAATAAGGAAGATGTGCGTGTTCAACTGACTAACGGCCTACAAATGGTTGTGAAAGCGGAGCACCTACGCGCATAAAGGAGATACTCCTACGCATGAAATGCCGTTCAAAATTGTCGCTGATTGCTGCTAGCTTATGGCTAGCAGCTTCTTCAGCTCATGCTCTAGAAGCAAACATCACTCTTGAGGACTTACCCGTCCTTGCTCCTGAAGCTCAGCATGAGACAGCAAGCAAACGTGTCACATCTCGCTTCACTCGTTCTCACTACAAGCACTTCTCTCTAAACGATCAATTCTCACAAGCTATTTTCGACCGATATGTCGAAATGCTCGATTTCAATCGTAATATCTTCACTCAAGCCGATATCGACTCGTTCAATAAATTGGCAAAAGGTGTGGATGATCAGCTTAAATCAGGCGATAACCAGATTGCTTTCGATGTCTACAATCTCTCGATTAAGCGCCGTTTCGAACGTTTTCAATATGCGTTAGAACTTCTTGATAAAGAAATGACCTTCGACAGTGACGAGACAATTGAGCTGGACAGAAGCGAACAAGCTTGGCCGAAAAACAAAGCAGAACTTGATGAGCTTTGGCGTAAAAGAGTCAAGTACGATGCGTTGAATCTCAAACTTACTGGTAAAGATTGGGATGAGATTAAAGAGGTTTTGGGCAAGCGTTACAACAACGCACTAAAACGTCTTAGCCAAACGCACAATGAAGATGCATTCCAGTTGTACATGAATGCCTTCGCTCGTGAAGTCGATCCTCATACAAGCTACCTATCTCCTCGAAGTGCTGACCAATTCCAAACCGAAATGAATCTTTCGTTAGAAGGGATTGGTGCTGTATTGCAGATGACGGATGATTACACAGTTATTCGCTCTCTCGTTGCTGGTGGTCCTGCGTCAAGCAGCAAGCAGTTAGCGGAAGGTGACCGCATTATCGGCGTTGGTCAAGATGGCGAAGATATTGTTGATGTTATCGGTTGGCGTCTTGATGATGTAGTTCAGTTAATTAAAGGGCCAAAAGGCACCAAGGTTAACCTGCAAATTTTACCAGAAGGTAAAGACACTAAAGCCGAAGTGATCACCATTGTCCGTGACAAAATCCGTTTAGAAGATCGCGCAGTTAAATCTGAAATTATTGAAAAAGACGGTAAGAAGATTGGTGTTCTAGAAGTACCAAGTTTTTACGTTGGTCTTGCTCAAGATACGGATAAACTGATTACCGAGCTGAAAGGTAAAGGCGTTGATGGCGTCATCGTCGATTTGCGCAACAACGGCGGCGGTGCACTAACCGAGGCGACAGCATTGTCTGGTTTGTTCATTACTAGCGGTCCTGTTGTTCAGGTTCGTGATAGTTACGGTCGTGTTAATGTGAACTCTGATACAGATGGCAACATTAGCTATGATGGCCCACTAACCGTATTGGTTAACCGCTACAGTGCTTCGGCTTCCGAGATATTCGCAGCTGCAATGCAAGATTACGGTCGAGCAATCGTTCTTGGCGAAAATTCATTTGGTAAGGGCACGGTTCAACAACACCGTTCACTTAATCATATTTATGACTTGTTCGACAAAGAGCTAGGTTATGTGCAATACACGATTCAGAAGTTCTACCGTATTGATGGTGGTAGTACTCAGAACAAAGGCGTAGCACCTGACATTGCGTTCCCAACAGCCATCGACCCTAGCGAAACAGGTGAGAGCGTTGAAGATAACGCACTGCCTTGGGATAGTATCGACAAAGCCAAATATAAAGTGTTACAGCGTAACGATGCTTTGATTGGTAAGCTGACTGCGCAACACCAAGTTCGTATCGCGAAAGATTTAGAATTCCGCTTCATTGCAGAAGATATCGAACGATACAAGGCTGAAAAAGACGACAACACACTCTCTTTGAATGAGAAAACACGCAAAGCCGAAAGTGAAAAAGCTGACGCAGAACGTTTAGCTCGTATCAATGAGCGTCAAAAAGCGGCGGGTGAAGAAGCCTTTAAATCTTTAGATGACATACCTAAAGATTATGAAGCACCTGATGCATATCTTGATGAATCTGTCGCGATTATGGTCGATATGATTAAATCTTGATAAATCAATAAAATAAAGAGCGAGTCCATGTGGCTCGCTTTTTTTGTGCCAATTATTTATGTGATTTGGATCTAAATTTTCGCTAATTCGTATGAGTGTGCCTAAGCTTAAAGAAAAGAGTGAGGAGTGCGCTATGAGATTGATTGGATTGATATCACTGATTTTAAGTTTCTCAGTTTTCGGAAACAGTGCTCGCGATAATAGCGATCTCACACAGTTTGATCAGCCATTCTTACTCGGTGATTGGTATTTGATTAATCAAAACCCAGAAGAATCGAACGAGAACTTCCTTGCCATTAAATTATCACTTGATTCGAATTACAGCTTTAAAATCGATATTCAGAAACGTGATTACTCAGTTGACCACTGGGAAGGTTTTTACACGGCAAACGACGACACTCTAATTCTCGGTTTGAACACTTCTGAACCGCAAATTTATGAGTATTCAGCCAATCACAACATGCTTAACCTCAATGGCGTAATGTTCACGAAAGCGCTTTCTAACTCTCTAGCGGGAATGTGGTCGAGCCAACAACTTAGTGGCGATGATATGTCAGCAAATGACGTCCACCAGCTCGATTTAATATTACAGCCAGACTTTGTGTTCATGTTCCGAGTGAGTAACGACGACGGTGATGAAGCTATTCATAAAGGCGTGTACTACACGGAAGGTGAGCATTTAGTTCTTCTTTATGAAAACGGAGAGCACGAAACTACTTACACATTAAACAGTGACACTCTAACACTTGAAATGGAGCAAGGTGCCATGTATGCCGTTCTCAATCGCATTCGATAATTCATTGGTAGAATAGTGTGATGCTAGATTGTTATCTAGACAAATAGTTTGAATACGACACCAACATCAGACAAAAAACGAGGTATTTCTTAACAGAGCCTCGTTTTTTTTAATGGAGAGTTGTAAGCTATCACGCAACATTGACGGTTGGTGTCATCAGACACTATTCATAAACCGAATCAAAATAGATCAACCTTTTTGTTGGTCATCTCTTCCAATGAATTCAGTCAGAAGGACTTAGACATGGCTCAGACTCCTCAAGCCAAATATCGTAAAGATTATCAATCACCATCACACACAATTACTGATATCGACTTAACGTTTGATCTATTTGATAACGATACGACCGTGACTGCGGTTTCCAACGTAAAACAACTTGCAGATAGCACGACACTTCACTTAGAGGGTGATGATCTTAAACTTCAAAGCATCATGGTGAATGGTGCCGCTTGGACAGCATACGAAGAAGTGGAGGGTGCGCTAGAAATCCACCAGCTACCTGAGCAGTTTGAGCTTACACTTGTGACGCTGATTGATCCTGAAGCAAACACCGCGCTAGAAGGTTTATACAAATCAGGCGGCGCATTCTGTACTCAATGTGAAGCGGAAGGCTTCCGTCGCATCACTTACTATATGGATCGCCCAGATGTACTAGCGAAGTACACCACTAAAGTGATCGCTGACAAAGCTGAGTATCCGTTCCTGCTAAGTAATGGTAACCGTGTTGCAGAAGGTGACCTAGAAGGCGGCCGCCATTGGGTGCAGTGGCAAGACCCACATCCAAAACCAGCTTACTTATTTGCTCTAGTTGCTGGTGACTTTGATGTACTGCGTGACAACTACACGACAAAGTCTGGTCGCAACGTAGAGTTAGAAATTTTTGTAGATAAGGGTAACCTTGACCGAGCGCCACACGCGATGACCTCGTTAATCAACTCAATGAAATGGGATGAAGAGCGTTTTGGTCTTGAGTACGACCTTGATATCTACATGATCGTCGCCGTAGATTTTTTCAATATGGGGGCGATGGAAAACAAAGGCTTGAACATCTTCAATTCTAAGTTCGTTCTGGCAAATGAAAAAACAGCTACCGATACCGACTATCTAGGTATTGAAGCAGTGATTGGTCATGAGTACTTCCATAACTGGACGGGCAACCGCGTGACTTGTCGCGATTGGTTCCAGCTTAGTTTGAAAGAGGGCTTAACAGTTTTCCGTGACCAAGAGTTCTCTTCCGATCTTGGCTCTCGAGCGGTTAACCGTATCAACAATGTTCGTATTATTCGTGGTCCTCAGTTCGCAGAAGATGCAAGTCCAATGTCGCATCCAATTCGACCTGAACAAGTGATTGAAATGAACAACTTCTACACACTGACGGTGTACGAAAAAGGCAGTGAAGTGATCCGTATGATGCACACACTGCTTGGTGAGGAAGGTTTTCAAGCGGGGATGAAACTCTACTTTGAGCGTCATGATGGCACGGCAGCAACGTGTGAAGATTTCGTTGTGGCGATGGAAGATGCAAGTGGCGTTGACCTTAAGCAATTCCGCCTATGGTACAGCCAATCAGGTACACCCACGGTTAAGGTGTCAAGTGAGTTTGATGCGAGTGCGCAAACTTATTCACTTACGGTGGATCAGTCAACGGAACCAACTCAAGACCAAGCTGACAAACAGCCTCTTCATATTCCATTCGATGTCGAGTTATACGCACAAAATGGTGACGTGATTGAGTTACGCTGTGACGGTGAGCGTATCGGTAATGTATTGAATGTTACTCAAGCAAAACAGACATTTGTTTTTGAGGGCGTTACCGAGCAACCAGTACCGTCGCTACTTCGCGAGTTCTCCGCGCCTGTAAAACTCGAATACGAATATAGTGATGAAGAGTTGATGTTCTTAATGGTACACGCACGTAACGAGTTTGCGCGTTGGGATGCCGGCCAGATGCTGCTTGCTAAATACATCCGTACCAATGTCGAGAATGTTCAGGCAGGTAAGAAGGTTGAGTTATCAGATGCAGTGATCGATGCATTCAGAGGCGTGTTGTTATCACAAGATCTTGAGCCAGCATTTATCGCGGAAGTACTGTCTCTACCAAGTTTCAATGAAGTTTCGGGTTGGTACAAACAAGTTGACGTTGATGCTGTCGCGAAAGTACTGAAATCAATCAAAGTCATTTTCGCTACTGAACTGGCCGATGAGCTAAGCGCGATTTACCACAGTTCTAAACAATCAGAGTACACCATTGAACATGCTGCGATTGGCCAACGTTCTCTGCGCAACACGGCATTGAGCTTCCTTGCCTACACAGAGCAGGGTGATGAACTTGTAAAAGCTCAGTACGCTGAAGCAAACAACATGACCGACACGATTGCGGCGATGAGTGCAGCCAATAGTGCTAAGCTGTCATGCCGTGAGTCACTAATGAGTGATTACAGCAACAAGTGGAAGCATGATGGTCTTGTAATGGACAAGTGGTTTGCGCTACAAGGTACGAACCCAGCTGAAAACGTATTGGATGTTATCAAGCAGACGATGAATCATGAAGCGTTCAGCTTGAAGAACCCTAACCGAACTCGCAGCCTGATTGGTTCATTCCTTAACATGAACCCGGTACATTTCCATGCTAAGACAGGCGAGGGCTACAAGTTTGCTGGCGAGATTCTTCGTGAATTGAACAGCAGCAATCCGCAAGTTGCGTCACGTTTGATTGACCCGCTATTGAAGTTCCGCAAATATGATGATGAGCGTCAAGCATTGATCAAAGCAGAACTTGAAACGCTTCAATCAATGGATAACTTAGCAAAAGACCTGTTTGAAAAAGTAACCAAAGCGTTAGAGTCTTAATCAGGTATAAAACAGTAGTGCTATCACGCACTACTGTTTATCTATACAGTATTTTAGTTTGTCCCATAACAACGTTACTTTTTTAGCCAATTATGAATCACTACCACTTTAGCTTAAACATCTCTTACCAACATTTTCTTGCCCATTATAGTGGTGCGGCAAGCAACGTTTTAGTTGTGACAGAAAATGGCTTAAGGCTTCAATTACCCGCCACAAGATTTAGGCCTTTTCTTAGTCAAATCGGGCTAAAAGGGCGCTTTAGACTAACAACTGACCAAAATAATAAGTTTATAAAGTTAGAACTTCTGTGAGCAACTGATTTTATAGAAGTTTAAATAGAACCTTAATCACATTCTCGAACATTTCACCTCGTACCACTCCCAAAACAATTAACTATTTATCAATAAAGCTTTTACAATAAAGCGGCATTACCCGTGTTAAGCACTATGCTTACAACAACCCCCAAAAAACATACAATTCTAATTGTGGAGTGTGATTATGACCGCGCGTGAAACACTGATGCCGGTTCTGCTTGAAAAAGTATATAAGCTTATTCAAGACAAACTCGAGCTTGCTCATCAACCCTTAGTCACCCAACTTGCTCAGCACCTGTTCAGCAATATTTCTCAAGACGATTTAGTCGAACGAAACGAATCCGATCTTTATGGCGCAGTGGTTTCACTTTGGCACCATATTAACGAAAAGAAAGCCGACGAAATCTCAGTTCGAGTATTTAACCCTACCGTAAGCCGCCAAGGTTGGCAGTCTACCCATACGATTGTTGAAATCGTTGTCCCAGATGGCCCATTCCTCGTTGATTCTGTGAAAATGGCGCTTAGCCGATTGGATCTTGCATCGCACTTAATGCTGCATGGCCCAACACAGATTTCGCGTACGGCAAAGGGTGAGATCACTAGCATCAATGAAGGGGACGGTGCGCTTCAATCACTATTCCACATCGAAGTCGATCGCCTAAGTAATAAGGAAGAGATGACTTCACTTAAATCAGAGCTATTGAGCATTCTGACCGATACGGGTCTAGTGGTTCAAGATTGGTTACTGATGGTAGAAAAACTTGAAGAAGTCACTGGCCGAGTTGAAGCTCAGCAAGGAAAAATTGAGATCCAACGTGATCGTTACGATGAGTCGATAGAATTCTTACGTTGGTTGGGCAATCACAACTTCACGTTCATGGGTTACAAAGAATATGACCTTGTTTCTGTTGATGGCGATACTGAACTTCGACCGACAGCTGATAAAGGGCTAGGTCTGTTTGCGAACCGCGATCGAGTTAGAACGGTTAAACTATCTGACTTTCCAGATTCTGCTCGTTTAGAAGCGAAGAAACCTTTCCTTCTTATTGTCACGAAAGGCAACCGTGCATCACGTATCCACAGACCCGCGTATACAGATTACATTGGCATTAAAAAGTTTGATGAGAACGGTAAAGTTATCGGTGAGCACCGTTTTACTGGTCTTTATACCTCTGCGGTTTACAACCAAAGTGTTGAAAGTATCCCACTGATTCGTGAGAAAGTAGAACGTATTCTGGATGCAAGTCGATACCGCGAAGGCTCATACTCTTACAAAGCACTTCACAACATTTTAGAAAACTACCCTCGTGACGAACTACTGCAAGCAAAGGAAGAAGAGTTGCTTGAAGTGGGCATGGGCGTTGTGCAGATGCAAGACCGCGATCTATTACGCCTGTTTGTGCGTAAAGACCCGTTTGGTCGTTTCTTTAGCTGTATGGTTTACGTCACTAAAGATCGTTACAACACAGAGCTGCGTCGCCAGACTCAACGAATCCTTAAGCAGTACTTTGGCTGTGAGCAAGAAGTAGAATTCACGACTTACTTCTCTGAAAGCCCACTAGCTCGTACACATTACATAGTTCGTGTTGATAACAACAATATGGACGTAGACGTTAAAACGATTGAGCAAAACTTAATGGAAGCATCTTCAACTTGGGATGATCGTTTATCAGAAGCGATCGTTGCAAACTTTGGTGAAAGCAAAGGCCTACCTGTCGCAAAAGATTATCTGCGTGCTTTCCCTCGCTCATACAAAGAAGATGTTCTTCCTGGTTCAGCGGTTGCAGATATTGAACGTCTAGAAAAGCTAAGTGATGACAACAAGCTTGGTATGCTTTTCTACCGCCCACAAGAATTAGGGGCAGACTCTAAATCAGTAAGATTGAAGCTTTATCATCGCGACGAGCCAATCCACCTTTCTGATGTGATGCCTATGCTTGAAAACTTGGGCTTGCGTGTTATCGGAGAATCACCTTACGAAGTTCGTAAAGCTAACGGCCAAGTTTATTGGATCTTAGACTTCTCAATGCTTCATAAGAGCGAGACAACTGTTGATCTTCGCGAAGCGCGCGATCGATTCCAACAAGCATTCGCGGCAATTTGGGCTGGTGAATTAGAGAGTGATGGCTTTAACCGCTTGGTGCTAGGAGCATCTCTAACGGGTCGTGAGATTTCAATTCTTCGTGCCTATGCGCGTTACATGCGCCAAGTTGGCTTCCCATTCAGTCAACAGTACATCGAAGATACATTAAGCCATTACCCACATTTAGCAAAAGGGCTGGTGGAGCTATTTACCAAACGTTTCGAACCGAAACATAAAGGCAGCGAAAAAGGTCAGAACGATCTTATCGCTAAACTAACTGAACAATTAGATCATGTAGAAAGCTTGGATGATGATCGTATCATTCGTCGCTATATTGAAATGATCACTGCGACACTTCGTACCAACTACTACCAGGTTGATGCGAACAAGCAACCTAAGCCTTGGTTATCTTTGAAGATGAAACCAAGCGATATCCCAGAGATCCCACAACCTGTACCTGCGTTCGAAATCTTCGTGTATGCACCAGATATCGAGGGTGTACACTTACGTGGTGGTAAAGTTGCTCGTGGCGGCTTACGTTGGTCTGACCGTCAAGAAGATTTCCGTACAGAAATTCTCGGTCTTGTTAAAGCACAGCAAGTTAAGAATACCGTTATCGTACCAGTGGGTGCGAAAGGTGGTTTTGTTTGTAAGAAGCAGCCAACACTCAGCGGACGTGATGAAATCTTTGCGGAAGGTCAACGTTGTTACAAACGCTTTATCCGAGCGCTACTTGACGTTTCAGACAACATTGTTGATGGTGAAGTTGCTCACCCAGTGAATGTGGTTCGTCATGATGAAGACGATCCGTACTTGGTTGTTGCCGCAGACAAAGGGACAGCAACGTTCTCTGACTTAGCGAACTCTGTGTCAGAAGAGTACAACTTCTGGCTAGGTGATGCGTTTGCTTCAGGTGGTTCTAACGGTTACGACCACAAAGCAATGGGTATTACTGCGAAAGGTGGTTGGGAGTCGGTTAAACGTCACTTCCGTGAGATGGGTATCAACTGTCAAACGACGGACTTCACCGCAATTGGTGTTGGCGATATGGCAGGGGATGTATTTGGTAACGGTATGTTGCTATCGAAGCACATTCGCTTACAAGCTGCATTTAACCACATGCACATCTTCATCGACCCGAATCCAGAATCTGCATCGAGCTGGGAAGAACGTAATCGCCTATTTAACCTTCCTCGTTCAAGCTGGGAAGATTACAACGCAGAACTGATTTCTAAAGGCGGCGGTATTTTCTCTCGTCGTGCGAAATCAATCTCGTTGACACCTGAAATTCAAAAGATGCTTGGCACTAAGAAAGCATCAATGGCACCAAATGATCTGATTAAAATGATCCTTTCTATGGAAGTGGATCTGCTTTGGAATGGTGGTATCGGTACTTATGTTAAGGCATCAACGGAAACACACACTGATGTGGGTGACCGCGCAAACGATGTACTTCGTATTGATGGACGTGACCTTAAAGCGAAAGTCGTTGGTGAAGGCGGTAACTTAGGTATGACTCAATTGGGTCGTATTGAGTATGGCCTAACCGGCGGTCGCGTAAATACCGACTTCGTTGATAACGTAGGTGGTGTTGACTGTTCGGATAACGAAGTAAACATTAAGATCTTCCTAAATGGTTTAGTGACCAATGGCGATCTTACTGTTAAGCAACGTAATAAGATCCTCGAGTCAATGGAAGATGAAGTGGGTGAAATCGTACTAGACGATGCTTACTGTCAATCTGAATCTATCTCGGTAACTGAGCGTCAAGGCACATCTCTTGTAAAAGAACAAATTCGTTTCATTCACACTATGGAAAAGGCCGGCCATTTGGATCGTGCACTTGAGTACATTCCTGATGACGAAACGCTTCTTGAACGTGAGAAACAGGGTATGGCGCTGACTCGACCAGAACTTTCTGTTCTTGTTGCTTACGGCAAGATGGTTCTGAAAGAAGAGCTTGTCCACGAAGACATTGCTAAAGATGATTTCCACGCTCAGCTTCTGGTTAATTACTTCCCAACTGAGTTACGCCGTAACTATTCTGAGCAAATGGATAACCATCCACTGCGCGCAGAGATCATCGCGACAGCGCTAGCTAACCAAATGGTTAACGAAATGGGGTGTAACTTCGTTACTCGTCTTCAAGAAGAGACGGGAGCAAATGTTGTTGATATCGCAAATGCATACGCAGCGGCAAGAGAAATCTTTGGCTTAGGAAAAGTATTAGAAGATATCCGTGCATTAGATAATGAAGCACCAACCGACGCACAATATGACATGATCTTCTATGTACGCCGTACACTTCGTCGTCTATCACGTTGGTTGCTGCGTAACCGTACTGGTCGTCAGTGTGTTAACTCGCTCATTGAACTGTACCAAGAAGACGTTGAGACCATCAAAGCTAACTTAGACGATATGTTGGTTCCTTCAGAAGTCGAAGAGCACAACGAGATGGCTGATGCCTGGATTGAGCAGGGCGTAAATGCAGAAGTCGCTAGTTATGTGGCTCGTCTGTCTAGCCTTTACTCAGTACTGGATATATCCACAGTGGCTCGTGAAAAAGGCAAAACCGTCGAACAAACGGCTAAATTGTATTACAACTTGGGTGATCGTTTGTCACTGCACTGGTTCTTGAAACAAATCAATAGCCAAGCGGTAGACAACAACTGGCAAGCTCTAGCTAGAGCAGCGTTCCGTGAAGATCTTGATTGGCAGCAACGTCAGCTAACGGGTCAAGTACTAAGCTGCGGCTGTACAGCTGAGTCGTTAGATGTCATGCAAGCACTTGAAGATTGGATTGCAACAAACGAAGTGTCACTGCACCGTTGGGAAAATATCCTCAACGAATTTAAAGTTGGTTCAGTGCATGAATTTGCGAAATTCTCAGTGGCTCTAAGAGAGTTGGTATTGCTGAACTTGAACTGCACTGCTAATAGTTAAACGTTTGCTATATTTCGTTGAATTATTCGGTAAATAAGTGAATAATAACGCCCCGTTTATACGGGGCTTTTTTCTTTCGGAGGCACAATGCTTTACCGTCTAGCCAGAACTGGCTTTTTCCAACTTGATGCCGAAAAGGCACATGATCTTGCAATCAAAAACTTCAAGCGTTTCACTGGTACTCCTGTTGATCTTCTTTACCGTCAACAACTTCCTCATCGTCCAGTTGAGTGTATGGGTTTAACATTCCGTAACCCAGTAGGTCTTGCTGCTGGCCTTGATAAAAATGGCGAATGTATTGAAGCATTCGACGCAATGGGCTTCGGTTTCGTTGAAGTCGGTACGGTAACACCACGTCCACAAGCAGGTAATGATAAGCCTCGTCTTTTCCGTTTAGTAGAAGCTGAAGGTATCATCAACCGTATGGGGTTCAACAACCTCGGTGTTGATAACTTAGTAGAGAACGTTAAGAAGGCTAAGTTTGATTGTGTTCTTGGTATTAATATCGGTAAGAACAAAGACACGCCAATTGAAAAGGGCGCTGAAGACTACATAATCTGTATGGAGAAAGTTTATGAACATGCAGGTTACATTGCAGTAAACATCTCTTCTCCAAATACTCCAGGACTTCGCTCTCTACAATACGGTGAAGCGTTGGACGAACTTTTGGCAGAACTAAAAACCAAGCAAGCTGAACTTGCGGAAAAGTTTGGTAAGTATGTCCCGCTTGCATTGAAGATCGCTCCCGATCTTAGTGATGACGAGATCAAGCAGATCTGTGAATCATTGCTTAAAAACAAAATAGATGCAGTTATTGCTACAAACACGACTCTTGATCGTAGTATCGTTGAAGGTATGAAGCATTGCAACGAAGCGGGTGGACTAAGTGGTCGACCTGTACAATCTCGCAGTACTGAAGTGGTTCGTCGTCTGCATGAAGAGCTTAACGATCAAATCCCGGTGATTGGGGTAGGTGGTGTAGACTCTTATGTTGCAGCAAAAGAGAAAATGATGGCGGGTGCTGAACTCGTGCAAGTTTACTCTGGTTTCATTTATCATGGTCCAGCTCTAGTTCGCGACATTGTTAAAAATCTTTAGTAAGTGATTGTTTAAACTCTTATAGTGACATTGTCACTTTGCTTGAGTGACAACTTTCATGACATATTTGAAGAGGAAATGAGATTTCATTTCCTCTTTTTTTTCGCCAAACAGCTTTTAAAATTCGTAGTAATGTTTGGAAAGGTAATTAAGCGTTTTACCTATTAATGTTAAAACTAATTCAGAGTAAGAATGATGCTTAAACCTAGCGACAAATGGACTTGGTACTACGATGATACAGAAGGGCACTTAATGCTCGACCTGGGCAACGAGATGATTTTTAAAACCAATCTCAGCCGAAAGCTTATCGTAGATTGTGCAATCGGCATCAATGAATTTTCTGTCGATGATGCATACGCCTATCAAGGTTACAAAGAACAAATCTCTCTATTAGGCTTGAGTGAGCCTAGACAAGCAGAACTTGCTTTATATTGCGTCGCTGCAAAACGTTTCCATAAACCTGTTCAACCAAAGAGCTGGTTCTTCGATTCTCAATCTAACGGTGAACATGCTCCTGAAGAAGCCGACTTAATCCGTCTCTCCAATTCAAACAATGAAGGTTACTTTATCGTTTTGGAAGTAGGAGAGAGTGCCAGCCTTGTCGCTTCGGTATGTTTAGAAGAGTTTGAGTTAAATGGCATCAAATCGCTTCAGTTTGGTCAAGCAATCAAAGTAATGCATGACCGTGTGAGCATCGCCAACCATCTATTTGCCACGCATACGATAGCCCTAGTGAGCTAAACAGACCCAATTCGTTCCTTTGTTTCATTTCCCGCCAGCTTATTAGCTGGTTTTTTTTGTTCAAAAACAGCCCTATAGCATTCCTCATCGTCGTTATCGGTCTGTCTCACTTGTGACGCAAGTACAAAAAACGTCCGAATGAAGTAGATTTATTCTTCATCTTTTTAGCCTACGAACACCGTTCAATTGTTAATTATTCCTCATTTCCTCTAATTCTGTGGTTTAATTACATAAAAAATGAGCTCTGGTGTATACCAAAATAAGTGCGAATAAGTATTCACTATCAAATTAAGGCTCAAAACTTGGAAGAACTGATAGCAGAGAGTTCTATCTAGCTGTCGTAATTAAATCACAGGCTTATTCGGTGAATTTGTAGCCATTCAGAGGCTTAACTAGATGAAAGCTTGTATTCGACTAACGAAACATGGATATGTCAGGTATAATGGGGGGTCATTTTCTACTGAATAAAAAGATCACTATGCATCAATATCTTGCAGTTACGTCCAATGGTTTAGAGAACCTATTGGTTGACGAGTTAACTAAGCTTGGCATTACAAACGCAAAGCCTGTGCAAGCAGGTGTTCGTTTTAAAGCATCCAATGAGCAAATTTATCGTTGTTGCTTGTGGAGCCGCTTGGCATCGCGTTTTGTACGTATCCTTTCAGAGTTTACTTGTAACGATGATATGGATTTGTATCTGGCTACGTCTTCCGTAAATTGGGTTAATCAATTCCACAGCTCTAAAAAGTTGGTTGTAGACTTCAACGGCACAAACCGCGAAATTCGTAACAGCCAGTACGGTGCGATGAAGGTTAAAGATGCCATAGTTGATAGCTTTGAGAAGAAAAACCTACCAAGACCATCGATCAGTAAAGATCGTGCCGATCTTCGTATTCATGTCCGTCTACATCGTGATAAGGCCATTCTTGGTGTTGATATGGTGGGTGGCGGTTTACACCAACGTGGCTATCGTCCAGAATCAGGTCGTGCTCCGCTGCGTGAGACATTAGCTTGTGCGATTATCCAACGAAGCGGTTGGAGCGAGGACAAGCCTCTTCTAGACCCTATGTGTGGTTCAGGTACGCTACTTATTGAAGCTGCAATGATTGCCGCGAACATGGCGCCCGGCGTTAAACGCGAGAAATGGGGCTTTGAAGTGCTAGAGGATTTCGAACCAGAACTATGGGCTGAGATTAAGTCTGAGGCGAATGTTCAAGCTCGCCGTGGCGTCAAAAAAGTTGACGCTAAGTTTTATGGCTTCGATAACGATGCACGAGTGATTAAAACAGCACGCGATAACGCAAGACGTGCTGGCGTTGAATCACTCATCGAATTTAAAGAGGGCGACGCAGCGCTAGTGACACGCCCAGAGAACTTTGAGAATGGCGTTATTGTATCAAACCCACCCTACGGTGAACGTCTAGGTACGCATCCTGGTTTGATTGCGCTTTATACAGCGTTTGGTGCGCAGCTTAAATCTCAGTTTGGTGGCTGCCAAGCGTCGATCTTCTCTAGTTCTGATGAACTATTGAGTTGTTTACGCATGCGTGCTGATAAACAATACAAACTCAACAACGGTGCGTTACCGTGTCACCAAAAGAACTATTCTATTAGCGATCGTCCGGTAGAAGCGAAAGGTGATTCAACCGCTGAAACCATGATTGCTCCAGACTTTTCTAATCGTTTAAAGAAAAACATCGCGAAAATTGGCAAGTGGGCTCGTAAAGAGCAACTGGATTGTTACCGCATCTATGATGCCGATCTTCCGGAATACAATGTTGCAATCGATGTTTACCTTGATCAACTTGTTATTCAAGAGTACGCAGCGCCGAAAAATATCCCTGAAGAGAAAGCAAAGCGTCGTCTAACGGATATTATTCGTGCGGCGATTCAAGTAACAGGTACCGAAGCGAACAAAGTCGTACTAAAAGTTCGAGAAAAGCAAAAAGGACGTTCTCAGTACCAGAAATTATCACAAGAGTCAGAACAGCTTGAAGTTAACGAATATGGCGTGAAGCTAATTGTTAACTTACACGATTACTTAGATACAGGATTGTTCTTAGATCATAAGATTACTCGCCGTAAATTAGGTGAGATGGCTTCGGGTAAAGACTTTTTGAATCTATTTGCGTACACAGGTTCTGGTACCGTTCATGCCGCTTGTGGCGGTGCTAAGTCTACAACCACTGTTGATATGTCTAATACCTACCTAGAGTGGGCGAAGGAGAATATGAAGCTAAATGGTCAAGTTGGTCGTCAGCATCGATTTGAACAAGCTGACTGTCTTCAGTGGCTTGAAACATCAACCGCTCAATTTGACTTGATTTTCATCGATCCACCGACGTTTTCTAACTCAAAACGTATGGAGCAATCATTTGACGTTCAGCGCGACCATATCCAGCTAATGAAAAACTTGAAGCGTCTACTGCGTGATAACGGCACGATCGTATTCTCAAACAACAAACGTCACTTCAAAATGGATCAAGAAGGCTTGCAAGAGTTAGGTCTTGAAGCGAAGAACATCTCTCATCAAACGTTACCAATGGATTTTGGACGTAACAAACACATTCACAATTGCTGGGTACTGACACATAAGGAATAGTGGGGTGAACTCAATCACTTTATACAGTACAGAAGGGTGCCATCTATGTGAGATGGCATTTTCTCTTACTCAACAAATCAACATTTCAAATAAGGTCGATATTGTCGATATTGCGTTCGACGATGAGCTATTTTCTCGTTACGGTGTCACTATTCCCGTGCTTAACTTCAACGGAAATGAACTTAACTGGCCCTTTGATTTAGAACAGCTACAAGTTTGGTTAGATAATAATGGCATTACTTACGATAAATAACGGATTGCTGGCGTACGGCGATCACCCTTTACTCGATAGTGCTGACTTTGCACTCCAAGAAAACGAACGCGTTTGTTTAGTTGGCCGAAATGGTGCGGGTAAGTCGACGTTGATGAAAGTTCTAGCGGGGCATGTTCTCTTAGATGACGGTAAACTTACCGTTACCCAAGATGTTGTTGTTTCACGTCTAGAGCAAGACCCGCCGCGCAACCAAGAAGGCTCAGTATTTGATTATGTTGCTGGTGGATTGGCTGAAATTGGTCAAAAGCTTAAGATCTACCAAGATCAGCTCGATCTTATTTCTATCGACCCATCAGAACAAAACATCAACAAGCTAGCGCGTATTCAAGAAGAGCTCGAGCACAACGGTGCATGGCGTTTTGAAGACCGCATCAAAAATGTATTGGCGGCACTGAAACTGGATGGTCAAACAAAGCTGACCGACTTATCTGGCGGCTGGCAGCGTAAAGCGGCGCTTGCACGAGCTTTGGTGCGCGATCCTGATGTACTTCTCCTTGATGAGCCAACTAACCACCTTGATGTGACCACTATTGAGTGGCTTGAGAACTTTTTAAAAGACTTCCGTGGTTCAATCATCTTCATTTCTCACGACCGTGCGTTCATCAAGTCTATGGCAACGCGCATTGTTGACCTTGACCGCGGCAAGCTTGCGTCTTTCCCAGGTAACTATGAGAACTACCTTGTAGAGAAAGAAGAAATGCTTCGCGTTGAAGAAATGCAAAACGCTGAGTTCGATAAAAAACTCGCTCAAGAGGAAGTATGGATTCGCCAGGGCATCAAAGCGCGTCGGACTCGCAACGAAGGGCGTGTTCGAGCACTGAAAAAGCTTCGTGAAGAGCGCCAAGACCGACGTGAAGTGCAAGGGAAAGCAAACATCCAAATCGACGATGCGAATCGCTCGGGTAAGATTGTCTTTGAAGCAGAGAGTGTTAGCTACAGCATTGACGGTAAGTCTATCGTTAAAGATTTCTCGTTCAACATTATGCGTGGCGACCGTATTGCCCTGATTGGCCCGAACGGCTGTGGTAAGAGTACGTTACTGAAACTTCTTCTTAATGATCTTCAACCAGAGTCTGGTCGTTTGCATTGTGGTACTAAGCTTGAAGTGGCTTACTTCGACCAATACCGTGAAATTCTAGATCCAGAGAAGTCAGTCATCGACAATCTTGCAGACGGCAAGCAAGAGGTTATGGTTGGAGGTCGTCAGCGACACGCGCTCAGCTATTTGCAAGATTTCTTATTTGCACCTAAACGTGCTCGTACTCCCGTCAAAGCGTTGTCAGGTGGCGAAAAGAACCGACTTCTTCTCGCTCGTATTTTCCTCAAAGCAAACAACTTACTGGTACTCGATGAACCAACCAACGATCTAGATATCGAAACTTTGGAACTTTTAGAAGATTTACTTGCCAATTATCAGGGTACGTTGCTACTTGTAAGTCACGATCGTCAGTTCGTTGATAACACGGTAATGACAAGTTGGATTTTTGAAGGCGAGGGTGTCATTGAAGAGTTTGTGGGTGGTTATCACGATGCGCAGCAACAACGCGCGCAAACTTTGAAGTCACGATCGACTGAAAAACCGACGAAATCGGTTAAACAGGTTGAGGAAACTCCCAAAACTGCAGACGTTAAGAGTAAGCCAAAGAAATTATCTTATAAACTGCAACGAGAGTTAGAAGCATTGCCAGTTAAGTTGGAAGAACTTGAAAGCGAGATCGAGACTCTACAGGAGAAAGTCAATAATCCAAACTTCTTCTCAAAGCCTGTAGAGGAAACACAGCCAGTGCTTGATAAGCTTACTGCAACTGAGCAGGAATTAGAGATTGCCTTCGAACGCTGGGAAGAGCTCGAAGCAATGCAACAGGAAAGTTAAGAGTAAATGAGTAGTAAAATTTTTAAGATTTCAACAGTAGCGGCAACCGTCGCTGCTTCTTTCGCTGCAAATGCGGCGTTATACAATGTATATCAATATGACGATTCATCTGCCGCGCAGACTTATGGGGTAGCGATTTCTCCGGTCACAGATTTAGGTCAGACGAATTGTTTTACTGAAAACTGCGATCAAGGAACGTCTGATATTGCGTACGAAGGTAAACGTTATCAAGAAGGGTTTCAGTACCGCGATGAGTCACCATTTCTTATCAACTTCGGCTTTGATTACATCGATTCCGGTGACAACCTTTACGACAATTTCCGTTCATACTGTTACAACTACTTAGGTTACACAGATTCTCTATGTGAAAACTGGGCGAATACTCAGTATACAAACGGATTCGCAAACGAATTTGAGAATAGTGACATAAACAACTCGAAAGCGTTTCTTGAAAATGCCGATGTTCAATCATCACAGGGTAATGTTATTGCTAACAGTATCAATGCTGCCGGTGAGCCAGTTGGTAACTACCAGACTTCGACGCGACGTAATACGGCATTCGCGAATACTGACACGTTTACCGACGGTGATCGCTCAAGAGCTTGGGCGCAATATGTCGATGGTGCAGTTACTTACACCGTTGGTAGTGTCTCGACCCAGAATGGTTCGGGGGCGGATTACACATCAAAAGCTACGATTTGGAAAGACGGTGTTGTAAACCAACTTGCTTGGGATAATGCTGCTGCACGCGATCGTGTTATGCCTCAAGGCGCTGCTCGTGATATTACCAAAGTCGGTTCTACTCTTTACGCTGTCGGTTATAACAGTGATGTGGAAGAGCGTTTGAGAGCGAGTGTTTTCTCTTCGACAGATGGTGACACGTGGAATCCAGCGTTTGTTACTGGTTTCGATAGTGGCGACCGTAACCTTGATAACTATCTCAACTCTACACTTACAGCAGTGAGCGAAAATGGGGTTGCGGTAGGTACGTATAAATTGCGAGATGTTATCAGTAACGGTGCATACAGCAATGGATTGTTCTATGTTACAGACTTAACGAGCCCATCGGCTCAAGTGTTCTCAGGCGATATCTTCTTTACTGGTGCTAACGGTTTAGTTGGTGGAATTAACAAGTACGACGAAGTCGTTGGTACGGTGGACTTCGAAACACACCGTGAAGTTGATGGTAAACCTCGTGCGCAACGTGGCTTCATAACCCAGTTAACAAGCAAAACTCAAGCGCCACTTCAAGGTAAAGCATGGTACCTTGATAACCTAACTTACGGTGATAATGCCTTAGGTTCAAACAACGATTACCGCATTATTCAAGCGGGTGATATCAACGACGCAGGTGTTATCGCGGCGACGGCATTCTATTGTGCTGGTGGATATGCAAGTGATGCTATTGATGCAGCGTGTAACAGCACTTCAAAACTTGTTGCTGTTAAACTTGTTCCTATTTCCGGTAGTTCGTCAATAACTGAGCGTCCAGTAGAAACAAGTACTGTAGAACGCCAAGGTGGAACACTCGGCATTTTCGCTCTGACACTATTGGGTCTGCTTGGGTTCCGTAGAAAATAAGTGAAATATTGAATAAGGGCACAGGTTCACAGTTTTGAATCTGTGCCTTTTTTTTAACTTGAATTTGAGGGCAGGTTGATCGAATCTTAATCAGGAAGCCATAAAAGCTTCACAACAATTAGTTAGTGCAGTTTGGTTAAGATGTCTAGCTAATTAGCAGTAGTACGTTAAGAAACATTTTATGTATGAGGACGACACTATGAAGAGACAAAAGCGTGACCGCTTAGAAAGAGCTCAATCTCAAGGATATAAAGCTGGCTTAAACGGCCGCTCGATGGAGGCATGCCCATATCAGCAGATGGATGCTCGTTCTTATTGGCTTGGTGGTTGGCGCGATGCCAGAGAAGACAAACAAACTGGTCTCTACAAATAACATCCAATCCACATACTGCAAAGGAATCTAGCCCCGAAAGGGGCTTTAAATAATAACTCTAATGCACTATAACTAAATGAACCGTTGCTAAAAAAGCGACACAAGTTGGTCGCTTTTAAAATGATTACTTAATTTAGAATGCAGAAGTATCTTGGAAAAGACCGACTTTAAGATCTTTCGCCACATAGATTTCTTTACCATCAACAAGAACACGGCCGTCAGCTAGACCCATTACAAGTTTGCGGTTAACAACACGCTTCATGTGAATCTCGTAAGTTACTTTTTTAGCTGTTGGTAAGATTTGTCCTGTGAATTTCACTTCGCCAACACCTAATGCACGACCTTTACCTTTGCCGCCAGCCCAACCAAGGAAGAAACCAACAAGCTGCCACATTGCATCAAGACCTAGACAGCCAGGCATTACTGGGTCGCCAGGGAAGTGGCAATCAAAGAACCAAAGATCAGGAGTAATGTCTAGCTCCGCAAGAATCAGACCTTTGCCGTAGTCGCCTTCAGTTTCAGACATCTTAGAGATACGGTCCATCATTAGCATGTTAGGCGCTGGCAGTTGTGGGTAACCCGGACCGAACAGTTCACCTTGGCTTGATGCTAGAAGATCTTCACGGTTATAAGAATCACGTTTGTTTTGCATTATCAATTACTCCAAAATTTGATAGAAGCATGTTAGTGAACACGTGTACGCTAAACAACTCCGATCAGTATTAATTCACATCAAAATTTGTTCAAACGAACCAGTTTTTGATGCGCTCCACAATTCCTTGCGGATGTTCATGTCGCTCAAAGTTTTCAATACGTTGCGCAATTTTGCTAATCACGCTCTCTTCGTCATCACCACGGAATGGTTTACCCATAATGATAGGAATTGCTTCATCGACCGTCGTCACAGACCAAATGTGAAACTCGTCTTTCTTAATACTCTCGACGACATCTTTGTTCAACGCCAAATGTTTGAGGTTGGTTTTTGGCAGTACGACGCCTTGATGACCTGTGAACCCTTGATGCTTACAGACGTGGTAGAAGCCCTCAATTTTTTCATTAAGGCCACCGACTGCTTGTACTCGACCAAACTGGTCAACCGCACCGGTTACTGCAATCTGCTGGTTGATAGGGTATTCAGATAGTGCACTGACAAATGAACAAAGCTCTGCAAGAGTGGCGCTATCGCCATCGACTTCGCTGTAAGATTGTTCAAATACGACAGATGCAGAATAAGGTAAAGGTTCATCAAGCTGAAGAGCGCTACTTACAAATGCTTGCATGATCATCATGCCTTTAGCATGCAAATTGCCACCTAGCTCAGCTTTGCGCTCTACGTCAGAGATATCACCATCACCAAAATGGATAACACAAGAGATTCGCGCAGGCTCGCCATAAGACATCGGATGGCCGGGAACATCTATAACTGTCAGACCGTTAACTTGTCCCACGCATTCACCTTGCGTCTCGATGATCACCTGACCATCTGTAATATCAGCTAATGCTCGTTCTGGAAGGTATGCTTCTCTTCGGTATTTGTTATCCAATGCCTTATCAATATGAACTTCAGAGAGAAGCTGATTACTAGAACCAAGGCGAGCTTCTTCGAACAACGAAAGATACCAGAGAATTTCAATAGGCATATAATGCTGATCTTCGGTGTACCGTGCGCCAGCATTCATTAGCCGATGAATCGCACCAAACGACAGGCTAGGGAGCTCATACCTTTTAATAAGCCAAGCCAAAAATCCGAGATACAGCTCAACAGACTCCTTGCTGAGTGCAAATTCTGTTTCAATTTCAGTGAAAAGTGCAAGACCGGTGTATAGTTCTGGTTCTAAGTATTCTAAATCTGCAATTTGGTGACGATCACCAACCAGTACAACTTTGACGTCATATGTTTTCGACGGTGGATTTGATGCAATTCGATTTGGGTTGGCGTTAACCGGTGAGATAGCTTCTCCAAGTAATGCCGCTTTTAAGGCTTGCCAACTGGCAGGGTTTGCCAGCAAAAGAGTGACGGGAATGACGAGATAGCCAGATTCGGCTTTGTCTAACAAGCCAGGAGATGTGGTGACAACGTCACCTTTTTCATCACAAGTGTAAGAACCAAGAAGAGAAGCTATATTTAGAGACTCAGTTGTTAAAGAAGGAGATGTCGCATCAAAGCGATTAAGGCCATCTTTTACAATATTTCGATAGAACGCATTATCGATAGAATTAACCACCAATAAACGGCTGAAACCTTTAAGCTGAGTTAACGTCTCTAACGCTAGTTTTAAGCGGGGTTGAATCTCAAAGAAATCAACAGGGTCCTGTTCTGAAAAACGTTGGATTTGTGCATCATAACGAGAGTATTGAGGCGTAACAGCGTGCCAGCTTTCTTGGTTCATTGAATCAATTTTTGTCCTGAAAATGGAGCCAAATTATATAGAAAAAGTGAGCCAGTATATATAGATAATTTAATCTAACGATCTGGGTCGCTTTTCGAATACAATAGTCATTGTAACCGAGCTTAGTTATGGTTACGCTGTCACCAATAACGTTTAAAATATGGCATTGAAATGAAATATCAGCAGCTAGAAAACTTGGAGTGTGGTTGGAAATGGAATTATTTAGTCAACAAATGGAAAGCCGGAGAGGCGATCACACGCCATATAGACACTAGTGAAGCTGACGCTGCGGTAAGTGAACTTCGAAAAATTGAGCATGAGCCAACCAAAGTTCTCGAGTGGATCGAAGAGCACATGGCAGAAGAGTTTGATAAGAAGCTAAAACAAGCGATAAGAGCAAAGCGCAAACGCCATTTTAATGCCGAACAAATCCACACAAAGAAGAAATCGATCGATCTCGACTACCGTGTGTGGGAAAAGCTATCCCATCGTGCAAATGAACTTGGCTGTACCTTGTCTGACGCTATAGAGTATCTCTTATCAGAAGCGTCTCGAAGTGAAAAAGCAAGTAAGGCCGTCACAAGCCTAAAAGAAGACCTGAGTAAACTATTGGATTAACCAAAGGAGAGAGTCATGCTCTATGTGGTTCTTATTGCTGTTGTCGTTATTTTTTGGCTAGTGGCTGTTGACAGGCCAGTTCTAAAAGTGAGTTTCCAAGAAGGAAAGATCACAAAAGAAAAAGGCCACTTTCCACCAAGTTTCCGACATAATGTATTGGAAATTGCGCACAAAACTCCTTTTGATGGAGAATTAAAGGTCTATCAACAACGTACAGGAACTAAGTTGGTGATGTCTAAAAAAGTGCCAAAATCGGTTCAACAACGTATTCGTAACGTGTTTCCTCATCAAGGCTTTCGTTCTAAAGGCAATAAAAAAGCGCGCTGATAAACTAACCAGTTACATATTCCTACTAACTCACTTCTAGAGATAGTACATAACCACTTTTCTAAGTATTTTCACTGTTATTCTGCTCTTGAGAGGTAAATAACATGAAAATACTATCTATCATTGGTGTCATCCTTTTAACTTTAACGAGCTTTGGTGCTCGTTCGGACGATGCTGAAACAATTCCACTTGCTAAGAAAATTAAAACACAAATTGAGCTTTCTCTTAAGGAAAGCCGAGAAGAAGGGTACTGCGATCTTTTCATAGAGATGACTCATAAAGGCTCTACAGCTATTGTCAAAAGAGTTAGCTCTACAGGTGACTACAAACTGTGTAAGACTGCTAAACAAACAGTGCGAAAGGGCCAACGTTACAGGTATCAAACAGTAGAGAAGTATATACGGCTACATATCGACAGGTAATATATGGTATAGTTAACCGTATAATTATTTAATGATGAACACTATGCAATATTCGTTGACGACAAATAAGAACTACAATAAAGAAGCCACTGAGCTTGCTAACAAGATTTCTTCGATGACTAAAGTACGTCACGCCAAGTGGCTAGTTAGCTTAAAGTACATACTAGACCAGTCAGATGTGGATAGTGTATTAAGCCGTCAAAGTGAATTTTGTGACAGTGTAATCCTTGAAGAAAAAGAACGAATCACTGATAACCAGCGTCTGTTGTTAGAGTGCGAAAGCTCGAAAGTTAAAGAAAGACGCAAAGCGATTGAAGAGAAGCAAAAAATACATAGTTTTGTCGTCTCGGATATTGCAGAGCATGCATATGAAATGATGTCTGAAAAATTGTCATCGTTAAGTGTAGATAAGTTGTTTAATCGTTTTCCAGATTTTGAATACTTTATCGACACCGGATACTCGCCATCGCTAACGTATAACAAGCTTTCTGTTCTTCTAGTCAATGACTCTCGCCTGAAGTCGGAATTGCTCAGCCTCGTGAATAACCCCAAGTTTTGTGTTCGTTTAGGCAAGTCAGTTCGTGACATCCAAGACCCTAAAGCAGCACTAGGTGCATTAGGCATCGACAACTCAAGCCTGCTATTTCCCATACTCATGGCAAAGCCGTTACTAAGGTGGCAAGACCCTGCAACGAAAAAAATCGCCCCTAAGCTGTGGCAGCACATGATTTTAACGTCAAACGTAACACGAATCAGGCTCGAACAAATCGGTTATAACAAACCAGAGCAGGGGATCATGCTCGGAGTTCTACGTACAATTAGTTACTTTTCTATCGTTAACCATTTTGGACAATTTCATGAAGATGCACTTATCCAAAGGATGAACTTCTATCGAGAGAACAATATGAGGGATGAGTATTACGCTTGTGCAGATATTAAGCCTAATCTATCAATTGTTCCTAAGTTGATTAGCCAATTGGAAAAACAGTTAACTCAAAAAGTGATCGATAAGATTAATTGGGGTCCAACATCGGCACACTTAAGATCAGCAATCCAAGAAGACTTAGATAATGTGCCAGTATTAGAACGTTCTCAACTAGGTATTGCGTTAGCACAGGCTCAAAGCTATGCAATTTTTGATGGTTTGGAGAGGAGTCAGGTCTTTGTTGAAAAGCACAAAGCCTTTTGGTTCGCACATGTGCAAATGTCTGGAGAAGCGATTCAGATGGTTAGGGCACAGCAACCAGGTCGTGTGTCATTACTAAATTAATGAAGGTATCCAGTTTTTATTAATCAGTACACAATCCCATTAAATGGTTGAGGTTGGTACGTCATTCTGTTAATGTTGCATTGATCACATTATCAGGAAATATTTATGATTAGTAAAAGAGCTCGTCGACTTACGTTCTTTTTTCTAGCGGTAACCGCCATATGCGTAAACAAGTACTTTTTCGAACAACCACAAGCTTGCTACATAACAAATACTAGCGCTTCAAATGTGATTGAAGCACCAGATTTCTATGACGATATTTATATTCCACCGATTCAAACGTATTTTCATAAAAATGATAATGTTGAAGAAGTCTTCGTAGAATCAGTCAAAGAAAATTTGCGATCAGATATCAATCGCTGGTTTTCAAACGGGTTATGGTTAGCGAATACATCCCAAGACACAGTAAGTTTGAATATACGATTAGAGCGATTTGAAGCCAAAACAAAGTCTATTGAGTTAGGTGAGCTGATCCCATTTAGAGCATTGGTTGAACTCGCTATTTTTGGCGCTGGGGAAAGAGACTTAGATGTATTTGTCGGTGCTGAGTATGACCTTGTCGACCCGAACGGTAACGTATTAGCCAAACATGAAACATTGTTTGTAATTCGTTCCGCATTAGAGAATAACGATGCCACCTTATCAACAGATGTTGTCTCTATGCTGGTGAAAGAGATCGAGTCAGATATTAAGAACTTTGCGCTAAATATCGCGGCCAAAAGTGAACGTAAACGCCTGATCAAGTTAGAATCACTTATGCAAATTGATTAGGGGTATCATTTCTAATCTTGTGTGAAACCGTCAATAAACGTCGCAGATACTTTTTATTCAGAATATCAGCAGCTTGCTGTCGTTTGATGTTGTGGATTAGCAGCCCTAGCGAAGCTATAGCTAAGTGCGCATTATGTATATTATGTTAAATAAGGTATTCTGATAATGAATTTATTACCTATGTATTGTTACCTCTCTATCAAATGACAGATTTGATTCAACATAATTGATTTACCATAAAATACCTAATAATCAGTATTTATAATCTCTCGATTCTAAATACTGATTATTAGACAAGCTAAGCCTTTCTGAACCCAATCTAACAAAGCACAGATGAATTTCCCTCGGATTGTGAATGCATTGTCTGATATTACATCGAAATGATGTCAGACAATGCATTCCGATAATTTAATTTTAGCTCGCGGAAATTTGAATGTGCTGCAATAAGTTTATTGTTATCCTGAACACAAGCCTTTGAATCAAAGAGACTGACCTGTGCAACGCTTTATACCAAGTTTTGTTCATCTCTATCTTTGTCGGGTATCTACAAGGCATTAACGTCGTTTGGAACTTAGTCATCCGGCCCAATCATGCATCTTGTTTAAACACAGGCTCTCTCGAAATGATCTAGTTAAGATTACAAACACGTAACTTTTATTCTATCAATCATCTCAATAAGGAATGATTTCTATAAACATTAGACGCTAAGATTATGATCTAAAAATCAAAGATTAGTCAGATGAGAAAGGCAAATAGTGAAGACTGATAACGACTTTTTACTCAAAGCTAATCACCTCACCTTTAAAGTGACAGGGTAACTGAGCGTTAGATTCTAAAGGTAATTCCTGTTAAATTTGATTGCTCTAAATCGGTTAAAGTGACATTAAATTCTGAGATATCATCGGGATAAATCACCCAATGATCGCTCTTTTCAATGACTTTCATATCCCCACTTTGTGGTTCAATTTTCCACTCATCTGACGGCTTATCTAAGACAATTTTTTCGTCATCTTTTCGTGCTTCGAAGTGCTCATTTTTAACAGTAAAAGTACAATTTGGTTTCAACTCACATTGGATATTATTGCTTGCATTGAAGGACATTGTTCTCCACGTAAATGCGGTAATAAGAAGCACTAACATGATGATTATTTGAACAAAACGACCTCGTGTGAGTTTTTGGGCTGCCATTATGACGAGTTCTCCGTGTAACAAACTTCAAAGTTTTAAAATAAAAGGCCAAAACCTGACCGACCGTAAGGTTACTACTCTGTCATTGATTTGTTAAATGCAGTATAGTTGGCGCCTGAAAATGCCACTTTTTCTTAAAATCGGCAAGAATAATTAACTGATTGTTTCAGGTTGTTTTTCTTAAAGGTTTGGGTGGCATTACGACATGTGTCGTGTTGGAAGTAAAGTGTAGTTAATTAGAAATTGGAAGCATGCAAATGAGCCAAGAAAAGCAGCTTGAACAAAACTACAACTATACAGTCGTTCGTCAGTTTACCTTAGTGACTATTCTCTGGGGTATTGTCGGCATGGCTGTTGGTGTTTTGATTGCCGCTCAATTAGTTTGGCCACAGCTAAACTTTGATACGCCGTGGTTGACGTATAGTCGCTTACGTCCTCTGCATACTAATGCGGTTATTTTTGCGTTTGGTACAAGTGCCCTATTCGCAACGTCTTATTACGTTGTTCAGCGTACCTGTCAAACTCGTCTATTTGGTGGCCCTCTTGTCGCCTTTACCTTCTGGGGCTGGCAAGCCATTATCTTAGCAGCAGCTATTACTCTACCGTTGGGTTTCACCTCTGGTAAAGAATACGCTGAGCTTGAGTGGCCAATCGATATTGCCATCGCCGTTGTCTGGGTCTCTTACGCAATCGTGTTCTTCGGAACATTGATTAAGCGTAAAACCTCTCACATCTACGTAGCAAACTGGTTCTTCGGTGCCTTTATTATCACTGTTGCTGTTCTACATATTGTAAACAGCATGGCGATCCCTGTTTCGATGGGTAAATCGTACTCGATTTATTCTGGTGCGGTGGATGCAATGGTTCAGTGGTGGTACGGTCACAATGCGGTAGGTTTCCTACTGACAGCTGGTTTCCTAGGTATGATGTACTACTTCGTACCTAAGCAAGCTGAACGTCCTGTTTATTCATACCGTTTGTCTATCGTTCACTTCTGGGCATTAATCTCTCTATACATTTGGGCTGGCCCTCACCACCTACACTACACTGCACTTCCTGATTGGACGCAGTCTCTAGGTATGGTGATGTCTCTTGTTCTATTCGCTCCTTCTTGGGGTGGTATGATCAACGGTATCATGACTCTGTCTGGTGCTTGGCATAAACTTCGTTATGACCCTATCCTTCGTTTCCTAATCGTATCTCTATCGTTCTACGGTATGTCTACGTTTGAAGGTCCAATGATGTCAATTAAGACAGTAAACGCACTGTCTCACTACACTGACTGGACTATCGGCCACGTGCACTCGGGTGCATTAGGTTGGGTTGCAATGGTATCTATCGGTTCTGTTTACCACCTAGTTCCTAAACTATTTGGTCAAGAGCGTATGTACTCAGTAAGCCTTGTTAACACGCACTTCTGGCTTGCGACTATCGGTACTGTTCTATACATCGTTGCAATGTGGATTTCAGGTGTAATGCAAGGTCTAATGTGGCGTGCAGTAAACTCTGACGGTACGCTGACTTACAGCTTCGTTGAGTCTGTTCAAGCTTCTTACCCGTTCTACTTCGTACGTTTCCTAGGTGGGTTTATTTTCCTAGCAGGTATGTTCCTAATGGCATACAACACGTACAAGACTGTATCTGCACCAAAAGATAGCCTAAAAGCTATCCCACAACCGGCATAAGGAGATTAAAAGAATGAGTAACAATTCGAATAATCGCCACGAAATTGTTGAGCGCAATGTCGGTTTACTAGCGATTCTTATCGTTTTTGCTATCAGTTTGGGTGCTCTAGTAGAGATCACTCCTCTGATTTTCCAAAAACAAACGACTGAGCCTGTTGAGAACCTTCGTCCTTATACAGCGCTTGAGATGGAAGGTCGTGATGTTTACATCCGTGAAGGTTGTAACGTATGTCACAGCCAAATGATCCGTCCATTCCGTTCTGAAACAGAGCGTTACGGTCACTACTCTGTTGCTGGTGAAAGTGTGTATGAGCACCCATTCCTATGGGGTTCTAAGCGTACAGGTCCTGACCTAGCGCGCGTTGGCGGTCGTTACTCTGACGAGTGGCACCGTGTTCACCTAATTGACCCACGTGAGTTGGTTCCTGAGTCGAACATGCCTGGTTTCCCATGGCTTGAAGAGAACGTTCTTGATGGTAAGAACACTCAGAAAAAACTAACTATTTTCCGTGATCAGTTTGGTGTTCCGTACACTGATGAGCAAATCGCAAACGCGTCTAAAGATGTAGAAGGTAAAACAGAGATGGATGCAATCATCGCTTACCTTCAGTCTCTTGGTCACGCAATGAAATAATAAGGGGTGGATTATGGATATCGGTACTATTCACAGTATTTGGACCATAGTGCTTTTCGTAAGCTTTCTAGGTGTGGTTTGGTGGGCATACGGCAAGAGTCGTAAGTCTCGCTTCGATGAAGCCGCGAACCTTATTTTTGCTGACGATGAGCAAGCGCCTGCAAAAGAACAAGGAGTGACTAAGCAATGACTACATTTTGGAGTCTTTGGATTATCATCATTACAGTTGGTACGCTAGTAGGCTGTGCCGCTGTCCTTTACTGGTGCCTTAAAGATAAAATGGGTGTCGAAGAAGGTGAAGATATGGGTCACGAGTACGATGGTATTCGTGAACTGAACAACCCACTACCTAAGTGGTGGACTTACCTTTTCGTAAGTACGTTTGTCTTCGCTGCTGTTTACCTAACGCTTTACCCAGGTCTAGGTAATTTCAAAGGCGTATTAGGTTGGCAGAGTTCTGACCAAACGGTTCGTTCTCTTGAAGAGTCAAAAGCGTCTATCGCTCGCGCTCAAGAAAACAAGCAGTTGGTTCAGTACGCTAAAGAGCTTGATGATGCTGACACCTATTTTGGCGAAGCATTCAAAAAGCTTGCTTACGTAGATGGTACAACAGAGCTACGCCCTATCCCTGAGATTGCAGCGGATAACGAAGCTGTAAAAGTTGGCCAACGTCTTTTCCTACAGAACTGTTCGCAATGTCACGGTTCTGATGCTCGTGGTCAGAAAGGTTTCCCTAACCTGACTGACGATGCATGGCTATATGGCGGTGAACCAGCAGCGATCGTTACTACGGTAATGCAAGGTCGTATTGGTCAAATGCCAGCATGGAAAGACGCACTTGGTGAGCAAGGCGTAAAAGAAGTGGTTAGCTACACACTAAGCCTATCTGGACGCTCTGTGAACGCACGTGAAGCTGAAGCGGGTAAAGCTCGTTTCGTAGTATGTGCAGCGTGTCACGGTACAGATGGTAAAGGTAACCCTGCAGTTGGCGCCCCTGACCTAACAGACCAAGTTTGGTTGTTTGGCGGCTCTCGTGCAGAAGTTACTGAAACAGTATTGAACGGTCGTTCTGGCGTAATGCCAGCTTGGAAAGACATTCTAGGCGAAGATAAAGTTCAGCTGGTTTCAGCTTACGTATGGAGCCTAAGCAACTCCGAACAATAAGTTACACTTCTATAACAGCCCCTTACTTTCTATAGATGGTAATGGGGCTGTCTTTCCTTTACAGTTAAAGCCCTAATTTATTTAATTTTTTATTGAGAACTATTATATGGAAAAGCCTTGGTATAAGCAGTTTTGGCCGTGGTTTATACTCTCACTCACTGTGGGCGTGTCTATATTAACTTTGGTTCGAGTCGCGATACTTACACAACATTCAGTTCATTTGGTTACTGAGGATTACTATAAAAAAGGTAAAGGTATCAACGTCGACATTTCTAGAATCAACGTCACTAAAGATTTAGGCCTAGAAGCTAGCGTTCGATCAGAGGGTAACAACATTGTTATTCAATTCGAAAAAGGCGAGCTAGACCACTATCCTGCTATAACAGCAATGTTTGCACACAGAACCTTACCCGATCATGATTTCAGCAAGCTTGTCACGTCAGATGCGAGCGGTCAGTACCGATTCACGCTAGACGCTGAACTTCAAGGTCCATGGTTTGTTGAGTTAACCCCACATGACGAGAAATGGCTAATCCAAGGCCGTATTGAGTTCCCAACATCGTCAGCAGTCCAACTATCAAATTAAGAAACGTCTATGTGCAAATCCTGTTATCACTGTGGTGAAGATGTGCCAGCCAACACGGATTTCAAAGTGGAAATTTTGGGTGACATACGCGAGATGTGTTGCCCAGGCTGTGAGACGGTTGCACAGACAATCGTCGACAGTGGCCTAGTATCTTACTACCAGTACCGTACCGCCCCTGCCGAAAAAGCAGATTTAGTTCCAGAACAACTCCAAGCCCTTATTCACTATGATAATGATGAAGTTCAATCAGAGTTTGTCCGCAATAGTGAAAACCATTCTGAAGTAACACTTTCACTTGAGGGTGTTTCTTGTGCTGCGTGTGCGTGGCTCATCGAAAAGCAAGTTTCTGCGACAAGCGGTGTTGTATCCATTCGAGTTAACACAACGACTAACCGTGCGCTTTTGTCATGGGATAAAACGAAAGTACGTTTGAGTGAACTGCTCGCTTCGATCCATCAACTAGGTTACAAAGCGGCACCTTTCGAAGCAGATAAACAAGAAGCGGCCTATCACGCTCAGATGAAGCAATACTTATATCGTTTGGGTATTGCTGGCCTTGCAACAATGCAAGTGATGATGCTTGCAGTTGCACTTTACCTTGAAGTATTCGGCGATCTAGAACCAGAATTTAAAAACTATTTCCGTTGGGTGAGCTTGATCTTCGCGACACCTGTCATGCTTTATTCTGCATTACCATTTTACATTAATGCATGGCGTAGCCTACGTGGTCGAACGCTCGGGATGGACGTTCCTGTCTCCATAGCGATGATTTTCGCCTACTTTGCGAGTTTAGTAGCGACAGTCCAAGAGAAAGGCGAAGTATTTTTTGAGTCCATCTCAATGTTCGCTTTCTTCTTATTGGTTGGACGTTTCCTTGAAATGCGTGCGCGACGCAAAGCCGCCGCTGCAAGTGGTAACCTTCTTAAACTTATTCCTGCAATCGCCAACAGACTAGACGGCGAGCAGGTTCCGGTGAAGTCACTTCAGGTTGGAGATCAAATTCGAGTTCTTCCTGGTGAACACATCCCTGCGGACGGTAAAATCATCAATGGTCGTGTCCATATTGATGAGTCTATGTTAACAGGTGAATCGCTCCCTGTTGTAAAGCAAATCGATGACTTTGTTTTTGCCGGCACCCTGAATGGCGAAGAGTCTTTTGAGCTTGAGGTTACCTCATCAAAAGCAGATTCGATGATTTCCAACATTGTTCGACTTCAAGATGAAGCTCAACTATCTAAGCCAAAAATCGCTGAGGTTGCCGATGTAGTTGCGCGTTATTTTGTCGCAGCAATATTGATCATCGCTGCGGGTACTTGGTTCTTCTGGCATGAGAGTCGTCCAGATGATGCATTTTGGATTATGTTATCCGTTCTTGTTGCCACCTGCCCTTGCGCACTCTCTTTGGCAACACCGACAGCCTTGACCTGTGCGACGTCTCGTATGGGTAACTTTGGTATTCTTCTGCGTAAAAGCCATGTATTTGAAACACTGTGTAAAGTGAACCACCTGATCGTCGATAAAACCGGTACACTCACCCATGGTGATATTGAGATTGACGATGTACAACTTCATGGCGACTTTACCAAACAGCAAGTATTAAGCATTGCTGCATCGTTAGAGTCACACGCTAACCACCCTATTGCTCGAGCATTCAAACCTTTCACTGATTCGAACATTGTTGTTGATGATGTTGAAAACGTTATTGGGTCGGGTATTAATGGCGTTTATAACGGGAATAGCGTCAAGATAGGTAGCGCTCAGTATGTACTCGGTGACGGTTCTAGCGCGCAAGCCAACACCGTTTACTTGTCTGTAGCAGATGTTCATGTTGCAAGCTTTGTGTATCGTGACCCAATTCGGAATGAGACCAAAGAGTTTATCGAGCAGTTCCAAAAGTCAGGCGTGAAAGTCACACTGTTGACCGGTGACACAAAAGCCAACGCTGATATTGTTGCTGCGCAAATCGGTATTCAAGATGTTGTCGCAGGCGCTAAGCCCCAGGACAAGCTCGCTTACCTTCAGAATACCGATAAAGATGATATCACCATGATGATTGGTGATGGCATCAATGATGCGCCTACACTTGCAGGTGCTCACCTGTCTGTTGCAATGGGTGGTGGTGCAGATGTCGCAAAGGCATCTGCTGATATGGTGCTGCTTGGTGATAGACTCGATCGCATCCTTGCTGCTCGAGAGCTTGCACTTCAAACTCGCAAAATCATTAAAGAGAACCTTGCTTGGTCTCTAGGTTACAACCTATTAATTCTGCCACTCGCGGTAGCTGGGTTTGTTGCTCCATATTTTGCGGTCGTCGGTATGTCTGCTAGCTCAATTATTGTAATATCGAACTCTCTACGTTTGCTCAAAGAAAAAGGTCGCTAGATGGAAAGCCTTTATATCCTTATTCCTATTGCCATTGTACTGGTATGTGTTGCTGTTGCTATTTTCTTATGGGCAGTAAAAAGCGACCAGTTTGAGGACCTAGAGCGTCAGGGTCACAATATATTGTTAGACGAAGACGAGCGTAAAGAGAACTCATCAAAATGAGCCCTGATTGGATCGGGGCGTTCTTAATCGGTCTTATTGGCGCAGGTCACTGCATGGGTATGTGTGGTGGTATTGCGTCAATGCTAACGATTGGCCAGCAGTCCTCTTCAAAGTTGATCCCTATCTTCTATAACACAGGTCGCCTGCTCAGCTACGCCTTCATTGGCGCTATTATTGGCGGCGCGGTTGCCTCTATAAGCGAGCTTAGCTCAATCAACAACGTGCTTACATGGCTACGTCTCGCAGCAGCGCTGTTTATGATTTTGTTGGCTTGCTATATAGGTCGTTGGTGGCAAGGGCTGCTTCATATAGAAAAGCTCGGGCAGTCGATTTGGAAGTTTATTTCGCCAGCAGGTAAATCACTGCTCCCTCTTCGTTCACCCGTACACGCCATTCCTTTCGGGTTCGTTTGGGGCTGGTTACCTTGTGGGCTGGTATATTCAACCTTAACTTGGTCAGCAGTCTCGGGAAGTGCTGTCAACGGCGCATCAATCATGTTGGCATTTGGCCTTGGAACATTGCCAGCGATGCTATTGATGGGCTTTGGAGCAACTTATTTACACAAACTGCAACAATCGAAAGTTTTTCGCAACTTGGGTGCCTTCATTTTATTAACTTATGGCTTGTATACAGGATTTGGCGCTTTAAGTTTATTGTCATTAGGTTCATAGAACACTGTTTTTTATCGGATTTTTTCACTACCCTTTGTAGGTAATGAGTGCTAAAATATTGATGTATATCAAATAGTGAAAGGTTGTTATGATTTCTGAAAAGCCTGCAACAAAGCGTATTCAATCTGGCGGTTGTGCAATTCACTGCCAAGACTGTAGTATCAGCCAGCTTTGTATCCCATTTACGTTAAATGAATCTGAGTTAGACCAATTAGATCAAATCATCGAACGTAAAAAGCCTATCCAGAAAGGACAAGAACTGTTTAAAGCAGGAGATGAACTAAAATCTCTTTACGCAATTCGTTCAGGAACAATCAAAAGCTACACGATTACTGAGCAAGGTGATGAGCAGATCACTGCATTCCACCTAGCGGGTGACCTAGTGGGTTTTGATGCTATCACAGAAGACCTCCACCCTAGCTTTGCTCAAGCACTAGAGACCTCGATGGTTTGTGAGATTCCTTACGAAATACTTGATGATCTTTCAGGTAAAATGCCTAAGCTGCGTCAACAGATCATGCGTCTAATGAGTAGCGAAATTAAAGGCGACCAAGAAATGATTCTTCTGCTTTCTAAGAAAAATGCTGAAGAACGTCTAGCCGCTTTCCTATACAACCTATCTACCCGTTTCTCTCAACGTGGCTTTAGCCCGCGTGAGTTCCGTCTAACTATGACACGTGGTGATATCGGTAACTACCTAGGTCTAACGGTTGAGACAATTTCTCGTCTACTTGGTCGTTTCCAAAAGTCAGAAATCCTGAGCGTAAAAGGTAAATATATCACTATCATCGATCATGATGCATTGATGGAACTTGCTGGCGTTTCAAAAGAATCATAATATCTTTCAATGATGTAGCTCTCTTATAGAACCTAAATAGAGCTACATCATACTTCTCTCAAATTCCTCAAATTATTTCTCAACCTCTCTGCCTAACTAGGCTACATTAATCATATACCCCTCCTCGCCTTTAAGGAGTTTTATATGAGTATCTATAACAAAATCTTAGTTGTAGCAGACATCAATAAAGATGACCAACCCGCTCTTGCTCGTGCTATGCAGTTAGCTTCAAAGAGCCGTTCTCCTAGCCGGGTTACCTTCTTTCTTTCGATCTACGATTTCTCTTATGACATGACCTCCATGCTTTCAATTGACGAGCGTGACGCCATGCGTCGAGGTGTGATTCATCAGCGTGAAGAGTGGATGCGCAAGGTGGCTAAAGACTACCTGCTTGAAGGTGTTGAATTCGATGTACGAGTGGTCTGGCACAACCGTCCTTATGAAGCGATTATCGCTGAAGTGTTTGCTGGAGAGCACGACATTGTCATTAAAGGAACTCGCAAACATGACGTGTTGGAGTCGGTTATCTTTACTCCAACAGATTGGCACCTATTACGTAAATGCCCGTGCCCTGTTCTCTTGATTAAAAATGCAGAATGGCCTGAAAACTCAAGTATTCTTGCTTCTGTCCATGTTGGCTCAGAAAATGATACACACCTAGGTTTGAACGACGCAATGGTCGAACAACTAAACGACCTCACTGAGCGATTAGACGCCAAACCTTACCTTGTTAACGCTTACCCAGTAACGCCAGCGAACATTACCATCGAACTGCCTGAGTTTGATCCTGCAACCTATACTGATGCGGTTCGTGGCCATCACCTAACAGCGATGAAAGCTCTGAGACAAAAGCATGGTTACGATGAAGAACATACGGTTGTTGAACAAGGCCTTCCTGAGGATGTCATACCGGAGGCGGCTGAAAAGCTCAATGCGGCTATGGTCATTGTTGGTACAACGGGTCGAACAGGATTATCAGCGGTCTTTATAGGTAATACAGCAGAGCATGTGATTGATAAAATCAATTGTGATGTTCTTGCGCTAAAGCCTGACGGATATATTAGCCCTCTTGATCCTAAAACGGCTATCTAGTAACCATCTAACAGGTAATAAAAAAGGAAGATATCGCTATCTTCCTTTTTTGTTTCAATCTCTTTAGTGCTAGATGTTGGTTACATCGATAAACATGGATTCGTCGATGTTTGTTGAAGACACTGTCGCTTCACTAAACTCATACTCTTCTCGCTCACCTTCTCGATCTAATGGAAGGTTTACGAAGTCAAACAAGTTACGGTCAGCCAATTGACTTGGGCTGACGTTCTGGATTGACTTAAAGATAGCCTCTACACGTCCTGGTGTTTTCTTATCCCAATCAATCAGCATCGCTTTGATTGATTGACGCTGTAAGTTCTCTTGAGAACCACATAGGTTACAAGGAATGATTGGGAACTCTTTATGCTCAGCGTATTTGATCAGGTCTTTCTCGCGGCAGTATGTCAGCGGACGGATCACAACGTTACGGCCGTCGTCTGAACGCAGTTTAGGTGGCATCGCTTTAAGTCGAGAACCATGGAACATGTTAAGGAACATGGTTTCTACAATGTCGTCCATGTGGTGACCAAGCGCTAGCTTAGTCGCACCAATTTTCTCAGCAAATGAGTAAAGCGTACCACGGCGAAGACGTGAACAAAGGCCACATGTCGTTTTGCCCTCTGGAATCTTTTCGCGCACAACTGAATAAGTATCTTTATCTACGATGTAGTAAGGGATATTCAGTGTTTCAAAGTAGTCCGGCAGGATATGCTCAGGGAAACCAGGTTGTTTCTGATCTAGGTTTACTGCGACAACTTCAAATTTAATTGGCGCTGCTTTTTGAAGATTCAGTAAGATATCTAGCATCGCAAATGAATCTTTACCGCCACTAATACATGCCATGACAACATCGCCTTCTTCGATCATGTTGTAATCAGCGATGGCAGTTCCAACTTGTCTTCTAAGGCGTTTTTGAAGTTTGTTGAATTCTAGGACTTCTTTTCTTGTATCTGTTTGATTCATTGCGAGCTCTCACATTGCCGACGTTAATCGACACTAGGACTTCCTAACGTGGTTTATTTGGGGCGTGGATTATACGAGCTTTTTGGATAGGATTAAATGTTTGTATCGTTCTAGAGCTCAAGAAAGTTCTTTTGAGCTGACTTATCTCAATCAAATACGCTCTAATCAATGCAACAGATAAGAAAAAGGCCGCATTTCGCGGCCTTGATGATTTGTCAGAATACTAATTAGCTCGCGGCAAATACGGTAATACTCGTGCTGTTGACGCTGGTAACGTCATACTGCCACCCTCACCGATTTCAGACAGCGCTACTTGTACCTTCCCATCAACAATTTGTTTTGTTTTACCATTCGAGAACTGAATCGTCGAATTGAGATTATCTGGGAACTCTAACGTCACGCCCTCTACATCAGGGGTAAAGTAGCTTGCAAACATGCCACCGAGTTGTTCAAGTATCACCTGCATTTGAGGCAGTAGCACTTTTACATCTTCATACTTCACTTCGCCTGCCATAGGCTCTTTGGTCATTACTACCATAGAGAAGTCGCAGCGCGTATCAATTGGAGTATGAACAAAAACAAGCGGATTGGCTGAACGTAGATTGTTGTCTAATGGAACGACGACTTCGTTATATGGAGAGATAGTGAGTTCTTCATAGTGCTCTTCTTTCTCCATCCATGCTTTTTCAATGGTACACAACTTCTTGGTGTCCGCATTGAGGAAAAAGAAGCCGACTTTAACATCATCATGTCCTTCTTTCGCATTCTGTTTCATGTGCGAATAGAGTTTAGAATAGGTGAACATGTATTCTTGAGCTTGCAAAGGTAAAGAGATGGCGCCAGAGAGTGCGGCAGCCAAGATCGCTAACGTTACTTTTTTCATTGATTTCTTTTCTTATTGATTGGCTAGGGGTTGGTCCCAGTACTGACGATTGTGCCTGATCATACTTTGTAAGTCGTTGACGTATGCCTCACCGCGTTCAGAGTACCTTAAAAGTCCATTACTTAATGCAGTGGCTGCATCAGTATCGGTAAGACTGTCGCCGTTTAAATGACGCTGATAACGAATTTCCCTAAGATCTTCATAAGCACGATTGCGGTTCACATTCATAAAGTAACCGTGAATCGACTGTTGAACGGAACTAAACTTAGCGACTTCGTGAGTCATACCGTCACTTCGCTGCAGTGGAACAAGGCCACAACCCGCGCTGTAGCACCATTGACCAAAATAGTTATTGGCTTGAGTAGCGAATCGTGAGGTTCCCCACGCTGACTCATTCGCACCTTGCACGAGGACAAGCCCTTCGGGAATAACATCTACACGATGCAGCATCTTATTGAACCATTGTTCGTTGACACCATCGACGGTGACTTCAACGTTATAGAGTTTACCCAAGCGAGTGGCGTAGCTTTTGTCGGAATCTGTCAGGGTTTGATTCTCATAGCTGCGCTCGATGGCTTCCAAACGCTGGCGTTCTTTGGTGATGCGTTGGTTCTCTAATGCTATTCCCGGGCGAAGGTAATCAAAGAAAGCCTTCTTCTTCTGTTTAACATCAGTGATGGAGGCGAAGTCAGGTGCTTTACCTACTGACTCTCCTTCGAATTGAGATTGAGAGCCCGCGTCAATTTGAACTTGTTTGCGGCGTTCCTCTTCTTCAAGGCGGGTTTCTGCCACTCTATTTTGCTCGTAGCCATAAAAACTACAGCCGGCGATAACGCCAGCTGCAGCAATAGCAATCAGTTCACTCTTACGCATTGAACACTTGTGAATCGTTGTCATGGTCGTCTTCATCTTTTGGTCGATCAGAAGCAATAATTTTAAGTTTTATGCCAAACATATTACGGTAAATAACGCCCTTCACATGGAAGAAGAATGGCAAGACGAAGATCAAGCCTAAGCCATAGAACATCATTCCTACTACAAACATGATAGAAACTAGCGAGTAGATGCCCGCCAAAACGATGATCTTCTTATTCACTGCGCGAAGAGAAAGCAGCAAGGATTGCATTGGCGAGATCTGCTTTTCACAAATCAAAAGAATTGAGTTACTGAACGCAAGCGACAGATAAAGAGATAATAGAGGGAAGATCATACCCGCTACGCCTTGCAGCAATAAACTGAATAGCGTTGCTAATATAACAGGTACAGTGTATTGCAGGCCTTTGCCAATATGGCGAGATTTAGTAGTCAAACCTGCTGCATGGCTCATTGCCATCAAACTGATGCCCGCATAAATCGGTGCACTGATCACTTCATAGCTAAAGTTAGCAATCATGATGGCACCAAAAATACTTGGGTCAAAGGCTTCAGGATTAACGACTGCATCGAGAATAATGCCAGGGTTACCTAGCTGCAGTTTTAACGCAACGTAGAAAATAGCCAACTGAAGCACAATTAAGATAACAATAGAGGGAGAAAACGATAAAAAGTTCTTCATCGTGTGCTGCCACGCTTCTCTAAACACCTCGCCCGCTTTGAGCTCGTAGTCACCTGAAAGTGCTCGCTCTACGCTTCCACCTAAATTGAAATCTTTTTCAATGTCATTATTCATTCTTGAACCCAGTGCCTAAACAATCACTGTTCAGGCTAACTTGTTGATAAAAAATTGTATTCATTATACTGCAACCAAAGAGAGTCTAACATCGGATCTCGGGCTACAACTTGCTTTCTTGACTATTTGGTTGATAATTAACCACTAAACGCATCAAGACATCATCCATTTCGACCGTGAAATAGTGCAAATTATCCCTGAATCACTCGGTTTGTTTGGTATACACAGAGTATGGTAAGGAATGTTTACTTTTACCTGCAAAATTTTTTGTGTTTCAGGATAAGAAAATGCTTTGATTTCACACTTTTGGTGATTATGATGCGCGCCTCTAATTTGTGTAACTACGGGTCATTTTCTTAAATGATTTATAAATGACCAATGTGGGAGAAAAACAGACGTTGAACGCTAAACAAAATGCAGAACAACCAGTTATCCGTTTAACTGGAATCAGTAAAAGTTTTGATGGTAAAGAAATCATCAGCAATCTTAATTTAAATGTTAACCATGGTGAGTTCCTGACCATTTTAGGACCATCAGGTTGTGGTAAAACTACCGTGTTAAGAATGATTGCTGGCTTCGAAACTGCTGATAAGGGTGACATCATTCTTGATAACCAAAATGTTACTGAAGTTCCTGCAGAGAAAAGGCATGTAAACACTGTATTCCAAAGTTATGCACTCTTCCCTCATATGACTGTGTTTGAGAACGTTGCTTTTGGATTACGTATGCAAAAGGTGCCTAGCGCTGAGGTTGAGCCTCGTGTAATGGAAGCACTTCGCATGGTTCGCCTAGAAAAAATGGCACAGCGTAAACCACACCAGCTTTCTGGTGGTCAGCAGCAACGTATTGCGATTGCGCGAGCAGTTGTAAACAAACCTAAAGTATTACTGCTCGATGAGTCACTTTCTGCTCTGGATTACAAACTGCGTAAACAGATGCAAATTGAGCTTAAACAACTGCAACGCCAGCTAGGCATTACTTTCATTTTCGTTACTCACGATCAGGAAGAAGCCCTTTCGATGTCAGATCGTATTATTGTTATGCGTGATGGTGTGATCGAACAAGATGGCTCACCACGTGAGATCTATGAAGAGCCTAAGAACTTATTTGTTGCTCGCTTTATCGGTGAAATCAACGTGTTTAATACCACGATGATTGAACGCATTGATGACAAACGTATTCGCGCTGAGATTGAAGGTGTTGAGTCCGTCGTTTACTACGATGAAGAGGCACAAGCTGGTGATAAACTTCAAGTCCTACTGCGACCTGAAGACTTACGAATCGAAGAGATTAAAGAGTCTGAACACAAAGGCATTGTAGGTCACGTAACAGAGCGTACTTATAAGGGTATGACGCTAGATTCAGTGATCGAGCTTGAGTCAGGTATGCGTGTAATGGTTAGCGAATTCTTCAATGAAGATGATCCTGATGTGGATCACTCTCTTGGTCAGAAGGTTGCGATCACTTGGGTTGAAAGCTGGGAGGTGGTACTGAATGAAAGCGCCGAAGCTTAATCTTCAAAATGCCATCATCACCTTAATCGTTGCTTGGCTAACACTGTTTGTGTTGGTACCAAACGTGATGATTATTGCGACCAGTTTCCTAACGCGCGACGAAGCAAACCTGATAGAGATGACATTTACGTTAGATAACTATCTACGTTTAATGGACCCTCTTTACGCCAAAGTATTGATGCACTCGTTCTACATGGCGATTGTTGCAACCTTATTGTGTTTGGTGATTGGCTACCCATTTGCTTACATCGTAGCGAAGATGCCTGAAAAATGGCGTCCAATCATGCTGTTTTTGGTGATCGTACCGTTTTGGACTAACTCTCTAATCCGCACTTATGGATTAAAGATCGTGCTCGGTACTCAAGGCATCTTAAACAAGTCGCTGATGGCGATGGAAATCATCGATAAGCCTATACGTCTAATGTATACAGAAACTGCGGTGATGATCGGCCTGGTCTACATTCTGTTGCCATTTATGATTTTGCCGCTGTATTCGGCAATCGAGAAACTGGATGACACTTATGTAGAAGCGGCGAAAGACCTTGGTGCAAACAAGTTCCAGATTTTCACAAAGGTTACTTTGCCTCTGACCATGCCAGGTATTATTGGCGGTTGTTTACTGGTTCTATTGCCAGCACTTGGAATGTTCTACATTTCCGACTTGTTAGGCGGTGCGAAAAACCTATTAATTGGTAACGTCATCAAGAGCCAAGTATTGAATGCTCGTGATTGGCCATTTGGCGCAGCAACCAGTATCGCCCTCACCTTCGCGATGGCGGTGATGTTATATGCCTACTACAGAGCGGGTAAGCTATTGAATAAGAAAGTGGAACTAGACTAATGGGACGTACGGTTAGATTTAGCTTTATGACATTGGTATATGCTTTCTTGTATCTACCAATCATTGTTTTGATCGTGAACTCATTCAATGCCAATAAATTTGGTATGAAATGGGGTGGATTTACAACTAAGTGGTATGAAACGCTCGTCAATAACGACAGCTTGATGCAAGCGGCGTGGCATTCACTAAACGTAGCGGTATTTTCTGCAACAGCGGCAACCATTATTGGTAGCTTAACGGCTGTTGCCCTATTCCGCTATTCGTTCAAAGGTAAAGGTGCCGTAAACGGGATGCTGTTTGTCGTGATGATGTCCCCTGATATCGTTATGGCGATTTCATTACTTGCGCTGTTCCTTGTGATGGGTGCTCAGCTCGGCTTTTTAACCTTACTTGTAGCTCACATCACTTTCTGTCTGCCATTTGTTGTTGTGACGGTGTACAGCCGCCTAAATGGCTTTGACGTGAAGATGCTTGAAGCGGCGAAAGACTTAGGCGCAAGTGAATGGGTAATTTTGAAACAAATTATCCTGCCATTAGCAAAACCTGCAGTTGCAGCGGGTTGGTTATTGAGTTTCACACTCTCGTTGGATGATGTAATTATTAGTTCATTCGTGACTGGGCCAACCTACGAAATTTTGCCTTTGAAGATTTACTCGATGGTTAAAGTGGGTATTTCACCTGAAGTAAATGCCCTTGCAACCGTCATGCTGATTGTTTCTTTAGTTCTTGTTGTGATTTCGCAGTTGCTTGCGAGAGAGAAAGTAAAGTAGAATCCGCATCTAATCTCACGAAACAGAATGGTATTTTGCCATTCTGTTTTTCTATCTAACGCCGTAAAGCATCCAATCGTGGGTGTGGCAACGTTTGGTTTGGAGCTAACGTAAATGAAAAAATGGGCTACTTTATTAGCTGGTAGTGCATGTGCGCTTTCTCTGTTCTCAGGTTCAGTGGCAGCGAACGACAAAAATGAACTCGTTTTTATGAACTGGGGACCTTACATCAACAGTAATATCCTAGAACAGTTCACAGACGAAACTGGCATTAAGGTTATCTACTCTACTTACGAGTCAAACGAGACCCTTTATGCAAAGCTAAAGACACATAATCAAGGTTATGATCTTGTTGTCCCTTCAACTTACTTCGTCGCAAAAATGCGTGATGAAGGCATGCTTCAAAAGATCGACAAGTCAAAGCTAAGCAACTTCTCTAACCTAGATAAGAACTACTTAGATAAACCTTACGATCCAAGCAACGATTACTCTATTCCACATGTGGTTGCAATTACAGGTCTTGCTGTAAACGCAGACATGTACGATCCAAACGACTTTACAAGCTGGGCAGATTTGTGGAACCCAGAGCTAGAAGGTCAATTAATGTTGATGGATGACACTCGTGAAGTGTTCCACATCGCACTGCGCAAGCTTGGCTATTCTGGTAACTCTACGGATCCTAAACAGATTGATGAAGCCTACGCAGAGCTACAAAAATTAATGCCAAACGTTCTAGTGTTTAACTCTGATAACCCAGGCGCACCATACATGTCTGGTGAAGTCGGTGTTGGAATGCTTTGGAACGGCAGTGCGGCTGCTGCGCAAAATGAAGGTATGAACCTAAAATTGGTATTCCCTAAAGAAGGCGGTATCGGCTGGGTTGATAACTTCGCGATTTCATCGGGTGCGAAAAACGTAGATGCAGCACATAAAATGATCGACTTCTTGTTGCGTCCTGAAATCGCTGAGCAGATCTCGCGTGATACGGGTTACCTGACGGCAGTGGAAGAATCTAATGCGAAGTTTAAAGACGTGGCACCGTTATTCCCTTCGCAAGAAGCTTTAGATCGAGTGGAATGGCAAGATTCTGTTGGCGATTTGACCGTTAAGTACGAAGAATATTTCTTGAAGCTTAAAGCAGGTCAATAAGACAGCGAATTTATAAAAATAGGCAGCCTCGGCTGCCTATTTTGCTTTTGGCTGATATACTTACGCCCTGCTAGACTTGTCATGAAGATAAGTAAGTTTGAAACGATGGTTTTGCATGAGCCTATTTATTAGACCTTATCTTGCAAAACATAGATAAAACGGAATAACAATGAAAAGTAAATTCTACGCAAGTGCACTTTGCGCCGCGACTTTAATCGCTTCACCTGCAATGGCTGCTGACCAAGAGCTCTACTTCTACAACTGGTCGGAATACATTCCAAATGAAGTGCTTGAAGACTTTACCAAAGAAACCGGCATCAAAGTAATTTACTCAACCTATGAGTCTAACGAGAGCATGTATGCAAAGCTTAAGACTCAAGGTTCAGGTTACGACCTTGTAGTACCGTCTACATACTTTGTGTCTAAAATGCGCAAAGAAGGCATGCTTCAGCAAATCGACAAAACGAAGCTAAGCCATTTTGAAGACTTGGATACAAACTTCCTAAATAAACCTTTTGATCCAAGTAACAACTACTCTATCCCTTACATTTGGGGCGCAACAGGTATTGGTATCAACTCTGATATGCTTGATGGCTCTTCAGTAACCAAATGGGACGATTTTTGGGATAGCAAGTGGGAAGGTCAGCTTATGCTGATGGATGACTCGCGTGAAGTCTTCCACATTGCACTAACTAAACTAGGCTACTCGCCTAACACAACGAACCCAGACGAAATCAAAGCTGCGTACGAAGAGCTTAAAAAGCTGATGCCAAACGTCCTTGTGTTCAACTCTGACTTTCCAGCTAACCCTTATCTAGCGGGCGAAGTATCACTAGGTATGCTTTGGAATGGTTCTGCTTACATGGCTCGCCAAGAAGGCGCATCAATCGATATTATCTGGCCTGAGAAAGGGACAGTTTTCTGGATGGACAGTCTAGCAATCCCAGCTGAAGCGAAAAACGTTGAAGCGGCACACAAGATGATCGATTTCTTACTTCGCCCTGAGAATGCAGCAAAAATCGCTTTAGAAATTGGTTACCCAACACCAGTTGCAACAGCTCACGCTCTACTACCTGAAGAGTTTGCAAATGACACAAGCATCTTCCCACCACAAGAAGTGATGGACAGTGGTACTTGGCAGGATGAAGTCGGTGAAGCAAGCGTAATTTATGACGAGTACTTCCAAAAATTAAAAGTCGATAATTAAATATCGTCACCTACACTTAATAAAGCGGCTTTTGCCGCTTTATTTTTATCAATAAATAACGTAACTTCTACGGTATGTTGTATGTCAAAAAAGTGTTAACGTTGAAACAAAAAGCTGCCCTAACCTTAATTGCTGCAATGCTTGTCTTGTCGCTAGCAATGATGTCTCTGCAATATATCGTCGAGATCGACTCGAGTTATGACCTATTGTTTGAGAGCAACACTCTTTTCATCGTTATCTATATCTACGTTGTCGCTCGCGACTCTATTCTTCACAATGCCAAACTTAAATACGGCTTACTTCTTCTTATCTTCAACAAGTTTTACGACGTTATTACCGAGATTGAGGTATACGATCGTATTGCCGATCAGCATGAGTTTATTGATACCTTTCTCGAAGATGGTTTACTCCAACTCTCTTTCCTTATCATCGCATTTGGTATTACAGAGATGTTACGTGACATTAAAGACAACGCAGCAAAAGATGAGTTAACAGGTCTCTACAATCGTAAGAAGCTAGATACAATTAAGCTTGAGCTGTTCGACCTTATTTATATCGACTTGGACGGCCTAAAAATTGTCAATGACTCTAAGGGGCACCATGTCGGTGATTTGATGATCATTCGCTTTGCTCAAGCGTTGAATTCATCTGTTGGTGACGCTAGTCAAGCGTTTCGTGTCGGTGGCGATGAGTTTATTGTTACTGTGCCAGTTGGCCAAGGAGAGGCATTTATCGCTAGCCTTAAAGACACTTTATCTGGTGAGCAAATTGGTTTCAGCTACGGGATTGAAACTGCAACAACACAAGAAAGCCTACAAGAAGCATTAGTGAAAACGGATAAAGCAATGTATGAAATGAAAAACTCCCAGCGAAACAGCTGAGAGCTCTTGTTGATTAGGTACTAAATTCGTATAGATTAGGCATGTTTTACATCGGGTTGCTGCAAACTTAAGATTTCATCAACCAACTTCGGAACTTCAATACTCGCTTTGCCATAGCGTTTTTCTTCAAATTCACTTTCTACAGCACTTGGCTCCAAGTTAATCTCTATCGTATGTGCGCCATGCATTTTTGCATCGTGAACGAACCCAGCTGCAGGATACACTACGCCTGAAGTGCCTATTGATATGAACAAGTCGGCTTGCTCTAGAGCTGAATAGATGTCCCCCATTCGTAATGGCATTTCACCAAACCACACCACATGAGGGCGCATCTGTGAAGGGATCTGACAACAATGGCAGAGGTCGCCTGATTTGATCTCCCCCTTCTCTTCAATCACCTGATTTGATTCACTACAACGCGACTTAAGTAATTCGCCATGCATGTGAATAATGTTCTCGCTACCGCCACGCTCGTGCAAATTATCAATATTCTGCGTAATCACGGTCACTTTGCCATCCAACAATTGCTCTAGCTGACCCAAAGCAGTATGAGCAGCATTGGGCTTAATGTTGGGCTCTTGTAAGCCTATTCGACGTTGATTATAGAAATCTTGCACCAAATCTGGGTTTCTCTCAAAGCCCTCTGGTGTAGCAACATCTTCAATTCTATGATTTTCCCATAGCCCATCTTGCGCACGGAAAGTTTGAATTCCAGACTCGGCAGAGATTCCTGCGCCAGTTAATATCACAACATTACGATACGGGAACTTCATACTACAATCCTTGTTAGTTTTCTTACTGTTAGATTAGCACTCTCGCTCCAAGTTCTACAGCCATACGGATTAGACTATGGTCGAAACATTGCGCTTTTTACCTAACTTTTGTGAGGTTAATCGAGGGTAAAATGCAGATATAAAAAAGCCCCGACCGTATGTCGAGGCTTTTTGTATTAGACACTGGTTAAAGGTTTGGGCCTTTTGTCAGTGCAAAGGGTTCGTTAGCCTTTAGTTGCTTCATACCTTGGAACATACGTACAAACCAAAAAGCAATGGCGATCAAACCAAACGCTAGTCCAACATAAGGAATGTAATAGGCAATTTCATCAATGATATGGCTTTTATACCAATAGTCATTTAGGCCAATTAGCACTCCATTTGATGTCGCAACTGTTATGATCAAGACAACGAAGTAAGTCAGGTTAAGGAAGAAGGTACGAATCAAGCCGTAGTAATGTGAGTCTATCACTTCACCGTCTTCCCCTTTATCCAGCCGATAACCTGCATAAATGATGGCAATAACACCAGAGATCAAGCAAGTAAATGGAGTAAAACAGCTTAGGATATACGCAACCCAAATACCATTATGAGGTTTGTTCATCGACTTGTGCTCCTTTCACTGCTTTAGGATTTGAATCCGCTTTCTCTTCAAGCGCCTCTTTTTCCATCATCTCTTGATACCAAAGGTCATGGTGTTCTTTGGCCCAAGTTTCATCAACCTCACCTGTTACCATGCCTTCTAACGCTCCTTCCATGCCGAATAGACCGATGTAGATATGGAAAACGAACCCACAGATTAGGATAAGCGCCGCTAACATATGAACGAGGTTTGACAGCTCCATATCTCGACGTGTTTGCCCAAAGATCGGAAAATCAAGAACTAAGCCACTAAGCGCAACCACGGTACCGACCACAATCAACAGCCAAAACAGTGCCTTTTCACCTGCATTTGAAAACTCTGCTGAAGGGTGTGAGCCCTTGTGTTTACCCACCATACCGCCAAGTTTCATAAACCAAACAAGATCGACTTTCTTGAAGATCGATTTGCGCCACCATTTAATTAGGACGCATACCAGTAATACATAGAAGATAGGACCAATGTAGTTATGGTATTGCTTGGCTAACATGATGATAAAGCCCCATAGTTCCGTTGGGATGTAAGGCTTCAAGAAATGCTTGCCATAGACCAACATCAAACCACTAAAGGCTAATGTTAAGAATGTAAATGCCATGCTCCAGTGCAATGCACGATCGAGTCGAGACCAGCGTTTGATCTTCTTACCCGTTCTTGGAGCGCTCAGCATTAGCGGGCCAATTACAATGTACATTAACGTGACGAAAGCGATGCTGCCGAAAATAGCGACCGCTCCCGCTGGCGACATCCATTTCTCTTTCAAAATGTACCAAGTTTGCCCTGGTGTACTAATAAGCATTCCGTGCTCTGGGAACTGAGATGTGGTGTAGCCCTCTTCACCTTGACGAACTTGACGCCAAAAATCGGCACCAGCCAATTGGGTCATTTCACGTTGTGCAACTTCAGACTCTTTTTGCTCAGCATGCGCAGGCAGCGAAAAAGCAAAGAGTAATGCTGCCATCATTGACAGCATTACAAGAGATGCACGTTTAAACATTGAAAACATGTATCTCTCCAGTTTTAGCTTTTCGTTGCGTCGTAAGACAGATCATTACCATCTGTCCAACCAGCACCTTTCGCGCCGCGCTCAACAACACGTTGACGGAAGATATCAGAGACTTTCTCTGCATCACCAGCCAATAGTGCTTTTGTAGAACACAGTGATGCACACATTGGCAGTTTTCCTTCAGCAATTCGGTTCGCACCGTACTTCTGACGCTCTTCGACTGAACCTGCTTCCGTTTCTGGACCACCGGCACAGAAGGTACATTTGTCCATCTTGCCACGCTCACCAAAGGCTTCTTGTTTAGGAAACTGTGGCGCGCCGAAAGGACACGCAAACAAGCAGTAACCACAACCGATACACAGATCTTTGTTGTGAAGAACGATGCCATCTTCAGTATGCTCAAAACAGTCCGCAGGACAAACCGCCATACAAGGCGCGTCTGTACAGTGCATACATGCAACTGAGATTGAGTTCTCACCTGGTTCGCCGTCATTAAGAGTGACTACGCGGCGGCGCTGAATGCCCCACTCTAACGCGTCATCATTTTCGTTCTTACATGCAGTGACACAGCCGTTACATTCGATGCAGCGTTTAGTGTCACAAAGGAATTTCATTCTAGCCATCTGTTGACTCCTTACGCTTTGCGAATGTTACATAGGGTGACTTTGGTTTCCTGCATCTGAGTAACAGGATCGTAGCCGTAGGTGGTTGCCGTATTTGCAGCCTCACCAGTGACGTATGGTGCGGTACCTTCTGGGTACTTAGCTGTTAGATTCTCACCTTGGAAGCGACCACCGAAGTGGAATGGAATAAACGCAAGGCCAGGTTTAACGCGACGTGTCACTAGCGCTTTAACCTTGATGCGGCCTTTCTCAGCACCTTCTACCCAAACATCATCGCCATCTTTAAAGCCAATGTCGTTCGCGTCTTTCGGGTTCACCTCAACAAACATCTCTTGCTGAAGCTCTGCCAGCCAAGGGTTCGAACGTGTCTCTTCACCACCACCTTCGTACTCAACCAAACGACCCGAGGTTAAGATAATTGGGTACTCAGCCGATTTGTCTTGGTCTTGAATCGATTTGTACAGTGTAGGTAAACGGTAGATTGACTCACTGTCGTCCCACGTTGGGTAATCGGTGACAAGGTCACGTCTTGGCGTGTACAACGGCTCGCGGTGTAGCGGAACACGGTCTGGGAACGTCCAAACCACAGCACGCGCTTTCGCGTTACCATAAGGAATACAACCATGTTTAATCGCAACACGCTGAATACCACCCGAAAGGTCGGTCTTCCAGTTTTTACCTTCTGCCAAAGCTTTCTCTTCAGCTGTTAGGTCATCCCACCAACCAAGCGCTTTAAGTAACTTGTCGCTAAATTCTGGGTAGCCATCTTCAATCTCTGAGCCTTTTGAGAAGCTGTCTTCAGCGAGTAGGTTGTTACCTTCATATTCGACGCCAAAGCGTGCACGGAAGTTACCACCACCTTGAGCCACAGGCTTAGACGTATCATAAAGAATGTGCGTACCAGGGTGCTTCATTTCTGGTGTACCCCAACATGGCCAAGGTAAACCGTAGGTTTCACCGTGAGCAACACCACCTTCTGCTTCTAGCGTTGTTTTATGGAATGTGTGCCAATTCTGTTGGTGCGCTTTTAGACGCTCAGGGCTTTGACCTGTGTAACCAATCGTCCACATCCCTTTGTTGAATTCACGAGTGATGTCTTCGATGTTTGGTTGATTGTTTTCAACTTTAACGTTCTTAAAGAGTTGATCAGCAAAACCTAGCTTCTTCGATAGCAGATACATGATTTCATGGTCTGGCTTCGATTCGAAGAGTGGCTCGATGATCTGATCACGCCATTGAATTGAACGGTTTGATGCCGTCACACTGCCGTGAGTCTCAAATTGAGTCGTTGCTGGAAGCAAGTAAACACCATCTGTACGTGTGTTCATTACTGCCGCGTGTGTCGGGTACGGATCGACGATAACCATCATATCCAACTTCGACATCGCTTTTTGCATCTCAGTACCACGTGTCTGAGAGTTTACCGCGTGACCCCAGTAGAACATCGCTCGGATGTTATCGTTTTGCTCAATGTTGTCTTTGTCTTCTAGAACTCCGTCAATCCAACGAGAAACAGGGATACCCATGTTGTTCATTGGCTTTTTGCCACGGTACTCATTTTGGTCAAAGCGATTCTTAAGCCATTCGTAATCAACGTCCCAGACTTTAGCCCAGTGCTTCCATGAGCCGTCAGCAAGGCCGTAATATCCTGGAAGTGTGTGTGATAGTACGCCAAGGTCAGTTGCGCCTTGTACGTTATCGTGACCCCGGAAAATGTTCGCACCGCCGCCTGATTTACCCATGTTACCTAGCGCAAGCTCAAGCACACAGTAAGCGCGCGTATTGTTGTTACCGGTAGTATGCTGAGTACCACCCATACACCAAACCACACAGCCTGGGCGGTTCTCTGAAAGCAGTTTCGCTGTTTGGTAAACGTCTTGCTCTGATACGCCAGTCACGCGCTCTACTTCAGCAGGGTTCCATTTCGCAACTTCCGTGCGAATTTCATCCATACCAAACACACGTTGTTGGATGAATTGCTCATCTTCCCACTTGTTTGCAAATACATGCCACAGGATACCCCAGATAAATGCAACGTCTGAGCCTGGGCGAAGTGATACGTAGTGATCCGATTTCGCCGCCGTTCTTGTGCGGCGAGGATCCGCAACAACGATCTTACAGTTGTTTTTCTCTTTCGCGATCAAGATATGCTGCATCGCGACTGGGTGTGCTTCTGCTGGGTTAGAACCAATAAACAGCATCGACTTACAATTATGCATGTCATTGAACGAGTTCGTCATCGCGCCGTAACCCCAAGTATTCGCTACACCTGATACGGTTGTTGAGTGACAAATACGCGCTTGGTGGTCAACGTTGTTTGTTCCCCAAAGCGATGCCATTTTACGGAAGCTGTAAGCTTGTTCGTTGTTATGCTTAGCACTACCTAGCCAGTAAACGGAATCAGGACCAGACTCTTTTCGAATTTCTAGTGCCTTGTTGCCTATCTCTTCGATAGCTTGCTCCCAAGAAAGCTTTTTCCATTTGCCGCCTTCAAGCTTCATTGGGTACTTAAGTCGACGTTCACCATGACCATGTTCACGCAGTGCTGCACCTTTTGCACAATGGCCACCAGCATTAAATGGGTGATCAAATGCAGGTTCTTGACCTGTCCAAACACCATTTTGAACTTCTGCATAGATACCACAGCCCACCGAACAGTGAGAACAAATCGTACGTTTGATCTCTGTTTTGGCATTCGGATCAACCGATTTCGCTTCTGCTTTTTTGATCATCCCAGGAGCAAACAAACTTGCGCCTACTACCGCACCACCAGCTGCCAAAGAGCTGTTTTTCATAAACACACGGCGCGAAATACCTAATTGGTTTTGTTCTTTGCTCACATTATCGGAGCGCTTGACCAGTTTCATCGATTAGCTCCTATAGCGTTTCGTAGTAGTCACGAATATGTTGAGTCTCGTGATAGCCTGTTGTTTTTTCCTCATCTTTTTTCGGCACTACAGATTCTGAAGCGCTTGCCACTTGTGTCGTACCAGCGACAACTGCGCCAGCGACTGCTGCGGTTGTTAAGCCTTTGAGAAGTTCCCTACGGCCCTTATTTAACTCTTTGTTATCTTTCATTATTTGCTTCCTTACCCTTTGATTAGGTATTTTTATCGATGTGTTTACTGTGGTTGCTCATACTCAGTAACGTTCTTCACATCAATTTTTAATTTGCTCTTATTGTTCGATAGATTCTCGCTGAAACGCACTTGCTCCAATGTCATGAATGCATCCGCTAACTTAGCGACTGACAAATAGAAGTTCGCATGCTCTGCTTGATTAATCTGTTTAATAAACGATGGGTACCAAGTACCAATATGCTTATTGAAGAAAAGCTGTTGTAGCTCTTCTTCTTCATTGGTTAGCGCAGACATCACTTCGCAAAGTGCAGCGATGTGGTCTTCAGGTTCTTTCACTTGCTCAGCTCTCTCGAGACCAAGAAGTTCAAGATCATGGCGAATGGACGCGAGTGGCTTTTCCATTAATGAACCGGTTAAGTGCCACGAGGCAAATGGGACAACCTCTCCTCGACCAATCCCAATGAACAGTTCTTGGTATTCGTCCACTAGCGCATTTTGATCGCTGTCTAATGCGGTTTGCTTGAGTTGGTTCCAAGCTTGTTGCATCGCACTTTCGCTTGGCTCGGTGTCAATGTCGGATAAAAACGCAATCAACTCTTGTGTCGGGGTCTGACGAAATAGCGTCGAGAGCACAAGGTAGATCTCAGCACGAATGGTTTGTTGTTGGTTTTCCATTTCTCGATCGCCTTAGTAATTCAGTTGTTTAGTCGGGTCATCAGCCATGGCTTCAAACATGTCTACGACACGACAGTCTTCACACATCGCAATACGATTAAGTGCAGCTTCATCAGCAAAATGAGAGTGACCGCGTAACTTATCTTGCAACATATCGATCATGGATTGAGGTGCAAATGGCTTATGGCAACGAACACATTCAGCCGCTTTCTCTTGATGAATAACGGTTTCTGCTTGTCGACTTGCTTTGTCCCAATTCATACGCGTGGTTAGAGTCAGAGCATTCTCTGGACATGCTTTTTCGCATAGGCCACATTGAATACAGTCTTGTTCGACAAATTTAAGGGAAGGTGATGTACCGTCAGTGTGCAGAGCGCGAGTTGGGCAAACCGCCACACAACTCATACAAAGTGTACAATCGTTACTGTTACAGCTGACGTTTCCGTAAGGCGCGTTTGCAGGCAGATCTACAATGTTTTCAACGGGGATACGTGATTGGGCTAAGGCATCTAGTGCCGTAAAAAGGCGTTGACGCTTATTGCCTTGAAGATCGCCCAAAGCCAGATCAAATGATTCGGTACAAAGTGTCGGGGCCCCTTCTCTCAGAGATTCTAGATAGAGGATATCGACCGCTTCTTTTGCTATACCAAGCTGAGTTAGAAACTCTTGCGCGACTGACACTTCGTTATTGAGAACGCGCAAAATGGTTTCTGGCATAAAACGACTCGCCGCAAACAAAACTTGCGTTGCGCCATTCACAAGCGCTGCAAACCACGAATCAATGCCAACCGACGGTAGTTCTTCGACTACAACAGGAATCACATTGTCAGGTAGCGCTCTTAACGCCATAACATTGTATGACTCATGACGAGAGCTACAGATCAGAACGATAGGATCTGTCCCTCCTTCTGATTCATAGTTTGCGAGTGTGCGTTCGATGAACTTTTGCGTCTCTTGCGGATTAGGTAGCGCATAATGAATCGCTTCTGTAGGACATGCGGTTGCACATGTGCCTACCCCTTGACACAGATATGGGTTGATCTCGATTCTATGGCCTGTTTTCTCTGTACCTTCACTCGATAGAGCGCCCGCCGGACAAGCATCCACGCAGCGCTCACATCCTTTCACACCGCGAGAGCTATGTGCACAAAGATCGGTATCAAGTCGGAAAAATTTAGGCTTATCGAAAGTTCCCATTAGCGTTGGGATCTCTTCTAGTGCTTCCGCTAGCTTTGGATAACCGCGTCCAACCGGATAGTAACCAGGTACAGGTACTTCTTCAGTCATGCAGCTATTCAGGCAAAGGTCTAAAACAATATCAAAGCAGTCATGATTAATTGCGACTGTTGCCAAGTTGGTAGCAATACCGTTGTTTTCTGTTTCAACGGTAAACGTACCTAGAAAACCTGTCACACGAACTGAGCTGGCATAATAGAGGTTCTCGTGTTCGCTTTTTTCGCCATCGGTAGAAAGCAGAGTGACGCTTTTCATTTGCTCAAGTTGCTGAGCAGCACTTTCAATAATGGACGTAGGACCGATGATAAGCGTTTGGCCACCACTCTCATAACTCACTGTAGGTGGGATAAGATTGGTCAGCTCAACCGTATTTTCGAAAGCATGAAGTCTTGCTTTACCATTGGTTGAATTCGATTGTTGTAGTAATTGTTTTAGCATTGCTCTGTTCCAGTTAGAACGGAATATTCACTTATGAGCGTATTAGCAAATGCTGTACCAACTTTTTATGTAATATAAATCAGACATTTATCATTAATTGGAACGGATAACTGAGACAAAAAAACGGGGTGAGACAATTTGTCGCACCCCGTTTATTGTTCAATTAGTCAAAATGTACCTATTTTTTGTGTGGTATATTTTGTCTCACTTCCTCTGACTCAGGCGCTGTATCATCAAACTCGTCTTGAGTGATAGACAGCTCTTCGTCTTCAGTTTCATCATTACCGAGAGTTACTTCCTCTTCGTCGAGGTTCTCATCCGACTTAACCCAATCACGCAGTTTTTCTGCGACTTCTGAAGACAAGCTCTTTACTGCTGAATAGTCATGATCATAGTCATTTAACCCATCGAGTTCGCTAAACTCGCCTGATAGAAATAGTTTTCTTAACGCCGCTTTTTTTACTGCCGATTCTGCCTCTGAAGCGAGTAAAGCTGCAACGCTCGGTTCGTCACTCTCAGATGATTCAACTACATTTTGTTCACTAGTTACTGCAGTCTCGTCTGTCACTATCTCAGCGTTAGCTTCGACCGATGCTGCTTCACTTTCTATCAATTCAGCTTGGGAAGTGAACTCTTCAACTTCTTGGTTTTGTTCGTCGCCTTCAAGTTTTCTTTTAGACCAACGACTTAAAAAACTAGTTGCCACTTGCGCGCCCTGCTCCTTTGCGTTTTTTACGTCTCTGTTCTAGTAGCTCACCGTGCCTTCCAATAAAAGCTTCCATCCATGCTTGCACCGCTAATGGCATATCGTTAGACAGTACTAAGTAGTCACCATCCATATACTGGCCCGCTACGCTCTGTGAGGCCGTCAGGGTAACGATATTTGGTGTTTCGTCGGAATCGACGTTATCAAGCACTAAAAACAGTTTAGGCTGGTTGGAACTTAGATTGAATCGGTAATCCGTTCTCTCATCACGGTGAAGCTCTAACAGTTTTACCGTTGGGGTGACAGTTGTCGGTTGGAGGTTAAACTCCGTCAGCTGCCATTGAGTCGTTGTCCATAGCCCCGTTGCGATTTCATGAGCCACGAGTTTGCATTCAATAGACCAGAGTTCTTCGGTTTTTTGTAGATTGTCAGTCACAGTTTGTTGTTTTGCCATGGTTCACCAGCGAATAATTTGCTATTTAATTGGTTCGAATTGTTGATTCCTAGCCAATATCTAACAACACAGAAGCAATATTTGTACCTAGAAATACAACACGTTATCTTTGTTCAATCTAGTGCATATTTCGTCCTAAGACTTCAACGCTTTGTTAAATTTAGAAGTTCCGCCGATTGGGAACGCAAATTGCTAGTAAGATGTAGCAAAAATAATACTGATAGATCGAATAGGATACGTCCGTGGTTAAACCAAATATCATTAAAACCAGTGAAAACCCATTACAAACTCTTGAAGTGGAAGTATTCGACGAATACGGTGAGCGCCTAACCAAACAGATAGCCTGTGAACGCCCTTTGACCGTCATGCTCAACTGGAAAGAAGTTGTCACGTTAATGACGTTAGGCTCACGCCCTGAATCTCTTGTTTTAGGTTACTTAAAGAACCAGAGCTTTCTGAGTGATCCTGAAGCTCTAGAGTCTGTCATCATCGATTGGGAAACGCACACAGCGGCCGTCATTACCAAAGAAGACATTCAGCAAGTCGAAGGTGCTTTGAAGAAAAAGACCGTCACTTCTGGCTGTGGCCAAGGAACAATGTATGGCAATGTGATGAAGCAACTGGAAAACTATCAAGTTCCGCAAGTCACGTTAAAGCAATCTGAGATCTATTCCGCGCTTGAAGCCTTGACCCATTACAATGAGACCTACAAAAAAGCAGGCGCGGTGCATGGCTGTGCTGTGTGTACCGCGAATGAAGTACTCTCGTTTGTTGAAGATGTCGGTCGTCATAATGCCGTTGATACACTAGCCGGTGAAATGTGGTTGAATCAACAGACGGGTGACGACAAAATCTTTTATACAACAGGCCGCTTAACCTCTGAAATGGTTATTAAAGTTGCTCAGATGGGCATTCCTGTTTTACTTTCGCGCTCCGGTGTCACTCAGATGGGATTAGAGCTTGCAGAGAAATTTGGTATCACAACGATTGCCCGAGCAAAAGGTTTACGTTTTCAAGTTTTCACTGGCGCCGAGAAGATCAAGTTCGACGTTAAAGGCGCTGAATAAAACTCCCAGCCTGCTTGCATTGCCTCCTTTAAGTGCTATTAGTTTAATATCCCTCTGTAATAAAATTGTCATAACAATAACATCTAAGAGGGCTATTAAACGTCATAGGCTACAGGGAGGTGTCCATGAGTGGATCACCGAAATCGGCACGTTTTTCGCTGTCTCTATCTATCCGCACCAAGCTCATTCTTATCAACTTAACGCTCTTAATTGGCGTAGTTGCTTACGGAGCTTACGAACAATCCAGTCTTAATAAACTTGAGTCACTTGAACGCGCCTCTAGTGAAAACCTCAGTGGGTCCATTGATTTATTGATGCTAAGGCGTCATGAGAAAGACTTCTTAGCGCGCAAAGACGTTAAGTATCTTGTTCGCTTCGATACGACCTTTGTTCAGCTAAGTCGTCGCTTAGATACACTCACAGACACCCTATCCTCTCATGGGTTTAATGTCGCCAATCAATATGAACAGATTTCATCGACGTTGACCCAGTACAAGCGTCAGTTTGAGCAGCTCGCTCAAAAGGTTAACCAGATTGAAGCAAAAGACTCTCAGCAAAGTTATCAGGCTCAGCTAGACCAGGCGAGACAAACCTTAAAGAGTCGAGTTTCCGATACGCAAGATTTTCTGCTGAAGGTTGCATTGCTCGAATTAGTGGAAGCAGATCTGAGTTATATCGCAACTTCGTCAGTAAGTAGCATTTCAGATTTTGAATCTGCGATTGTTCGTTTCAATGAATACCCAGAACTCCCGCAAGACGTTGTGTCTGCATTTGGTGAGTATCAGTTGATTGCGAATCAGCATATTGAGGCCGTCACCGCATTGGGTCTAACAGCGAATGATGGGCTTCGAGGTGCTCTGCGTAATAACGTTCATAAAACTGAGCAAGCCATCGCTGACTTACAAAATGAAATTAACGGCATCATCAGCAACGCTTCGAGTTCAATCAAAGATCAGCTTCACATGATTGGTGCTGCCATAGTGCTCTTGTTATCTACCCTTCTCTATCTGATTGGTCGAAGCATTCTTCAGCGTATCAAAGCCATTAACGAGTTAATGCACCAAATTTCTACAGGTAATGGGGACCTTACAGTGCGCATGAATGCAAAAGGCACTGATGAGCTTGCTCAACTGGCGAATTCGTTTGATCTCTTTATCTCTAACCTCCATGGTCATATTACGGAATTAGCGCAAGTGATGAATGTACTCAGTGAAAGTTCATGCAGTTCAGAACAAGCAGCATCGCAAAGTATGAAAAACGCTGAACAGCAAAAGGTAGAATCGGAATCTGTCGCTACCGCGGTCAATGAGCTGGTGATGACGACCAACGAGATCACCGCTAACATCGAGTCAGCCGCTTCAAATGCAGAACATGTTTCAACCGAAGCTGCCAACGCGCTCAGCAAGACCCATCAAACCGGTGGCGAGATTGAAAACCTTGCCGATATGATTGAACAATCTCAGCAACAGATAATGGAGTTGGAAGCGCAGAGCCGTGAAATTAATCAAGTCGTGTCTACCATTCAAGGAATCGCTGAACAGACTAACCTACTGGCGCTCAATGCCGCGATTGAAGCCGCTCGAGCAGGCGAAAGTGGCCGAGGATTTGCCGTAGTGGCCGATGAAGTAAGACAGTTATCACTGATGACGAATGACTCAACTCACCAAATAGAGTCGACGATCCAAGGTCTTACGAACGGCATTTCACTAACTGTTAATAAGATGTCCTCAAGTGCCGAACAAGCTCGCACGGCAAATCGACATACGCATCAAGTGGTTGAAGCGATTGAGCGAATCAGTAGTCAAGTCACTGAAATGTTTGATATGAACACTCAGATAGCGACAGCATCAGAAGAACAGTCAGTGGTTTCTTCTGAAATAGATAGGAACATTACTGAAATCGCACACCTTGCGGGGAACACTTATCAAATAGTGTCTAGCTCTGTTAAGTGTAGCGAGCAGGTGTCAGGGGTGAGTCATCAATTAGAAAGGATAGTGGCTCAGTTTAAGTATTGATATCGTGTCTAGAACTGAACGGTTTGAATAAACGAGAAGAGAATGATAAAAGGGATGAAATACCATTAACGAATAGGACGTTGTTGTATGGATGTTGAGTTTTCTGCCTCAAAGAAGGTGAAAAAGGTTATATTTCTCCCTGCTCTATTGTTATTCCTTTGGGCGTTGGTACCTAAAATTTATCAAAGCTTTACAGCCGAATGGATTACAGTTGAGACACAAATCACCAAGCTTTACTGGCAAGAAGACCCCTTTGAGGGTGATGCTGACCTAATGATTGATGTGGTTTATCAAGCCAATGGGAATCGCTACGGTGCGACCATTGAAGCCGATAAAGTTATCGATCAAGATAATCCTCACGACCCGAGAATTCAGGTGGGACAAACTGTAAGCTTTTTGTATGACGATGCGGTGCCGAGTGATTTGAAAGTGACTTGGACAGAAGGCAGTAAAAACGGTTGGACTATTATCCCTGCAGAACGGCTTCAATAACCGTATCGCAACAATAAAAACGCCTCCAAATTTAGGAGGCGTTTTTATTTAAATCGCTAGTTTACGTTATGCACGAGATTTCAAGAACTCAGCGTATGTGCCGCGGAAGTCATGGATCTTGCCATCTTTGATTTCTAGGATACGCGTCGCTAGAGAATCTACGAATACTCGGTCGTGTGAAACGAAGAACAGTGTACCTTTGTACTGCTCAAGTGCCGTGTTCAGTGATTCGATCGATTCCATATCCATGTGGTTAGTTGGTTCGTCCATTAGCAGCATGTTTGGTTTGTGCATTTGGATCTTACCAAGAAGCATACGACCTTGCTCACCACCCGATAGTACTTTTACTGACTTTTTGATGTCGTCTTGAGAGAAAAGCATACGGCCAAGGAAGCTACGTAGAACTTGCTCATCGTCGCCCTCTTGACGCCATTGACCCATCCAATCCATCAGGTTCATGTCTTCTTCAAAGTCATGTGCGTGGTCTTGAGCGTAGTAGCCAATGTTTGAGTTTTCTGACCACTTGTATTCACCTGTGCGTGGTTCTAGTACGCCAGCAAGTGTGTTAAGCAGTGTTGTTTTACCCACACCGTTCTCACCGATGATTGCAACGCGCTCACCAACTTCGAAAATAGCATCGAAATCGCTGAATAGATTGTCTTCAAAACCTTGGCTTAGGTTTTCTACGATCAGTGCATTACGGAATAGCTCTTTAGATTGCTCAAAACGAATGAATGGGTTTTGACGGCTTGATGCTTTCACTTCATCAAGCTGAATCTTATCGATCTGTTTAGCACGAGATGTCGCCTGTTTCGCTTTCGATGCGTTTGCAGAGAAACGCGCTACGAACGTTTGTAGCTCAGCGATTTGCGCTTTCTTCTTAGCGTTGTCAGACAGTAGACGCTCACGAGCCTGTGATGCAGCTGTCATGTACTCATCGTAGTTACCGTGATAAACGCGTAGCTCACCGTAATCTAGGTCAGCCATATGGGTACATACTGAGTTTAGGAAGTGACGGTCGTGCGAGATAATGATCATCGTACAGTTACGCTGGTTTAGAGTCTCTTCTAGCCAAGCGATCGTGTCCATATCAAGGTTGTTCGTTGGTTCGTCAAGAAGCATGATGTGCGGGTCGGCAAACAGAACCTGCGCAAGAAGAACACGCAGTTTCCAACCAGGCGCAACTTCGCTCATCAGACCGTAGTGCTGTTCTTCAGGGATACCTACAGCAAGCAAAAGTTCGCCCGCTTTAGCGTCAGCCATGTAACCGTCCATTTCAGCGAACTGAACTTCAAGATCAGCAACTAACATGCCCTCTTCTTCACTCATCTCTGGTAGAGAGTAAATACGGTCACGCTCTTTCTTTACTTCCCAAAGTTCTTTGTAACCCATGATAACGGTATCGATTACCGTGAACTCTTCGTAAGCAAACTGATCCTGATTCAATTTAGCAACACGTTCATTTGGATCGTAACTTACGTTACCGCCCGTTGGTTCAAGTTCACCACTTAGGATTTTCATAAAGGTCGACTTACCACAGCCGTTCGCACCGATTAGGCCGTAACGGTTACCTTCACCAAACTTAACTGAAATATTTTCAAACAGTGGCTTAGCACCAAATTGTTGTGTGATGTTGTTAGTGGAAATCAATGTCGTTACCTATTTAATATGAAAAACCGCGCCACACTACTGTTTACAGGGGATAACTTCAAGCTTTGTTTTAGTTTGAATTAATGACAGTTTAATGACGTTTACTCATGTTTGATGGCTATAGTGTGCGATTTTTATTTATTGGCTTAGCATTCGCTTTTCGTATGAAAGTCGCTAAACTAACTCTAACCTCATAAGTTATAAGAGATTTCTATGCGTTTTATTCCACGCTTATTGGTATTGCTCTCGCTATTTATGTCAGAATTTTCTGTTGCTAGTTGGGAGTATGACTTCCAACCTGTGCCAGAACCTAAGGCCGTTGCTAGTGATATTGCATTGGAAGTGAGCCAGATTCCCGAACCGTTATTCATGACGAAGCAGGATTATCGAAAAGTATCACTACTGCTCAACGCCGTGCTTCAAGAGCAAGATAAACAAAGGGACGTGTTCGACAACCACCTTGTCGAATACCAAAAGGAAAGCACAGACCAAGCTTGGTTTGACGTTGATACCAGTTACTTGACCCTCAACAGCTTAGCGTTAAGTAAACAACGACTATTGGAACTGACAGATTCTGCAACTCGTGAAAGGCTGACAGGATTTGGCCCTTACGGCGTGACTCAGTTTAAACGCGAGCTAAAATTAACTGAGCTCAACGTGAAATACCTTTTCCATTTTCAGGTTCGCAGCTTTAAATCTCTCATCAACGATCTGCTGATCTCACCTATCCCAGTGATATGGGCGGGACTTAAAGTCTTATTTATCTACTTCGGTTTAGTCTGGTGGTTAGCCAATAACACGCGTCTGATTAATCTGTTTCGAACTTCCGTTCTCGATAGCAACCCAAATCCACCAATCTGGATACGTGTTATCTGGTATTTTGGCCGAGCGAACACGGCGATTGCTTGGTTAATTGCTATTACGTTATCCCTTCGTGTGCTTTCAGCGATTCCAAGCTTGCAACACCTGATTCTTTTAGAGATCTTCACATGGTGGATTCTCGGTGGTTCGATAGCGATTAGCTTTATTCTTGAATTTGCTTATCGCCATAGTCGTTCATCCAGCCCTGACGTTGTCGCGCTGCGTCTATCGACCATTCGCAGATACGTTTGGAGTGTGATCGTTGCGGGCGTGATCCTTCAAATCTCTATGCACACGCTAGGAAAAGGAACCATCTATTACTGGATCTACAGCGCGCTGTTCTTCTGGTTCGTACTGGTTACGCTGTCTGTTCTTCGTTTATGGAGAACCAAAGTGTTTGAAACCGCTGAGCACATTACCGACCGCCCGGTTTGGGTGCAGTGGTCAATCCGCCGCAAAGAGACTTTCTTGCTCAACATTATCGCCACTGCCATAACCATTGCTTGGTTAGCCGTTCATATCTTAAAACACCGTGTGATTGGTACCCTTTCGAACTTTAACTTCTTCAGTCAAGCACTCGCTTATCTGTTTCGTATTGAGGTCGCTAAACAGGCCCACAATAATAACGATCAGGGCAAGACGGTTCGAATCCGTGGCAACAACACCTTTAATTACGTCGCACCCGGTAGTTTTGATAGCGAATTGATTGATTACGCTAGCGATGAAATCAAGCAACTCTCTAAATACCTTCTAACCGATAGCCCTGCTGTCTGTGTGTTATCAGGTGAACGTGGTGTGGGTACGACAACCGCCCTACGTACTTTGCTTAATAAAGTGAAGAACGCCGAGCCTGTCTATCTAAGCTGCCCTTACGCTGGCTATAAAGAGCTGTTGGCGCATCTCGCCGTGAGTGTCGGTTTAGAAGAAGAGGCAACGGAAATTCAGGTACTCGCACACCTGCGCAAAAGTGAAACGACTTACCTTATCGCCATTGATAACGCTCAGCGCCTAGTAAAACCGATGGTTGGCGGCCTTAGCGAACTTATTCGTGTGACGAACCTGCTTCGCCGTTCACGTAAAAACCACCGCGTAGTATTTGGTATTGAAAAAGCGAGTTGGCGATTTGTCGACCGAGCACGTGGTGAGCGATTGCTGTTTGATTTGGTGAGCTTCATGCCCCGTTGGACCGAGAAGCAAGTGGGCGATCTACTTGATACTCGTATTAACCAAAATGATGAGTTCCCTATCTCTTTTGATGGCCTTGTCGTGCCAAAGCAGTGGGACCAAGAAGATATATCGGAAGAAGAGCGAGCTAAGCGCGGCTTCTACCGTATTCTCTGGCATTACTCAGATGGTAACCCAACCGTTGCGCTACGCTTCTTCCGTTTCTCACTACACAAAGACAAAGAGACCGAACAAGTGTTTGTTCGTATGTTCAATGCACCAGAATCGCAAGAGCTAGAAAAGATGCCAAAACCTATGTTGGCCGTACTTCGCTCTATCGTGCAGTTAGAAATTGCGTCACCAGAAGTACTGTCTGAATGTACACAACTTACGATTGCAGAGATTACGGGTACTTTGAGGTACTTCCAAAGCCGAGGTTACATTGAGTGGAGTGAAGATAAAGCACGCATCTCCGATCACTGGTTCCGCCACATTACTAACGTTCTCGATCGACAACATCTATTGGTGAAATAATATGAATCGTCTTATCTTCGTTATTTTATCATCACTGGTTGCTCTCCCTGCCTTTTCAGCAGAAGAAGTAGCGAATGTAGATAACATCACCCAAATCGCTAGCCTAATACGCTGGAGCGGCGTCTTTTTCTCTCTACTGGTGATTGCAGCCACTTGGCTATTGCTCAAGTTCATTGGCTCAATGGTCGACAGCATTGGTAGCCAATTTGCACAGTACCGAATGCTACTGCAAAAGCTGCAATCGTTTATGCAGTTCTTTATCTATATGAGTGCGGGTATTTTGGTCTTTATGATGAGCTTTCGCATCAACGATCAAATTTTAGCGCTCATCGGTGGTACCCTCGCCGTGTCTGTCGGCTTTGCATTGAAAGACTTGGCTGCCTCGTTCATTGCGGGCATGACCGTGATGGTCGATCGACCATTTCAAGTAGGTGACCGCGTCACGTTTGAAGGGAATTACGGCGACATTACCGCTATTGGTTTGCGCTCTGTTCGAATGCGTACCCTTAACGACGACATCATTACTATCCCAAACAACAAATTCCTAAATGAAGTGACTGTCAGCGGAAACTATGGCGCACTTGATATGCAGGTTGTTATTCCATTTTATGTGGGGATGGATGAAGACATTACCCTCGCAAGGGATCTTATCCAAGAAGCGGCATCGTCCAGTCGTTATATCCACTTACCTAAACCTGTGACGGTGTTAGTGAAACAAACGATCACAGATAACTATCTTGCTATTCAACTGACGTGTAAGGCGTATGTTGTCGATACGGCGTATGAGAAACTGTTTGAGACGGACATTACTCTGCGGGTCATGAAAGAGTTTAAAAAGCATGGTATTAACCCACCGCGCATTGCGGTACACACCCAATAACACTTGTTAACGACCTCCCCTTATTCAAGCCCTGCAAACTCGCGGGGCTTTTTATTGCTTTCCATTTTCAATGTGAAAAAAGTGTGAACAACGATTCTTTCACATTTTATGGTATAGAGTTCTGTTGTGAGATAAAAATAAGGAACTCCCATGAAAAAATTGATTGCTTTAAGTATCGCTGCTGCATGTTCTTCTCAAGCTTTTGCAGAAACACCAGAAACAGGTTTTGGCGGCGAAGTCGGCTTAGGTATGAGCTACTTTTCAAGTGACGGTAACTTTAATACAGCCAATGAAAATCAATTAAAATCATCAGACGAAAAATTAGGTGCAGAAGCTGAAATTAACCCAGAGTTAATCGGCGAACTGAACTACACATTCGGGCAAGAAGCTAACCACCAAGTATTTATTGGCACCAACAACGAAGAAGTTATCCAAGGTGATCTAACTCTAGAGCTTGGCTACCGCACTGAGTTTGCTGATGAGTCTAGCCTAGAGGTGAGCTACCTAACTTCAATTGTCAATGAAGAGACTTGGAAAGACCCATACGTACTGAATGCGAAACGTGAGATTACTGAAATTTCAGAATCAGGCTTCGCGCTAGAGTACGCAAACATTGCTGGTAGCCCTTTTGCTGTTGATGCACTCTACTACACTAGCGATGTTGAAGACGAGCAATCAGGTCAAACTGAAGTTCCGGGTGACATCAACACACTAAAGCGTAGCGGTTCAGGCTTTGAAATCGGTGTTGCTTATGAGGTTGGTTTAACATTTGATTCTGTTCTTGTCCCTCGCTTGACTTACGGTAACTACTCAGCTGATGGTAAAGCGTTTAGCAACACAAGCTTCGGCGGTGAACTGACGTACATGAAGATGGTTGATAACCACGGCTTCGGCGTTCAAGCTTACTACAATTCGATCTCGTTTGATGACGCAAACATTGCCTTTGATGATGTTAAACGTAGTGACAGCGAATACGGTATTGCGGCACTTTATGAATATGAAGAGTTCATGGGTTGGGAAGACGTTAAATTCTTAGGTCTTGCTGGGTATGACACATTAACGTCAAACATCAAGTTCTACGAAGAAACTGAATACCAAATTGGCGCAGCGCTAACTTACAGCTTCTAAGTTAAAGACGCAGTAAAATACACTAAAAAGCGGCCGTCATTTGGCCGCTTTGTTTTTATCGTCGCTGAGTTTAAAGTGACATCAAATTAAAGGTTTCGAATTTCAAGTTCGTTACCCGTTCGTTCAAGCAAATAGATACTAAACACACTCCCTTCTCCCCAAGTAGATGCGACTTTAAGCTCGCCGCCTGACTGGCTGAGAATACTTTGTGAAACCGATAAACCAAGTCCAGTCCCTTCACGCTTAGTTGTATAAAACGGTGAGAAGATGCGTTTAAGGTTTTCTTCTTTTATGCCGCATCCTTCATCTTGAACATGGATAATCGCTCCCTTATTCACACCGCTCTCGATCCAATCTTCGCTAGAGATAAGTAAGCGCCCCTTACCTTGCATCGCATGCACACCATTCATCTGTAGATTTACGAGTATCTGCAATAGCTGATGACGATTCACCTCGACGCTGGTATGGGCTTGTAAATCTGTTTCAAACACCACATCACGCTTCTTGGAACCTGTTTTCACCAAGGTAATACTCTCTTCGATGATTGGGTTTACGTGCTGCCAAGTGATCTCATCTTGAACGCCCCCTTGCCTGCTGTATTGGAGCAAACTGCGAGTGATGTTCCTAATACGGTCGATTTGGCCGTGTATTGCTTCTAACTCTTCTTTGACACGCTCCGACTCTTCTCCAAGCTCAAACTGAATCAGCTCCACGTTGCCTAAGATAACGGCCGATGGGTTGTTAATTTCATGGGCGATACCAGCAGTTAACTCCCCTAGCGCCGCGAGTTTCTCGCTGACAACAAGCTTGTCTCTAGTCTGGTTAAGTAACTGAATATGCAGCTCCAACTCTTCAGTTTTTTCTTTCAGGCTCGCGGTTCGATCTTGAACTTTGCACTCTAAATGACTTGCTGCAAGTTCGAGTTCATTCTTACGCTGCTTAAGTAGATCAAGCATGTTATCAAACTGTTTAGCAAGCATCGCTAGCTCGTGATTTTCATCCAACCCTAGCGGCCCAATTCGCGTCTCTTTGCCGATTTGAATCATTTTTACAACGCGGTGAATATGTTCAATCGGGATAAACAAATCACGAGAACCGCGGTATACCAACAAACTTGAAATCAGTAGTAAGAACAAGGTCGTCACTGAAATTTCAGCGATGTTGGTCATGTAGGCCTCAATAAACGGCCAAACTAAATACCCCGTATAGAGCATCCCGATCACATTGTCATATTGATCGTAAATGGGTTTATACGCTGTGATGTACCAAGCGTCGTAAACGAAAGCTAAGTTGACCCATTCGTCTCCCTCTACAAGTACCGCTTGCTTTACCTCTTGCGATACTCGTGTCCCAATAGCACGGCCCAAGCGGTCATTACTGTCTAGAGGGACATTGGTACTGATACGAAGGTCATCTAAAAATACCGTTAGCGTTCCAATCGGTCGCAAGCTGTCTTGTTTAGATGGATAGATAAGATCCCGAATCGTATCGACCAGACTTGTGCTGTTATTGAGCAGCAAGCCCCCATCAAGAAACCCTACGAGATCGTGACTTTCATTATAAATTGGAATCACTGTCCTGCTGACGAGACCACGCCCCTCAACATCATGGTTATCAAGCACTGCGGTCTGAGCTCGTTTAACTAGATCGTCACCAAGATCCTCCAGTTCATCTCGTGTCAGAACATCAAAAAACGACTCTTTTTTGGTCAAGTCTAAAAATCGAAACTTGTTCTCGATTGTATCTACGCGATGAAAGCGCAGAAAGTCGAGGTCATACTCAGCTCTTTGTTCTGATACCCATAACTTGAGGTCTGCATCGTTTATCTTATGGCCGCGTACACGCGATATAAATTCATAGGAGTTAGCAAACGCCTTAACGTGGTTTGCCTGCTTCTCTTGAATAAGCTCAATACTGTTCTCAGCGACACCCAAACGCTCAGATACATCCACAAGTGCACTTTGCCACGTGTAGTGAATAGACCAATATACGGTGATGCAAATTAAGGCAATCAAAGTAAGTAAAATGGGCGCTGACGTTAAGATCATCAGTCGGTAACGCACCATTGTCTTAAAACGGTAACGCCACTTACCCCATAACGTGGTGCTAGTCGGCATAGCAACCATCCTCACTATCCCACTCTTTAAATTTGCGCTCTAAGGTCTTACGAGCGACCCCAAGATCGCGAGCCGCTGCAGACTTATTACCATCGTGAAACTCAACAAGTTGTTGAATGTGGGCTTTTTCAACCTCTTTCAGGGCCCAACTGTTTGGATATCCAGTAGTGCTATTTTCGTCACGACTGATTTCAATCAGCTCTGAACCGCTGGAGACGGTCATGGTGATCGATGGTTTGATTGGATCACCATGCATTTCGCGCCAATAATGTGCCGGAGGCTTACCCAATAAGATGCAGCGCTCGATCAGGTTTTTAAGTTCACGAATATTGCCCGGCCAGTCATATTCATTCATCGCTAAGACATCTTCATGAGCCCACTTAGGATCAGGCATACCCAATTCCGACGTCAGCATTCTAGTGAAAAATGGTACAAGATCGATTAAATCAGCTTTGCGCTCTTTGAGTGGAGACACATCGATTTTCAACACGTTCAGACGATAGAAGAGGTCCGATCGGAAGTTACCTTTATTTACTTCTTCTTGAAGGTTACGGTTTGTTGCTGCCACAACTCGCACATCAATAGTCACCTCTTTCTCACTACCTACTGGGCGTATTGCACGCTGCTCTAACACCCTAAGTAGAGCAGACTGCATCGCCAGAGGCATCTCACCGATCTCATCGAGGAAAAGTGTCCCGCCGCTAGCAACACGAAATAGACCTTCACGGCTTTTCTTTGCACCGGTGAACGCACCTGCTGTATGTCCAAACAGTTCACTTTCCAGCAACTCAGGAGCAATCGCACCACAGTTGATCGGTACAAATGGCCCTTTACGTTGACTCGCCTCGTGCACCCCACGGGCAACCAATTCTTTACCTGTACCAGATTCGCCCTCGATCAACACTGAGGCACGAGACGGCGCAAACTGACTAATTAACTGTTTAAGTTGTTTGGTTTTTTCTGAGCTGCCAACGATTTCAGTCTTGATGTGTCGTTTAAAATCGTGGCGCAGCGCGAATTGATGTCGCTGCTCCAATCGTTTGTCCATACAACGCTGGACCGCCTGCAACATCTGCTCAAGATTGAATGGTTTCAGGATAAAGTCTGACGCGCCCAATTTAAGTGCCGAGATTGCGGTTTCGAGATCCGCATAACCGGTCATGAAGATCACATCCGCGCGTTTGTCTTGATCGCTAAACGCTTCTTCCCACTCAATTCCTGAACGGCCGGGTAAATTGATATCCAATACAATGAGATCGTAGTGATTGGCAACGCGAAGCTCTTCAGCTTGTTCGATACTGCCAGCGCAGTCCACTTTGGCAAACCACTTGCTTAATGCTTTATTCAAAATGGTCTGCATTCCGACTTCATCATCGACGACAAGTACAGAAAAGGCTTGATATTGGGAGGCTTTATTCGGATCCAAAGACGCTGGCATACTGATTTCTTAGTTTTGTGTGTATTGGGACAGAGTGTACCAACTTTATAAGAATCTGCTCTGACTAAAATGAGACATTTTGTCCCACGTCAAAGTTTAATTCGCTAAGTGATTGATTATTCGTTCGAAAACAGTCACAAAGTTTTGGCATTAAGATTGCTTTATATGCGTGCCAGTTTATAACACTGGCTGATGCTATGGCTTAGCACCGAACAGAGTGTAGCGCCTAATTCAAATAAAATGGATAACTAACAATATGAAAGCAATCACTATCACCCTTGCAACAACGTCTTTAGCCCTAGTTAGCTACTCTGCCTCTTCTGCAGACGACAACCCTCATATTCGTTTGGCTACGACGACCAGTACCTACCACTCAGGTTTACTTGATTACCTATTGCCAGAATTTGAAAAAGATACGGGCTATAAAGTGGATGTTATTGCAGCAGGCACAGGCAAATCATTGAAGATGGGCCAAAACGGCGATGTCGACTTGGTTATGACACACGCGCCTAAAGCCGAAGCAAACTTTGTAGAGAAAGGCTATGGCGTTCTTCCTCGTAAACTGATGTACAACGATTTCGTTATCGTTGGTCCACACAAAGATCCAGCAAAGATCACTGAGCAAAAGTCTGTTGCCGACGTATTTAAGAACATCGCTAATATGAACGTCACTTTCGTTTCTCGCGGCGATGACTCTGGTACTCATAAGAAAGAGAAAGGCATTTGGGAACAGACTCAAATTGAACCAAACTTTGGTGGCTACCGCAGCGTCGGTCAAGGCATGGGCCCTACACTAAATATGGCAAATGAAATGCAGGGCTACACCATGACTGACCGTGGTACTTGGCTAGCTTACAACAACAAACTCGATCTTGAGATCCTATTCCAAGGCGACAAGCAGCTGTTTAACCCTTACCAAGTGATCATTGTGAACCCTGAGCGTTACCCAAGTGCAAACTACCAAGGCGCGAAAGAGTTTAGTGATTGGTTGGTTAACCCTCGTGGCCAAACGTTGATCAACGAATTCAAGCTGAATGGTAAACAACTATTCGTTGCGAACGCTGACGAGAAATAACCCTGTATGAGCCTTTGGCAAACGACGCTTGATGCGCTGACCTTATTGGTGAGCCTTGATACAGAACTTTGGGAGATCGTCGCGGTCTCCTTTAGTGTTTCGTTGTCTGCAATATCCTTGGTATTGCTTCCAGCGGTTTTACTCTCCTTCTTACTTGCGTATACCGAGTTTAAAGGAAAGTGGCTATTGCTCTCTTTGGTCAACACTCTGCAAGCAATTCCAACCGTTGTCATCGGTTTATTGCTCTACATGATGCTTTCACGCTCTGGCCCAATGGGTGACTGGCAGATGCTGTTTACTCAGAAAGCAATGATCGTTGGTCAAATGCTGATCGGATTTCCTGTGTTGGTTTCAATGATGCATGGAGCACTGCAATCAAGCGATCGCCGCGCCGTTGAAACCGCGATAACCTTAGGCTCATCAATTCCTCGTATCGTTGGGACCATGATTTGGGAAACCCGTTTCCCTTTACTTGCCGCCGCCATTGCTGCTTTTTCACGAATTGTGACCGAAGTGGGCTGCTCGACCATGGTCGGTGGGAACATAATGGGAATCACCCGTAACATCCCTACTGCGATTGCAATGGAAAGCCATAAAGGTGCATTTGCTCAGGGGGTTGCGCTAGGCATTGTACTGCTTGTATTGGCATTGGCTCTCAACTTTACGCTTACCAGTATGCGTGGCAAAGGTTATTTAAGGACTTAGAGGCGCTGTATGACTATTAAAATAACGGCACAGCAACTTTCAATGCGCTTTAAAGAGCGCGTTTTGTTCCACATTCCTTCTCTTTCCATTGGCCCTAATGACGCAATCTATTTAAAAGGCGATAACGGCGTCGGAAAAACGACCCTACTAAAAGTCCTATCCGGTTTGGTTAAACCAACCACAGGCAGCGTCAATGCGCCAAACGACCATTGGCTGCACCGTTTATTCCCTCGAACGGGGCGCAAAGATGTGATCTATTTGCACCAATCCCCTTATTTGTTTGATGGTACTGTCTACGAAAACGTCGTTTATGGCCTTCGCTTTCAAAAAGAGCCAGCAAAAGATAAGCGAGCGCAAGTTATTACCGCTTTACGCATGGTAGGCTTAGAAACATTAGCCGATGAACATATTTCAGTTCTTTCTGGTGGCGAAAAGCAAAGAGTGGCGATGGCAAGGGCTTGGATCTTAAAACCATCGATTTTGTTGATGGACGAACCCAGCGCATCACTTGACCAAGAGTCGATCGATCGCCTTGTTGTTATGGCGCAAGACCTTCTCGATCGTGGTTCAAGTTTAATTATTACCAGCCACCAACAGAATGCACTCACTGACCTTTGCACGAAACAGTGGGTGATCCGTGATGTAGAGCTTCATGAATTTTCAAATATTGATGAACCGACGAACGTGGTTGTATTGAAAGATAAATCGATGGGTGTGAAGCTTAGCAACAGCTAAGGAGGAGCCTTGTGCTCCCCCTGTTCTGTTATTTGAATCGGTATGATGCCCCGAGAGAGACAGAGTTAAATGCTAGCGTACTGTCGTCGACGTTAATGGTTGTTGAACCGTAACTGTATGTGTTCTCTACATTAACGGCATCAGCTTGAGAAATAGCACGCAGCGTCAAGTTCGGTAATGGAGAGTACTCGACGCCGACGCCAAAGTGAAAGCCTACGCCGCTGTCATCAGTCATTAAAGCGTTATCGTTAGCGTTGAGGTCAACGTAACTTAAACCGACAAGGGCAAATGGGCGAATGGTGTTATCAAACGTGTAACCCAGATTTGCAGAGACTGAAGTAGACGTTGGAGCCATGCTCTTTTGGCCGTTTGCTTTCATGTCCGCATAATCATTGTAGTTACCTTCAACACCAACGATACGGTTAAAGTAGTAACCGCCATAGACGTTATAGCCGACGCCATCCGCATCTAGGTCGTGGTAGTTATCAGTGTCAGCTGATTGAGCAACACCAATACCAGCCCCTAAATATGGGCCAGTGTTTGCGTCAGATGCTGACGCGCTAGCGGCAAGGAATACGAGAGGAAGTGCAACAAGCAATTGTGATTTCATAATACTATTCACCTTATTTCCGTGGAGTTAGATCACAATATTCCTGTTTTTAAATTTATAAAATGTACATTTGCGAAATCTATTTTCTCAGTTTATAGCTTATGATGTGCACTATTGAAATCAGACCGTTCTTTGGGCTTGTCTGTATCGATAGATTTGCTAGAGTTCAACGATAGTTACCATATGATGTCAAAGATTCCAAACATGCTTCTTTCAAATCAAACCAGTTGGGTCATCCTTGCCGGTGGACAAGCAAGCCGAATGGGAGGCCAAGACAAAGGCCTCGTTCAACTAGATAATAAGCCGCTGATTGAGCACGTTATCAAGCGCCTAACACCTCAGACTTCTCAAATACTGATCAACGCCAATCGAAATCAAGAAACATACGCACGTTATGCGCCTGTTTTTGGCGATCAGTTTGCTAATTTTCCTGGCCCGATGGGCGGGATCCATGCAGGTTTAATCCATGCGAACACCGAATGGGTCGGCTTTGTTCCGTGTGATAGCCCACAAATCAGCCACGATCTTGTTCAACGATTTTGTGATGCAGTGACAGACGAGACAGAAATTCTTGTCGCTCACGATGGCGATCATCAACAACCTGTCTTTACACTTTATAAAAAATCGGTACTGGAAAGACTGACTGCGTTCTTAGAGCGTGGCGATCGTAAGATCATCTTGCTATACAACGAATGTAATACGAAATACGTCGACTTCAGCGATGACCCACACTGCTTTGTTAATTTGAATACGCCAGAAGAGCTGGCTCAATTTGGTACGATCAACTCATGAATTTCAAGCTACCTATCCCTATTCTCGGTTTTGCTGCCTATTCGGGTACAGGTAAAACAACGTTACTCGAAGCACTGCTACCTAAGCTCACACAAGCAGGTTTACGCATTGGCATGTTGAAGCACGCTCACCACAACTTCGACGTCGATAAAGAAGGCAAAGATAGCTATCGACTAAGAAAAGCAGGTGCTTCACAAATGTTGATTTCATCTCGCAATCGCTTTGCATTGATGACTGAAACGCCAGAGGAAGAATCTCAGTTCGAATACCTGCTAACACGTTTTGATACCGATAAACTCGATGTCATCTTAGTTGAAGGGTGTAAAAATATCGCTTTCCCTAAGATTGAACTTCACCGAGAAGAAGTCGGCAAACCTTGGTTACACCCTAGCGATGACAACATCATTGCCATCGCTGCGGATACTCAAGTGAAGGACAGCACACTGCCTCAAATGAATATTAATGATCTTGATGCCATTGCTCAGTTTGTCATTGACTATGTCGCTTCAAGTAACCAAACGGCAGATAAAAAGTCCGAAGCTGCGTGCTGCGATACGCTCTCTCCTGCTTTCCTGTCAGTGGTTCAAGGCCAAGAAAAGATCTTATCGTTGATCGAGCAAATTGAAGGTAAAGAGTCGTGTGCAATTGCAGAGTCAGCAGGCCGTGTACTCTCTGACGACGTCATTTCTCCTGTCAATGTGCCACAATATACAAACTCGGCAATGGATGGCTTTGCGATACGTGGAGAAGATACTGAGCTTGAATCGTTTCAAGTTGTCGCCGAAGTAATGGCTGGTCACGCTTATAACAAACCTCTAGAACAGGGCCAAGCTGTTAAAATCATGACGGGAGCGCCTACACCTTTCGGTGCCGATACCGTTGTCATGCGCGAGCAGGCTGTTGATTCAGGTGACCGCGTCACATTTAACGCTTCCATTAAAACGGGACAAAATGTCCGTCAAGCCGGTGAAGACTTAGCCATTGGTGCTTCTGTATTCGCTCAGGGCCAACGTATTGCCTCGCCAGAGATGGGAATGATGGCCTCACTTGGGTTTGCTCAATGTGATGTGTTCCGCCGAGTCAAAGTTGCTGTGTTCTCAACAGGTGATGAAGTTCAAGCGCCGGGGACAGAACAAAAAGAGAACTCGATCTACGATTCTAACCGATTCACAATCATGGGGATGTTAGAGAAACTAGGATGTGAGATCCTGGATTTTGGCATCATAGAAGATGATGAATCATTGATGATTGAAGCGTTAGAAACCGCGTCGAAGCAGGCTGATATTGTGATGACATCAGGTGGTGTCTCTGTCGGTGATGCGGACTACATTAAGCTTGCGCTAGAGAAGCTCGGTCAGATCGATTTCTGGCGTATCAATATGCGCCCAGGTCGCCCTCTTGCTTTCGGCCAAATTAATGATAAACCTTTCTTTGGCCTACCAGGCAACCCTGTCGCTGTGATGGTGTCATTCATCAACTTTGTCGAGCCAGCAATCCGTAAGATGCAAGGCGAACTCGATTGGCAACCACTAAAAGTAAATGCAATTGCGACAGAAGACCTTCGCTCACGTCAAGGTCGTACTGAGTTTAGCCGCGGTGTGTACGAGCTCGATCCTCGTGGTCAGTTAACGGTACGCACAACGGGTAAGCAAGGTTCAGGTATCCTTCGTTCGATGAGTGAAGCCAACTGTTTGATTGAGATCTCCCCTGCTGTTGATACAGTTAAAGCAGGAGAAAGCGTGACAATTATCCCACTTCAAGGCAGAATCTAACCATTGAAGAAAAAGGCCAGTTTGACTGGCCTTTCGTTTTTAAGTTGCTTTTTAAAGCAGCGGTAATCTGAGTTTGGACACTAATATGGCTCGTACAATTCTTTACACCTACAAAGAAGAAGAGAAAACACTGACTTTCTCATACCAGCAGCATCGTAATATTCACGAAGCGGTTGCAGAAGCGGAAGGCATCGACATTTCTGAGTATCTAAAGATGGAACAGCAGATCGAAGCAATCTCTGACACTAAGTCAATGCGCAACTACCGTGACAACCACTTTAAAAAGTTAGGTTTTGGTCGTATTACTCTGCAGCAAAAAGAGAACCTAGGTGTCGGTAAGAAGAACAAATAACCTTGTTACGTTACTGATATGAAAAGGGCCTATCAATCGATAGGCCCTTTTACTTTGTTCCAAACGTGCTATTTGATGTTTAGGAAAGCAGCACCGCGTACACCACCCGAATCGCCATGTTTCGCTTTAATGATCTTAGGGCATTTCGCCACTGACAATAGGTATTTAGGGATACGCTTTGGCATCTCTTCATAAATCAGTTCGAAATTCGATAGACCACCACCGAGCGCGACAACATGAGGATCATTACCTGTAAAGATGTTGGCAAAACAGATAGCCAATAGCTCCATAAAGCGCTCTACATGCTCTGACGCTTTTTCTTCGCCAGCTTCGTATGCTTTGATGATCTCAATCGCTTTCTTCTCTTCACCGAAGTAGTGCGCATAAATAAGCTCAAAGCCACGCCCTGATAAGTAGCTATCTAAACAGCCTTTCTTACCACAACCACAACCGAGTAAAGGAGCGTTCTCACCAAGATGGAACCATGCATCAATCGGTAAACGCATGTGGCCAAGTTCACCAGCAACGTGGTTACGACCTGAGAAAACAGCACCATCGTAAATTAAGCCGCCGCCAAAGCCAGTACCTAGAATAAGCCCCATTACTGATGGCTCATCTTTTAGCTCTTCATCCCATGCTTCAGATAGTGCGAAACAGTTAGCGTCGTTTTCTACTTTTACGCTACGACCAATTTTAGCTTCAAGATCTGCGCGTAATGGCTTGCCCTTAGCTGAAGGTACATTCACTGTAAGAACGGTGCCATCGTCAGCATCTTCCATTCCAGGAAGACCTAGGCCGATTTTGCCTTCACAGCTAAACTCTTGGTCGTACTTACTAACCAAAGAGGCGATGGTCTCGATCAACAGAGCGTAATCGTCCGTCGGGGTTGGTACTCGTTCCGTTGCGACACGTTCTAGTTTCTCGTTAAATGCACCAAATTCAATCTTAGTGCCCCCAACGTCAAAGCCGTAGTACATCTTTTCTCTCCCAGAAAAATATAAAATTCTTTAATCGAGCCATTATCCATAGAGCTACGCCTACAAACTGTGACTCACGACCAATTTAGCTTTTCAACGGAGCCAACTGAACAGAGACTATCCAAACAAAAGGCAATTCTTAGACTGATTTCTCGTTTCTTACGTAGTCGATAAATTGTGTTAGCGCTGGTCGGCTTGTATTCGGTTTATTTCGGGTCTTACTATTAAGGTAGGATTCACGAAACACTTCAAACCAAAGCGCCAATGTTTGTGATGTTTTGGCCTGCCCTAGCTGCTGAAGCACGAGAATGGCAACTTCAGCGGTAGCCAAGTGCTGCTCATTGTCCGAACGCCTCATCATATATTGAGAAACACTCTCTGGATTGATGGAAAGAACCGGAAATGAATCTAAGTAAGGCGACTTTTTAAAAATACGTCGCGCCTCTCGCCAACTACCATCAAGGAAGATAAGCAGAGGCTTTTTCCCATTCGGTACATCATGATGTTCACTAAGCAAGCGCGTTTTTTCCTCGACATATTCATCAGGAAACACAACAATCGGTTGATAGCGCGAGTCCTCTAAAAGATCGAGCATTTCTTGAGCGGGCTCTGTTCGATTCCATTGAAACGCATAGCCCTCTTTCACCGTGTCTAAAATCAATCTGCCAGTATTGCTTGGCTTGAAGACTTCGTTATCGGATAAGAGCAACATGACCGCCACATCGCTCTCAACATCAGGCTGATGCTCACACAAGCAATCTTTCTTTGCGACTTGGCAGTATTGGCAGCGTTCAACTTTGCTTCCACGCGCGTTAAATGGCTTGGTAGACTGTGCTAACCGACGTTGATATAGGTGATGAAATGCGTGGATTCTCATGGAGTATCGTAGATAATAAATAAGGGTGAGCAAGTTTACTCACCATTGAAGCAGTTGCAAGGAATAGTCGACATGCAAGACTCTGAAGTTATCCGCCTATCTATATTTGTTTCGGTTTTAGCGTTATGTGGCTTGTGGGAGTTTGTTACACCACGTAAGAAGCTCACCCAAAACAAGCTTTATCGCTGGGTAAATAATCTTGGCCTAATTGCATTTAACTCTCTTTGTTTGAGCTTATTGATGCCGGTGTTAGCAATTGAAACAGCCATGTATGCTCAGAGCCAACAATGGGGTCTGTTTAATACCATTGTTGATTTGCCAGCCTGGCTCACTATCCTGCTGTCCATTGTACTGCTCGATTTCGCGATCTATCTGCAACACCTTGTTTTTCACCGCATTCCTTGGCTCTGGCGTCTGCACCGCATGCACCATGCGGATCAAGACATTGATGTCACTACAGGGACTCGATTCCACCCAATCGAAATCATACTATCGATGTGGATTAAGATTGGAATCATTTGTTTGCTTGGCGCTCCAGCGTTGGCTGTTTTCCTCTTCGAGATTATTCTCAATGCGAGTGCAATGTTCAACCACAGCAACGCCCGTCTCCCATTGAGATTAGATGGTGTGATGCGCCGTCTCATTGTGACACCAGATATGCATAGAGTGCATCACTCCACAATCGCAAAAGAGACACATTCGAACTTCGGCTTTTTCTTGTCTATTTGGGATAAAGCCTTCGGCACCTATATCGCTCAGCCAACTCAAGGCCATGACAAGGTTGAAATTGGCCTACCACTTTTTCGCAAGTCCGATGAACAGAGGCTAGACAAAATGCTGACCCAACCATTCAGACAGGACTAGCCTAGACGACGAACACCAAAAAAGGAGCATTTACGCTCCTTTTAACTTCTATACCGTGTACTTATGCAGCATCTCTTGCTGTTTGCCTGCGATGTCGGACACCTGCTGCGAGCTCTCTACCATCGACTCTAATTGCAACTTGGTATGATCGCCTTGGTCCGATATGACGGTGATAGATTCACTGACATTCGCCGTCGCCCTTTCTTGCTCTTCCGTGGCTACTGAGATTTGTTCGACACGCGCTCGAATGTGGTCAACGGCTTGCTCAATATCCGAGAAGGTTGTTTTAACCAACTCACTGGATTCTAGAGCATTGCCCATTTCAACTCGAGACTCTGACACGGCCAGTCGAGAACGTTCTGCCGCCGCCACCAGCTGATTCATTCGATCACGAATATTAGTGGTTTGATGGGAAGTATCACTCGCCAATTTTCTCACTTCATCTGCGACCACTGCAAAACCGCGGCCTTGTTCCCCAGCTCTCGCCGCCTCTATCGCCGCATTCAAAGCCAGAAGATTCGTGTTTTCAGCAATACCTGAAATTAGATCAACCATTTCACGAATTTGTTTTACTCGCTTATCTAGCTCGACCATGGATGTTTCGTTGGCGTTTAACGTCTGCTCAAGAGACTGCAATCGAGTTTGATTCTCGACTATGGCTTTTACGCCCTGCGTCGAAAACTGACTTGCCGACTTAGACTCTTCAAATGACTCGCTGGTCACGACTGAAATCTCTCGAATGGATGCTTCAAGTTGGTTGACCGTTGTTACCATGCTTTCAAGCGATTCATTTTGCTCGCGCAAACATTGTTGAGACTGTTCAGCCGCACCATGACTGATCTCTGCGGTTTGATAGAGGGTTTCACAGTTCTGGGTCACTTGACTGATAGAGTCATTGGTAGTCTGAACGAGCAGATTAAGCTTGAGCGCCACCTCTTTCATCTCTTTTGGCCCTACAGGTTTTACCGCTCCAGACAAATCATGCTCTGTCATCTGCACTAGGCTACTCATGATGTTTTTCAAGCCACGGTTTATCCACCCACGCAGCGCAACCCAAGTAACTATCACAGCGAGCACAAACGCGATACCAACCGACATTAATACCGACTTGGTGTTCTCCATCGTGCCATTCACCACGTCTTGGCTTTCATCGATCAAAAACTTCGCAGTATCAGAAATCGCGTTGAGTTGATTAATCGTGGAGTTGGCCAATACGATGACTTGGTCTATTTGCCCCTCTTGTTTCTTACCGATTTCAAGTTTTGTTAAGATCTGTTCGACAATTGCCCCCTGTTCAAAGCCAGCTTTAATCATGTCATAAGCCGCGGTAAGACTCGCAAACTCGACCACATCTGGGTGCCACTCTTTGAAATCATCGTAGCCAAGGTTCATCCCTGATAAACGGTTTTTTAAATCACGGTATGATTGGTTTGCTTTATCTGGATCAGACGACATCATTAACTGAACAAAGGTACTCTCCATTGCACTAGCTTGGGCAATAAAACGGTTGGCTGCATCTGCTGACTCTGGGTTATCTCCCACTAAGAATGAACGGATTCGACTCATTTCTGGCCCTGCAGAGCCAAGACCATATCGGAAGCCATCCAACTCAGATTCGATAAGAGCCTGAACGTTTAAACGCTGTTCTTGTGTCGAGACCACCGTCAAAGAGAGCTGAGAGAGTGAGTCGATAGCGGTTTGAAGATCCTCTATCTGTTCTTGAGTAATCGCATTATTAAACTCGGAGGCAAAAACCAATACTTCTTGTACCATTTGCTGCGCTTGCACTTGGTTTTGGCTCAGCAAACTCTTCACTTTATTGAGCTCATCAACCGAACGGGTTTGCGTGACATAACTAAGCTGTTTGACACTTTCGAGTATTGTTTGAGTTAAATCTGCATTGGTCATTGCCAATGGTAGAGCTTGAGTTGAAAGGTTAGAAAAGTGGTTGTTGATACGCTCTAATCCCTTAATGCTCGTGACAGAAAGCAAAATGACAAGTAAGGTGATAGAGACAAAAACGGTACTGATCGTTTGGATCAGCGACAGTGAAAAATGACCTTTTTTCAACGTGTCCATATGAAGGCGTGTTCCTAGTACGAAAGTTTACTTGAACGGATACTAGGTTTGCTTTGTTGCATTTAGATTTCAGGAAGATTGCAGAATTATGAGTATAAGGTTCATTGCGAGACACATAGGAGCCATAGCGCTTTGTAGTGCACTGGTCGCGTGTAGCAGCCAACCAAATAATGATTTTAGCTCCAATGAACGTATGCCGTTGACGCAGCATGAGATCGTCGCGAAAAATTCACTTCTTGATGTGTATAAAGTTTGGCAAGGTGCACCATACCGACTGGGTGGCACGACATTAAATGGCGTTGATTGCTCCGCTTTTGTCCAAACGGCTTATAGCGATGCTTTGGGGGTAAGTTTACCGAGAACCACGCGAGACCAAGTAACGCTGGGTTATGAAATAGAGTATCAAGAGGCGAGTGTCGGCGACTTAGTCTTCTTTAAGACTGCACCAAAAACAAGGCATGTGGGTGTCTACATTGGCAATAAGCAGTTTATGCATGCATCCACGTCTAAAGGAGTCATTATATCTAGGTTAGATAACCCATATTGGGCTTCGAAGTATTGGCATTTCAGGCGAATTGCATTATCGCCTGAAATGAATTAATGCTGGGGTTAAAAGGCGTGAATGACTAATCGTATTTCGCTACAGCACTGTCAAACAGGTTTTTAAGTAGCGCGATATATTCGTCTAAGAAACCAATTTGTTCATTAGTTGCTGGCTTAGACCATACGCCAGCAAGTACTTCCCCGAGATCTTCTACAATCGCGTCAGCTTCTTTAAGCAGTTGGAAACGTACACTTGAATGGAGCTCTGGGTTTTGCTCAAAAATGGCCATGATGTTACTCGCAACCATATCTGTCACGACATCTTCAATACTCTCAGTGCCTGTATCGCCTTCATCTGACGCAAATACATCAAGGTTAAAAGCTAAATGCTCAATAAGAGCTAGGTAACCATCGGTTTCAACAACCACGTTTTATCTCCATATCCGTCAATCGGCGTTCCATTTCTAATACTAAGCCATATCAATGAGTTTACACAACCCAAGCTGTTTTAGTTGCTGATAAAACCCTCACTCGCCAAATCATACCGTCTTTCGTAACGTAAATTAAGCAGAAGACAAAATTCTTGAACCCATTTCAAAAACTCTTTCATCGAATCATTATTTGGCTCGCACACATACTACTTTTGAGTAGACATAAATCACACTTTATCAATCGAGAGTCGCAATTAGGCTAAATGATTGAATTTTTTGCACTATGAATCAGAATTCAATGCAAGCATCTTCTACACTTTAATTAAATCTATCTGACTGTAGGATTCGCTATGTGGCAAGCCATTTCTAAGCAGCTTTCTGACACGTTACTTTTTTCTTATGAAATCAGCGAGAAAACAAAAGTACGTGGTGGTGATATTAATGAATGTTACATGATTTCAGATGGAGAACAGCGATATTTCGTTAAAACGAATCGCCGCGAGTTCTTACCCAAATTCGAAGTTGAAGCCGAGACTATTCGTCAGCTACGCAATACGAATACCGTGTTCGTACCCGAACTCATTTTAACGGGCAAATCGAAAGAGCACGCCTTTATTGTCCTTAATTACCTACCAACTAAACCGCTTGATGACAGCAAGAATAGCTTCGCCTTTGGCCAACAATTGGCCCGTTTACATCAATGGGGTGAGCAGAAAGAGTACGGCCTAGACCAAGACAACTATATTGGTTCTACCCTCCAACCCAACAAATGGGAACGTAAGTGGTCTAGGTTCTTTGCAGAGCAACGTATAGGTTGGCAACTTCAGTTACTTCGTGAGAAAGGAATAAACCTTGTCGATATCGATGATTTTACCAACTTAATCCAAAGCCTGTTAGCCGGTCATCAACCAAAGCCGTCCCTACTCCATGGTGACTTGTGGCATGGCAACGTCGCTAATTCTGTCTTTGGACCAATTTGCTATGATCCAGCGTGCTATTGGGGAGACAGAGAGTGCGATATCGCAATGTCTGAACTTTTTGAAGGTTTTCAGCCAGATTTTTACCAAGGTTATGAAAGTGTTTCGCCTCTCGAGTTAAGTTACGGCGAACGCAAAGAGATCTATAACCTTTACCACCTATTGAATCACTACAATCAGTTTGGTGGACACTATCTAGAGCAGTCTGAAAAGCTTATTAAGCAAATACTCTCCTATTAATTGTAAATAAGTATTTATTAACAATGGGTTACAAAGATCGGAGTTGTAGATTTGTCAAATATCCTGTTCGCCTTTGGTGATAAAGATACTAACTGAACACGCATTACCGTACCTTAATCAAGTTTTGTACTTAATTCATGCCTAACACAAACTAATCCGCTTAAGATTAGAGTGTCTAAAAGGACTCTTTCTCGACAGAAAGACGCAATTAGGCACTGTTTTCGATCAGATGTAAGGAAAAGAGTTATGCGTAATTACACCGAAAAAAGGGTTTCTTGTCCTCACTGTGGACACTCGATTGGGATCACGTTGGATGCATCTAACGGAAACCAAACTTTTTATGATGACTGCCCTGCTTGTTGCAACGCTATTCACCTCACCATGACAGTCAATGAGCAAATGGACAAAATAGAACTGCTAATCGATGCAGACGACGAACAGATCTTTTAGTTGTTCGGCTTTAAAGAGTAGAGTCTGTAGCACTAACAGCTACAGACAATATTGAAAAGAAATTAAGCGAGCTCTTTTGCAGCAAGGACACGTTCAACCGTATCAACGATCGCTTGAGTTTGAGGATCAAATTCTACATTAATTTTATCACCCACTTCTCTGCGCCCAAACAAAGTGCGTTCTAACGTTTCTGGGATCAAATGAACGGAGAAACGGTTCTCGGCAACTTCCCCTATTGTCAACGAGCAACCATCAAGGCCAATATAACCTTTCGCTAACACGTATTTGATCATCTCTTGCGGTACAGAAAACCAAATCGTGCGATTGTTGGGTGTATCAATAACTTCAACGACTTCACCGACCAAACTAATATGGCCTGACATTGAATGCCCACCAATTTCATCACCAAACTTAGCGGCTCTTTCAATATTGACGACATCGCCTTCGCTTACCGAACCCAAGTTGGTCAGTGAAAGCGTCGCCTGCATCAGATCAAAGTCGATCAGGTCGTTTTCAATCTTTGTAACGGTAAGGCAACAGCCATTGTGAGCAACAGATGCACCAATAGCTAGACCTTGATTCATTTCGCCTATCAATCGAACAGTGTGGGTCTGAAACTTCTCTTTCTTATTGATGGCAACAACTTCTGCCATGCCTTGAACAATTCCCGTAAACATCAAGCGATTCCGTTAGTTTTTGATGGTGATTAGTGTGACATTTCTTTATCATCGCACACAATCATTTTCTTAGAGTCATCGCACATCTTGATGACTTGTCCTCGTTTCACTGTTTCAAAGACAGTTCTGTTTGGAGTTTTCTTTTGCATCGTTATAAAACTGAAGCAAATACCTTAGTCAAATTGGCAACCCCTGTATTAATTGCCTCGGTCGCTCAGACTGGTATGGGCTTTGTCGATACGGTCATGGCTGGTGGCGTGAGTGCGACAGATATGGCAGCGGTATCCATTGCTGCAAGTATTTGGTTACCTTCAATTCTATTTGGTGTTGGCCTTCTTATGGCGTTAGTACCCGTTGTCGCTCAGCTCAACGGTTCTGGTCGTCAGAATAAAATCCCATTCGAGATTCAACAAGGCATCGCGATGGCACTGATCATATCGGTCCCGATAGCGATAGTGTTGTTGCAGACGAAGTCGATACTTGGACTCATGGACGTTGAGCGTTTGATGGGCGAAAAGACTATCGGCTACATGCATGCGGTAATCTATGCCGTACCCGCATTTTTGCTGTTCCAAGCGCTACGAAGCCTGACAGATGGTATGTCTCTCACTAAGCCTGCAATGGTAATCGGTTTTATTGGCTTGCTGATCAACATACCGCTTAACTGGATATTTGTTTACGGTAAATTCGGTGCGCCTGCACTTGGTGGCGTGGGTTGTGGCGTTGCGACAGCGATCGTCTACTGGATTATGTTTGCGCTTCTTCTTGGCTATGTACTGACTGCAAAACGTCTTGCCCATGTTCAAGTTTTTGCTCATTTCCATAAACCTGAGCTTAAAGCGCTAACTCGTCTGTTTAAACTGGGATTCCCTGTCGCAGCTGCAATGTTCTTCGAGGTAACGCTGTTTGCTGTTGTTGCGCTGCTAGTCGCCCCTCTTGGCTCATTGACTGTGGCAGCACACCAAGTCGCTATCAACTTCTCGTCATTGGTATTCATGCTACCGATGAGTATTGGTGCGGCAACCAGTATTCGTGTTGGCCACCGTTTGGGAGAATCGAATGTTGAGGGCGCAGCGATTGCGTCTCGTGTTGGATTGATTGTCGCGGTATTGCTTGCTTCAATGACAGCCCTATTAACGGTTATGTTCAGAGAGCAAATCGCCCTACTTTACACAGACAACCGCGCGGTTATCGACCTTGCACTTCAACTTCTGCTGTTTGCTGCGATTTATCAGATCACAGATGCAGTACAAGTCGTCGCTGCTGGTGCCCTTCGTGGATACAAAGATATGGCCGCGATTTTCAATCGTACCTTTATTGCCTACTGGATTTTGGGTCTGCCACTGGGTTACATCTTAGCGATGACAGATTGGATCGTTGAACCGATGGGCGCACAAGGTTTCTGGTTGGGCTTTATTGTTGGTCTATCTTCTGCTGCTGTGATGCTCGGTCTTCGATTACGTTGGATGCATCGCCTAAGCGACGAAAGACAGTTAGAACTTGCTTCGAAGTAAATCTCAAATAGTAAAAGGGCTGCCAATGTGCAGCCCTTATTAGGTCAACAGCCCTATTCAATCCGTTCACGCATATAACGCGCAAATTTGGGAACGCCATTACTTGTATAGCCATTATGACGAAAGGTAATTTTGCTTCCTAGCTCAGGGGGATTTTGTCTTACGTGATCACTGAAACCTGTGCCGATATAAAATTTAAGCCCAGACTCCATTTGTACAAGGAGCGCGCCCATCATTCCCTCATACTTTCCTTTCCCTACTTTATATCCAACAACGATAGCTTCGCGGTCTTGATATCGTTTGAGTTTTAGTAAGTCACTGCTTCTTCCTGCTTGGTATCGGCCAGAGATCTTTCTTAGCATCACTCCTTCACCATCCTGCCCGTCAACACTATCAAGATACGTAATGAGCTCTTGTTGGGAGCGGATCGGTGTGTGCTCGACATATTTGATGTGACTCTCTTGCAGTGAATAGACAAGGTGCACAAGCCCAAAGTAACGTTTTTGATAGTCTCCTGCCGAATATGGCAAATCAAACAACATAAAATCAATGTGTTTCCAGGCCGTTTCATTTGGCACGTTATCTAAAACCGTCTGTTGAACAAGGTGGAAATTACCACGCCCCGCCCATAATTCACCTTCTAACGGGTAGTCAGGAAGCGGAGCAGTGAACCAGTCTGGCGCATGAATTGGGTGGCCATTCCTAGTCGCCAGCTTTTCTCCATCCCATATTGCACGTATGCCGTCTAACTTTTCACTTTTCCAGTAGTTGTCGACATCCACGTCGCTGTGATAGTTCGTAGCCAAAATCACTGGCATAAAATGCTCAGGTTGCTGGCTTTGTGACGCATTGGCTGATATTGAGACTAAAATGCCTATCGCCAATGTTGTGAGTCGCAATCGCATAGGGAGTCCTCCAATTTGAAGCCTCATTGTGGAATTGTTCTCGCCAACAGTTCAATAGCGAAAAAAGTAGCCTCCGACTCACTTCTAAAGTGTTGTTAACATACAGATTTATGAATTACATAATTGAGACTTCTCACTTATTTCTCAGAAAGTTGCTTCATCATTCAATTTGAGAATTTTCGCTTCTCAAATTGAGAAACGCTCACTGACGACGTCATAAGTAACTGAATTTATTCATAAAAATAATTGGCACATTCCCTGCTCTTATATCTTCAACACTACATGGAGATAGCATTATGGAACTTCGTAAAATTCAAGCGAGCGAAAACATCACTACCCTTTTCATCAACGGTAACTTAGACGCAGACGGCAGCCGTCATGCTCAGCCTCACATTGATGAGATCATCGCAGAAGAGAGCCAGCGCGATATCGAAATCGATTTTAGCCAAGTGCAGTTTCTCGACTCTTCCGGTGTGGGCGCGCTTGTTTATCTCTACAAACGTTTAATTGAGCGTCAGCGCAATATGCGCATCGAAAACGTGTCTGGTCAGCCTCTTGAGATTATGAACTTACTTCGTATTGATCAGGCGATTCCAGTTAACTCTCACCAGCACTAACGAATAACAATAATAAAAGTTCACTAACAAAGGACGTTGGCATGAAAATCTTCACACACATAGCCCTAATTGCGACCGCCGCTAGCCTTATCGGGTGCAGTAGCTACCCTGAAGATGGACGTGGCGGCGTTGCAGAAAGCTACATTCAATCTTCGTTTACTCCGGTTATGCCAGACGAGCCTCTAGGCCCAGAGCATGGACTTCGTTTTGACTGGCAACTGACCAAACTTCACCTCGACTCCCTGATTCGTGAAGGTGCTCGCTGGTGTTTTCCTGCGGCAGTTGTCCAAGCATTAGAAAAACAGAACAGAATTGCACGTGAACTTGAAGGCGGACTTCACTTAGACGCGGCTAACGACATTGTGATTCAACGTAACCGCTTAAATGAATTAGAACGTCAGTTAGACTACGTAACTTCTCAATCTAAGTGCGTACCGCCAACTGACGAAGGATCATTCCAACGTCGATTAGCCACCATCGACCAGCTTTACAATTTACTTAACGTAGACAACCAGTTCGCCTTTAACTCGACTGAGATCAACCCGAAATATATGGGTCACCTTGCCCAAGCATCAAACATATTGAAAACCAAACCACAGCTGCACTTAACGGTCACGGGTCATGCGGACTCAGTGGGTGAGATTGATTACAACCAAAAACTCGCGATGGGGCGTGCTCAGCAGGTGAAACGCTATCTCACCATTTTTGGTTTAGCGCCAAGCCGTATAGAAACCAAATCGGTTGGCGACACACTGCCTTTATTCGAAGGCGAGTCTGACGGGGTTCGATTAACCAACCGTCGCGTCAGCATCGAAATCATTGATAAACAAGAGAACACAGAGTCGCGCATGCAGGGAGGCTACTATGAAAACGATTAATTTGATGGTGGCAATGCTATTGGCATTCACTCTAAGCTTTGCACAAGCTAGTGAAGAACGTGTTCAGATTGGCGACCTCATTCAAGTCAACTTACCTGGCGAAAGTTCATTAAACAAAGGGTTTCAAGTAGATAAACGAGGTCGAATCACTCTGCCAGAAGTTGGAGCTCTTTATGTAGCTGGATACAGTGAAGAACAGTTGGAAATCGCGGTAAAAGAAGCGCTAGAGAAAGTATATCGCGACTTGTCATCGGCCACTATCTACATTGCTGAGCAGCAGATCCTTGTTTCAGTTCAAGGTTATGTGAACTCTCCGGGCGAATACACGTTAACCAAAAGCGCCGACATTCAAATGGCAATTCACGCAGCTGGCGGTTTACGTGCGGGTGCACAGTTGAACAATTTGTTTATCAAACGTGGCTCAGAAAAGGTTCCATTCAACTATAAAAGCTTTCTTGATAGTGGTGATGAATCCCTACTACCTGCTTTAAAGTCTCTCGACACCATATTCGTTCCAGCGTCTCCACTTGTCGGTAATATTGAACAAGAGTTTGATGCTAACAAACTCGCTAACGCAGGTGACAGTGCGGATGGTCGAACAGCGATTAAAGTCTTTGGTGAAGTGAACGCACCTGGTTCCTTCAGCTTTAAACCCAATACAGACTTGGTCGATGTAATTATGCGTGCGGGTGGCGTGACCCGTTATGCTTCTGTCGAGCAAATTCGAGTGATTTCTGACAACACACCAAATTTGTTTAACCTTAAAGCCTATCTGGATAGCGGTGACATCTCGATGCTGCCTAATCTAACACCTGGCACAACCATCTTTGTTCCAAAGCAGGAAGAAGAGATCAAAGCCGGTGCGAACGTTGTCTACATTATGGGTGAAGTCGCTCACCCTGGTGCGTACGAAGGCAAAAACAACGCATCATTCATGGATATTTTAGCTAATGCAGGCGGCCCTACCCGATACGCTGAGTCACGCCAGATTCGCGTCATCAAATCAAATGGTCAAGTCATTAAGTTTGACCTAACTGCATTTACTGAAGGGATAAACCGCCGCTCTCCACCTACAATCGGCCCAGGAGACGCGATCTTTGTTCCTGAGAAAACCGACATGAACGAGAAGTCTTGGCTGAAAATCGCACCTACCCGAGCTGTTAGCGTCATTGGTGAGGTAGTACGCCCTGGACGTATCGAATGGTCGGATGAAATGAATCTAATGGATCTGCTTGCTCATGTTGGTGGTCCAACACTTAGAGCAGACACCTCAAAGATTGAAGTTGTGACACACGGCAACAAGCTACATGTATTTAATCTCGACGAGTTCATATTAAGCGGTGCACCAAGTTCAGACTTACCGATGATAAGCGCGGGCGCGATTGTACGCGTACACGATCTGCCTCAAGATCCGTCTGATAATAAATCCCAATGGGTACGCCAAAGTTCAGATGCGTCCATCTATGTGTTTGGTCAGGTTAACTCTCCAGGTCGTTACCGATTCACCAAAGAGATGCACTTTCTAGATATTCTGTCAGCAGCGGATGGCCCAACCAAAGATGCCGATATCCATAATATTCGTGTCACTCACCGCGATAAAACCTATTCGAAGGTAAGCAAGCTTAACCTGTCACTCTATTTCGAGACCGGTGACGAGAGCCTACTTCCTGTCGTTACCATGGGCGACACCATCTACATCCCTGAGAAAGATAAAATTTGGCTTGATCGCTCTAAAGAGTCTACAGTTAGAGTATTAGGTGCTGTAAATAAGCCAGGGAGATATGTTTTCGACGACAACATGACAGTACTAGATCTACTTGCTGAAGCAGGCGGTCCTTCAGAAAGAGCCTATCTCGAAAAAATCTCTATCGTGAATATGTCTTGCTGCCAAGAACAAGCCCGCACGTTTGATTTAATCGACTTCAGTAAAACAGCCAATATATACAAGCTACCCGTGCTTCGCGCTGGAGACACCATCTATGTTCCCGACCGCAGCGAAAGCTTTATTGAAAAAGCGCGCGTTGGCCTTGAAGACATTTTACGTCTCACAACCACCATTGTTCTAATAGGAGCGTTGTAATGATGATTCCTGCAACCCACTGTGAAATAGAACAAGTCTACTTAGCCGCGGAAATGAGTGGATGCCGCTCACTTTGTATGACAGCTTGCAACTCAGGTGACGGCGTCACGTCTGTTGTCACCGCTTTAGCTGAACGTTACTTGTTGGCTGGCCACAGAACTCTCGTTGTGGATCTCAATACCTTTCACCCGGCGTTTGAAGGCGTTGAACTGTCTGATAACAAGGCGGTTCATGCAGGGGCTTTGATTAGTCACTCTACAACGCACCAGCTATTTACTGGTATAACAACACCAACCGATCAAACAGCCTTACTCGCCTACAAAGATCCGTCTACGCTTAACGCACTGGTCTCTGGTTGGTTAGAGGAATACGACAGAGTCATTTTTGATACGTCTCCTTTGCTACTGATCAACCGAGGCAACGTCCCTGCACAAGTGATTGCGAGCGCTTGTGACCAAACTGCGTTGGTTATTTTAGGTGGAAAAACCAGCGCTAGTCAGCTTGAGAAAGCAACATCAATGCTCTCTTCTCCCTCGATTTCCATTCTTGGTTCGGTTTTAAACTTGAGAGATCAAGCCACGCTAGCCCAAGAGATCGTACGGGAGCTCAATCGATTACGTTTTATCCCTCGAACATGGCGCGAACGTTGGGCCCAGAAAATCCTTACTAATGAGTTTCTCGCTCAGTCAGCCTAGGTATTAACACTATGAAATTACATCACTGCTTTACTGCTAAAACACTCATTGCCCTAGCCTTGGTCTCTCCGCATGTTGCCGCCGAAACCTTAACGTTTGGTATTGTGCCGCAACAATCAGCAAGCCGACTTGCACAGCAATGGGAACCTGTCATGCAGTATCTGTCTGACCAAACCGGCTACGAGATCAAATTCAGTACCGCTTCGGACATTCCTACCTTTGAAAAACGTTTGGCTGACGGCGAGTACGACCTTGCCTACATGAACCCATACCACTACACGGTATACAGTCGCGCTCCTGGTTATCAAGCCATGGCTAAAGCGAAAGATAAACAAATAAAAGGCATCATTGTTGTTCGCAAAGAAGACGGCTTCCAATCACTAGAACAGCTCGACAAACAGACTCTGGCCTTTCCGTCTCCTGCTGCCTTTGCCGCAACCATCTTGACTCAATCCGACTTAAACAATGCCAACGTTGACTACCAGTCAGATTACGTCTCATCACACGACTCTGTCTATTTGTCGGTTGCGAAAGGCTTTTATCCTGCTGGCGGTGGTGTCATGCGAACCTTTAATTCGATTCCTGATGAAGTGCGTAACAAGTTAACGCCTCTTTGGGTGACGAAACCTTATACCCCGCATGCCATTGCGTACCACCCAAGAGTGACAGCCTTACAAGCGAAAACAATTCAAGGCGTTCTAGAGTCAATGTCAGCAGAGTCTGATGACCAACATCAACTCAGCAAACTCAAAATCAAAGGATTCGTTTCAGCCAAAGATAGTGATTGGGACGATGTTCGCGCTCTCGATATCCACCTTCTAGATTAGAGGCTTCGCACATGACTTTACGCTCTAAAACAGTATTAGGAATTGCCCTTATTGAAATTGCGGTGCTGCTGGTTTTGGTGTTTAGTGCCATGAATTTCTTATCCGATTCCAATGAAAAGCAATTAATTCAAAGGGCAAACTCTAGCGCAGTGATGTTTGCTCATGCAGCCAAAGACGCCGTTCTTTCTACTGATCTCGCCACGTTAGACGACCTCGTTAATGAATTTATGACGTTAGAAGATGTCGCTTACGTCAGAGTTGTGCGACAAGGTAGAGAGATGGCCTATGCTGGTGACAAAACACTGTTAGAGCGCGCTAGCTCGAACGACCGATCGCTAGATATGGTTGATGACGGTATTTTTGATATCCACATGCCTATTGAAAATAACGGCACACGTTACGCCCATGTCGATATCGGTTTCGAAACTGCACCAATCAAAGCCATGCTTGCACAAGCCCAAAAGTCGATCATTGGCATCGCGACCATTGAAGTTATTCTGGTTGCGCTGTTTTCTTTCGTGCTCGGTACCTATTTAACACGCAGCCTCACCCGTTTAACCACCGCAGTAAATACCATTGGTAAACAAGGTCCGGGTTATCAGCTTAACGACCAATCGAAAGACGAACTTGGTGAGGTCGCTAAAGCGTTTGATGACATGTCCGCCAAACTTGAGAAAGACTATAAAGATCTGACCGATGCCAGAGTGGGTGCTGAGCAAGCGAACGATTCCAAAAGCCGATTCTTAGCGTCTATGTCCCATGAGATTCGTACACCGATGAACGGAGTCTTGGGAATACTAAACATACTTGAAGAGACAAAGCTCACTAATGAGCAGAAAAAGTTAGTGGCGACCGCGACCGAATCGGGTCATTTCCTACTTTCCGTGATCAACGACATTCTCGATTTCACACGAATGGAATCCAATACTCTGATTCTAGAGGACAAACCTTTCGACTTTCGTCATTGTGTGGAGAGCGTAGTTGACTCCTTTACGCCCGCAGCCACCAGCCAAAACCTGATTCTTCACTGTTACATTGAGGGTTCTGTTCCAAGTAGAGTCAGCGGTGATGAGAACCGTATTAAACAGATCCTGCTTAATCTTATAGGTAATGCGATTAAATTCACCCATGAAGGCAGCGTCACCATAAAAGTGCGCTCAGAGTCGCTCAACGACAACAAAACTCAGATTACATGTGAAATTCAAGATACTGGTATTGGCATCACTCAAAGCGCAATAGAGTATCTATTTGATGAGTTTACCATGGTTGATCAAACCTACTCTCGCAGCAAAGAAGGCTCAGGATTAGGTCTTGCGATATGTCGTCGTCTATGTAATCTCATGGACGGTGAAGTTCGCGTAGAAAGTGAACCTGATGTAGGCAGTACGTTCACCTTTGATATCACTCTCCAAGTTGCCGACTCCCTGCTCTCTTGCCCATCGCCTAAAGCGACACGACAAGAACTTCATAACCCGAACGCCAGAATCCTCGTAGCCGAAGACAACCGAGCAAATCAGCTTGTAATTAAAGAGATGTTTAAACGTCTTGGTACCAATATCGATATCGCAGAGAACGGCCTTGAAGTGGTCAGCATGGTGCAACAATATCAATACGACCTGATCTTTATGGATATCTCCATGCCTAAAATGGATGGCATGAAAGCTTGCCAAGAAATACGTAAGCTTGATGACCCGAATGTCGCACAGTTACCCATCATAGCGCTGACTGCACACTCATTAGCGGGCGACAAAGAGAAGTTTATTACAGCGGGTATGGATGACTATCTATCCAAACCTTTGCGCCTTTCACAACTGGTTGAAAAAATTAATCTATTCTTAGATAAACAGGAAGAAAAAGAGCCAGTTCAAGATTCTGATGGTTTGGACTTGAATAGCAAACCAATCACTTATAGAACTGACTCTAGTGTGGATCCCACAATCGAGCAACCAGAGACAAAGGAAGTGCTAAATTTGGAACTCGTAGACGAACAAGTCATTCAACAGATGATTGAAGACACCTCTGCAGAGGTTATCCCTTTATTGATCGACCATTACATTGAAGAGTCTAACGAACGTTTAGGCAAAATATTCGATGCCATCGACAGTGAAGATAAAGAAACATTGGAGTTTGAAACACATACGTTAGGCAGTTCAGCGCTGGCATTGGGCAACCGAAGTTTGTCTAACCTTGCAAGAAAAATAGAACACCTTTGCTTAGATGGACAAGAGCAACAAGCCTTCACCTATAAAGAAGAACTCCAGCAAATTGCCAAGCAATCCCTGATTGCAATTGAACAACGTAAAGAACAAGGGTTCAGTGAGTCAACTGAATCATAAAGGCTTAAAGATAGGATATCGCCAATGAAACCCAAAGTATTATTAATCGAAGACTCCACTTCGCTGGCAATACTCTACAAGCAGTATGTCAAGGACGAGCCCTATGACCTATTTCACGTCGAGACAGGTAAAGAGGCCATCGCCTTTATTGAACGTAATGTCCCACAGTTGGTTATTCTCGATCTTAAACTGCCCGATATGGATGGCGAGCAGATTCTTGATTGGATTAACGAACGACAAATCCCAACCTCTGTCGTTGTAGCAACGGCACATGGCTCGGTCGACGTAGCCGTGAGTCTGGTGCAAAAAGGCGCTAAAGACTTTCTTGAAAAGCCGATCAACGCTGATCGTTTAAAGACCTCCATCAACCTTCACCTGCAGCAGGTAAAACTGGCGAACCTTGTCGACGATATTGAAAACAAATTCGATCGAAACCGTTTTCATGGATTTATTGGCTCTAGTCTACCGATGCAAGGGGTCTATAAGATTATTGATTCGGTTGCCCCAACCAGTGCCAGCGTATTTATCATTGGAGAAAGCGGTACGGGTAAAGAGGTCTGTGCAGAAGCCATCCACCAAGAAAGTAAGCGTAAAGATAAGCCATTTATCGCGATTAACTGTGGTGCGATCCCAAAAGATCTTATGGAAAGTGAGATATTCGGCCATGTTAAAGGCGCTTTCACTGGAGCCACTTCAGACCGTAAAGGTGCAGCCTCAATGGCGCATGGAGGAACACTGTTTCTAGACGAATTGTGTGAAATGGAGCTTGAGATGCAGAAAAAGCTTCTGCGTTTCTTACAAACCGGAACCTTCACTCCGCTTGGCGCAAACAAAGAGATGAAAGTCGATGTCAGAATCATCTGTGCGACCAACCGAGATCCGCTTTTAGAAGTCGAAGAAGGTCGCTTTAGAGAAGACCTCTACTATCGAGTCCATGTCGTACCGGTAGACATGCCGCCACTGCGTGAACGCGGCAACGACATCCTTACCTTAGCAACCCACTTTTTGAAGCTATACGCCAAAGAAGATGGCAAAAAGTTTTCAGCTATCCACCGAGATGCTGAATCCACTCTGAAGCGTTATAACTGGCCTGGCAATGTTCGCCAACTGCAAAACATTGTGAGAAACATCGTGGTACTGAATGACGATAGCCACTTAAGACTTGAGCACCTCCCTGCTCAGTTCAGCCAAACGAAACGTGTAAAAGCTGAGCCAAGCCATACAGCCACGATTCCAACTCCAACCCCTACAGTTGTGGAGCCAAGTGAGCACCGCGTAGAGAGCATGGAAAGTGTTAGCGACAAGCCGGTACAGATTCGTCCAATGTGGCAGATAGAGCGTGAAACCATTCAGCAAGCGATCGATTATTGTGATGGCAATGTATTGAACGCTGCGGTGTTGTTGGAGTTAAGTCCTTCTACTGTTTATCGCAAAAAACAAGCTTGGGAAGCCGAGGATGAGCAGCAACTCGTCTAATTCTGTCTGGCTTGTCATAGACAGCCTCACCTTTGGTGGGATAGAAACGCATGTGCTTGAGCTCGCTAAAGGGCTCAAGCAATTCAATACCCCACTCAAAGTTTGGTTCGTTCGCCGCTACGACTCCCCTAGCCAATTGGCACATAAGCTTGAAGCGAATCAAATCGACTTCGGTTATCTAAGCGATGGTGGCGAATCTTACTTTTCAAACTTGCTTAGCCAAATCAAAACACACAAGCCTGCGGTTCTGCACAGTCACGGATACAAGGCTAGCATCGTATCCAAACTGGCTAAACTCTTGACGGGAGTTAGACAAGTCTCGACTTATCATGCAGGCGAATCGCCAAAAGGGATTGTCGCGATTTATGATGCTCTCGACCGATATTCCAGTTTTATCTCTAATAGTTCCATTTCAGTCAGTGACAAAATTGCGTCCAAGATTCTAACTCGTTCCGAAGTCTTCAATAACTTCGTCGACAACCAAAACACTAAGCCCTCTTTCGGTAAACAGATTGCCTTTGTTGGGCGCTTAAGCGAGGAAAAAGCGCCAGATAGAATACTAGAACTTGCACAGCTTAATCAGACGTTAAGTTTTAATATCTACGGTGACGGCCCCATGTTGGCTTCATTAACATCCAGTGCTCCTAGCAATGTTACCTTTCACGGTCATCAAACCGATATGCCGAGTGTTTGGAGTAATATCGGCTTGCTGATCATCTGTTCTCGTTATGAAGGCCTTCCTATGACAGCTTTGGAAGCGATGGCTCGCGGCATTCCTGTTCTATCTCTTGATGTTGGCAATATGTCGAAGCTAATTGTGCACGGTAACAATGGCTATATCGCTGCTTCGATGGTGGAACTCAATCAACAATTAACCGAGATTGTCTCGTTAAGCAGCGAGCAACAGTCTCAGTTACGAGAACGCGCAAGAACCACGATTAATAATCATTATTCAATCAAAGCCGTCATTCCCGATTTGTTATCACTTTACTTCCCTTCACGTCCCCAAACTGATTCTCAAATTGAGAAATAGTCGCTCGCCCCAAAATCAATCCAAATAAGTTCAATAATAATAACAACTTACATAAAATTAAACTCTGGCACCCTGTTTGCTCTAATCACTTCATATCACTTTTATGTTGAAGCGTGTTTAGGAGTTGGTTATGGCAAAGCGAATATTATTTGTACATTATGGCGACGATTGGATTCGAGGTAGCGAGAAGTGCCTGCTCGATCTTGTTAATAATCTGGATAGACAACATTTCACTCCGATTGTTTGGACAAACAATGAAGCCTTAAAAACAGAGCTGGAACAAAGCTACGTAACATGTCATCAAGATTCGTTTCCTTTGCTGCTCGGTTGGCATGCGCCTAAGTTTGACCTTTTCGCTTGGAAATCATTAGTGACAGCTGCTTGTGCGATGATCGACAAGCACCGCATTGATCTCATTCATGTCAACAGTGGCGCGCCCTGCCAGTGGATGTTAATCGCTGCACGCATGAAAAAGATTCCTCTAGTAACACAACTTCACTGCACCTATCCTGCCAGAGAACGTTTGTCTTACGGGTTAAACCTCGCTCCGCACGTGATTGCAGTCAGCCGACACGTTGCTCAAAATATCACTGATGATGGTTTTCCTAGTGAAAAGCTCACTGTAATTCACAATGGCATCAATACCGAGATATTAGAGAAACAAGTTCCAAGGAATGTTCATCAAGAGCTGAACATTCCTGAGGACCACTTTATTTTTGCCACCGTTGGTTCACTTATCGCAAGAAAAGGCGTTGATCGCATCCTCACTGCTTTGCGCCATGTCACCCTCGAATACCCCAACACACACCTAGTTGTCATCGGTGATGGCCCGCTTCGCGCCACCTTAGAACAACAATCCGAGTATCAGCATCTACAAGATCATGTTCATTTTGTCGGTGAACAAAGAAATGTACTGGGTTGGCTTAAAGGATGTAACGCCTTTATCAGTGGAGCTCGAAGTGAAGCATTTGGTCTCGCGGTGGCAGAAGCCGCACTTGCAAAGCTTCCTGTCGTCGCTCCATTTGAAGGAGGGATTCCAGAATTTATCTCTCATGGTAAGACAGGCGTTTTGTTTCCTAATCATGGCGTCGCGCCAATGGCAAAAGCCATGCGTATCGTCATCAATAATCCGAAAATTGCTCAGACACTTGGCGAAAAAGCGTACCACTACATCATCAAACATCACTCGGTTGCGGTGTCGTGTAAAAAGATTGAGCGCGTCTATCGTCAGTTACTCACAGAGCCCAAATCACAACCTCGTTCTGTGGTTAATCTTTTCTCGCCAGTAAAAACGTTCGTCATCAACCGTCTATCTACGGGAGGTCAGCATGGCTAATTGTAGAAAAACACTCGTTTTTGATCCTGTCACTTTCAAAGGCGGCTCAAAAGTAGCGACATGTGATGCGTTGGCTGAATGCCGCACTCAGGACAATGAGTTTATTGTTTTAACAGCAACGCCTGAGTTCTGGCGTGATAGCGACTTTCATCATACTCACAAAGTCTCGATAGTGACTCTTTACCAGCGCTCTTACTTGAGTAAAAAGCAACATGGTTTGCTTTATTGGTTTGCCCAGAGCGTTTTGTGCCTTCAGCTGATTGTCGTTGCGTTAAAAGCCCAAAAGATCCATAAAATCGTTGGCGCTTCCGGCCCTGGTATCGATATGGCAATTTATCTCTATAAAATGATCAGCTCCGTTTCCGTAATTCAGTTTATACACGGAAACGTCGGCTTATCACGTTCAATCGGCTACTGCTTAACCAAAGCAGATACGGTGCTTTATTTACCTTCAACACGTTCAAGTTTAAAGCACGCACTTGCTGCATACCTTAGCCATGTAACGGGAGTTGAAGATTCCAACGCCGTCGCGGAATCACATTTAAAATCTGATCGTTTTCAGTCCTTTGTTAACGGAATCCCCCGTTCACGTTGGCCATCCCCATGCCAACACACTATGCCAACTTTCATGTGGGGTGCATCTTTACTTAAATGGAAAGGTCTCGACTGCATGTTAGACGCGTTTGCCATTTCAACTCAAGTACGTACCTTTCCACTCAACATCTGTTTTATTCGCCCTAAAGATACCTCCCTGCCGATAACGGATGCACCGAGAAACCAAAATCAAGTGCAATGGTATGACGATCCGGACAATCTAGATGAAATTCGAACCCAATCTAATATCTTCATTTCAACCAGTCACAAAGAGCCTTTTGGCTTATCGATACTAGAAGCACTCGCCGCAGGGATGTGCGTGATAATTCCTCAAGATGGTGCGTTCTGGGATCAACAACTGACACACAATGTCGATTGCATTAAGTATCAACCGAGTGACGCGAACGCACTGGCTGATGCACTCTTGTATGCCGCCTCTGAGAATGGGCTGCTGCAATCTTGCGGCAAACATGCGATGAAATTGGCCAAACAATATCGAGCAGACTATCGTTATCACCGCTTTGCCCAACTCATCAATGATGAAAAAGCCATTTCGCGTTTGACCTCAGCCGAATTAGCTCAGTTGAAGCAACGTTAGAGGGACAAAGTATGCGTCACGATTATTTAAAGAGCATGAGCCTATACGCCGTCAGTATTTTCTTGATGAAAGGAGTTTCGCTGATCACGTTGCCTTTGATGGCGCATTTCCTCTCCCCCGCGCAGCTTGGGCACCTTGAGTATATTTCTATTACCACGGTATTTTTCAGTTTGCTTGTCGGGCTTGCAATGCATGAAAACCTTTACCGTTTTATCGGCACTATAGAAGACTCAAGTCAGCAAAAACAACAAGCCGCTCGCTTATACAGTGCCACCTGCTTGATGTCACTCTTCTTTGGTAGTCTCATCTACATTGGCTACTCCATCAGTCCTTGGCAGGTAAAGGAGATTAACTCAGCAATTGCAACGCTCATTACGATTGTGTTGATCTATGAAGCGCCATTGGCCATCGCGCTTGCTTGGTTAAGGTTACAAAACGAAGCTAAGCTATTCTTCCAAGTCTGTATATGTACCGTTGCGATGCAGGTCGTGCTACTGATTGTTGCCCTGACCCAATTCCCGAGTGTCGAGGTACTTTTCGCCTTCAATGTCATCTGTACTCTTGGCCAATTTATCTATTTGCATTTCAAGATTGGTTTTACACTTTCTTTACCACCTTTTGTGTCGTACAAGCGCTATATCAAATACTCCACACCAATCATGCTTTCCGGTATGGTCGCGTTTGGTTTGAGTGGCGCAGAGCGCTGGCTAATTGCCGGAACCACCGATTTATCGACCTTAGGTATTTACGCGATCGCAGCAAAATTTGCCCTTGCTGTCGGCATCATGCTTCAACCCTTTCATATGTGGTGGATGCCGAAACGCTTCCATGCTTACGAATCACAAGGCCGTCACTACACCACCAAAATTGTGCAATATGGGGTTTTATTACTGTGTGTCATTGCAGTAACAGCCTCCTGGATGAGCCAAATTTTTATTCTGACCGTTCTACCCGACGAGTATGCACTTGCAGCCCAATACGTCGGCTTGGCCATCGCGATGATGCTGTTTAAAGAGCTGGTTGAGTTAACTAACTTCGGGATCCTCTATTCTCAAAAAACGTCCCGCCTTCTTATCATTAACATCGTTTCTACGCTCATCGCACTATGCGTGTTTTATCTCACTATCGGCAGCGGACTTGTTGCCATTCTACTGGCGCTTATTGTTGGGCAAGTTTGTCGATTTATCGCAACGCTTATACAGAGTCAGAGCTTAACTCCGCTCGCCTATCAACATACAGGGTTGCTAGCCCTAATCGTGCTCACAACTTTGTTCTTGATCACCAGTCGTTTTCAATCGCAATTGGAAGTCTCGCTGCTCATGCTTGTTATGCAGCCGTTATTACTTGCTGCCCTCGCCGTTCGCTTTGAATTACTCGAACGTAAACAGATCAAAGCGACCTGGTTGAGCCTGCAAAACCTTGTGAGTAAAACGTCATGAACACTGCCTCTCGCAATCGAACCATCGCATTCATGATGCTAGCATGCACCTCTTTAGCTTTTGTCTGGAGCGCAGTTCCGCACCCTGCGATCGTTGTCGTGCTTTGTTTTGCACCACTTGGAGTCTTGTTTGTTCTCAATCAAACGTTCTGGTTAGTCTCACTCTTTGTGTTGTTCTCATTCTTTCGAATCCACGAAGCGTTCGCACCGCTTTATTCTCTCAAAATTCCACTACTGCTTTCTTTAGGCGCATTAGCAGGCTTACTTTGGCACAGTATCATCAGCCGTAAAATTCAGATGTATTGGCACCCAACTTTTACGTGGTTAACGGTGTTTTGGGTACTGGTTATCATTGGAGCAGTCTTGTCTTCCAACCCTGGATTGGCCATTACCTACTTTAAGAATATTTACTGGAAAATCATTCTGATGACGTTCGCCATCGCTTGGCTTGTCACTTCAGAGAAATCGGTTAAGCAAATTTCATCGTTGATCATTTGGACAGGTATGCTGATTTCATTGGTCGCACTTTATAACTCCGTCAACGGTATTGGGATTGTAGAAGGTTCACGTGTAACGATAGGACGTCAACTTGGCTCCGTCTTAGGCGATCCGAACGACCTTTCATTGGTGCTCATGTTTCCCCTTGCCTTCGCAATCAGCTTTGCAACAACGAAAGGAATCGGTGCCAATCGAGTGTTGGGGATTTTATGCCTTATCTTTGCCATGTCAGCCGTTATCGCCACACAAAGCCGTGGTGGCCTGCTTGGTTCCGTCGCGGTGTTTGGTATTTTTGGCTTGCGCCTAATCCGATCAAAAATGTTACTGATTACGATTGGTGTCATCGCCCTTTTGGTGCTTTTCGCAGTCGCCGGCATCTCAGATCGTCAATCAGGTGGAGCTGCAGAGGCAGGAATTGATGCCTCTGCAATGGGTCGACTCTACGCGTGGGAGGCAGCGTTTAAAATGGCGTTAGATAACCCGCTAACAGGTGTCGGCCTGAACAACTTTTACGCCAACTACTTTTTCTACAGTCCCCATTGGGATGGTCTCAATCACGCCGTTCACAGCACTTGGTTTGGGGTTCTGGCAGAAACAGGGTTCTTAGGTCTAATTGTATTTATTGGCATCATTGTTTCCTTGATGAAAACCAGTCGCCAAAGCTTAAAAAGACTCGAGTCTTCGGTCACCTCTCCGTCGCCTTATCTTCTTGCAACTTCAGTCGCTGTTTATGCCGGGATCGTTGGCACGATTGTATCTGGTACCTTCCTTACACAAGGCTTTACCTGGCCTCTTTATATTCTCGCAGCACTGTGTATAGCTCTATCAAAGCTTACGCAAAAGTATTCTCAAAATGAGAAATAGGTAAGCGCCTCTCCATTGATCAAGCTAACGTGCTGATATATATCTATTTTTATTTTGGCACGCAACATGAAATGACTACTGCATAGCGAGAAGAATAAGGAGCTCGATATGTTGGCTAGTCAGATGAATGAATTCAAAACTTGGTTGAAGGAACACGACAACCCCACTTACCGCCGCATGTTTGCCATCTTGAAATCGATAAGAGCGTGCGATATTCCAACCCCTAAGTTCTTCAATAAGGTTGTCGCTTGCGCTTATCAGCTGGTTACAACGCTACTTAGTGCATTGATTCGTGTCTTCATCCATACCCCCGCCTTTAAAGGGAAGCTTGATGCGTATGGCCGCGGCCTCTATCTATTCGGTGGAGTGCCCTTTATTTCAGGGCCTCTCTCTTTTTCACTCGGGAATGACTGTCGCATTTCAGGCCAAACCACGTTCAGTGCAAGGCCACAATCACAAAATCCGAAACTGATTGTTGGCAGTAACGTTGATATCGGCTGGCAAAGCACGTTTGCAGTCGGTCAGCGCATCATCATCGGTGACAACGTGCGTATCGCTGGGCGCGCTTTTCTATTCGGTTATTCAGGCCACTCGCTCGATGCAGAGTTGCGAGCTCAGGGCCACGGCGACTTAGATGAAAATGTCGGCGACATTGTGCTCGAAAAAGACGTTTGGCTTGGGACAAACGTAACCGTGTGTCCAAACGTCACGATTGGAGAAGGAACCATTGTAGGGACAGGCAGCGTTGTGACTAAAAGCTTACCGCCGTTTGTTGTTGCGGCAGGGAATCCTGCTCGTGTTGTGAAGCAGTTGAACAACTAGGAGGCGGTCATGAGAGATTTAATTGTATTTGGTGAAGATTTTGGCGGCCTGCCTTCTAGCACTCAACATATTGTCACTCGACTCGCCAAAACGCGAAAAGTGCTTTGGGTTAACTCTATCGGGCTGCGTCAACCCAAGTTCACTAAGCATGACATCCAACGTGCGCTGAACAAGTTGCTAGGCCAATCAAAGAGCGGCTTCAGTAGTGAGAATTATCACGACAATATCACCATCGTAAACTTGCGCACCATTCCCGCGCCTAAATCTACTTTCGCTCGCTATGTTGCGAAGAGTTTAATCTGCGCTCAGTTAAAGCCTGTTATCAAAAATCTCAAGCTGAATAATCCTATTTTGTGGAGTTCGCTGCCTACAACCGCCGACCTTTGCGGGCATCTTGGTGAATCGAGCGTGGTCTATTACTGTGGTGATGATTTCTCTTCGCTGGCTGGGGTTGATCATCACACGGTTGCTGAGCACGAATCACATCTGGTCGACAGAGCGGATTTAATACTCGCGGCCAGCTCTAAATTGGTGACTAAATTTCCCCAATCCAAGACTCACTATTTGCCTCACGGCGTAGATACCACATTGTTTGAACAACCAGCACCAAGAGCGCTTGATTTACCCAGTTCTAAACGACGTGTTGCCGGTTTTTATGGCAGTCTGTCACAGTGGCTTGACTATGCATTAATCGAACAAGTATGCCGTGAAAATCCGGATTGGGAATTTGTGTTTATTGGCCCTATTGAACTATCAGCCAACCCTTTACCCGAGTTATCAAATGTCCATTATTTGGGTCCAAGACCTCATAATGAACTACCAAGATACAGTCAACATTGGGATGTCAGTCTTCTACCGTTTGTATCCAATGATCAAATTAAGTCATGCAGCCCTTTGAAACTTCTTGAGTACCTTGCCGCTGGTAGTCACATCATTAGCACCCCTTTCCCTGCTTTGGCTCAGTACCAAGACTACGTTGACGTTGTCCGTGATGCAGAGCAATTCTCTCTCGCTCTTGGTCGCGTTGCGATTAACCCGAACCAAATCCATAACGCCGATGTCTCTCAAAATAGCTGGGATATTCGCTCAGAACACGTAAATAGAATGCTGGAGTCATTATGAGTGAATTAAAACTGAGGATCATCGTGATCCTAAATGCCGCATGGAGGCAGCGATACGTCATCGTGGTACCAATTTTAATCATGCCGTTCATTGGGCTTTTCGTCGGTAAATTAGCACCAACCAATTATGTCTCGCACACATCAATGCTGATTCAAGAGACGGCCAAAATGAACCCATTTTTGGAAGATATCGCGGTTTCAACCATGCTCAAAGAGCGTTTGAATGCATTGAGTACTTTGCTGAAAAGCCGTCATGTTCTTACCGCAGTGGCGAAAGAACACAGCTTAATCAACGATGATATGACGGCTGCTGAACGAGACTCTGTGATCAATCGCCTATCAAGCAGTTTGAACGTCACTCAACTGGGTAAAGACTTTCTAAAAATCACCCTAACTGCTCCATCACCTACCGGTATGGAAGATATGCTTGCCTCAATCAGCGAGCATTTTATTGAACAGCTGCTCGCTCCTGAGCGTTCATCGATCAAAGACTCATCTGAATTTTTAGCGATTCATATTGAGAAGCGCCGTTCCGATCTAGAACAAGCGGAAAATGCACTGGCTGACTTTAAAAACCGCTATGCGTCTGTCACGCCTGAAATGCAAAGCCAAGCCTTGGGCCGACTCGCTTCCCTAAAGCAAAGCTACGCGGAGAAAAAAGCTGAGCTAGCTGGGGTAGAAAGAAGCCTTGGTTCTCTAGACCAACAACTGTCCAAAACCAACCCTGTCGTCGGTAAAATAGAAGACCAAATCATTGAGATTCGGAGTGAACTGACGCTTTTAAAAGCAAAATACACAGATAGCCACAGTGCCGTTCAAGGCAAACAACGTGAGTTACGCCGCTTAGAGAACGAACGTAAACTTTTGCTAAAAACTGAACAGCCCAATATCAGTAGTGACCAACTTTGGGACATTGCAAGTAGTAGCAACTTACGGGAAGTTGGAGACATACAGCCTCTGCTTGTTACCCAACTTCACAGCTTGCAATTGGTTCGTGGCCGATACGAATCGCTAACTGAAGAGACTAAAAGCTTAGAAGAGATGATTGGAAAGCTTGAAAGTGAGGCCAACCAATTTGGTGATAATGCCAAAACGATGGGGCGACTCGCTCGCAATGTTCAAGTCAAACGACAGCTGTATGACGAGTTAATTCAACGTTATGAAATGGCTCAACTGACGGGCTCTTTGGGCGTGTTCGAGGAGAATAAACGCGTCAAGATTATCGACCTTCCCTATACGCCAAGTGGTCCTTCTAACTTACCTATTATTGTGTTTATTCTCGCCGGTCTAATTGCAGGGGTTGGATTAGGTGTTGGTGTCGCAACTCTGATTGAACTTTTCGATTCATCAATCAGACGTAAAGAAGAGATTGAAACGATCACCAATGCTCCGCTTCTGACTCAAATTCCGAAGATAAAACCCAATTGGTCATAACGAGATTCAAATTGAAAACACCAACGCATAATTTCGCAAAATAACACTAAACATCTGTATTTAAACAACTAAAATCATGGCACACATCATGCAATCCTAACTTTAATACTTTGTTTAATACCAATCGGGATAAATAGTTGACCAGAAATTGCGCAGGTAAAATCGCTTAGAGCAAGGCATAGATTGCAGCTAGCTAGTAGACCTACCTACAAAATCTATAACGAAGCTATCAGCGATTTTAACCAGCAAGAATGACCAAATATTTATTCTGATTGGTATCAGTTAGGAGCATGCATGGAAGCCTCAATCACTACAATTCATGTCGTTCAGCATTTAGCACCTGGCGGCCTTGAAGCCTTGGCCATCAATATGCTCACATTCTCTAAACCGTCCAACAGCGTTCTCATTGTGAGTTTGGAAGGAACCAAAGAGAAAGCCTTAGCGAAGTGGCCACGACTCAAAGAGATAAAATCTCAAATAATGTTTCTTGATAAACCCGATGGCTACAGCATCACAACGCTATATTCGTTGTACAAGTTGTTTCGCTGCATAAAGCCCGACGTCGTACACACCCACCATATTGGGCCCATGTTGTATGGGGCGACCGCCGCACGTATGGCTGGCGTTAAGTCTAGGATCCACACGGAACATGATGCTTGGCACCTATCAAATAACAAGCATCGCTCTTTGCAGGGCTTGGCACTAAAAATTGCACAGCCAACACTTGTCGCCGATGCAAACCTAGTGCGTGAACAACTCCACAATCACTTTAGTGAACAGCATATTAGGGTGATTAAGAACGGCATTGATTGTGAAACATTCAAGCCTGGCTCCAAGCATTTAGCAAGACAGGCGCTGTCGATCCCTTTAGACAAAACGATTATCGGTAGCGCTGGCCGCTTAGAACATGTCAAAGGCCACGACCTTCTCATCCAAGCCATAGCATTACTTCCAGACACTTATCATTTAGTTATTGCAGGTGACGGTAGCCAGCGCCAGATGCTGACGGAATTAGTCATTCAATTGGGCTTAGAAAACCGCGTTACGTTTTTAGGTTTGGTCGATGACATGCCTCGTTTCTACCAGAGCCTAGATCTGTTCTGCTTACCATCTCGTAGTGAGGGCTTTCCTCTATCGACTCTCGAAGCTCAATCTTGTGACATTGTCACGCTTTGTACCAATGTTGGAGCGAGCAAAGAGACCTTATGCCCTCATACAGGTTGGTTGGTCTCTCGTGATTGCGTAGAGACCATGGCCAAAGGTATTTGGACAGCGCTCCATGAAACAACAAGTCATTCACCTAGGGAGTTTGTCACCAAACACAATGACATTCGCCAGATGGTTCAGGCTTACCACAACCTTGCTCAGGAGAAGCTAGCATGACTGATATTTTACTGATTGTGATGTTCACAGTAAGCAGTGCTTTAGTGATCTATCACCACGTTGGCTACCCTGTATTCCTATCTTGGTACTCTCGCAATCACCCAATGGCGATGATCAAGCACAAAGTCAGAGGATATCGCCAAGCAAAAAGTGATAGAAACTGCACGTCTGTCACCATATTAGTGCCCGCATACAACGAGGCGCGTTATATCGCAGACAAGATCCGAAACCTTGCATCTTTGGATTACCCAAAAAACAAATATCGCGTCATCATCGCTTGTGATGGCTGTACAGATAAGACCGTTGAAATCGCAGAACAAACCATTCAAGAAGCCATTTGTTGTGATACCTACTTTGAAATCAGAGCCTTCAGTCAAAACCGAGGCAAGATAGCGGTCATCAATGAGCAGATGAAGACAATCTCGTCAGATATTACTGCGTTAAGCGACGTGTCTGCTCTGATTTCTATTGATGCATTGTGGATTGCTAATCGACATTTCAAGAACGCTAAGGTTGGCGTCGTTAACGGATTTTATCAGCTGTTTCATCGAGAAAATGAAGGGGAAAACAGATACTGGCAATATCAATGCAAAGTGAAGATGAATGAATCGAGTCTTGGTTCAACTCTTGGTGCGCATGGTGCGTTGTACCTGTTTCGAACTCACCTGTTTGAACAACTGGAAGAGAACACCATCAATGACGATTTTATCTTACCGATGAACATCGTTCGAAAAGGTTATCTAGCGGAGTACGAACCTCAAATGGTCGCGCTTGAGCTGGAGCCTACATCGCAAGAAAACGACTTTAGGCGCAGACTTCGTATCTCTGCGGGCAATATGCAGCAAGCCATCCGTTTATCAGACATGTTTTTGCCAAGATATCGCGGCGTTGCCTTTGCTTTTATTTCAGGTAAAGGTTTAAGGCTTCTTACTCCTTACCTTCTTATCGCGTGTTTTGTCTCATCAATTTTGTTAATGGATAACCCGCTGTTTCTAACTGCTTTGATTGCTCAGATCGCTCTCTATTCAATAGCGTTATTGAGCCATACTTTACCCGCAATTTTTAGCCACAAAATCTGCAAAGTTGTGCTTTATATCGTCGCTGGCCACTTTGCTAACTTTATTGGCGGTATGCGCTATTTACTAGGATTTGAATCAGGAAAGTGGTCACGTATCGACCAGTAAGGAGTTCACATGAGTAACGTATCAAATCACATCTCTATTTGGCTTGCGAAACGCTTGTTCGATCTTTTCGGTGCATTAATGGGACTCCTACTATTGCTACCTGTCATTCCATTTATTGCACTGGCTATTAAACTCAGCTCACCTGGCCCCGTGTTTTACAAGCAGCTTCGCGTAGGGAAATCGACGCCTGAAAAAATGGTCTTTTTTGAAATCATCAAGTTTAGAACCATGTATCAAGATGCAGAACAAAGAACCGGCGCAGTGTGGGCCACAGAAAACGATCCTCGCATCACCCCAGTTGGTCGCTTTCTGCGTAAAACGCGATTAGATGAAATACCGCAGCTGTTCAATGTCGTTATGGGTGATATGTCTCTGATTGGGCCTCGCCCAGAACGCCCTAGCTTCTACAGTAAGCTCGAAAATGCCATTCCCTACTTTGCTGACAGAACGTACGGAGTCATGCCTGGCATCACTGGACTCGCTCAAGTAAACCAAGGTTACGACACTTGCATCGATGATGTTCGACGTAAAGTCGGTTACGACCACAGCTATGCTTTATCGCTATGTTCGGTGAAATCATGGCTGTCAATGGATTTAGCGATCATCACCAAGACCATCGTGGTGATGTTTGATGGGCGTGGAAGATAGAATTTATCTTGATATAGGTACGTGATTTAACGCACGTTTTTGTAATCTTAGCGAATAAAAGAACGACAATTCGCTTAGTTATAAACCAAACGGAATCAAATCACGAAAAATGCTCTTGCACGAATGAATAAGTCTCGGTAACATCCATCTCGTTCTTAAGGAATGGGTCCGTAGCTCAGTTGGTTAGAGTACTACCTTGACATGGTAGGGGTCGGCGATTCGAGTTCGCCCGGACCCACCACTCCTTAAAGCCATACTAAAACCAAAGTATGCAGAACATAAATTTGGGTCCGTAGCTCAGTTGGTTAGAGTACTACCTTGACATGGTAGGGGTCGGCGATTCGAGTTCGCCCGGACCCACCAAATTTAGTTCCTTGTGAACAAACGCAAAGCCCAGCAGAAATGCTGGGCTTTGTTGTATTTAGCACTCCGAATCCAGAGTTCCCTACAGCTCATTCCATCCCCTTCTGCTTGTTTAACAAACGAAAAACAAGTAACAAATTTATTGCTTGTTTTAAGCCAATCATTGAAGCGCTCAACAAGTTTTAACTCTTATACTCTACCATCCTTGACGATATGCAACGCGATTACTACTTTTATGGTATCACTACAAGGGGCATATAGTTTGAATAAGTCTTTGTCTGAGCAACAGGTTTTAATTGTTGACGATTCAAGAACATCTTCGATCTTGGTCAAGCAGCAACTATCGAGTATTGGTGTACCCCATCAAAATATTATGACGGTATGCAACTGTCAGGATGCCATCAGAGAGATAGAGACTCATTGTTTCAATATCATCATCATTGATTATCACCTAGAGCAAAGTCTTACCGGCTTTGAGTTAGCGAGTATTCTTTATAGAAATAAGTTGATTGATGACACTATCGGAATTTTAATTATTTCGGGTGACGCCCGCCAAGAGACAGTTCTTACCTCACTATCAGGAAAGGTTAGGCACTTCATCTCTAAGCCTATTCAAACCAAAGCGCTTGGGCACCGAATTCAGCTCATTGGTAAAGAAACTCAAAAAATTGCCCAACTACGAACTCAATTCCCTATTGATAATGAAGAAAAGCTCCATCAAGCGTTACTTATTGTAAATGGAGAGCAAGCTTGTCTCTCTTCAGAAACGGCTTTAATGGAGCATCTGATTGAAGGTCAATATTGGAATCTCTTAGACATCGCAATAAGCGAATCACAAACACCTGAACACCCAACCAAAATCATCGGCCAAGCTCATGTTTTTAGACAGAATAACCTAATTGAGCAAGGCATTGATGCATTGCACACTTATCTAATAAAAAACCCGCTCTCTCTTAAAATCATCGATGCACTTAGCGTCTTCTATGAGGAGCAAGGTGAATTGGCCAAAGCTCTCTATTATGCCAACAAGTCTTTTGATCTCACTCCCAGTATTAGTCAGCGAGCCACCCGAGCGAGTGAGTTAGCAGAGCGACTGGGTAAACGCGATACGATTATTCGGATTGGCTATACCTATGCAAGCCACATTTCATTGGCAGACCATAACTGGATTCAATCGGTGTCCAGCTATCTACTTGCGCTGGAAAGCTGTTATAAGAACGCGCAAGATCAGAAAGTTAAGCAAGTCGTTCTTAAACACCTTGGTAATTTTGTTGCTTTGATTGGCAGGCGGTTTACACCTAAGCGAAATGTACAAATGCGCTCTATGACCGCTCTTTTTCAATGTCATATATTGATTCATGAGCACAAATTAGAAGCCGCACATCAAAAGCTTCTAAAGGGGCTTTCGCTTTTCTACGATAATCTTAGCGATTGCCCTTCTTCGCTTCTTGCTCAGTATCTTCCTGCTCTCATGTATTTTGGTGAGTCTAATCTGTGCCATTCTCTCAATGAGATCATCCAGGCTCGAGGAAAGTTTGATTCGTCACTTGAGCAAATGCACAGACTATTTTCATTTACTACCGTGAGTAAGCCACACAACACACTCGACCGCGCCGAGCAGCATCTTGGTCAATACCCGCTTTCAGTGAGCGCGAAATTAGACTATTTGTATACTATATCGATCACTTCAGACTCACATACTCCAATGTGCAGCCACCCATATTTAAACGAGTTATCAAAGCTCGATTTACCGCCTAATTGGAGTCGTTGGATTGGTGAGTCGATTAAGAATGGATTCTCTACTCGCCCACCTAACCCTTTTACTCTTTCTAACTAAAAGGACTGTTTAATGTTAGATATGGATTTACTCAACACATACTTGGATAACGACCAAGACGTTATCCAAGCAGTTTTAATGGCTTATCAGGAAGACCATTCAAACGCCCTTGAAGAGATTAAAGATTTAGTCCGCAGTAACAATACCGAAGAGTTGCATCGTTTAGTGCATACGTTGAAAGGCATATTAAGTAGCTTTGGCGAAGAAATTGCGTCAGCTTCCCTAAACAATGTCGAGGTTCAACTTTTGAATGAGCAACCTATCGACCCTGCCGATATGGATATCATTTTCAAAGAAGTGGCGCTGATAAATGACCAAGTCGAACAGATCCTAATGGGTTATCAATAAATAATAGAAGTACAAAGAAGAATGCCAGACTCTCGTCTGGCATTTTTATTAGGCTGGAAGTTTATTGTTTAACGCTTTCGCACTAACAATCCAATGTCTAACCGATTGTGGCGACATAACCGACGGATTGCCAAGCTCCCCTTCGCCAACAGACGCAAGTTCAGGAGGAAGCACATCAATCAGTAGCTCTAGATCTTTATGCGAGTTGATTTCACTATCAAAGACTTCTGCCATTTCGGTACTGTAATTCACATTACGCGCCTTGGCAGCTTTTACTAACCCATCCAACAACACATACCATGTGCTCATAGGACCTTGAACAATTGACGCTGACTCTGCGGCTGAATCAATAAATGCAAATGGCACAGTTGTAATTGGTTGATTCATTTCCATTGCTGCGAAAATCCAATCCGTATCAAATGAGAAATCAAACACCGTTGGGTTTTGCAGTATCTTTTCAAGAACAGGTTTGCCATAAAGCTTGAAAGCCGCTTGGGTATCTTTGATACCACCATCGAAGATCTGTGCGCCTATCATGCGCTGCATATGTCGCAACGTCTTTATCCCTACACCCCAACGTTCTTCTTGCTTAACTAATATAGAGTCTTCATGTTTTCTGTTGCCAAGCACGACTTGTTTGCCCTGTTCAAGGAAGGGTTCCATCAGTAAACCCAATTGACCAAGGTGAACAGAGTTGTCTGCATCGGTGTAGACCACCGCTTCTGCCCCCATATCGATAGCATGTTGACAGCCCAATATGATTGCCCCACCTTTACGAGAGTCATCTGCATGAGAGAGCTCACGCAAAGGTCCGACAGTCGTTGGCAGCGCATCAGACAATGATAATACGGTGACTTTGTTACTTACTGCCCAGTCATGGCTGTCTACGATTGATTGCGAGATAACAGCACTGCCGTGAGGGCAACCATCATCAACCGCATATAAGTGCCAATCAACCAAAGTGTTTGAGGTAATCCATTGAAGCTGTTCTATTTTTGTTCGAAGCGAGTCTTCACCATTGGGGTTGGCTTCCGATTTTGGTAACAGCCTGTTATGTTCACCCCACATAGCAAACACCACCCCAACCTTAACAGGCTTGGTGATATTGGACATCGCCCTTCTAGATTGAACCAACTTAACCGCAAGTTGAAATTCAAGTGGCCCATTAAATTGCTTTGCCACTTCTTTGAGGTGTCGCGTTGAGAGATCATCCAATCGCTCGAGTTTTTCGGCGAGTTTTGTCAGCCGAGTTTGGTGTTCAGGGTTGGTGAGATCAAAATGCGTGCTTGAATCGTTTAGCAACGATAACGCTGTAGAAAGGGACGTGTCCATACTGTATTCCTAGCCGTGATTATAATAGTCACCTTAAGAATAGTATGAACATTGTTTCATACAAGTTTTTGGCAGTATTTATCTAGTTACTTTGAACTGCAATGTTGATTTGGGGTAAAACTAAAGTTTCTATACATTGCTTTGTAACTCTGCTTCTTTTTGGTCTTAAACCGACCAGCCCAGTTTGCTATCTCAGGATCCGTCGCCCACATATTAGCCATCACTCGTAATCGAGAACTGGTCACCGTCGGAATTGGGTCATATTTGTTATCTAACACTTTCAAGACAGATTCACCATCGATAAACCATTCAATGAAATCTTCCCCCCAATAAATACCGTAACGATGGAAGTCTTCCGATGCATCAAAACCTAAAAATATCAACGTTTCATGGCTATTGGCGTAGGCGTCGTCATCAGTCCAAAAGTTAAGTTGAACCATGTTGGTATTCGAACCCAAGAATTCAATGTCGATTTCGTTATGGATTCCATTGCCATCTTCTGGTTTATCGAAAGGACCAGAGAAAAGGAAAAACGAACTCACGACTCCAGGTGCCCTAACAGGCTTCATATCGATTTCAAAACACCCGTAAGAGAAAAATTTCTGACTTCTCAGCTCTCCCGATGAAAACTTCAAACTTCTGTTTTCATCTCGTTTCCTATCAGGACTAAGCGTAATCGCCATCCCATCATCTGAAAAACTTACCGCCTCCGATTCCCAACGGTTCAAGAATGGAAAGCCATTCTCCCAACCATCCGATAGCCACCAGCGGTTTTGATCCAAGTGAGTGAGCGGATCATCAATAACCATTGCATCTACTGCAAATGTAACGAGTGCAAGCGAATAAGATGTTGCACAAAATGTTTTACGCATTGACATAAGAAAATCATTATTAAATTGATTGTATAATAAGCGTAAGCCATTAGTTCAATTATTGCGCACTAAACTTTTGTTCTAATTCTCCGTTACGGGTGCGAAGCTGCGTCTTTGGGTTGCTTGCACCGGCTTGGTGATATCAGCGTCAGCATTGCCCCTTGAGATCTGTTGCTGTGGAGCGTTTAACGTCTCTTTAGCCTTTTCTTCTTTTTCAACTTCCTCAATCAATATGGGCGCATCAATGGGTGTCGCTACCGTCGTTTCAATGCGTTGTTCAACATCACTCTCTGATACTGATTGCGCTTCATCACCTTGCTGAGTCATTTCTACTTCTGAAGGAGCCACAACAAAAGACTGTTTCTCACTAAAGTTATTGCCAATCATAAGCTTTGAGTTCGGCGAATATTGCTTAAGCTGCTGACCAGTCGTTGAGTTACTTTCTGTCGAAGGGGCTGCTAGATTGGTTTGGGCTTGGTTAATTAAGCCTGATTTAGGCGCGTTATATAGGAAAAACTGAAGCTTGGTATCCCAGATTTCAACAAACGAATAAAACTGCAATGTCGCGTCATCGACTGTAAAACCACTATCCCCTGGAACAATATTCACGCCTATGATTGAGCTAACTTGTTCATAATCTTGTCGAATTGAACGCTTAAGCTCTTCCCAAGTTGTTCCCCCCATTAGAAAATATCGGACGCTGTTAGCCCAATATTCGTAGGCTGCCGGATCGCTTTGCTTTTCCGCAGACATTGCCGCGATCGCTTCCAATAAACCGGCCGCGCGCCACATCTCCTCACGCCCAATACTTTTCTCCAAAACGAGCGCCTTATTTGCCTGAGTGTGGAATGCGCTCGAAGCTTGAGCATACCTGCCTTGGCTGAGTAACAGCGTGGGGGTTGTCATTAAGTCAACCGCTGGCTGCTCAAACGACCAAGCGAATGAACTGCTAAAGAGAATTAAGAGAAGTAGGTACTGTTTCATCGAAATGTCTCCACTAAGCATCGTCCAGGGTGATCAAATCTCGCGTTGAATTTGACATCACGATACTCTTTGCTGTTCCCTGCTTTGTATAGCTTGCCATTTTTCTTGTATAGAAGCGCTTCCAAAACGCCAGCGTTCGTTTTAAGGCTAATGGTCTTTTCATACGCACTCGTCAACTCATAACGTCCTTCATACCAGCCTCTTTGCGGATCGTAGAGCTCTTTCACCAACACCATTAAACGGTCGGTATAATCGGTCTTCCACAGAGCCCACATTTGAAACGCAATTCGAGTTGAGACCAGTGCCAATTGATCATGCGAAGATCCATCTTCAGCTAACGTTATCCACGGTGTGCCCAAACCGTAAATCGCATCGTAAACAAAATAGGGGTCACCCGATACAACGTGTTCACCTCTTGCGGTATAAATCCGTTCGTTGTCCCAACGCTTTTCTTGAACCTGATAGACAGCATCAGCCATGGCAGCGAGTGTGTCGTTGGTATGAGTCGCGTCGGAACTTGCAGTATCTCCGACTTTATCCCAGTTGAATTCTAGTCCCATCCAAAGGTATGGGGTCGAATAAATCGGTCTAAGAACATTGAAAACACGTGGGTCACGGCCATCAAAAAGCAGATCGACATCATAAACAGTCGCGACGTCATAAGGCTCAATATTCATCGCCTTTTCTGGAATGATTTGCCAATCGAGGTACCCGTAAGAGGTGTACTCCTCTATCCCTAAACGCCCCTCTTTGTACCTTACAAGCTTACCGTCATTAAGAAGCGACCCATAGAGATCACCATCTTCACTGATCAGCTCACAGAAGTTCCACCTTAAAACCGCTTTGTCTATGTATTCCGTGAATTCGGGAGAGTGACGTTTCACAATCGCGAGTACAATTAACAGTCTGCCAATATCTAACGATGACCAGCCAATATCTAAAGGTTGATTGGCATAATTCACCATTTGGCCTGATTGGGTGCTGTAGACCTTATTCGGCGCTTGGCCGTAACTCAAATCCATCTTGTTCAGGAATGAAAGTACCAGTGTTAGTCTCTCGTCATATTGCTTGTTGGAGATGAATTCAAACTCCTTCGCCGCAATCAGAGCAACAAGGTAGTCCGCTAAACCCGACATGTTGGTGGTTGGATAGTTATCTAGACTATTCACCAACCCAGTTGTCAGCTGGGTATTGTTCTCTACGTACTTCCAGGCCGTCGACGCCCAAGCGATCTCCTCTTCTGTCAGATCGCCATAACGCCCTTGCCTTACTAACTGGGATTGATTAATCGAATCTACACCATCGGTTACACTACGATAAACGACTCCACATGCAGAAATGGACATCGACAAAACAATCACGATCCATCTTTTCAGCATGCGTAGCCTTACTCAACGTTTTCAATTTTTTTTCTTGGCAGGCACTGCCCTTCATAACCAAATGGCGTTTCTAGTGCCTTTTCCCATATACTTGGTGCGACGTCATCTTTATAGGTCAGTAACTTACCTTGTTGTTTGTACAATAAGATCTCTAACGTGATGCCGTTATTGTTGGAAGTAAACGTATTGATTAAACCTGTACCATTTTCAAAGATTCCTTCATAGAAACCTTTTTCTCGGTCATAAGCCGTTGATACATAGTCGAAGAGTAAGTCTGTGTAAGGCGTATCCCATAACACCCACATTCCCATCGCACCTTTAATGGCGACAGCAGAATATTGAGGAAGAAACTCGCCCACCTCAGAAATGGTGTTCCATGCAAACCCATCGGTATAGATGGTGTCATAGACGAAATATGGAGCGCCTGCGAGCTGGTGCTCGGTTCTAGCGGTAATAATACCCGTTTGCTTGTAGCGCTCTTCTTGCACTCGATATATTTGCAGGGCGAATTCTGCTATCCAATCGTGAGAGTAGTTATAATCGTGAGGAGAACGGTCCGATACTACGTCCCACCCCATCTCGATACCATCAAGAACGTAACTTTCAGTCACAACGTAACTGTGCGCTTTGAGCTTTCGCGGGTCACGAGTATCATAAGGGACATCATAGCCAAACAGGTTGATGGTGGCGTAAGGTTCTGGCATAGCTGCTTGAGTGGTATCGAATCCCCACAGCTCAAACCCTTTGGCTGCATACTCTTCGTAACCTAAACGCCCCTCTTGAAGATATTGAACCTCTTTACCCGGCTCTAACAGCGCGCCAAACATCGTCCCGTTTTCATCGATAACGTTACAGAAATTCCAACGAAGTACAGCTGAATCAACACTATTGGCAAATTCTGGGTAGCGATGTTTAACGATGTAGAGCCATATCATCAAACGACCTAAATCCAGTGCAGAATAACCGATCTCACCAGGTTGGTTACCATAGTCCACTTTCGCCGCGGTTTGGGTATTGTACGCTTTGTTAGGTAGCTCACCTTTGAAGAGGTCGAGCTTATTTAACGTCGTTAAGAACTTAACAAGGCGTTGATCAAACTCCTCTTTCTCGATAATCCCAAGCTCATAAGCACTGACCATCCCTGCCATATACGAGGCTGCATCCCACCAGGTGACGGACGGGTAGTTATTTACTGCATTCACAAGACCCGTTGATTCTTGGTAGTTATTTTCGAAATACTTCCAAGCAATTCTCGCCATATCCATCTCTTTCTCTGTCAACTGACCATGGCGAGCTTTGGGAGCAGTCCAATGCGTTTTTCGGTCGACTATATCTTCGGAGAATTGATTATATTTATTGCCACACCCTAAAATTGAAAGCGTGATTAAACCTAAGCAAACTGAGCGCATACATCTTCCTTCTAATTATTATTTTTGTTCGCCAACCGTTAACAGCGGTCCATTTTCAATATACGCAAGCGATTCAAGCACTATCCCATTGGTATTCGCCGTAATCGCTTTATTCACCCGCCCATCGGATTCATAGCGGCCTGAATACCATCCTTTGTTATCTGATTTAAGCGTCGAAGCTTCTTCGATCAATAATTCGGTGTAGTCGGTGTCATAGAGCGCATACCAACCGAATGCAGCTTTTGTTGATAACGTTTTTAAATGAGATTGATCTTTGCCGTCATCAGAAATTGCGTTCCATTTTTTGCCATCTGAAAAGACTGTGTTGTAGACAAAATACGGCGCTTCATCGACGTTGTCTTCACTTACCGCGGTCAATGTACCAGTGTCCTGATAGCGCTCCTCTTGCGCCTGATATACTCGATGTGCAAACACTTTAGAGACACTGTCTGCGCCGAACTCAATACCATCTAAGATATAGGATTCACTGACCACGTAGTTATGCGCATGGAATTCAGCCGGATCACGCTTATCTGTTGGGATTTGAATACCATAGATATCGATCATTTCGAGATAATCGATGTATTTCATGGAGTTGAAAACATCACGCCCCATCAAAGCCAGCGATTTAGACGCGTATTCTTCATAGCCAATTCGCCCTTCTTGCACCAACTCCATGATGGCTTCATTACCTGAGGTTGGTCGAGCACCAAAGAGGTAGCCATCTTTCAACATGCTGCTGACTTTCCAGTGGTTAAGCACGTCATTCACTTGATCGTTAAACTGAGGGTATTGCCAGACCAAAATGTTCATTGGTACTAGCACTCTACCAATATCAATCGCAGACCAACCGATGCCGTTCTCTTTCGGGTTGTTGGAGTAGTCCACCATCTCTAACGTTTGAGTGTTGTACGCTTTGTTAGGTAACTTGCCATCGACTAAAGGAATTCGAGCCAATGTCGTTAGCGCTTTATCCATACGTTGATTGAACTCGTTATCAGTGATGATATTGATCTTTTCAGCGGCGAGTAAGCCCATTAGATAAGACGCCGTATCCCACATCGTGGTTGATGGGTAGCCGTCTACCGAGTTTACTAACCCTGTGTTTTCCTGATAATTGTTTTCAAAATATTGCCAAGCGGTATTTGCCCATTCAAACTCTTGCTCTGACAAAACACGCTGGGATTTATAAGGGATATCTTCAGGAACCTCGAAAGTGATGTTTCCCAAGACCCTACCTGGCTCTCTGCTTTCAATACTAAAAGCGATGATAAGCGCGGTCGCTAATCCAAGTATGAATACCACATGGTGACGTGCGTTTACTAAAGACTGCTTAAACCCCATATTTCAACTCCTCTGAATTAGTCACTTCTTCTTCCCCTTCGGCTGAGGTCGGTGGCGTCCAAAATGCGGCAGCGATCATTCCCCACATCGCCATCATGTTGTTAATTATCCAAAACGTATTTAAAACCAGTCCGCCAAAAGAGTAGCTTCCCCAACTTCCTGTAGAGTGTCCCACCCAAGCGTAGATAAGGCTGAAAAGGCTCAGTCCGAAGACCGTTGCTTGTGGAATGACTAACTTAAAGAAATTACCGGTTTGGCGCTCTTTTGGGGTGGTTGGGAAACTGATTTTTTGACCTCTGAGTACCGTCCACAACGCACGTAAGTTAACAGGGAAGAACGAGAGAAAGTTTGTTTTGCCCTTATAACCAGCCACTCCCCAAGTGCCTATCATCATGGCGAGTTCAGCAGTAATGACATAAGGCAAAAAGTGCAGGTAAAAAGTCACGTCATACGCACTAACTGGTGCGATGGAAGTCAAGAAGTAGACGATAGGACATGCTAAGAAAATAATATTCCAGATGGCTGAGAGGTTTGACCAAAAGCTCGCTCCGTACATCAGCTTTTGTTTAAGGTTCAACCCTTTACGAAAGATAGGGTTATCGTTCATGAAAATATCAATTGAACCACCCGAGTACTTAAATCTCTGAACGGTCCATGTTTGTAAATCTTGTGGTGACAGCATCTTACTTTCGACTCTCGGGTGCATCACAGAGCGCCAATTACGCTCTCGATCAGAGTGAAGTACAATCGACGTGTAGAGATCTTCCGAAACATGGAACTTGTACGGTGTGAACTCAGTATCAAATAGAATTTCATCTCTCAAATTCGCCGAGACAGCGGCATCAACCTGCTTCTCTTTCGTTAATCTGCGAATCTGTTTTTCGACTTCATCTTGCTCTTTCGTTATCTGCTCGGCATAGGCTCTTAGCGCTGCCTCCATCACGGCTTCACGACGGTGAATCGAACCAGCCCCACAACAGAACGAGGCATTCACCCAATTACGTCGACGCTGGATAACGTCATAGAACATCTGCGGGTCATTAACAAACGGATCGTCGCCAAATGTCACAGGTCCGTACACTCGTTCGACGCCTTTACCAATAAATCGCGACCAAGCGCCAAGTTTTCGTTCCATTAAATCAGGTAGTCGCTCCCCTTCAGGCACATCGAAGAACCATTGCGGAGTCTGAACCCATGCGACGGTTGGATCTCTAAAGTAACCTAAGGTGTTTTCTAGAATCGTCGGGAAAGGTCGCGTATCCGCATCACAAATAACAACAAAGTCGCCGCTCGTTCTCTCCATGGCGTTACGCAGGTTGCCCGCTTTAAATCCGATGTTACCTTCTCGGGTGATGTAACCGACGCCCATTTCATTCGCCATTGCTTCCATCTCTGGGCGTTTTCCATCATCGAGAATATAGATCTTGATATCAATTGCGTGGGGATAACGGATTTTCTGTGCGTCTTCAATGCTCAATTTGACGAGTTCTGGCTCTTCATCATAGCTAGGGAAAAAGACGTCAACGCTGATTGGCCTGTCTTCTTCGGTGTCTGACACACATTCGGAAATTTTAAACGGAGGGGCTTTCTTAGGCTCATCTTCCACTTTCCACAAGTTATAAGTAAATAGCAATGAGCCAATAAACGCACAAGACTCAGCAAAGGCCAAAGGAAGCGAGAACCAAAGCGCATCATAGTTAAGAGCGTACATCCATCGCCACCCAAGATACCAAATCCCGAGTGTAAGATTACATGTCGCAAGGTACTGGTAGAGTAATTCACGCGGTATGCTATGAGGCACCGGTTCTGGTGGGACTCGGTGCTCGAATTGTCGAAAATAGTTGTCCATCCGTAGATTTCCTAATTATTGTTATATTCCTAGCCGAAATAAGCCTTCAATTACGTTGATAGTGCTCCATCTAAAAGTTCATTGGCTTCGAGTGCTTTCGTCATCACAAAGCGATTTCGCCCTTGTTCCTGAGTCAGTACGACCTTATCCATTAGACTTGAAACGATAAGAAATCCCCGTCCTGACGTTGACCAAGTACTCTCATCGGTCGGATCCGCTTCAACAAACTCATTCGACAAAGCCGTCTCAAGCTCCGTATCGGTCATCGCCTCACCATGGTCTAACACTTCTAAAGATAAGTTAGGTTGACCACTAACACGGTCAATCTGACAACGAACGACAACTTCTTGCCCTTCTTTCTCTTTATAAGCATGGATGTATGCGTTATTCACCATTTCAACAATGCAGAGCTCAAGTTGCGTGGCTAACCCAGGAGAGACGCCTATCTTTACCCAATATTCATTCAACGCTTCTGCGGCCAACCTTGATGCATCAAGTGAGCTTTCATAGACCTGTTCGAATCTTTGCTTTTCATTTCCTGACATGCACCACGCCCTTTGAAAATTAGATTGTTTTAAGGATATCGCTCACTCTGGAGTGATTTCCGTGAGATCGTAAGTTTCGCCACTGAAGATCATTGTTTTCGATGCCATCGTGACCAATACAGTAGTTGCCAAAGATCGTCTGGTATTTAACATGACTCTCGTCGAAGACATGGATGTAGTCGAAAATAAGCGACTCTTCTACAATGCAGCCTTCATCAAGCTGGCAATTTGCTCCAATGAGCGCGGGACCTAACAGTTTCGCTCCACTCTCTACTTTGCATCCGCTGCCAATCACGACTGGAGGTCGAATGTCACAGCTTTCAAGGTCGACAACAGAGTTAATGCCAACCCAAACTCCCGCTTTTACTTGGGTGCCAGGAATTCGGTAACCAGGCACCTTTCCGTCAAGAATGTCTTTTGTCACACTCCAGATATCGGTGATATTTCCGACGTCTAACCATTGAAATTTCATCTCTACGGCGTAAAAAGGCACTTTGTGTTCAACGAGTTTTGGGAACAGCTCGCCACCAATGTCGTATTCACCTTCTGTTGGTATGTAATCAAAGATTGCAGGCTCGAAGATATAGATACCGGTGTTTATGTTGGTCGACAGTGCGTCTTCTTTCGAAGGTTTCTCTTGGAAACTGGTTACTTGTCCTTTGTTATCCGTAACCACGACACCGTATTTTTCAACTTCATCGATATGAACGTTTTTGGTAATGATGGTCGCAATACCGCCATTCTTTTTGTGTTGGCGAACTGCCTCTGATAGATCTAAATCGATCCACGCATCACCGCACACCACGACAAAAGTCTCGTCAAAGAACCCAGAAAACTGCTGTATTTTCTTCATTCCGCCCGCCGAACCCAATGCTTGGCTTCGGTACTCGCCATCAACGAGCTCCCCTTCATAAGAGTATGAGAGCTGAACATCAAAATGGTGGCCGTCTCCAAAGTAACCTTCTATTACTTCGGCTAAATGGCTGGTGTTGATAACGATCTTGTTAATATTGTGCTGCGCAAAGAGTTCTATCATCGATTCCATTACTGGTTTGCCCAATATCGGAATCATGGGTTTGGGAATAGATTGAGTAATCGGTCTTACACGTGTTCCCTTACCGGCAGCAAGTATCATCCCTTTCATAACGCCCCCTTAAACAGCAGTCGCTAAGGCTTCATCAACGCTTTCGTAAGTTTTAATCAGACGATCCATGCGCGTGAGTTTAAATAGGTCCAGTACAGGTCTTTGCGCATTGGCGACACTGATATTTTTGTCTCTCAGCAATTTATAGACGCCCATGACCGCCCCAAGGCCACTGCTATCCATGAATCTCACGTTCTGAATATCTAAAACCAGATTTGCCGACATATCAGGGATCAACGTTTCAATCTCAGAACGAAACTCTGGGGCAAGTTTTGCGTCGAATCTTTCTTCTATTATTTGAAGAACTGTGCTGTTGCCTTGTTCACTAATTTCATATCGCATTCTGCGTCTCCTTTTAGAGGGCCTTTCCATTCGGTTACCAATACACTCACGTCATCTTGAAATGACTCCGACTTTTGCCAGTTGCGAACTTGGTTCACCAGCATTTCAGTCTGTTGATTGGTTGGGTATTGGTGAAGTTGTTCGATGGCACTGCGTAGACCATCTTCTGTAAACTGCTGACCACTTTGTTCAGCTTCCGTAATCCCATCAGAGTAAAACCAAATCTTGTCATTAGGCTCTAACTGTATGATGGAAGATTGGTATTCAATGTCGTCGAACGCGCCAACGACGAAGTTGTCATGGCCGATAAGTTCAGCTTGATTATTCGCACCGTGATACCAGACCAAAGGGGGATGACCGGCGCAGCAATAAGACATAAGGCCGGTGTTAATATTGAGTACCGCGTAGATCATGGTGAAGTAAAGTATGTTTCGATCTCCACTCATATACATTTGATTGAGTTTGCTCACCACCTCTTCAGGCGCGGCGATTGTCGATCGCCCCTCCTCTTCTTTGAGGACGATTGAGGCATTCCCCTCCGTTACAGCCAAACTGGTTTGAACCGAAAACGACATCAACGCTGACGAGACTCCGTGACCTGCTACATCGAACAAGTAAAAAGCGACATGGTCTTTATCTAATTGCATGTAGCCGAGCATATCGCCCCCAATTTGGGCACTCGGAATAGAGATGTAACTCAGGTCAACACACGTAAACGAATGAGTTTTAGGAAGGATATGGCGAATCAAATCACCCGCAGAGTCTAAGTCGCGTTTTATGGTTTCGTAGGCGCGATCAAGCTGCTCATTTTTGTCGACTAATGCATTATGCAGTTGGAGCGTTCGAAATCCTGCACGAATCCTTGCTTCTAACTCGTCAACAGATGTTTTTTTATCGACGAAGTCGTCAGCACCCGCATCAATGCCGTTGATAATAGAAGCTTCATCACCTTTGGAAGAGAGTAATACGAAGAAAATATAGCGCTGATAATCTCGAGACTTGAGTGCTTGGCACAGCTCTAAACCGCTCATTCCGGGCATGATCCAATCGCTCAGAACAAACTGGATGTCCTGAGATTCCGCTAAGATTTCTAGCGCTTTTTCACCACAATCAGCGGTATGAACCTTATAGCCCCTCTTTTTGAGCACAGAGCTCATGTAGATAAGCATGGTTCTATTGTCGTCAACAAGCAGAATGTCGTTCATCCCTAACCTTAACGTTTGTCCTGACGCTGTCTCACAAATCAATCACTTGCCGATTATATTTTCGGCTTTTTGTTCGCGAGGTATATAAGTTTAGGTTAGACTCAATCAGTGGCAATGCAAACAATTTCGCATTAATTTCTACACCTTATGGTTGAGTTGTGGCTTCAATAACATTATGACGTTTGGTTAATTGTTAGATATGACAAAAAAATCACTACCCTTTTTTATAGTATGTACTTTGTTATTAAAGCCATCGCTCGGGCACACTGACAATTTCCTTGCTAACACTGCCCCCTACGCATCTAAAAGTGAAAGTAAAACTGCACTCTCTACTTCTGCTGCGGCTACCAGTAATGAACAAGTTGATGATGAACTAGAGAAAATATGGAAAGGTGTAAGCAGCTCATTTGAATTCCCGTTTCAAGATTGGCAAGACCGCGAACTGTTTGATGGTTTGAGTGGCAACATTGCTTACCATCACCCCATTTCACAAACGGAATCAGCCAATATTCCTTCGGGCAGCGCGCAAGGCCCGGCTAACCACAACACCACATCCACGCTTTCATTAAAGTACACCATCGCAGGAAGCTGGTTTGTGTCAGGCACCTTCTATTACTACTGGGACAAAGACCAAAAGCAAGATTGGAACCCCGACTTCACCTATGTCTTTGGTTACAGCGACTGGCGACCGTACACATTTAGTTTGGTTTATTCCAATTACGGTGGGAATCGTTTCAACCCTGAACCGGGTCAGCGCGTTACCGAATTTGATCAAGGAACCTGGGCGTTAGGGTGGAAGTTTCCAGTGACCCCACCTTTATTGGACTGGTTGAGTTTCACCGAGGATGGCGCTATTGGTTGCCAAGTGGATTATAACTTGACCCCTGAGTTCTTTGATCTTGCGACGACGAGTTACCAACGAAATCACCAAACGTTGAGTTTAGGGTGCAAATATTCGATTTTTGGCAACTGGTACGTCAACGGAACTGCGTTTTACTATTTTGATAAATCCCAGCAACAACCCTGGAACCCCGACTATACCTACGGTTTTGGCTATTTTGATTGGCGACCAGGTACAATCTCTTTGCAATATAACAATTATTCTGGGAATCGCTGGAACCGCTCAGAACGAGGTGAGAACACAGGAAGGTTCAAAGATGGAGCCATCACACTCGCCTACAGTTTCTCCTTCTAGCCCTTATTAAATAAAGGCTTCTAAACTTTCGTGGCATTCCTATTTAATCCGTCTACTCTTTATCTATAACCATAAATATGAAACTGGCATCATAAATGCTATTTAAACGTTAAGTTCATAGATCCATTGTTATTTGGCTAGGAGAAGGCTCATGGAAGGTACAAAACACGATGATGTAATTGTAGGTACATCTCAAGATGACAATATTAACAGCCGTGCTGGTAACGACACCATTGAAACACGAGGCGGAGACGACTTTGTCGCTGCAGGTGAAGGTAGCGATGTTATAAGCTCGGGTGAAGGTGCAGATACCGTTCTAGGCGACGTAGAATACGAAACCCATCAAGAAAACACTGAATCATCAACTGATGATTCTTGGGGTAACGCGCACACCGTTTACGAATTTGAACAATCATCTGAAGGCGAGAAAAGCGCTCACTCTATCAGACTCGATAATTTCGCGGTCAATCAATCCGTAAACACAACAACGTCTGCTAGCGGATTTGTCGCAGGCACCAATGTTACGGTTCAAATCACCGACGAGGAAGGCACCATTATAGCCACTCAGCTGGTTCAAGTATCGCCTGATGGTTCAATCAATGTCGATATCGATCTACCTGAATCATCCATTGGTGAGAGTGGTAACGTGACGTTCCAATTCCTTGATGACGCAGACCAACCCATTGCTCAAATTGCTGAAATGGATATTCAAGTACGCAACATCTACGACGATACCATCGACGGCGGTGCGGGTGATGACATTTTGAAAGGTCAGCAAGGCAACGACACCATTTACGGTGGCTCAGGTAATGACTTCCTAGATGGCGATATTAATGACGACACACTACACGGTGGCATCGGTGATGACGTTTTGGTCGGCGGTAGTGGTGATGATGTGTTGTCTGGAGACACAGGAAACGACACCCTACTCGGCTCAGACGGCAACGACCAAATAGAAGGTGGCGAAGGTGATGATCTACTTATGGGTGAGATCGGTGACGATCAACTTTCAGGCGGAATTGGCAACGATACTCTAATTGGTGATGACGGCACTGACTCTCTTTACGGTGGTGATGGCCAAGACAAGCTGTTCGGTGGTAAAGGTGATGATCACATCGAAGGTGGTGCTGGTCATGATGAAATTCATGGTGAAGAAGGTGCTGACACGATCTTAGCCGGCGAAGGCGACGACTTCGTTCTTGGTGGCTCTGGTGACGACACTATTTCAGGGGCTCAAGGTAACGATCTACTTCTCGGCGGTGATGGTGACGACACCGTTTCAGGCGGTGAAGGACACGATACGTTAGTCGGTGAACTTGGTGACGATACTCTATCAGGCGGTGAAGGCCACGATACCCTTTATGGTGATGCTGGCGATGACCATCTAACGGGCGGCACCGGTAACGACCAACTCTTCGGTGGCGAAGGTAATGATACTATTGATGGTGGCGAAGGTGATGACATTGTCCATGCCAATGAAGGTGAAGATACCATCACTACAGGCCTAGGGGATGATCAAGTCTTTGCAGGTGCGGGTGACGACAACATTGACACAGGTGAAGGCGCTGACACAGTTTACGGTGAAACAGGTCATAACACGGTCAGCACTGGCTCTGGTGATGACACCATTTACGTGGATTCGGGTAACGACAATATAGATTCTGGCACTGGACACGACACCGTCTACGCTGGCGACGGTGCCAATAATATCGTAACCGGTGCTGGGGATGATTTGGTCTACGCGGGCAGTAGTGCCGATACTATAGAGTCATCTGAAGGTCACGATACCATTTATGCTGGAGATGGAGACAATACCATTTCCTCAGGCATTGACCATGACGTTGTTTTCTCTGGCTCAGGTGCCGACAACGTTGATTTAGGTGAAGGTCACGATAAAGCATTTACAGGCGCCGGCAACGATACCATTGCTTCAGGTGCAGGTAATGACCAAGTTTTCGCAGGCGCTGGTGATGATGTTATCTCTGGCAACTCAGGCAACAACCAACTCTTCGGAGAAGCGGGTAACGATTCACTTACCGCCGGTTTGAACTCAAGTGAACTCTACGGAGGGGCTGGTCAAGACACCTTGGTGGGTTCTACCGAAAGCGACAAATTGTTTGGCGGAGCCGATGACGACAGCATCACCGCGAATGCCGGCGATGATATCGTTGAAGGTAACGACGGACACGACACTATTTCTCTAGGTCTTGGACACGATATCGCATTTGGTGGCGAAGGTAACGACCAAATAGAAGGTGGCGAAGGCAACGACACATTGGTCGGTGATGCCGGTGACGATGTGTTAATGGGCGATGCGGGTGACGACATACTAGTGGGTGGTAAAGGTAATGACATTCTTGATGGCGGTACCGGCAGAAGTGAAATCTACGGCGAAGATGGTAACGACCGCTTAATCAGCTCGATCCAAGATGACCTACTTTCCGGCGGCGCTGGCGATGACACGATTAGCTCAGGCCAAGGCGACGATACGGTTTTCGCAGGTTCTGGCGATGACATCGTGAATACAGGTGAAGGCTCAGACACCGTCTATGGAGAATCAGGTAACAATACGATTGAAACAGGTCTCGGCGATGATGTCGTCTATGGCGGCACTGGCGCAGATACTGTGTCGTTAGGTGATGGTAACGACCAAGCCTTTACCGGTGACGGCAACGATGTTGTTGATGCTGGGGTTGGTGATGACCATATTGATGCTGGCGCTGGTGACGATGTCGTGAAAGGCGGCGTGGGTAATGACGCCCTATTCGGCGGTGCGGGCAATGATGAGCTGATCGGTGGCGAAGGCTACGACTTTATCGCTGGTGGTGATGGCGATGACATCATTACCGACGACGGACAAGACACCATTCTTGGCGAACAAGGTAACGATACCTTAACTGCTGCAGCGACCGGTAGTCACAACATTTATGGTGGTGAAGGCAACGACACACTTATAGGCAGTAACTCAGCAGATACTCTCTATGGCGGTGCTGACGATGACACAATCACCGGCGCCGGTGGTAATGACACGCTCTTTGCTGGCGAAGGTAAAGACACGGTTGATGCGGGTACTGGTGATGATGTTGTTTATGGAGAAGCTGGAGCCAATCAAATTTCTCTTGGTCAAGGTGAAGACACCCTCTTCGGTGGTTCAGGGGCTGACACTGCCACCGGTGGAGAAGGCAATGACACCTTGTATGGAGCTGGTGGGAATGACCACCTATCCGGTAATCAAGGGGAAGATTTAATTGATGCTGGTGAGGGTAATGACATCGTCTCAGGCGGTGACGAGAATGACCTAATCTTTGGTGGCGCTGGTAACGACCAACTCTACGGGGATAAAGGCGATGACCAACTCTACTCCGGAGAAGGCAATGATTCGCTATCAGGTGGTGAAGGTAATGACAAACTACTTGCAGAGGGCGGCACTAATACCCTATCAGGTGATGTTGGCGACGACATTCTGCTAGGGGGTTCTGGCTCTGATACCCTGCTTGGCGGCGCAGGTGCTGACTACATTGAAGATGCGTCAGACAATAATATTGTTGATGGTGGTGAAGGCACTGATACCGTTAAGCTCACTGGGTCAAACAATAGTGTCCAAGGTGGATCTGGTAGCGACACCATTGAAGTGTTAGGTGCGGGCTCGAGTACCATTGATGGTGGCGATGACAATGACACTATCACAGTCTCTGGTGACAACAATACCGTACTCGGTGGTACAGGTAACGATTCAATCTCTTTGACCGGCACCGGTAACAACACCATCGACGGTGGAGATGGAAACGACACCATTACTGCACAAGGTGGATCTAACCAAATCCAAGGTGGCCTTGGTGATGACAACATCACAGTAAATGCGGGCACGAACACGGTTCAAGGTAACGAAGGTAACGACAAAATCACGACAGGCTCTGGCGAGGACACACTCTATGGTGGCGATGGTAGCGATACACTGAGTGCAGGTTCAGGTGCTGACCGCTTATACGGCGGTACAGAGAGCGACAAACTCTACGGTGGTTCCGGTGACGACGCCTTAGAGGGCGGCGAAGGAAACGACTCACTTTGGGGTCAAAATGATACCGATACACTGCGTGGTGGTGAAGGTAACGACTACCTTTCTGGCGGTTCAGGTAATGACACTCTATATGGTGACGCTGGTAACGATACGCTAAAAGGTGACTCTGGTTCTGACGCTCTTTGGGGCGGTGCTGGTGATGATAATCTCCAAGGTGGAGGTGGCAGCGATGAGCTGTATGGTGAAGACGGAAATGACGCTCTCTCAGGTAATGGAGGTGATGACATGTTATTTGGTGCAGAAGGCGATGATACCCTATCGGGCGGTACAGGCGATGACTACGTGTCAGGCGGAGAAGGCAACGATGTACTAAGCGGTAACGACAACGCCGATACGTTAGACGGCGGTATCGGCAATGATACTCTGTCTGGCGACTCAGGTGACGACACACTTTATGGTCAAGTAGGCGATGATGTTCTTGATGGTGGTGCAGGTATCGACCGATTGTTTGGTGGTGCGGGTAACGACCAACTCGTCTTTGATTCTAATGAGCTGAATACTGGTGAAAACAACGTTGTGCATTTCAGTGGCGGTTCCGACTTTGATGTACTCTTAGTCGACAATAACAATCAATCTAACATGATTGACATGAGCCACAACGCATTCCAAGAGCTTGAAGGTGTTAAAATTAATTCCTCAGACACTGAGCTCTCTTTAGCGCTTGATAAGATCGCTGCTAATAACACCGCTGGTGAAACTTCAGGACAATTCGTTTGTACCGGTGCTAGCAGTATCGACGTATCAGGTTGGGGCTGGCAGTTAACTGAAAGCCACGTAGAAATGAGCAGTGATATAGAGAGTATTTACCAAGGCAGTAATATTGATACAGGTTCACTCTATGGTTATCGATTCGAGAACGATGCAGGCCAAGAAGTTGTCGTTTGGAGCGATTTAGATAGCGCTGATATCCAATTCCCTGACTCTACCGAGGTATAACTGCCCTGTTATCCTCTCCAAAAAAACAAAGCCCACACTCAGGAGTGTGGGCTTTTTAATTATCACTTCTTATTAATCACTTAAATACTGAATCACCTACACTAACTGCTTGTAGCATTTTTGCTCACAACAATGGCAGTGATAAGCGTGCTTGTGAACCTTTGCGTTGCAATGAGGGCAACGTCCGTACTTTCGGTTGCTACTCATTAAAAGTATGACAAACCCAATTGGACCAAGAACGTAACCTAAAAGAACACCAGCGACGAGATTGTCGGTTCGATAACCAACGTATGTGCTTAGCGCAAAGAACAGACCATAAAAACCCAACCAAAACACCATAGACTCATTCATTATGACTCCCTCATTGCTCGGCCAATACCGTTTGAGATTGGGCCAATGAGATAATCCCAAAGAGTCCGTTCCTCAACCAAAATGAGCACTTCAGTCAGCATACCTGGGTACAATTCAACGCCCTGTTTGCTTTGAAGTTGGAGAAGATCCGCTTTATCAAAGCGAATCTTCACTAAGTAGCCCTGATCGGATTCAGAGTTGTCTCCACCATCGACCACTCTATCTGCCGACACGTTGATCACTTGACCAGTAACAGGCGGCACCTCACGTGCACTATAGGCGGTCAAACGAACCCTTGCATCTTGTCCTGTTCTTACAATATCGATGTCTTTCGGTGACACTATGGCTTCTACTATCAATTCATCGCTATCAGGCACAATCTCCATCAACACCTGACCTGGCTTAACCACACCACCCACGCTCGAAATATTCAAGCCAACAACACGTCCATCAAACTCACTCCGAATCTGAATTCGATCTCTGACGTCTTCAATTTGACCAAGCACTTGCGCGATATCTCTGATCTCACCATTTATTGCTGTTAGCTGGTTTGAATAGTCACGTTTGAGCTCAAGCATTTGGCTTTCAAATGTCTTATGTAATCCTTCAAGCTCTCGCTTTGACACATCAATCGAAACGTTTATCTCTGCCAATTCGGCATCAATTCTTGAGTAGTGACGCTGTAACTCAAGCATGCGAGTTTTAGAGACATACCCTTTCGCCACCAGCCCTTTGGTCATTTGTATTTCTTGCTGGATCAGGTCACGTTGAGTGGCAATCGCTTTTCTTTGAAACGAGTTCCCCTTAATTTTCTCTTGATAGAGCGTCGTTTTTTGCTCATAAAGTGACACCAATAACTCTTTCCTAAGTTGGCCTTGCTGAAACTGGAGTAACTCACTACTCAATATAGGCGCTAATGCAAACGACTCATCCGTTAACTGAGTCATATCCTCAGGCCATACAAGTTCTTCCTTTCCATTTAACAAAGCAGATAAGCGCGTTTTTTGAGCTTCGAGAGAATATTTACGATATTGATAGCGACGATAGTCAGATTCAGATTTGGCATCAGACAACTCAACAAGTAACTGCCCTACACTGACTTTTTCTCCATCCTTGACGAGGATTTCTTTCACCCATCCACCTTGAAGGTGCTGAATCTGTTTCCTTTTGCTTTCGACAACTAAATTCCCTTTCGCCACAGATGCAGAACTCAACGGAACCATCATAGACCAAGCAATAAACCCACCTATTACCGTAGCCATAAGTAGAGAACCAACGAGGATTAATTTAGAGGTACTAAACGTATTATCCATTTTGCGACTCCTTACGCTGGTTGACGGGAAGATTGTCTTTGAGGGCTTTTAACAGCGGCTTGGGAGCCTGTCTGAAACCCTAAAAACTGTTCACAAGTGCCTGCTTTCTCAACTCGACCGTCTTTTAGACTGATAACCCAGTCCATCTGGCGCAAGAAACCCGGTCGATGAGAAATCATTACAACGGTAATTTGATGCTCTTTACAGTGTTGAAGAACAATTGCTAGAGCCGTTTCGCCTTCAGGGTCTAAGTTTGAATTTGGCTCATCCAATACAAGCACTTTAGGGTTAGAGAAGATCGCCCTCGCTAAGCCTATTCGCTGCTTTTGCCCCCCAGAGAGCAATGCACCACCTTCGCCAATGTATGTTTCATACCCTTCTGGCAATGCCATTATCAGTTCATGGATACAAGCAAGCTTAGCTGCTGCGACGACTTCTTCATCTGTCCCGTCACCGAATCGGGCAATGTTTTGTTTGACGGTCCCTGCGAGTAACCCAACATGTTGAGGCAAGTAACCGATATACTGACCAAATTGGATTTGATCCCATTTTTCGACACTCGCACCATCGATTTGAATGTCGCCCATCGTAGGTTTATGGATCCCCATTAAAAGCGAAGCAAGGCTAGACTTTCCTGAGCCAGAGTTACCCATGATCGCCAGTGCATTCCCCGCCCCCAGCTTGAAGTTAATACCTTGAAGCGTCGATGTCTTCGCTCCAGGAAACTTAAGCGCAACATTGTTAAACACAACATCCCCTTTTGGCGTCGGCAACATGGTTCGTTGTGACTGGTTCGCAACCTCAACATGCTCTTGTAGCCTTTGCCATGATTGGTATGCGCTCAACCATGTTTTCCAGCCACTCACCGCTGATTCAAACGGGCTTAGAACTCTACCAATCAAAATAGAGCTTGCTATGACCGCCCCTAAACCTATTTGCTGGTGCAAAGCTAAATAGACACCAAAAGTAAGCACAACAATTTGCAATAAGGTTCGAAAATATCGACTCACCGCCAGAAGCATCCCAACTCGTGAGTTAACTAGCCATTGAAGACTCAATACGCTGCCGTTTTTATCTTCCCAAACCGTACCAATCGCTTTGCTCATTCCCATCGCCTTTAACGTCGGGGCATTTCTTAAGTAGTCATTAAGCTCCATGGCAACTTTGTTGGTTTCTTGCTGAGCTGCAACACTGACCTTGCGACCACCAATCATCATCAGTACCGTCAACACGGTAAATATTCCAACTCCGGCGAGTGCGACTAAGCCGATGTATGGATGTAAAAAAAACAGAAGAAGCAGAAAAAGAGGTGTAAAAGGTAAATCCAAGATTGACGAGGTCGATGGGGAAACTAAAAAGTTTCTTAGCGTATTCAAGTCATGCAAAGGCTGTTTATCGATGCGGTTTAACTGCGAAGAAGAAGCGATACTGATCGACAAAAGATCGCCACTTAACTTGGTATCTAACTTGAGCGCTGACCGTTGTAGAAGGAGTGTGCGAATGTATTCGAGAACAGCTTGAGACGTGACGAGAAACAGTGTGATGCCTAACAGCGCAATCATAGTATCGACACTTGCGCTGCTCATGACTCGATCAAACAGCTGCAAACTGTAGATTGGCACCGCCAATACGAGTAAGTTGATCCCAGCACTAAAACCGAGTGCCGCCCAGCCTTCCCTTTTCACAGCCACAAAAGGACTGATTTTTTGATTTTCCATACCTAGCCAACTCATACTGTTGCATATTGTTATCCATTCAGTATAGACAAGTTTTTAGGTGGCTTTCGGTTATTAACGGTTGTTAACTCAAGCTTTATTCAGGAGATAATGAGAAATTACTACATTAAGTTAAAGCGTTCGCTCGTCTCATAGCCTGTCGCGACTTCTCGATAACTCTCCTTGATTATCCAGTTGATAGGGTTACGAACCCAAGGCTGTGGGTCTTCTGCAGGAAAACTATCCACGACACGCAGCGCCACGACATCGAGGCCTAGCTCTTTACAAGTATCGATGCAGCGCTGTGCGTGCCATGACTGAGCAACCACAACAACCTTCGCTCCACTATGCGCATTAGAAGCTCGCTTAGCTACGTCAGAGGTCGTCTGATATTCCGTGTTGGCTATTGATACAAAGGGAACATCTTTAACATGCTCAGCAACTTCTTGTTGAAGGTAGTAATCGACGTGGGGGATGGCCTGATAGACACGCTCTACCTGCGTACCCAGCTCCAAGTTGACCTCTTCACTATCACCAAATGAGAATGCAATAACAATATCGACGTCACTCAAATTGCCAAAACTTGCTCTTGTCCAAGTTGCCGTTTGTAAGTACTGATTGATACGCTGCTTTGCTTCTTGATGCAGCTCGTAGTCATTATGGGCGTAACAGAATTGTTCTTGAGAAGAGGTAAGAAAAGACAGGTGATGAGGCAACTCAAAACCAAGGTCATTTACAAAATCGAGGAATTTCAACATAACACGCTCTACCTAAACTAAATTAAGTCCGTTTAGCCAGCTCTGTCCGTTGTTATGCAATAAGTTTAAATGTTTTTTGAACCCCCCTCAAGAATATTGTTCATTTTATCATCAAATATTCATCTCACACTTAAGTACTTCCGTTCTTTCCTAACTGAAAACTTGTATTATCATTAAGTTACGCATATATGCTCAACGTTGCACTTAGGGTTAATTTGAACAAAATCATACTCCCAATAATTACATTGCTTTCAGGCTCAATGTTCATCAGTTGCGAAGTCGTCGCCGAAGATGAACCGAGTTTCTATGGGCAACGAAGTGTCATCGCGCCCACAGCAACCAGCAAGCAACCGACGACGTTTCATCGTCGCGTTATCGCCCCCCCAATCAAGAGTGATAATGACGATGAATTAGAGCTCATAATCTCCCCTGTTCCTGCTCAAAAAGAATTAATCCCCCTTTCCCGCAACGAGCAGCTTTTAGCCAAAAAAGCACAATACTATTTTCAACGAAATGTAAGGGAAGAAACTGGCTTGTGGGATTCTGTACAAGGCTACCCTCATTCAACCATGTGGGATATAGCCAGTGGTATTGCTGCAACACTCGCGATGGAAAAGCTTGGATTAAAGACCCAACGTGAAGCTCGGTATGATTTGAAAAAAACGCTGAATACGTTGCTCGCGCTCCCCCTATACAAAGACCAACTTCCTAACCGGGAGTACAGCACGAAATCGGGAAAGCCATCGGGACGCCTTAGTGATACCGAAAGCAATGGAAGTGGTTGGTCTGCCCTCGATATCGGTCGATTGTTGATTTGGTTGAAAATAGTCTGCCAAGAACATCCACACCTAATTGAGGAAGTCTCTTCAATCATTTCTCGCTGGAATTTAGACAAAGCGGTCAAGAAAGGCACACTCTATGGTACTAACCTGAGTCGGGGGAAAGAGCATTATCGACAGGAAGGGAGAAATGGCTATCTACAGTACGCCGCGAGAGGCTTTGAACTGTTTAACCACTCTGTAGAATTACCAGACTTAAATCGCTATCTTGAAACCGTGAGTATCGACGGTGTTGAAATAGAAATTGATAACCGAAATGTCCCTTTCTTAACCAGTGACCCTTATGTTCTCGCCAGTATAGAGTATGGGAACGACTCTGCTTGGAGCCAAATTGACGCTATCTATCAACTCCACAAATACAACTGGAGTATCAACGGAAAACTGTCAGCCTACGCAGAAGACGCGATGAACAAAAATCCATGGTTCGCCTACAACAACATTTATTACTACGGCAAGGCTTGGACCAGTGTAAGTCCTTCGGGCAAAGTCATCGAGAATCCGCAGATTTTCAGTCATAAAGTGGCTTTTGGTTTTAGTACGCTCTTCGATGATGATTACAGTGAGGCTCTCTATCAACAGGTACTGAGTAGCAGTCGGCAATACCGAAGTATTCCAACAGGACTTTATATGGATGGAGGCAGTAACGCAGCCTTCAATATCAACACCAACTCGATGATACTGGTTGCGCTCTGGTTTAAATCGAAAGGAAGCACGCCGATATTAAACCAATAAAAAACTCCGGCATTGAGCCGGAGTTTAAGAAACTTAATCGTTTTGCGCGATCTTAGTTGAAACGAACCGCATCTTTATCAACGTAGACTGTGTCGCCGATGTTCGTTTTAACCGATAAGTAACCTTTATGACGTTGCTTAACTTCACCGCGACGTTTGCGGTCGAGCTTACGACATTCGCCTGGTAGCTTAGCCACTTTATTGCTTGCTTTCTTACGAGCTAAGAACGTCTTCATTGCTGCTTCTGTTTGACAAATTACACGCTCTTTAGGAATCACAACATCTGCACCAGCAGAAGCACCAAAAGACACAGAACAAATAACAGCAACTAGAGCTAACTTCTTCATACAAATCTCTCTTTAAAAAGCTTCGGAACGACGTACATCATACCAAATAACTTTATATTGTACAGTGTTTTCTATATTTTTGATGAATGATTAAACTAATGACCTGCCCAAATCGTGCTAATGCACACTAACTTTGATAGTATCTGCGACCAAATCAGAACTGGGTGAAAGCATGAACCGTAAAAAGAGAATCAACAGTATCTTGAAAGCGAAGGTGAAAAAGAAAAACGCTAAGCTGCACAAGAGCAATAAGCCTCGCTATATTTCTAAAGCTGAACGCGAAAAGATGGAAGCAGAAGAGAATGCACAAAACGGTGCAGAGGCTTCCAACGACGTTGAACTAAAAGAACAAGACGCTGCTGAAAGCACCGAAAACTAGAGAACAACTCAGATTCTCACACAGAATAAAACGAAAGCCCGCTTCTATTAGGATGCGGGCTTTTGTTCATATGCGAGATACGAACTCGACATTCTGTGGGCTTAACGTCTGAGTAGAAGATTGTTGTCGATTTCAATAAAACGGTCACTGGCATCAACCAAAGATTGTGCGGTAAGGCCAGGCACACCATACACATCCACTTTAGCGCCAAATCGCTCTTGAACGCGATTGACCAAAATATCGAAATCACCATCACCTGACAGTAAAATAATCTTATCGACATTCGCGGCAACTTCGAAAACATCGAGCGCAATTCCAACGTCCCAATCCCCTTTCGCACTGCCATCCATTCTTTGAATAAAGGGCTTAAGCTTAACGTTAAAGCCTATCCCTCGAAGGATATGATGGAACTGACGCTGTTTTGGGTCATGAGACGCAATGGCATAGGCATTAGCTTCTACTACTTCGGTGCCTTCTGTCGCAACATACCAAAATTGGTTGTAATCAAAATTACTGCGGTATTTATCTCGAGTGGTGTAGTAGATGTTTTGTACATCGACAAAGATAGCGACTTTTTCCATGGTTTAACCGGCTTAAAAAGAGGAAGCCATACTCTATCAGAACAGATTTACAATCACATCCCCATTAAGCCAAAGCAGCGCCGCAGAAAACAATTTATGGAGGACGAGGACTTTAATAGAGGTTCACTGATTGAAATACTGGTTAAAGCAAAAAGGCCTCGAAAATATTCGAGGCCTCTCAATTCTTTGGGTTGTTTCTATCGCTCGTTAAACCACTTCAGCTTGTCATGCAATGACGTCACGCTACCGACAACGATAAGTGCTGGGCTAACGGCCTCTTTTGCCATATCCGCTAGTTCAGTCAATTTACCCGTAAATACGCGCTGCTCTCGTCGTGTGCCATTTTCAATGATCGCACAAGACATTTCGCCATCGATACCATTCTCTAATAGCTTTTCAGTGATGTAACCGCTCTGCTTTAATCCCATGTAAAAGACTAGCGTGTTGTTCGATTGCGCCAAAGACTGCCACTCTATTTCGCGCCCATCTTTTTGCACGTGGCCCGTAATAAACTGAACGCTTTGAGCATGATCGCGATGCGTTAGCGGGATACCTGCGTAAGCTGTCGCACCTGCCGCTGCAGTAATACCTGGAACCACTTCGAAACTCACATCGTGCTCAGCAAGCTCTTCGAGTTCTTCACCACCACGGCCAAAGATAAATGAGTCTCCGCCTTTTAGGCGAACCACTTTTTTGCCCTCTTTCGCTTTCTCGACCAAGATTTGATTGATTTGATCTTGCGGCACGCAGTGATAATCCAACTTCTTACCCACGTAGATCATTTCCGCACTGTCATTGGCAATCGCAAGAATATCAGGCGACACCAGACGGTCATACACAACGACCTCGGCCTGTTGGATTACACGATACCCTTTAACGGTGAGTAGATCAGGGTCGCCAGGCCCTGCACCGACTAGGGAAACAAAACCATTGAGAGAAGACTGGGATAGATTCGCTGCCATATTTTCAACGCCTATAAATCAAAATTTTGTGGTTCTTGGTGCTATACACTCTTGTATATCACAGTTTTGAACATAAAAAGTCTAACTCGGAGTATTCACCCCTTAGGAATTATTACTTTTTATATTCAAATCAATAGACTATCGCCTGAAAGTTGAGAGTAAAAAATTGGCCCCAACATGTGGGGCCAAGATTGAATTATTTAGTGTTAAGTGCCGCTTGAGCGTTAACAGACTCTTCTGAATCTAAAGAAGGTGCTGTTTTAGCGTGAGTTAAGTAAAGCGGGATACAAGTCATAATCAGACCACCAACAATGTTACCAAGAATTGTTGGGATTAGGTTGAAGTTCAACCAAGTCGCGATACCGAAGTCAGCGCCAAGAATCATACCTAGTGGGAATAGGAACATGTTTACCACTGTGTGCTCGAATACTAGCGCGAAGAAGATAAAGATTGGGAACCACATCATCGCTACACGACCAGCAACGGTACGTGCCGTCATGTTACCAATCACGCCTAGACATACCATTAGGTTACAGAAGATACCGCGTACAAAACACGTGATCCATCCGTCCATACCCATTGCTTCAAAACCTGCACTACGTGCTGTAGAAACTGCGATGAATTTCTTCGCTACTGCGTTCAATTCTAGAGAGAAGTTGCCCGTTAGAGAGATAGCGACTAAGTAAGCAACGATTAGAGAGCCGATTAGGTTACCAAGACCGACAAGGCCCCAACAACGGAAGATACGGTTCCAAGTAATACCAGGGCGACCTTCAAATTTTGCAAGCGGCGCTAGACCAAATACACCTGTTACTAGGTCGTAACCCATAACAGAAAGGATAACGAAACCCACAGGGAACACGAGTGCGCCAACCACACCAACACCTGTTTGAACGATAGTTGTGATAGCTACCACAACCGCTAGAGAGAGGATGATACCTGCCATGGTGCCACGAAGAACGAGATCACGAGCGCTAGTCTTAGTTTTCGCTTCGCCCACGTTGATCATAGTTTGAACGAATTCTGCAGGTTTAAAATCAGTAGACATGAAAGTGTCCTTATCCAAAAAAATGAAAGTTAAAAAGTTAAGATTGAATAGTGAAAGACTCGCTGTTTCCCTGTTCCCCAACTGAGAAACAGCAAGCCTTTAAGCTATTAAATCTCTTTAGTCTTCATATTTGCTGCCGCAGCTATGTTGACTAAAAATTATGCTGCGATTTCTACTGCACCTTTCACTACACGCGCTTTGTAAGATTTCACATTGAATTGCTCATCTTCCATGCACACGCCAGTTGCTAGGTTAAAACGCTGCTTTTTAAGGGGGCTTGCTACCCAAAGCTCGTCTTTGTGTTCAACAATCAAACCACGAGACAATACGTTTGCCTGAAAAAACGGGTCCATGTTGTTGATAGCGAACACTTCTTCCGTTGCACGTGGGCGGAAGATAGCTACTTGCTCGCCGTTTAGCAGTGCAACAACACCAGTACCTGGGATGATGTCTTCGATTTTACAAACTTTTGTAAATGCCATGATGTCGTCTCCCAATTAAACTACTTCTACGTGAAGGATATCGCCCTTCGCGTCTGGGTGTTTTTCAGTGAATGTCGCTGGACGGTGCTGCTGGCGACCATCTGTTACGAACACTACGTTGTCATCACGCTCGTCAGAGTTAACGAAGTGCGAGAAACGCTTAAGTTGTGATTCGTCGTTGATAGTGTCAGTCCACTCACAGCTAAACTCTTCAATCAGTTTCGCTACGTCAGCTTCAAGTTGGTCATTGATGCCAAGCTTGTCTTCGATAACAACTTCACGTAGGTAATCAATGCCGCCTTCTAGGTTTTCAAACCATACAGAAGTACGCTGTAGTGGCGCTGCTGTGCGTACGTAGAACATCATGTAACGGTCGATGTACTTGATTAGCGTCTCAGTATCTAGGTCGCCTGCAAGCAGTGTTGCGTGACGAGGAGTCATACCGCCGTTACCAGCAACGTACATGTTCCAACCTGCGTCAGTTGCGATGATACCAAGGTCTTTACCTTGCGCTTCAGCACACTCACGAGTACAGCCAGAAACACCGAACTTCATCTTATGAGGCGCACGGATGCCTTTGTAACGGTTCTCTAGCATTACACCAAGACCAACAGAGTCTTGAACGCCGTAACGACACCAAGTAGAACCCACACAAGTCTTAACCATACGTAGAGACTTACCGTAAGCTTGACCTGTTTCGTAGCCTGCTGCGATTAGCTTTTTCCAGATTGCTGGTAGGTCATCTTTTTGTGCACCGAATAGACCGATACGTTGAGCACCAGTGATCTTAGTGTACAGGTCGTATTCAGCAGCTACATCAGCAAGAACTGCTAGCGCTTGAGGTGTTACTTCACCACCTGCCATACGAGGGATAACAGAGTAAGTACCATCTTTTTGCATGTTACCTAGGAAGTTGTCGTTGGTATCGTGCAGTTTAACGAGAGATGGCTTAAGAATATGTTCACCCCAGTTTGAAGCAAGGATAGAACCTGCTAGAGGCTTACATACTTCACAACCGTAACCCGTACCGTGCTTCTCAAGTAGCTCTTCGAACGACTTGATTTCACCGATGCGTACAAGGTGGAATAGCTCTTGACGAGAGTAAGCAAAGTGCTCACATACATCGTTCTTCACTTCAACACCCGCTTTTTCAAGTTCAGCGTTAAGAACTGAAGTAACTAGAGGGATACAACCGCCACAGCCAGTACCTGCGCCAGTGACTGCTTTGATATCACCGATAGTGTGGTGACCTTGAGCAACTGCTTCAGCAATCTTGCCTTTTGTTACATCAAAACAAGAACAGATAACGGCTGTTTCAGGTAGTGCATCAGCGCCTAGCGTTGGCTTTTCTGCGCCTGCGTGTGCAGGAAGGATAAGCGCATCTGGGTGCTCTGGTAGGTCGATTTCGTTCAGCATAAGCTGTAGAAGATCGCCGTAGTCAGAAGTATCACCAACCATTACTGCACCAAGAAGCTTCTTGTTGTCTGCAGAAACGATTAGACGCTTGTAAACTTCTTGCTCTTCGTTTTGGTAAACGTAGCTCTTACAACCAGGAGTACGACCGTTAGCGTCACCGATTGAACCTACTTTCACGCCAAGAAGCTTAAGCTTCGCAGACATGTCAGCACCTTCAAATTTGCTGTCGTTACCCACAACGTGGTCAACCGCTACTGTCGCCATTTTGTAACCAGGAGCCACAAGACCGAAGAATGTCTCGTTCCAAGACGCACACTCACCGATTGCGTAGATGTCTTCATCAGACGTCTGACAGTGGTTGTTGATTGCGATACCGCCACGAGGAGCGATATCTAGCTTCATTTCACGAGCCAGTTTGTCTTGAGGACGGATACCTGCAGAGAATACGATGAAGTCAGTCTCAAGTTCCGTACCGTCAGCAAAGCGCATAACGTTACGTGACTCTTTACCTTCTGGAGCGATTTCTAGTGTGTTCTTGCTTGTGTGAACACGAACGCCCATGCTTTCAATTTTTTGACGAAGCTGATTACCACCCGCTTGGTCTAGCTGTTCGGCCATAAGCTTTGGCGCGAACTCAACCACGTGAGTTTCTACCCCTAGAGCTTTAAGAGCACCCGCTGCCTCAAGGCCGAGTAAACCGCCACCGATAACAACACCGACTTTGCTCTTCTTCGCACAAGCTTCAATCGCTTTAAGATCTTCGATAGTACGGTAAACAAAACAATCTTTGCTTTCACGACCTTTGATCGGTGGCACAAATGGGAATGAACCCGTTGCCATGATCAGTTTGTCGTATTGAATTTCACGGCCAGTGCTTGAGTAAACGATGTTCTTTTCACGATTAACGTTAATTGCACGTTCACCGATTAGCATGTTGATGCCATGCTTCTCGTAAAAACCTTCTTTTACAAGAGACAGTTCGTCAGCAGTGTGGTGAGAAAAATAAGAAGAGAGGTGAACTCGGTCGTATGCCACGCGAGGTTCTTCACAGAATACTGTGATCTCGTATTGAGATGCATCTGTCTTTTCAACTAGGTCTTCGATGTAACGGTGGCCTACCATACCGTTACCGATTACAACCAGTTTCAACTTGCTCATAATACTTCCTAAGGGTTAGCTTTTTTCTGAGCTCATTGTTAATTATGAAAGATAATTAATAAATGATGTAAATCAATTACGAGAAAAAACTACCCTAAAGGGGTAGAGGGGTCAAACAACCGTTTGCAAACTGTAATTATTTTACAGCTATGATGCCAGAACCCCATTCCTTATGAATCATTTGAAATATTTCTTTAAATACTCCTATTTATTTCCAACCGGGCAGCCAAATCGCACTGTTTTTTAACACCGTCCAGTCGATTTCTTTCGCCCTTTTTGTCATCACGGGCTCTAAAATGCAGCGTACGCAGATATCTTCTTCAAATTCGAGTTCTGTCACCATGAAATGCTTTTCTTTGCGTGTTGGAGTCACAGCGGTCCACTTACTATGAAGTAATTTCTTGGGGTTGATTCGATTCATACTTAAAGTCCTAATAATGATTAGCTAAACACTATAGGCATGTTTTAAAGAAATCGATCAACCCAGCGTCGTAATCGCCTATCGTTAGTACATTGTGTGACCGTTCTTCGTCTCTTTGGGGATCTCTTGCAGCGCATCCCAATGCTCAACAATCTTTCCATCGGTATCAAAACGGAAGAAATCCATCGTCACATACTCAATACCATCGGGCCACGTTTGATGTGTATGTAGGGCAACTAAGTTTCCTTCGGCAATCGCTCTAACAAACTCAATGTCTTTATCAGGGTACTCACGCTGCATTCGCTCAAAATAATCAATAAAAGGTTGAGGCCCATTTCCGACAAGCGGATTATGTTGGATATATTCGTCGCCCACATAGAGCTCTACGGCTTTACTTGGATTACCGCGATAGGCCATTTCATAGAATGCGATCGCATTTTGCTTATTGGCTTGTAGGTCTTGATTCACAACTCAACTCCTTTCAAAGATTCACCCTGTCAGTGTAGACCGCTTTTTAAAATACTGTTTTTACTAAACTTCATACCATTTATGATTAGAGCTCAATCAAGAACAACAGCTTAATAATGTGATCTTGATGCAGTATGAGCCTTGATTCCACCTTTAAAAAGCATACTATAGCCATATTCACATTTAGGCATATCGCTATAAAAGGCAAGCTAATGGAGCTAGATATATTTAATCCGTCAAGACAACTGCGCCGCGCAGTTCTGTTTTGGCTGAGCATACTCCTAGCTTTCCTATCCCTCATAGTGGCAGCACTGAATATGTTATGGGGGGGATATTTCGCACTCGCCTATATCGAAGTCTTATTCTGCTTCTTCTCACTCTATGTTGCCTATAAAAGCTACCAGACTGAAGCCTCTCTATATCTAGTCAATGCTTATGTCTATACCAGTATCGGCGTTGTCTACTATGCTACCCATACACACCCTATTGAAAATGGCACCTTCTTTTGGGGTTTCCTCTACCCTGTCCTCTTCTACCTTATTTTAGGGAGACGCTATGGGTTTCTCGCAACCGCTATCGGCTTTACCAGCCAGTTAGGCTTAATCATCCACAAAACTTACGGTGGCGGTACCCTTAGCTTTTTTGAACTCACGGTTAACTTTTCACTTGCCTATTTAAGCGTTTGGTTTGCTTCTCATATCCTTGAGGTCAAACGTAAGACATCCGAAACATCTCTGGGGCAGTTAGCTTCTCGTGATGCGCTAACTGGCGTATACAATCGTCATGCCTTAGTCCATAACTTTGACCGCTACCGCAATGAAAGTACAAAAGCGCCTCTTTCTCTTGTGATTCTTGATCTCGATTTCTTTAAACAAGTCAACGATCAATATGGTCATGACGTCGGCGATAAGGTCTTAATTCAAACAGCAGCCTTGATCGACAGTCAGTGTGATGAGCACCTAGTCTATCGCATTGGTGGTGAGGAGTTTTGTGTGGCTCTGCACAACACTGATGGTAAACAAGCCATGTATAAAGCTGAGCAGATACGAGCGGCCATCGAGTTATATACTTTCAACGACAAGGCCGACCCAATTAAATTAACGGCAAGCCTTGGCATCTATCAATGTGATCATTTCAATAACCTTGAAGATGTACTCAGAGAAGCCGATAAAGAGCTCTACAAGGCCAAGATGAACGGCCGAAACCAAGTCATGGTCTGTTGCCAAACTGAGTACACCAACTGCTGTCAGTAACAGGGTCACAATAAAAAAGGGAACGCAATGTTCCCTTTTTTGATCGTCCTGATTGTCACACCCTACTACTCTTCTTCAAACACGACATTGTAGTTTTCTGTGTAGGTACAGTGTGGCTGTCGGCTACAAGTAAAGAAACGTCGGCCTTTATGTTCGCCTTGGTTTGCAATTTTAATCGTCATTGGGCTACCACAACGTTTACAAAAACGTATTTCTTTATCAGATTCGATCAAATCAATATGTGCGGCAAGCAGACGGCGCAAGCGGCTGACCTGATAACTGTGCTTAATATTCGCACCAATGAGAGGAATGCCCGCAGATTTACACACATGAATAAGAAGCTTCTGACGTTCAACCTTGCCTTTATCTAACTCTTTCCCATTATCAAGCTCTATGGCAACACGAACCTCTAAGGTGCGAGGGTCACAAACGACATAATCGAAATAGCTTTTCGCAATACGATTATTAGCAATAAACCACTGTTTTTTGTCAGTCGCAAACGGAGTCAGTACTGTGGTTAAGTTGACCTTTGACATCACAACACCGTGCTGTCCCACCGCGGTGATAAGTGCATTATAAAACGCCGATTCCTGTTGATTGAGCAACGGGCCTTTCTTCTTATAACTGCTGTCTTTCAACTCATCTTGTTTTAGGTAGCGCTTTTGTACAAACACAAAAAACAGCACAAGTATCGCTACAACAATAAAAACACTTTCCATCTGAGTAAAACTAACCTTTTATCAAGCTCATACCGTGATTATTAGAGTTTATACGTATACCGCAATAAACCGTTAGTTTTTTTGAGAGCCGAGTGTCGGCAAATCCAATTTTATAACGACCCTTTTGTCTGGGTTAAGCTTCTCAAAGCTTTCGCCCCAATGTTTATCCACCAGCTGATCAATAAGCCCGTTTTGTTGCGCTGTTTTTAGCGCCGTCTCTAATTGGTTGATGTGAGGCAACATTTCGGGAGACAAATAGAATTTAAAATCCCGGTCATAGACCAACATCAAGCGTTGCTCAATCGCCAAATGTTGGTTCAATAGTGCTTCGTCAGCGACTTCATTTATCCCACGAGGAAAATAGTTCACTTCACCATCCACACTCAGTTTTTCATATAACGAACGCCACTCTCCATCTTCTAAGTAAACATTAAGCTGATTGGTATTCCAGACCTCCACATCAAACCAACTCATCCCTAGACCAGCGACCAATTTTGATGAGCGCAGATCCTCAATGGAGTCAATATCATCAAACCTAACCTGAAGCTCTGGCGGAATAAGTAACACACGCTTACCTATCAAGCCATTCGTCAAAGGGACATCAATGGATAGGTAACGTTCGTCTCGATATGGGGTACTAAGCATCCACGTCAAACTAAGCTGATTGCTTTCCACCATTTTTAGCACGCGTTTCTGAGGAATGTGTTCCCTTGGAATTTCAATCCGAACCTCGTGCCCGGCTTGCGTAAGTGCCTCATACAAGAGTTCATGATAAAAACGGTGCCCATCATCTAGCTGAGATGGGAGCGTTAAGGTTATAGGCTGTTTCGCCATCAACGTGGTTGAGAACAGCGTAAGCAGCAGTACCCATAGCCTCATAGATATCCCCTATTGATATTGATTCAAAATCTTTTGGTATTGAGTCTGACCGTCTTGACCGTGCGTGTTTTTTAGCATGTCTAACTGCTGTTGGATCCACTCAACCGTCGCTGGGTCTACCCCTAAGTTAAACGCAAAATAGAGCTCGCCTTCACTAAGCACGTAAACCGCTTCATAGTCATCTGGATCATGGCCCGCTTGTTTCAGCCACCATTTCGCGACATTTTCTTCATACGCCCATAAATCAATACGATCTTTTAAAAACTGTTTAGCAAGGGTATCTGGAATGGAGCTCTCGACCATCGAATCTCGCGGGACCCCAGCCTCAAGTAAAAGCTGCTCTCCAACGTCATCCCTGATTACACCAATTCGATATTGAGCCAATTCCAGGGCATGGGAGATTGAGATGTTTTTGGATTTCTTAGCGAGCACAACGATTCGCGTTTTACTGATTGGCCCCGCCCATTGAAAAATCTCTTCACGCAAAGGAGTACGAGTTGTTGAAAATAAGACAGTGTCGGGTTTGATTAACGCGGTACGATAGGCTCTTGGCCATGGCTGTACCTGAATGGAAACAGGGGTATCAGGCGTTGAAGAGTATAGTTGAATGGTTTGCAGAAGCTCTACGGCAATACCTTTGATCTCACCTTCTTGCTCATAATTGTAAGGTGGATATTGCTCAGTCAGAAAATTAAGGCCCTTTAGTTGCTCACTGTGAGCTGAGTAAGCAACGAAGTTTATACCAAGCAATGCTAGTGTGATTAGTCGCATAAACGACCTCTCGCGAATAAGTTATGAGCCTATTAGTTAATGTAGAGGTCGATTGCTCAATCGTCTAGAAACTCACTCGAAAGTCGTAGTTTCTATTGATTGGAACGCTTGTATGTACGCTCGGGTCGGCCTACTGAACCGTAGTTCAAGTCCGCTTCTAGCTCCCCTGTACTGATCAAATATTCAAGGTAACGTCTAGCTGTTGTCCTACTCGCTCCAATTTGTTCACCAGCTTCATCTGCAGTGAGTAAAGTAGCATGTTCAAATAGGCCTTTTATCTTATCCAAAGTAACGCCATCAATGCCCTTTGGTAGTCGGTTTTTAGGGCTGTTGGCAGCAACAGAGGATTGAAGCATACGATCAACTATGCCTTGGTCTAAGTCGTTGGTATGGATCAGTTCTCTTGTCTGTTCGACGTATTTTTTAAGGGACGCTTCCAGACGAGAAAAAACAACGGGTTTGAGTAGGTAGTCTACAACGCCACCGCGCATTGCTTGCTGAAGGGTTTCAACATCCCTCGCGGCAGTGATCAAAATAACATCACAACTCAAGTTATTGCTTCTGAGATCATGTAAGATTTCTAGCCCAGTGCCGTCAGGAAGATAAACATCAAGTAAAACTAAATCCGGATTGAGCACATCAAGCTGCATACTCGCCTCAAGCTTAGTTGTGGCGATACCTATCACCTCATAGCCACCAATCTGTTCAAGATAACGTTGGTGCAGTTGAGCAATCGCCAAGTCATCTTCGATGATCATTACTCGAGTATCACTACTCATCGCAACTCTTCCTTAGGTAAGTAAACCGTCATCCTTGCTCCATACTCCTTGTTGTTTACCATTTCTAACTCGCCATGATAGCGGATCGCCAACTCATTAATTAAGTGCAGACCGACACCGCGCGTCGATGTGTCTTTGCTCGATACTCCACGCTTTACGAGAGACTCGGCGCTGATATGTTCAGGCAAGCCACAGCCTTGATCATCCACTTCGAGAATGATTTCGTTGCCAAAGTCACTGATCGAGACTTCAACCTTTCGCCTGTGCGGTGAGAGTAACGGATCGTTCGTGATCGCCTCTCGAGTCGAGTCAAACGCATTGTCAATCAAGTTACCCAGAATAGTGACCAAATCTTCAGGATTGACTCGCTCAGGAAGCGGTTCAAGGCGTGAACCTTCTTCAACCACTAATTGAAGCCCTAACTCTCGAGCTCGCTCCGTTTTTCCAAGCAGCATTCCAGCAATGAGCGGCTCTTTAATCGTCTCTCGTAAGAATTCTATCAAAGCTTGATAGTGCGCTGTCTCCTGCCCTATAAGGTATTGTACCGCTTCAAGTTCACCCATTTGCACCATACCACTGATGGTATTGAGCTTATTTCTATGCTCATGCGTTTGGGAGCGAAGCATCTCTGCGTACTCTTTCGTTTTTGCCAGTTGTTCAGTAAGTTCAGTGAGATCATCTCTTAAACGGAAGCTTGATACCGCCCCCACCACTTTACCTTCAACAATGATAGGGCTACGGTTAGCAATCAAACGCTTACCATTGAGGTACAAGTTAATATCATGGTCGGTTCTAGCCGTTGTCAGTACAGACTGTAAATCGCTATCAGGGAGTACCTCACTTAGCAGGCGACCAACTGATTCACTTTTAACAAGCCCAAGAATCTGACAAGCACTTTTATTGATAGAGCGAAGTTTACCCGTATCATCAATTGAAATTATCCCTTCTTTTAAGGTCTCTAACGTCACATCTAGCTCGACATAAAGACGACCTATTTCTTCTGGCTCAAAGCCTAATAATGCACGTTGGAACTTACGAGAGGCATAACTTGAAACCACAGCATTAGCCGCAACCACGAGTAACGCCATAATAATCAGATAGATTAGAAACGGTTCGATACGATCTTGTAAGCGATCAATGAGATACCCGACCGACACCACACCGATGATTTCACCTTTTTGGTTGAATACCGCCGCTTTACCGCGTACTGAATAGCCGAGAGAACCTTTCGCGACTGAGATATACGCTTCACCATCCACTAAGGCTCGTTGGTTGTCCCCGCCTTTCATCGGTTTACCGATACGTTCATCTAGGGGGTGAACTAGCCTTATGCCTTGTTCGTCTCCAATCACAATAAAGGCGGCACCAATCAAGGTGGTGAGGTTTCGATAACGCTGCTGACTTTGCTGATCTACGCCACTCTCGATCATCTCGATCACATAAGGAGATTTAGCTAGGAAGGAAGCCACACCGAGTGCTTTGCGGCCCATCTCATCTTCTTGGGCGTATTTCACATAGACAAAGCCCGCTGCGACGAGTAGCAACAGCTCGATCAGACCCGACAATGTCATGATAATCAGCATTCGTTTGCGAAAGCTGATACTGCTCCACTTCATAACCTCTCCTTGAACTGATTCAAGATAACATCTGAGCAACAATTCTCCGAAGTGAGAACCTTCGAACTGTGAAGTTTACAAAATTAAAATATTTCGATTGGTTATTAGGTCACCGTTTTTTATCACTAAGGTCGTTGGTTTTATAGTTTTGTAGGATTTTAGATATAAAAGCAGTGGAATAGTTGATTTAGATCACATCAAATTTAGGTTAATTTTTGAACTAGATTGCCGTTTATTTTGTATAATTATTGAGCGCATTGAGAATGCAGTGACGTTTAAAACAGGCACCAAGTATTAACAAAATAATTACATGCGAACATACTGGCCTATGTTTAAAAAGGAAAGGCTATGAAACGGGACGTTTTTGGAATTTGTTTATCTAAGGCTTTGCTGAACAACAACTTATCAAGTACTTTCACTCATGTACGAGCGTATCAAACATCGAGTGAAAGCGAAGATGTAACTGTGCTACACGCGTTCCCACAAATGTCGGGACAAGAGCTGTTGAGCAGCATGACTTCATCGAAAACACTACTTTGGCGCGCTGAATTTGTATGCTCTAACGTTAAGTAGTTGAATAATAACAAGAGGGAGGCGTAATGCCTCCCTCTTGTTATTTATCCTTCAGACTGCTGTTTCGCTTGTCGAAGTTGTGTCAGGTATTTTATCCAGCTCTTGGCTTGCCTTGATGGCTCGGTATTGTCTGCTTTTTTTGCTTCAATTAGCGCCGATTCAAGGCGATCTAACTTATACAATGCCCGAGTTTTAGCTAACGCGACGTCTGCAGAGCGTCCGTTCACTTTATCTAAAACAGGGAGCGCTTCTTTGTAGTGACCCTGCTGCACCATCAACTGGGCGACATTCCATTGATATTTGGAGTCACGCTTTGCCGCTATCTTCCATACTTCAAGCGCTTTATCCCACTCTTTCGCGACTTGCCAGTAGGTCGCTTGCTCTGACAATAACTGAAGGTCACTATCAGCACCTTCCAGTTGGCTTATCTCTGCGGCAGCTCGCTCAGGAATACCTCGCTTGGCATAAAGCTGAGCCAACATTCGTAAATCACTTTGTTCAAGCGGTAAACCATTCAGCTTTGCAAGAGATAAAGTATCCAATGCTGCTCGCTCATCTTTTACTCTCAACTGAAGCCCAACAAGCTGCCTCCACCAGTTGACTTTATCTGGCTGAAGTACAATTAGCTGCTCTAAGGTCGGAATAGCACTCTTCCATTGTTCTAACTGAAGTTGAGCGCCAAGCTTTAAAGATAGTGGTTGAAGGCGGTCATCGGAGACAAGCTTTAGATACATATCCGCAGCAGGAATCACTTTCTTCCACTGTGCCATTTGGTAATGGGATTGAGCAATACGAAGCCATAAGTCATCTGTTTTTTGCGACTCTGGTGGTGACTCTAATAGCTGATAGTAGTGTTGTAGCGCATTATTAAACTCTTGTTCATTGAGATAAAGATCCGCAAGCATACGCTCAGTAATCCAAGCTTGCTCATCTTGCAACAAGCCACTTTCAACCGCTTTACTCAAGTGTTTAATCGCTGGTTTTGTCTTACCATCTTGCCAGTAAAAGACACCTAGCATGCGCGCAACAAAAGCTTGGTCATACGCTCGCGAGGTATCAATCTCGCTCAACATTGTAATAGCTTGCTTCACCTGCTCTTCTTGCGCTAATTGATGCGCTTTTTGAACTCGTGTCGCTGTGTATTGGCTCAGCTCCTGTCCAATAGAAGTAGCTGAAGCAAGCAACAGCACTGTAGCTACGATGCGTTTCATCATTTTGCTAATTTAAACTCCAATCTGACCGTCTGCCCAATTTGAGAGATAGAACCACCATCAACCACTTTCGGTTGGTACTTCCACTTTTTAAGCGCTCTGACCGCTTCACGCTCAAACATGCGTCTCGGGTTGGCTTCAAGAACTTCAATGTCGACAGGTTTACCGGTTGGATCAATCGTAAAGCTCATCACAACATACCCTTCTGCGCCCCGTTTCAGTGCTTTTGCTGGGTATTTTGGTTCAACACGATAAAGCGGCATCGCTTGCTGATTAACACCAAAGTCACCAAATGTAGGTGCGCTGATTGCCAAGCCATCGATGGCCGTATTCAAGCCCAACGAAGGCTGAGTCACTGGCGAAATTTGCGTAAGTTTAGTATTCGCTTGAGACGTTGGCATCTGCTCGGGTACTTCTGGCGCTTTCGGTTGCTCAGGTACACTGCGCTGGCGCCTTTGAACATCTTGTTCGTTTTCCACCATAACCATATTGAAGCTTAGAGATTCACTTTGCTCTGGTGCTCGGCGATGGCCACTATCGACCATCCACGCCATAAAGCTAAATATTGCGAAAGCGCAACACAGTGCAATAGGCGCTGCGATAAATAGCCGCCCCACTATATCTTCTCCGCCGCCAATGCGATGTTTTGAACACCCGCCCCTTTCGCGGCATCCATCACCTTAACAACGGTTCCACTGTATGCGTGTTCATCCGCTTGAATCACCAAGGATGCATCTGGCTTATCTAATAATAGGTGCTCCAATGTCGCTTGAACACGTTCGACATCAACAACGCGTTTGTCGATATAGATATCGTTCGCAGAGGTGATAGCAACAAAGATGCCCGCTTCTTTTTGACTCACTACATTCGATGCTGTTGGACGATTCACTTCGACACCCGACTCTCGAACAAATGAGCTCGTTACGATGAAAAAGATCAACATGATAAAAACGATATCGAGCATCGAGGTAAGATCGACCTGTGCCTCATCTTGCTTTGATTGACGTCTGCCGAGTCTCATCGCTGACTCCTTAAAGATTTTTCTAATTTGATTTCTTGTCTATGACAGACTTTAACTAAGCGCGCATGGAAGAACATGCCAGTCAGTGCTGCAACCATTCCAGCCATCGTAGGTAACGTCGCCAGAGAGATCCCCGATGCCATGAGCTTCGGATTACTACTACCTTGGTTCGCCATGACATCAAACACTGAGATCATACCCGTAACCGTACCGAGTAAACCGAGCATTGGGCATATCGCGACCAATACTTTGATAATATTGAGGTTCTGGTTGAGTGATTGATGGGCCTGCGCCAACCAACCTTCTCTGATTGAACGAGCGTACCAAGAGTGCTGTTCTGAACGTTGATGCCAAGCTGCAATCCATTCTTTTCTCTGCTTTGGATATTGCACCCAAAGAAATACAACACGCTCAATAATGAGCAACCAACAGAGAATCACAACGGCTAATAGCCACCAGAGTACCTGGCCACCCTGCTGCATAAAGTCTCGAAGTGCTAGCATCCAATTACTGGATACTAGAACTTCAGGAAGCAGTGTGAATAGTGCATCCATTACGCTGCATTCCCTAGCGTCTGACCTTCAACCTGCATTGATTGTTCAGCCTGCTCAGCTACCAATGCAATTCCCTGCTTCTCAAGAATATTGCGAATCGCTTCTGCCTGAGAACTTAAAATGTTGTGAGCCAGTAGTAATGGCATCGCTGCGATCAAACCGAGTACAGTGGTCACAAGCGCCATAGAAATACCTCCTGCCATCACTTTAGGGTCGCCGTTACCAAACTGCGTGATCACTTGGAACGTTTCGATCATGCCCGTTACTGTACCGAGTAAGCCCAGCATAGGCGCCAATGCTGCAAGCAGTTTGAGCATCGACAAACCTTTTTCTAGACTCGCTTGCTCATCGACAACAGCTTCTAACAGACGAAGCTCAAGTGCTTCAACGGTCTGTTTTTTCTCTGCGTCGTACACCGCTAGAACGCGACCTAATGGGTTGTTTGTTGGTTGCTCTGGTGTTTTCAATTGAGCACGAATCTTCTGACGCGCGATAAACAGACTTGCACCACGCACAAGCGCAATGATCAAACCAATGGCGAGTAAACCAAGAATAACTTTGCCAACGACTCCACCAGCTTGTAAGCGATCCATTAGGCTTGGAGTTAACGCCAATTGCTCAAGCATGATTCCACGAGATGGGTCAACAACAAGATTAGCGGGTTGTCCGTTTTCTAATGTCGAAGCGGTATTCAAGGTTGGCCCTTGTTCCGGCTGCTTAACGTAAGCTTTGGCTTCTTGTTTCGCGCCATTCCAAGCGTAATAGCCTTGCTCACCAATAAGGCCGAAAGAGCCTAATCTAAGAGCGTCTACCTCTTGCTTTTTACCTTCACCATTGACGAAGCTGACAGTAGAGCGTTCAACACTTCCAGACGCCTGGATTTGCTCTTCTAACGCTTTCCAAAGGCCAGTAAGTTGTGGCATAGAAGGAAGTTCTGTGGCTGCAACAATATCTTCAACAATTTGAGTGTGTGACTGCGCGTTAGCTCCCGTCACTGAAGTATTCAGCTCAGATTGTAATTCTTTTGCATTTTGGCGAACAACACCAAACACTTCACCTAAACTGCCTGTTTCTAGGCGTAGTTTTTCTTCTAACTGAGCAAGTTCATTTTCGTTTTGAGAGAACTGCGCGGCAAGTTGATCGTTTTGCGTCTGAAGTGTTTCACGTTGCTGGGTTAGCTTCGCTTTTAGAGCATTGAGTTCCTGCTCGGTCTGTTTGAAACCAGACTCACGCTGAATATTGTGCTGCTGTTGGGTCTTGGCTTCACTTTTTGCATTAGAAACCATATCAGAAGCAGTCACATTGAATGAGACAGCCAACACACCAATAAGCGAAGTAATAATAGTTTGTTTCATTATTTCGCCTCCGCTAGAGTTAACGAGACAGGAAGAGTAATTAAGCTTGGTGCTGTCTGTTTAGCCGCAATGCTAAACGCTTTATCAAGTTCTGACTTCAATGAAGAGTCCACGCCTACCCATTGATCGTCTGCTTTGTTCCAAGTCCAAAACTTAGTGCCATTTAAGCTGCGCGCAACTAAAGAAAGCCTGCCCAAATAGAGGATGTCTGTTTCTAATGTTTCACCAGCAACATCGATTTGGCCTTGGTATAAGCCCAGCTTAGTGCCGTAGTCGAGTTCAATTTGGTAAGCCTCTAGGATTCGACGATATTTCTCAGCATCACTGACATCAGCACGCGTCATCATTCGTTCCAACTTGGCGATGCGCTCTACGCGCTGTTCACGTTTGATTGGTGCATCTTCAGCGACTAATACCGACAAGCCGTCAATCATTTGATACATCAAAGGTACAATACCTTGACGAGTCGACTTGATGGTGTCGATTTGATTATTAAGGCTATCCACTTCCTGCTGCTGACTTGCCACAAGCGCTGTGAGGTGATTTTGATACACGGTCAAGTTTTTCACTTCTTCTTGAAGCTGTTCGATTTCCGCTTTCAATGTCAGTGATTTTTCAGCACTACTATCAATACGCTTTTGGCTAGAGGCAGACGCCGCGTTGGTTTTGCTTTGTATGTTCTGCGCAGAATCCAAATCTGAGGCCACAGCATTGACGCTTGCGGTGGCTAATACCAGTGCCAAACTGGACTTAACTATATTCATAACGTTTAAAGTTCTTCGTGATAAAGATGCAATTGAGAAACAATCTCGTTTTCAGTGCCGTAATATTATCCGCAATCCACAAAATTGCAATCGGACTTACAATTTATACAAAATAGGGAAAGGCTAAGCCTTTCCCTATTCTATTTCTAGTACCAATTCGAATATTAAAATCGATTAGTACTTAATTTGTAGCGTTGCCATGTAGTTACGGCCTTCACCAATGACTACGTCTTCAGCGTACTGGTGCTTGCTTGATGTTGAACCACCACCTGCTAGGTAATCAGTATCAAACAGGTTTTCAACTGTCAGGCGTGCAACCATATCTAGATCTGCATCGTACTTGTAAGTGTAAGCAAGGCCTGCATCCACTCGTGTGTATGCATCTTTCTTGAAAGTGTTCGCTTCGTCACCGTAACGAGAACCTTCGTAAATGACACCTAGATTCACATCTACTTCGTTGGTCGCTGCATAAGTAGACCAAACGCTTGCCGCAAACTCTGGTACATCAACAGGGCGATTACCTGCATATGTTTCGTGGTTTGTGATCTCTGCGTCTAGGTACATTGCACTACCAGAAAGCGATAGCTTTTCAGTAATGAAGCCCTGTGCTGCAAGCTCTGCACCGCGGTGTTCTTGTTGACCACCTTGAGTCACTACATAATCACCTGTCGCGCTATCTTCTACATCAAGTTCGATATTCTCTTGAGTAATGTCGAATACAGCACCAGACACAAATAGACGATTGTCTAACAGTTCCCATTTCGTGCCCAGTTCGTAAGATTTACCTACCGCTGCGTCTAGCAGCTCGCCTTCGTTTAGGTAAGTACGGCTTCTGCTGCTCGCGACTTCACCTAGAGGTTCGAAGCTTTCAGAGTAAGACGCATAGATGCTGCCGTTTTCTGTTGGGTGGAAGATAACACCAAGCTTCGGCGCTACATTCTCTTCTGCCACACCATCTTGTACCTTACGGTCGAAACGTAGACCTGCTAGAACTTGCCACTGCTCAGTCAGCGTTACAAGGTCTTGCGCATAGAAGCCCCAAGTGTTGTACGAACTGTGTGAAATACGTGGGTCTGAAGTGGTATCGTAAACTGGAACCCCTACCGTATCGCCCGCGGCAACGTTTTGGTCAGTAAAGCTGTTTTCGAAACGATCGTAGCTGTAGCCTAACCAGTTCGCACCAATTAGGAAACGGTGTTCCATGCCAGCCAGTTCAGTGTTTGCACCTAAATCAACATAAGCCGTTCTGAAACGCCATTTGTCGTTACGGTTGCTGCCACCATGTTCAACAAGCCCTGAACCGTCAGGATTTACATTAGCAAAACCTGGGAAGCTTTCTACGTCATTACGTTCGAAATCTTGGTAGTTGAAGCCGGTAGTTAGTGACCATACGTCTGTTAGGTTTGCATTTACATTAATGCCTACGTTTTCTACGTCGTTCTCAATTTGCGACCACTGTGCATCCCAAATGTGCTCTTTATTGCCAACTAACTGGCCATCCAAGGTGTATAGCGCACCTGAATCTACGCTACCTTTATCGTTAGTTTTGTCGTAGTGAACAGAAACGGTAACGTCTTCATTGATGTCGTAGTCAACAAACAGGCCAGCAACAAGGCGCTCTGTTTGTGGCTTAGAACCATCACCGTATGAACGCCAATCACTGTAGCTTTCTTTAGAGATGATCGTTCTTGCGCGCAGTGTTTCGTCATCGTTCAGAGCACCACTCACGTCTACCATAGTGCGTGAATGATCATCAGAGCCGATATCTTGGCTTACATTAACTTGCGTATCGTAAGTTGGCTTTTTCGTTACCATGTTGATAAGGCCGCCTGGCGCAGACACACCGTATAGCAGGCCCGAAGGACCTTTTACGACTTCAACACGTTCCAACAGTTCAACAGGCTGACGGTAGTGTGACCAATGCTGGTGACCGTCACGTAGGAACCCTGAAGAGCTTTGAACTTCAAAGCCACGTAGCGAGAAACGCTCACGGTTACGGCTAGTGCCACCCGCGCTCACGCTCGCATCGTTCTTTAATACATCACCAAGAGTGCTAGCACGTTGTTCATCGATAATTTGCTCATCGATGATAGCAACCTGTCCAGGGGTTTCTAGCTGAGTTGCTTCCATACGCATTGCTGTCGAGTTCGTGTCGGCTTTGTAGCCATAGTCACGCCCTTCAACAACCATGTGTTCGTCTGTTTGTAATGTCTCAGCAACCACTGCTGGAGTCGTTAATACAGCACCAATAACTAGTGCTAGCTGACTCTTAGTGAACATAAATGTCTCCGTTTCTTTATATGCAGGCTGATACGCTCTGCGTAGTTATTTAGAACGAAACGGAATATAATTGATAATCAGTATCATTTGCATTGAAATTTACATTCTTTGCATTCGTAAATTTTTGTAAAGCTTTCTCTGAAACAAAAAAATGCGGCATATACCAAACGTAATAAAAATCTGATCAGATAATTGCGCAGAAAAAATCGCTTAGAGCAAGGCATAGATTGCAGCTAGCTAGTTGATCTACCTACAAAATCTATAACGAAGCTATCAGCGATTTTAGCAAGTAAGAATGTCCAGATGTTTATTCTGATTGGTATGAGAGCTGCGTCTTAGTAGGAAGGTTTATATGGACTCTTAGCCCACCTGATATTTGGTTACTTGCACGTACTTGGCCTTTCAGCAATCCGATAGCTTCTTTAACGATAGCCAGTCCCAAGCCATATCCACCAGATTGTTTATCCCGAGCAGACTCTAATCGAGTAAAAGGTCGGAATATTTCATTGAGCATATCTTCAGGGATTCCAGGGCCATTATCGCTCACATCAATCCCTACCCACTCCTTACCGTTGTCAAACAATGTATAGAGTGAGACATCAATCTTGGCGTTTTCACCCGCATACTTTATCGCATTTAGGATTAAGTTATTTAGACAGCGTAATACCAACTTTTCATCGGTATGTATCATTGGTACATCATTGCTAACATTAATCGAAATAGTTTGGTTTACGCCCAGCTGAAACTTACTTTGCTCAACCTGATTAGAGACCACACTCTCTAAGCAAATTGGCTTATATTTCGATTCATACCTTGAGTTTTCTAAGCGGCTGAACTCTAAGATCTCACCCACTAGTTCATCCATCTTGTCCACCTCTCGGTCTAGCCTATCGACTAATGGAAGTGTCACGTCACTGGCTTTTGAGCGCAGTAAATGCAGCGCAAGGTTTTGCCTCGCTAACGGAGTACGAAGTTCGTGTGAAACATCTCGTATCAAACGACGTTGTCTTTCTGCTAGCGCGTGGATCTCTCTCGTCATCTCATCAAAGTCATGGGCAAGATCATTAAACTCTTTGGTTTTAGAGTTGAGTGCGGCCACAACGTTGACATTAAAATCACCAGAAGCCAGGCGATGACTTGCTTCCCGAAGACGGTCGAGAGGGTTTTGCAGTTTACGGGCGAAAATCAATGAGAAGAGCACCAACGTCACAACCACAATCACGACTTTGATGATCGCAAAGTAAATAATGAATTGGTGAGCTGGGTGTTTTTCATGAGGAAGTTGAACCACTAGGGTATTCCCCTCAGATAGGTGTACACCAATCAGCGGGCGGCTGACTTTATCTCCAAGGGGTCCATACAACTCTCTGAGAAATCGTAGTTTAAACTCAAAGTGTGGATGCATCTTGCGGTGTGTAATGGGTTTGTTCTCAGCATTGAGGACAAACAGATAATACGGCTGCGCGTTTGCCCAATCCGCAAGTTCGTCCATATCGCCATCTTCAATCAATACGTCAGCTTGCTGAGCGAAGCTTTCGATGTCTCTTTTGATTTCGTCTGGTACTGTTAATACAGTTCGCACCAAGGCCTGCTCAGCCAACGCTTGCAATACTACGATACTGATAATGACCGCTGACATATAGCTGAGCAGTTGAAAAAACAGGGTGTCTTTTCGTTTGGCAATACTTTGAGGACAACGCAGTGAGATCATCGCTTATCGACTCACACTGCCGACAAAGCTGTACCCTTGCCCACGTACCGTTTTAATGTGCTGTTTCGACATGCCCGCTTCAATAAACTTACGGCGCAAGTTACTGATATGCATGTCCAAGTTGCGGTCGAATGGGCTGAGCTCTTTCTTCAGCACTTCTATTTGCAATTCCGCTTTCGAAATAACCAAACTCTCATGGCTTACCAAGTAGTTAAGTAGGTCAGATTCCGTCCCCGTTAATGGTAGTGTTGGAATCTGCGCCTCAATACCTTGGTCTTCATAACTGAATGATTGACGCTGTTTCTCTAGCCCTACTCGGCGAAAAATTGCTTTAATCCGAGTAAGAAGCTCGGGCACCTTAAAAGGCTTACCAATATATTGATCAGCGCCCGATTGATAACCATCTAGCATCGACGCTTCATCATTTAAAGCCGTCAGCATGAGTATCGGCGTGGCAAATCGTTGACAGATCTTACGTGCAACCTGCATACCATTTAGCTTTGGTAACATCACATCAAGCAGTACCAAATCTACCGGCTTCTTCTCAATAAACTTGAGGGCAGATTCACCGCAGTGGACACTTTCTACTTCATAACCTTCGGCAACTAATACATCAGTAAGCAGTTCACAAAGCTCGATATCATCATCGACAACTAAAATTCGCGACATGAGAATAACAGTACAATTGAAAAAGGTTCGCATTCTAATCTTAAGAATCTAGTTAGGCAACGCAATCTTCACTCTTCCTTCAATTAACTAACGTGAACTTGCGTTACATCAAACTGGTCTATTGAACTCAAATTGCGGCTATCTCTTCAATCTCAAGAATCGACCATCGGTACGATACAAAATCAGTGCAATTAATATCAGAGAGCACCCCATGAGCTTGTTTCGTGAAAGCTGTTCGCCATACCAAGCCATGCTGAGGATCACTGTCCAAATTGGCTCCAACAACATGATCAATGCCGCGTTGCCTGGGTTACTTCCCTTTTGCCCTAATGTTTGCATGACGTAACGTAAACTGGTCGCCAGTAGCGCGCTGGCCGCAAACCAGCCCCATATAGAGCTTTCGATTTGCTCAGGGAAAGTTTCAAACATTAGGGATGCGCCTAAAGAGACAACACCCGTAACGAAAAGTTGAATCGCGGTAAGCAGTAATACCGGAATTTTCTGAGCTAACTTGCTATTGACGTTAAAGTGCAAAGCCAATAAACAGGCATTCGCTAAGAACCAAATCTGCCCAGTTGAGCTATTCCACCCATCGGTTAATGAGAGCATCGCTAAACCTGAGACAGCGATAGGCATGGATAACCAGAACGCTCGTTTAGGACGCTCCTTAAACAGCAACCAAGCAATAATAGGCACGATGATCATCGAAAGGCTGACGATAAAAGCTCCCTCACCTAACGTTTCACTTATCGAAATCGCATAGACCCAACTCAAAAGAGCGAAAGTTAGAATTAAGCCACCACCTAAAGCTTGGTAGAAAAGCGGTAATGTCAGTTGACGAATTTGTTTAAAGCACAATGGCAGTAGGCACATTGAGGCCACAAGAAACCTCAGGCCAACAAATCCGAACGGCGGTAGACCTTGAATCGCTTCTTTCGAAAAGATCCAACCTAAACCGGCCAGCCCCGTGGTTGCGACTAATATCCAAGCCGCTCTATTTTCAGCGTTCAAAATGTTTTCTCTTTGGAATTGTTATCGTGTTTTTTATTCATGGATAGTGTCAGAATCAAAGTTCAATAGCCATCTATTCTCTACTCATTGAGACAGATAAAGAGTACTCTACTCAAGAGTTAAAATAGAGTGAGTTAGTAATGTTAGTTGTAGGACATAGAGGTGTCGCGGGACGCTTCCCAGAAAATACGCTCGTAAGTATCGCTGAAGCGGCCAAGCTAGGTTTAGAGTGGGTAGAAGTTGACGTGCAACCGACACTCGATGAAGAGCTTGTTATCTGCCATGACCATACTGTGAACCGTTGCAGTAACGGCAAAGGTCGAGTGGACGAACAGACCTTAGAGACACTTAAACATCTCGATTTTGGTTCTTGGTTTTCTGAAGATTTTGCCCACCAATCAATATTGACGCTTGATGAGTTACTTGCTTTCGCCGAAAAAGCAAAACTAAAGGTTAATCTAGAGGTAAAGATTGACCGACATGACGCCGAGCGCGTTTGTCAGATACTCAAACGCTATTTAGATAAGTCGAGCTTTCCATCAGACCATATTTTGCTATCAAGCTTTAATCACCAAATTATTAGACACCTTCATCAACAGCTCCCTCACCATCGATTAGCGGTGCTTTCTGAACGGCTCAAACCATCAGATAAAAGACTATTAAAGGAGGTCTCGGCTTTTGGATGTAACTTGAACTATCGTTGGGTCACAAAAAGTCACATACGCTATCTAAAAGAGCATGATTACCAAGTCTGGTGTTATACCGTGAACAATCCAAATGCGCTGAAGCACCTAAGCGGTCTTGATGGCATTTTTAGCGACTTTCCAGAACGTTTTCTCTGATTTACACCTTTAGAGCACGCCTTTCATTTGGAATAAAGCGCTATATACGACTTCAAGCCACATATTCAGTATGTTATTCTAAATATAATATGTACTGCACTAAAGAAATGATTATGAAACATCTAAAAATTGCATTCGCTGCCACTCTTCTTACTTTTTCAAACGGTCTATTCGCGGCTCCAGTTGAATTTCAAAAGATCCCTGAAATTATGGATAAGTTTGAAAACGCGCAAATATTCGTTAAAAAGGCCAAAACACTTGGGCGTTTACCAACGGAAAAAGAAATTGGTTCAGAGTTCCCTACCTATGTTTCTGACGGTAAAGGTGGCTACAGCGTGGAAACACGTAACCTTGTCAGCAAGGATGTTGTCATTGCAAGTAAAGAGACACCTATTGTTGATGATGTTTACAATCAATGGCTAGTACCTAAGACAAAATGGGTGGATACCTATGGTCAGCTACCTGATTCAACTGAGTTTCAATCTTTCAAACGCATTAAAACCATTAAAGCGATCAAAATCGACTCAGATATGCTCAAGCTGATGGGAAGCGAAGATGGTCAAACAGCAACAATTAAAGTGAGCTGGAGCGATGATGGGATGAAGGTGTACAAAGACGGTTACCTAGCTAACTATGAATATGGCATTGCTCCTGAAGAGATGGAAGCGACTTATGAGTTGGTTGAATAATCTTCTCTTTCTGACGCTCTAGATTTATTGCCCAAAGCACCATGCTTTGGGCTTTTTAGTTTAAGCTGACTAATCCTTCAACATATGGACACCTTACTCAGCCATATACAGCCCTACTGTATGACACTGTATGTCCACCTCTGCTCCATCTCACATTTCTCATCACGCCTCACAAACAAATACAAAATTCATAAAACCAATTAAACCTTTAATATCAATACTTTAATGAAAATTTCATTATCAAAACCCAGATTCATGCCGAAATTTTACACAAATAACGCTTGCCTAATCTCACGAAAATAACTACTGTATAGACATACAGCATGTACAAAGGGACAGTTATTATGATTCAGGCAAACAACTCAGCTCGCACATATTCTAAGTTTAATGTTCTTGCTCAACAGACTCAGCCAATGAACATTGATTCGTCTACATTAAACCGACTAGCGGGTCTTTCGGGACAAAGCCAATGGATCTTATTTACTGCAAACTGCCCTCGCCCTGACTACGATCAGTTTGCTGCCTCTCACATTAGCTGTAAAAAAATCATTCAGATGAAACCTTCTCATACTCAGTCAGAATTTGAGATTGTAAAAAAAGCCATTCAATCAGGTAACGCAAGTGCTGTTGTTGCTTCGAACCATATTCCTGCTGTTGAGCAAAGTTTGCTACAGAGTCTTGCGCAACAACTGCAATGCGAAGTCTTCTTTGTTGAAGGGAAAGTGACTCAATTCCACTAATACCGACAACAACATACACTGCCTTTTTGCCCCTATCGACAGGGGCATTTTTGTTTTAAACCTCCTTTAACTAAGCCCTTTACACTTTACTTAATGAAAAATTAAGCAAACGTTTGCTTTTTCTCTGGCGACCTAAAATAGTTCTGGTATCATGCCTTTCAAATCAATTATCCAATGATAATTTTCCACCTTGTTAAAGATAGGAATGTCTAGATGAGTCTCGCTGACCAAGTTCTTGCCGTAAATGATGATCTTCCAATTCGTACTGATAAGCCCGTACACAGTGGTAAAGTACGCTCTGTATATTGGTTAACAGAAGAAGACAGCAAACGTCTAATCAAAGAGAAAGGCTATGACGTCGCTCCAGACGCTCCGCTAGCCATTATGGTTATCAGTGACCGTATTTCAGCATTTGACTGTATCTGGCACGCTGAAGGTGGTTTAAAAGGTGTACCGGGCAAAGGTGCTGCACTTAACGCTATCTCAAACCACTGGTTTAAGTTATTCAAAGATAACGGCTTAGCAGACAGCCACATTCTTGATATCCCCCACCCATTCGTTTGGATCGTGCAGAAAGCGAAGCCAATCATGATCGAAGCGATTTGCCGTCAATACATCACAGGCTCAATGTGGCGCGCATACGACAAAGGCGAACGCGAATTCTGTGGTATTCAATTGCCAGAAGGGTTAGAGAAAGACAAAGCGCTACCTGAACTGCTCATGACGCCTTCGACTAAAGGTATCTTGAAAGGTATTCCTGGCGTTCCTGAAGCGGATGATGTGAATATCACTCGCCAAAACATTGAAGAAAACTTTGCAGCATTTAACTTCTCAAAAGCTGAAGATATCGCTCAATACGAAAAACTGCTACGTGAAGGCTTTGTTGTAATCAGTAATGCTCTTGCAGAGATCGATCAAATCTTCGTCGACACTAAATTTGAGTTTGGTTACGTTCACGACGCAGCAGGTAACGAGAAGCTAATCTATATGGATGAAGTCGGTACGCCAGACTCATCTCGTATTTGGGATGAAGAAGAGTACAACGCGGGCAATATCGTCGAGAATTCAAAAGAAGGTTTCCGCCAGTTCCTACTTAACCACTTCCCTGACCCAGATATTCTTCTTAATAAAGAACGTATGGAAGAACGTGAAGCACTGGCTCGCGATAACGCATTGCCATTAGAAGCACTTCAGAATATCTCTCGTACTTATATTGGTATTGCAGAAAAAATCACTGGCCAGCCAATCAACTTAAGCTCGAACCCGAAACAAGAGATCATCGACGTTCTAAGCAAAGAGTACGGCCTTATTGACTAACATTGCTTCATTTAGAAAGTGATGTGATATATCAATAACTAGAAAGCGCGAATTCACTGATTGAATCGCGCTTTTTTTATTAAAAGTAGATGATGCTAGTCGCTGTACTCGTTAGGGTTACACTATTGAATAGCGTAATGAACGAGTTAAATGTATAGCTGACCGTCACTGTGACTTGGCTTCCCGGCGTGTTATTTGGCGTCCAGACTACAGATGTTGTCACACCATTCAAAGGAGAACGACTCGCCACATAGTTAGCGACAGACGTTGATGTTGCGGGCGCATCGCTTGCTCGCGCGGTATCAATGGTGGCCTGACTACCTCGAACAGCAGCGTATCTCGCCCCTTCTCTAGCAACATGTGACAGCGCCCCATTTGAATAGACGTACCGAGAACCCTCGATAATTGCGAAGATCATAAACATAAAAAACACGGCGACTATCGTGAATTCAACAATAGTGAGACCTTTCTGCCTACTGACAGTTAACAACGTCTGTTTCATCATTCCACTCGATACCTCGCTGAACTGTTTAATGTCATCAAGTTCGGCATAGCCTCATGGCCACTCAGCGTATTAAAGTTTCGGGTCACCGTCGTCTGGATATATACCTCTTTCTGGTCACTACAATTTGTCGCACACGCACTGGTTGTTGGTTCGACTAAGGCTCCGCCATTTGGGTCATAACATCGGCAAACTCTCTCGGTCGTGACACTCACCGCCCCTACTTCATTTTCATTTATGGAAAGGCCTTCCGCATCTTTCTGCGCTATCGCTAACATTCCCGCGCTATCGATTGGGCTGTCGAACTCTCCACTGTGGATCGAGCCATGACCAGCGGCACTACTCGCTGAACTGCTGGTCACGATAATCTCTGACATTACTCGACCGAAATCGACAGCGATATAAAGCATCAACATGATTAGGGGCGTTAAAATGGTTAGCTCTACAGAAATGAGCCCAGTGTTAAACTTTTTCATTTCATCCCCCCTTTATTCCACTAGTGTGATTCGAACATACGGAGCAGAGCTCCCCAAACCGGCTGGCGCAGCACTGTCATGAGTGACATTAAGCGACGAGTCACTAGCCACTTGAATGTATTTCGTGATGAACACACCATTGGTCGCGTTGACATCACTGTTACTCGATATTTCTAGGTATTGGTTGCCCACATAGAGGATGCCTGCCAAATCAGCAGTCGCACTACTGTTTATCTTATTCACAGGATCTTGTTGCGGGCCGGATGTGTCTGGAGCTTCTCTGTCGGTGTACCAAAAGATATCTTCATAGGCATCGTCTATTTCACTTTCACAGCTACTGCTACTCGCTTGGCTACAAGCCGATAGATTCAACGTACCTGCTGACTTAACATCAAGAGGATGAAATTCTTCTTCGTCATAACTGCTGCCGTAGCTGCTACATGCTTTCTTAGCACAGGTGTTATAGATAAACACCCCATCTCCCGTTAACTCTGCGTCGCTGCCATCAACGACTAATCCACCGCCTTGTAAGATGTAGGTTCCAGGGTTCATCGTTACTTCAGCGTCTCCTTTAATAAAGAGGCCGCCGCAATAGACACCTGGATTGATGGTTCTTTTCTGAGAGTCAATTTCGTAGCGTTCATAAATTCCACCACCTTTACTGTTGCCTTGATAATCACAAGAGCCATACGAAAAAGTGGGGGCTGGAAGCGTACCTAATGGGTCTGAAATTGGACTCGCATTTTCATTAGCCGATGGGTCAATGGTACTGCCGCTTTTATATGCCCCGCCAACAACGTCAACACTAGTCGCTTCTAGAGTGGAACCACTATCGACATAAAGCCCAGAACTGTCTTCTGAGTTTGCATGGACTCCGCAATTTGCATCTAAAGTCGACCCACTAGACACATGAAACGCTTTTTCATGCTCATCACCCAAGGCATAAACACAAGCACTGGAAGAAATAATGCCATTCGCTACCGCTCTCACAGAGTAGTCAAAATCATTGAAACCAATAAACCGTAAAAAGAAAGTTGGGACTTCTTTAGTAATAACCACTTCAACAAAGTCGCTATCACCAGCATAAGAGCCAGATGTGGGAGGATTATTGACTGTAACCGTGACACCATCGACGCCATTTTCAAAGTTGTGCGCTTTTACCTCTGACAGAGCATAATTTTGGATATTGGCGCTAGAGTGGCCATAGTATTTTTCAAACGCAGCGGATAACGCAGCCGCATCGGCTGCTGTTTGGGCTTGCCTAAAATTACCGTAGGCAAAACCTGTGTCCACAGCGAGCCCGACAAATCCAATTAATACGGCAGAGGCCAAAGTAAAGAATACGGTGACGAGTCCTTTTTGCTTAGATACGCTTGCAATGTGTTTTACCGACATAAAGTATGCTCTAGTCACTGATGACACATACTAAAGTTTAGACATCAACCTGCACTTTAGCTAATTTGGCACTGTGCTGTTTTCTCTGATTCGACCTACATAATCCCTCTACCAATTCCAACCTATAAGGGTTATAAAGAGAGCGCTGGAATAACTATTTGATTACTATGGACTACATCACCCTTTCGCGCATTAGCTTAAAGCATCTGACTGCTCTCCATGTTTTGCTTAGTACCCACAGCGTAACCTCAGCAGCTCGTGTTCTTTGTGTGACACCTTCTAGTGTGAGTAAAACCTTGGGGCAGCTTCGAGAGTTAATGAAAGATGACCTCTTTTATCGCGATGGTGGGCAGCTCGTTCCGACACCTTATGCAGAGAGTATTGGTCCAGATATTCATAAGATACTAACTGGCATGAATGGTATTTTGCACCAAGGAAAATTTGAGCCAAGCGAGTTTACCGGTGAGATATCTCTGTCGATGCGCGAAAGTACGTTTGAGCTTTTTGCACCAAAGATAGCAAAGCTCTCGCAAACCTTAACGGCTTCAAGAGGCATTAACGTGTATGCCAAAGAACAACTGAGTTTTGACGCACTCAATCGTGGGCAGGTCGATTTTATGCTGTTACCTCACGATATCAGTCAGCCCCCAACACGAAGCCGTGAACTTATGTGGCAACAGATTTTGGCCGACGAAATGGTGTGTTTGATGAATCCAGACCATCCCTTAGCTAACGAAAGCCTAAGCATTGACTCTTATCTGTGTTATCAACATATCGGGATATTAGATAAAGACCTATCAGAACCCTATTTCGAGCAAAACTTAACCCAACAACATGGCGCTAGAAAAGTCGTGATCTCTGTCGCTGACTTTGGTGCAGCAGCCGTGCTCTGTCACCATAGTGAATACCTTCTTACCTGTTCAAAAGCGTGGGCAAGGCATTCACTGCAAGCAAAAGGGCTGATTGAAAAGCCGTTACCATTTGACTATGGCCAAGTTGCATATAGCTTAGTTTGGAATCAAGCCAGCTTGAACGACCCTGCGCTTAACTGGCTTTATAATCAGTGGATAGATGATTAGGTATAAATCGCTAGGTATAGACCGTTGGCAAAGCTATGTTTTGCGAGATATGAGGCGCAATTAACTCGTAGAATCTCTTCATCTCTTGCTCTGAACACTTTTCCCATTCCAATGCGTCTCCTATCACACCATGGTGTTGAAAAGCATTGAGCCGAATATTAACGCTACTTGGAAGCGTACAAATCAATCTGATGATCTCTGTCACCTCGACATCTAAATCGCTTTTGGTTGGGATGTGGAGTAAACGCAACTCGTGTAACTTGCCACGCTCAGCAAGATAGTGGATAGATTGAATGACTCTGTGGTTATCTCTCCCAACGAGCCATTGATGGGTCTCTTTCTGCCATGACTTCAGGTCAATCATCACGCCATCGAGAACATGCTCTATCTTTTGCCAACCAGACTCTGGCAAGTAACCGTTGCTGTCAATAAAGCAGGTTAACTCGTTAAGTTCAGGATCTCGTTTTATCGCTTCAAACAATTGAACGATGAAAGGCAATTGGAGCGTCGCCTCTCCTCCTGAAATGGTGATTCCCGACAAGAAAAATCTCTGCTTTCGAATTATCTCCAGCAGATCTGTTACCGAGTAGTACGCAATTTTAGGGCTAGATTTATAACTACATATGTCAATGCACTTATCACAATTAGTACACAAAGATGACGACCAAACCACCTTCTCCCCTTGGCGTGATAATGCTCCTGATGGACAACTATCGACGCAATCACCGCACCCATTACAGTGATTAATCGTGTGAGGATTGTGGCAGTTCAAACAGTTGAAGTTACACCCCTGTAGGAAGATGACCATGCGGTTTCCAGGCCCATCCACACAAGAGAAATTGAGAATACGGCTGACTGCGGCCAGCCGTTGTTGCTTCTCTACCATCTGGGGTTATTTATACACTGGTGAAGATTCAAGGCTCACAACTCGTGGTGCTCGGTCTAAAATACCGGTGTTTTTGGCCGCTTCTGCACCTAAGAAAGTGGTGTTCTTTCTTGAGCCTTCTTCAGCAAATTTATTGATGTCTGACAGTTTGATCATGTAACCCGTTACGCGAACAAGATCATTAGATGCAACGTTCGCGGTAAATTCACGATAGCCTAAATTTATCGCGCCCTTACACAAGTTAAACATCGCTTCTGGGTTCGACTTGACCGTCTCATCAATAGTCAAAATATCACTGATGCCTGATGTATAGAATTGATGTTGTTTGGCAGTGGCTTGCACATACGTCACCGGGTCAGGTTCGGTTCCGTAAGGGACCCGAACGCCAGGTGTGACGTCTTCATCTAGGCTGATACCACCTTGAGCATGGAGTAGCGCTTTACCTTCAAGTCCGTATTTTACTGGTAGTGACTCGACCAACTCAGCCAACTTCTCTGAAATGCTAAGTGCCAGTTCATTCGCTTGTTCAGAATGCCCGTACTTTGCTTCAATGCCCTCTTTATCTAATAGAGTGTTGACCGCTTCTGCCATTCCATAAATACCAAACATCGGGGCAAAACGGCTCTCTTCTATCAGCCCTTCTATGGTCAAGAAACCTTTAAAGAAGTTCGACTTCTCATGCAAGTGGCTGCTGCGAGCGTCCATCAGTTCAACCATTAGCTGGCTGTAATGCGGCAGAATCTGATTAATAAAGTCATCGCGGTCTTTCGCTTTTTTAGCGACTTCTTTTAAGTTCATTCGAACCAAAGTGTTTGACCCACCCGCTAATGGCAATGAGTTATAACAGCTCACGATACCAAAACGTTTGTCGCCGTAGGCACCTGCATGCATTGGATAATTCGCGATATGAGGTTTGCTGCATTCACAGATATTACTCGTTGCCTGTTTTAGCAAATCATCAGGCGTGACTGCTGGGTCGTACATAAAGGTGAGGTTTGGCGCAATCTGCTTGAGCTCTGCATCAACACGTAGGATGGTGCGACAAATGATGTTGTCCGACGGACCAATATTCACGTGCATAAATGCATCAGGCAAAGTTCGATCAAGCATTATCCAAAAACGTTTCATCTTCTGATAAATCGCTTCATCACTAAGCTCGCCAACATAAGGCATCAGCACATCATCGAGCTGTCCTAAATAAACAGGAATATTCGTCACTGAGGGAACATGGTGATAAAAAATAGTAAGAAGATTCAACGCATCATCAAAATCCGTCGCTGGCTCTAACTCTAAGTACTCTGAGCCTTGAGTTAGGAATTTCGCGTAGTCTGGTAGTACATAACGAGGTTTAAACGGTGCATGTCCTTCAAACATGTCACATAAAACCCCCTGTTCCATTGCAGCTTGAACTGGTTCAGAAACGTCCATATAAGGTAAGCTAGCTTCGGCCTCAAGAGCGAGGAATTGGTTCTTTTGTTTTGGAGAGAGCGTCGCATCCGTGACGATTTTTTCGATGCGCTGTTGAAATGCTTGGTACTGAGACATGGTTTATTCCTTATAATTTTTAAGGATTTTAACCTAGACTCATAATGTCCACTATTGAAATATGGTTTATCATACTTTTCCATTTTGGAAATGCGCAAGTATAAAAAAGCCCTGACATGCAGGGCTTAATAACATTGATTAGCATGGAGCTTAAACGATTAACTTAGAGCTTAAAGCGTTGAATCTCTTGCTCTAGTTCATGCGACAGTTCAGAAAGCTGAGCAGCTTGACCTGCAGCATCATGTGCTTCATTAGCCAGTTCGTTTGATACGTCACGAATACCGACAGTATTGCGAGTAATCTCAGACGTCACCGACGCTTGTTCTTCCGCAGCCGACGCGATTTGTGTCGCCATGTCACTAATACGTTCTACCGCTGACTGAATCTGAGTCAGGCTTACCGCCGCAGAATCTGCATCTGCAACACTGGTATCCGCTAGCTGACGACTATCGCCCATAATGCTAACCGCTTTACCCGTGGTGCTCTGCAGCGTTTCAATCATCTGCTGGATTTCTTGTGTAGAAGCGTGAGTACGTTGGCTAAGTACACGAACCTCATCGGCTACTACTGCAAAACCACGACCTTGCTCACCTGCACGTGCGGCTTCAATTGCTGCGTTCAGTGCCAACAAATTGGTTTGTTCAGCAATATCTTGGATAGTCGATAGAATCGTGTTGATGCTGTTACCGTGAACTTCAAGCTCTTGAATCACTTCCGTTGCGACTTGAACTTCTGTCGCTAGGTTTTGAATTGAACCTTGAGTTTGAACCACTTGCTCACCACCGTGAACACAAGCTGTCACCGCTTCAGACGAATTCTGAGCCGTATTGTCTGCGTTACCTGCAATCTCTTGCGTTGCGGCAGCCATCTCGTTGATTGCCGTTGCAACCATGTTGATCTCATCTTGCTGCAGGCGAATACGAGCACTACGCTCTTCTGCTTGTTGAGCGGTTTGCTTAGACTGCTCAGACAGAGACGCAGACACTAGACTCAACTTAGATACCATTTCATGCATGTTGCCAACGAAGATATTAAAGTTGGTCGCTAGTTGGCCTACTTCATCATCACTACGAGGTTCTAAGCGTTGAGTAAGATCACCTTCACCCGATGCGATCTCTTCCAGTGCATCGGATACACGAACTAAATCACGGAACAAGAAGTTTACTAACCATGAAACAACAGCAATAACGATTAAAGTAATTACAATCGCCATAGTCACTAGGCTTTTCAGCAGATCGCTGTGAGCCGCTTCTTCTGTTGCGCGATCCATTTCAATAGCAAAAATCCACTGTGTACCTGGAATCTTGCTGAAGAAGTACAGTTTCTCTTGGCCCTTGCGTTCAATAATCTCGATAGTGCCCGAGTTCGCGTACTCTTCGATAGAACGAAGGTTAAACTTGTTTGACAGCGCAGTAACAGGTTTGAGAGAAAGTGCTTTATCTGGGTGTGCTAAGAACGTGCCGTCTTGAGCATCGATCAGCATTGCGTAGGCGTTTTCACCTGCGTCAAGGCTGATGACATCATCGATCAATTGGTCGATAAGAACGTCTGCACCTACCACACCAATAAACTGACCGTTACGACGAACTGGCTCAGCAATTGTCACTAGTAGCGCATTTGTGATCGCGTCTTTGTAAGCTGTCGTTACGATCTGTTTACCCGCGGCATTTGCATCAATGTACCAAGGGCGAACTCGAGGATCATAGTCTGCACGGTTACGCTCAGGATGAGAACGATACATCCCACCTTCTGGCGTACCTAAGAAGATATCATCAAAGCCGCCGGCTTTACGTGCTTGCTGTAGGTGCGGTACAACTTCTAGCTCTTGGCTGTAGTCGTTGAATGCTGAAGCTATATCTTTACGAATGGTAATCCAGTCAGAGATACCTTCTGAAGCTGCAGTTGCTAGACTCTCTGCACGAGCATAGACACCATTGCGTGTTTGTTTGAAAAGTTGGTCGGCTGATAGCCAAGTTAGCGCGCTTGCCATTAGCACAACAGCTAATAGGCTTGCACCAATAAGTTTTTGTTTGAGTGACAGTTTCATGATTTCGCTACTAGTTTAAGGAACAGGCGGTCGCGGCGAATTCTATAGTCAAAATGGGTTATATGCACGCAATATTGAGAGGTAAATAAATATTAGTAATTCTCGATAATTACGGCAGTTTTATGACGCCATGGGTTCGTCATTTTGGCCATTACCTGTACATAAATAAAGCAAATCAGACTACTCTTCGAACAGTTCCATAAACTCGTGTGCGGCGATTGGCTCGAAAACAAATACCCTTGTATTTCGTGGCATTTCTTTTGGCACAATAACGTTAAGGCAAAAAAAATGCCGAACATAAAGTTCGGCATTTATAAGCATTAAGTTAAAGATTACTCTTGCGAGTCTTCATCGCTTTGCGTTGGCGCTTCAGAGCCTTCAGTAGTATTTACTTCAGCTTCTTCAGTCTCCTCACCTTCAACAATTTCAGCTTCTTCGACTTCGTCGATACGTTGTAGACCTACAACGTTTTCATCTTCAGCTGTGCGAATTAGAGTAACACCTTGAGTATTACGGCCTACTTGGCTAACTTCAGAAACTCGAGTACGTACAAGAGTACCAGCGTCGGTGATCATCATCATCTCGTCGCCTTCTTCTACCTGTACAGCACCAACAACTGGGCCATTACGCTCAGAAACTTTGATCGATACTACACCCTGAGTTGCACGACCTTTCGTTGGGTACTCTGCAAGTTCAGTACGCTTACCGTAACCGTTTTGAGTGACTGTTAGGATGTCGCCTTCATTTGCAGGAACAATCAGTGATACCACTTGATCGTCTTCTGCTAGCTTCATACCACGTACACCTGCTGCAGTACGACCCATCGCACGCACCTTGTCTTCGTTGAAGCGAACGACTTTACCCGCTTTCGAGAACAACATGATGTCGCTGTTACCGTTTGTAATGTCAACACCGATTAGAGAGTCATCATCACGTAGGTTCACTGCGATTAGACCGTTAGCACGAACGTTTGCAAACTGATCTAGAGAAGTCTTCTTAACAGTGCCGTCACCCGTCGCCATGAAGATAAATTTCTCTGGAGAGAACTCATCAACTGGTAGGATTGCCGTAATACGCTCACCCTCTTCCAATGGAAGAATGTTCACGATTGGCTTACCACGAGCAGTGCGGCTTGCTAATGGTAGTTGGTAAACTTTCAGACGGTACGTCTTACCGCGAGTAGAGAAACACAGAATGTTATCGTGAGTATTAGCAACAAGTAGACGCTCGATGTAATCTTCATCTTTCATCTTCGTTGCACTCTTACCTTTACCACCACGACGCTGTGCTTCGTAATCGCTTAGGATCTGGTACTTAACGTAACCTGCATTCGATAGAGTAACAACAACATCTTCACGTGCAATCAGCTCTTCCATGTCGATGTCGTGGCTAGCCGCTGTAATTTCTGTACGACGTGCATCACCAAAGCCTTCGCGAACCGCTTCTAGCTCCTCACGAATCACTTCCATTAGTCGCTCAGTGCTTGCAAGAATGTGCATTAGCTCAGCGATTTCATCTAGAAGTGCTTTGTATTCATCAAGAATCTTCTCGTGCTCTAGACCTGTTAGACGGTGTAGGCGAAGTTCAAGAATTGCTTGTGCTTGTGTTTCGGTCAGGAAGTACTGGCCATCACGAATACCATATTGGTCTTCAAGCCACTCAGGACGAGCTGCATCAGTACCCGCGCGCTCAAGCATTGACGCTACGTTGCCAAGATCCCAACCGCGTGCCACTAGGCCAACTTTCGCTTCAGCTGGTGTTGGTGCGTTTTTGATCAGTTCGATAACTTCATCAATGTTTGCTAGTGCAAGAGAAAGTGCTTCAAGGATATGAGCACGCTCGCGAGCTTTACGCAGTTCGAAGATAGTACGACGAGTAACAACTTCACGACGGTGGTCAACGAAGCACTTCAGCATGTCTTTCAGATTGAATAGCTGTGGCTGACCATTGTTCAGCGCAACCATGTTGATGCCGAAAGTCGTTTGAAGCTGAGTTTGTGCGTAAAGGTTGTTTAGAACCACTTCGCCCACTGCATCACGCTTACATTCGATAACAATACGCATACCGTCTTTGTCAGACTCATCGCGTAGTGCACTGATACCTTCAACTTTCTTATCTTTAACTAGCTCTGCGATCTTTTCGATCAAGCGTGCTTTGTTAACTTGATAAGGAATTTCGGTAACAATAATGGTTTCTTTACCATTCTTATCCGCTTCTACTTCCGCTTTCGAGCGCATGTAGATTTTACCACGGCCCGTCTTATAAGCATCTACGATACCTTTACGGCCGCTAATCAATGCTGCTGTTGGGAAGTCAGGACCAGGAATGTAGTCCATTAGCTCATCAATAGTGATTGCTTCATTATTGATGTATGCAAGACAGCCATCAATCACCTCAGTTAGGTTATGAGGTGGAATGTTGGTTGCCATACCTACTGCGATACCAGAAGCACCGTTTACCAATAGGTTAGGAATTTTAGTTGGAAGAACTGCAGGGATCTGTTCTGTACCATCATAGTTAGGTACGTAGTCTACAGTTTCTTTGTCTAGGTCAGCCAGAAGTTCATGGGCGATTTTTGCCATGCGAACTTCGGTATAACGCATTGCCGCCGCTGAGTCACCATCGATCGAACCGAAGTTACCTTGACCGTCGACCAGCATGTAGCGTAACGAGAAAGGTTGAGCCATACGTACGATGGTATCGTACACAGCGCTATCACCATGTGGGTGATATTTACCGATTACGTCGCCAACAACACGGGCAGATTTTTTATATGGTTTATTCCAATCATTGCCAAGTACATTCATCGCGAATAAAACGCGGCGGTGTACAGGCTTTAGGCCATCACGCACATCTGGAAGAGCACGACCAACGATTACTGACATCGCATAGTCTAGGTATGAACCTCGAAGCTCATCTTCAATGTTTACGGGCGTGATCTCTTTCGCTAGATCGCTCATAGAGCCATTATCCCTCTATTTATAGATCGTATGTACAATACGCTTAAGGTGCAAAAATATAACATACAATTCCTCACTTCGGCATCACTTTCCCTATCCTTTTATTAGGTTGTGAGCTTGGTTGTGAATCAAGTGCTGAGAATTTGCACACTCGAATTTTATCTTGCTGATAAGTGACTATATTTTGCCCAGCAATTGAGAAAAGTGATCGCTTCTATGGAGTGTTTGCAGTGAACGAGTATAATGCGTTCAATTCAAGGAAGCTGGTTATTAGATAGAGTAGTTATGACCCAATCACAAAATGTCGATCCTAAAGAGATTAAAAAGTTCGAAGATATGGCCTCTCGCTGGTGGGATTTAGAAGGTGAATTTAAGCCCCTTCACCAAATTAACCCATTGCGTTTGAACTACGTCTTGGACAACGCTGGTGGTCTGTTTGAGAAGACTGTTCTCGATGTGGGTTGCGGTGGTGGTATTCTCGCTGAAAGCATGGCCAAAGAAGGCGCTATCGTAACGGGCCTTGATATGGGTAAAGAGCCACTTGAAGTTGCTCGACTCCATGCCTTAGAGACAGGCACTAAACTGACTTACATTCAAAGCACAATTGAAGACCACGCTGCTGAAAATGCAGGAAAATATGACGTAGTGACCTGCATGGAGATGCTGGAGCACGTGCCAGATCCGCTTTCTGTCATCCAATCATGCGCAGCTCTAGTAAAACCAGGCGGTCATGTGTTCTTTTCTACACTTAACCGCAACATTAAATCTTATCTCTTCGCAATTGTCGGTGCAGAGAAGCTGTTGAAGATAGTGCCAGAAGGTACTCACGACCACGATAAGTTTATTCGCCCAGCGGAGCTTATCAAAATGGTCGACCACACCGATCTAACAGAGACAGGGATCACTGGCTTGCACTACAACCCTCTAACGGATTCCTATAAATTGGGCAGCAATGTCGACGTAAACTACATCGTACATACTCAGAAATTTTAACATTTCCGACCCACTATATATTGTGGTTATTTAAAAGGCGGTAGCACAAGCTCACCGCCTTTTTTAGTACTTTTTTGAACGATAAATGTGCGTTTGATTCCAATTTAAACAGGTCAGTTATCTCCCTTAGATTTACTCAAAGATCAAGATATTTTTTTTTGTTTGTGGTTACTTATAAACCAGACATGAGCCTGTATTTTTGCGCAATATTGTCAGGTCTATTCTTATCAGTTAGTGGGTACTAACTGTTTTTTTTATTTTTGTTAGTTATCCACAAGTCATCCAAGATCTGTAACTTGAAAACTCAGTTCGATAGCACTATCTTGTAACCCGAAAACAGATACACCCCTATATGTTGTGTTTGCACTACAATATATAGATAGATTTTGATCACAAAGCTGGAACGATTTTTACAAGAATTACACAAAAATACGGCTTTTATCAGTTTTGTTAGGGAAATAAAGCAGAATGAACCAACAACTTACCGTTACCAAGCGTGACGGACGCAAAGAAAGTATTGATCTCGAAAAGATCCATCGCGTTATTACTTGGGCCGCTGAGGGCCTAGATAACGTTTCTGTATCTCAAGTAGAACTCCGCGCTCACATCCAATTCTACGAAGGTATCACGACAACTGACATTCATGAGACTATCATCAAGTCAGCCGCTGACCTTATTTCTGAAGAGACGCCGGACTACCAATACCTAGCAGCTCGCCTAGCAGTATTCCACTTGCGTAAGAAAGCATACGGCCAATATGAGCCGCCAGCGCTTTATGATCACGTATCACACCTAATTGAAATGGGTAAATACGATCAACACATCCTAGAAGACTACACAAAGGCTGAACTGGATGAGTTAGACGACTACCTAGATCACAAGCGTGACCTTGATTTCTCATACGCAGCCGTAAAACAGCTTGAAGGTAAGTACTTCGTTCAAAACCGTGTATCTGGTGAAATCTACGAGAGTGCTCAGTTCCTTTACATTCTTGTTGCTGCTTGCTTATTCGCGAACTACCCGAAAGCGACACGTCTTGATTACATCAAGCGCTTCTATGATGCGACGTCTACATTTAAGATTTCTCTACCTACACCGATCATGTCTGGTGTACGTACCCCTACTCGTCAGTTCAGCTCATGTGTTCTGATTGAGTGTGGTGATAGCCTGGATTCAATCAACGCAACCGCAAGCTCTATTGTTCGCTACGTTTCTCAACGTGCTGGTATCGGTATCAATGCGGGTCGCATCCGTGCGTTAGGTTCTGAAATCCGCAATGGTGAAGCATTCCACACGGGTTGTATCCCATTCTACAAATACTTCCAAACAGCAGTGAAATGTTGTTCTCAAGGTGGTGTTCGTGGTGGTGCAGCGACTGTGTTCTACCCATTGTGGCACGGTGAGTCTCAAGCACTGATGGTTCTTAAGAATAACCGTGGTGTAGAAGAGAACCGTGTTCGTCACATGGATTACGGTGTTCAGCTAAACCGTTTGATGTATCAGCGTTTGGTTGAAGGCGGTAACATTACTCTGTTCTCTCCTTACGACGTACCTGGACTTTACGATGCGTTCTTCGAAGATCAAGAAGAGTTCGAGCGTCTATACGTTAAGTACGAAAACGATCCTTCGATCAAGAAAGAGACTGTGAAAGCGGTTGAGATGTTCTCAATCCTAATGCAAGAGCGTGCTTCAACAGGCCGTATTTACATTCAAAACGTTGACCACTGTAACACTCACAGCCCGTTTGACGCTAAGGTTGCACCTGTTCGTCAATCAAACCTATGTCTAGAGATTGCACTTCCAACGAAACCACTGGTAAACGTTGAAGATGACTCTGGTGAGATTGCACTGTGTACTCTTTCTGCATTCAACCTTGGTGCTATTAAGTCCCTTGATGATTTTGAAGAATTATCTGAACTTGTAGTTCGTGCACTTGATGCACTGCTTGATTACCAAGACTACCCGCTTCCAGCAGCGTACAAGTCAACGATGAACCGTCGTACTCTTGGTGTTGGTGTAATCAACTTCGCTTACTATCTAGCGAAGAATGGCGTTAAGTACTCAGATGGAAGTGCGAACGGTCTTACGCACCGTACTTTCGAAGCGATACAGTACTACTTGCTTAAAGCTTCTGTTGCTCTAGCGAAGGAGCAAGGTAAGTGTCCATCTTTCGACGAGACAAACTACGCGAAAGGCCTTCTGCCAATCGACACGTACAAGAAAGATGTAGACCTAATCTGTGATGAAGAACTTCACTACGACTGGGATGGCTTACGCGAAGAAATCGTAACTCACGGCCTGCGTAACTCAACGCTAACTGCACTTATGCCATCTGAGACCTCTTCTCAGATTTCAAATGCAACCAATGGTATTGAGCCACCACGCGGCTATGTATCCGTTAAAGCATCTAAAGATGGCATCTTGAAGCAGGTTGTGCCTGAGTTTACAAAGTACAAAGACAACTACGAGCTACTTTGGAATATTGGTTCGAACAACGGCTACCTACATCTAGTGGGCATCATGCAGAAGTTTGTTGACCAAGCTATCTCTGCAAACACGAACTATGATCCATCGCGTTTCGAAAGCGGTAAAGTACCGATGAAGAAACTGCTACAAGACCTGCTAACTGCGTATAAGTTTGGTGTAAAGACACTTTACTATCACAACACTCGTGACGGCGCGAGCGATGACCAGAAAGACGCAGTACAACCACAAGACGACGATTGTGCAGGCGGCGGTTGTAAGATTTAACCCATAATCCCCTATCGGATTATTACGGCTTAACAAATTATTCGCCCCTCTCTTAAGAGGGGCATAAAAGGAATTGAGGCATCATGGCTTACAGTACTTTTAACCGAAATAAGAATGACCAACTAAAAGAACCAATGTTCCTAGGTCAATCGGTAAACGTTGCTCGTTACGACCAACAAAAATTTGAAATTTTCGAAAAGCTTATCGAAAAACAACTGTCTTTCTTCTGGCGTCCAGAAGAAGTAGACGTATCTAGCGACCGTATCGACTACAACAAGCTACCAGATCATGAAAAGCACATTTTCATCTCTAACCTAAAATACCAAACACTGCTTGATTCTATCCAAGGTCGTAGCCCGAACGTTGCTCTACTGCCTCTTGTTTCTCTTCCTGAAGTAGAAACTTGGATTGAGACTTGGTCTTTCTCTGAAACAATTCACTCACGTTCTTACACGCACATTATTCGTAACATCGTGAACGATCCAGGCCTAGTGTTTGATGACATCGTAGAAAATGAGCACATCTTAAAACGTGCTAAAGATATTTCTGGTTACTACGATGACCTTATTGAGTTAACGAACGATTACCATCGTTACGGCGAAGGCACACACGTCATCAACGGTGAAGAGAAGATCATTAAACTTCACGATCTGAAGAAGAAACTTTACGTGTGTCTAATGTCTGTTAACGCACTAGAGGCAATCCGCTTCTACGTAAGTTTCGCATGTTCATTTGCTTTTGCTGAACGTGAACTGATGGAAGGTAACGCGAAGATTATTAAGCTGATCGCTCGTGATGAAGCTCTGCACCTGACTGGTACACAGCACATGATTAACCTGCTTCGTAACGGCCAAGACGACTTCTCATTCATGCAGATTGCTGAAGAATGTAAGCAAGAGTGTTTCGACCTATTCAAAGAAGCAGCAGAGCAAGAAAAAGAGTGGGCAGAGTACCTATTCAAAGATGGCTCGATGATCGGTCTAAACAAAGACATTCTTTGCCAATACGTTGAATACATCACCAACATCCGTATGCAGGCTGTTGGCCTAAGCGCAGCTTACCCAGAAGCGACGTCAAACCCAATTCCTTGGATCAATGCTTGGTTATCATCAGATAACGTTCAGGTTGCCCCACAGGAAGCGGAAATTTCATCGTACCTTGTTGGTCAAATCGACAGCGACGTACGTGCAGACGACTTCAAGGACTTTGAACTTTAATTATGCCTAGCATTAAAATCAGTGGACTAACGCCAATCGAATCGCATCCATCCAATACTATTTTGGAGACATTGGAGAACGCTGGATTGGAGCCTGAATACCATTGCCGAGATGGTCACTGTGGTGCATGTCGCTGCAAACTCGTATCAGGAGAAGTTGAGTACGTTGGTTTTGCAATGGCCTATACACAAGATCAAGAGATCCTGCCCTGCATTAGTAAGGCAAAAACTGATATCGAGATTGAAGGGGTGAATTACTCTCTCAAAGAGAAGCGCGCTTAAAACTTCAGTCTCAACCAGAAACCAAAAAGCCCCTGATATCAATCAGGGGCTTTTTTAATATCTGTTATGTATTGGCTCAAGCCTCAAAAAATGGAGCAACATCTATTTTAAGTTGGCTTGGCGCTAATGCTTTTTTGATAGTGACTCGAGACGATTTCAAATTCACGAAACTCACATCAATAAAGCGTTGATGTTTCTGCGAATAAAAACATTTAACCTCAGGTTTCAATGGATCGCTCTGATTTGATGTCCAGACGATGCCCACTCTTCCATCACTTAATTCAACAAGCGCACCAACCGGAAAAACACCAATACAGTTAATAAACTTGTAAACCAATTCTTTGTCGAGATGATTTGGTGTCAAACTCAGCAGTATCTTAAACGCTTCGGCTGGACTCATCCCCTGTTTGTAACAACGATCCGCCGTCAACGCATCGTAAATATCAACGATACAACTCATTCGGCCATGAATCGGAATCTCATCAGCAGCAAGGCCTTTTGGATAACCTGTTCCATCAAGCTTTTCATGATGCATCAAGCAAACATCTCGACTCACATCGCTTAAGCCGGCTACCTTCATGATGATTTCATCGGCATACACTTGGTGCATCTTCATGTGCTCAAACTCTTCAGCAGTTAAACGAGCAGGCTTATGAAGAACCTTGTCATCGACTTTGATCTTTCCGACATCGTGGATAATGCCACCAATCGCCATCTGTTTTAGCGATTCTTTAGGCATTTCTAAATGCTTACCAAATGTCACCAATAAAGTGGCTACATTGACAGAGTGCTCAAGTAAATATTCGTCTTTACTGCGCAGCGCAGACACACAGTGAAGTGCATCAGAATCGAGTAAAACCGACTCAATTAAATCGTCCGCAAAATCATCAAGCTGATCGACTTCAATTGGTTTGCCATCAAAGGTTTGAGAAAGGATTTTTTGCGCTAATCCCTTTGCGTCTCGAATGATCTTCTGGGCTTTCTTCTGTTGAGAGAAACGACTGACCTTCTTTCGTTTTAGAGGCGATAGAGACTCATGCTTTTTTTCCGGCTCTGGCTCTTTGTCTTCAACGGGCTTAAACACACTGCCTTTTGCAGAGAGATCTTTATCAACCCAAGCGAACTTCACTCCACTTTTGGTCAGCTGATTGATCGCATTGTTTGAGCTTACTCGCCCAGCATGAGCAAGATTGACACGTTTGCTGTCCTCGATGGCAGTAACAAACATGCCGATCGTCAACGTATTTATAGGAATTTTTATAGAGTTCTTTGGATCGTACTGCATGAAAGAGAGCCAATGCGAATATATAGAGTGACTAGATTGATACAAATTATAGCGAGAAACGAACAGATTTACTTGATTGAATACGCAATAAGGTCATCATCAAGTAACAATTAATCCTAAAGTTGAGAGATACATCGCTTCAGTCCATAGATCTTCGACAAGTTTTGCTGATTCCTTCGAGCAACGTCTCAATGATTAAAAGTCCCTAACCAAGGTGCGCAAACGTTTGCTTTTTGCGTTGTAATCAGTATCATGCCCTTCAAATGACTTATCCTCTTTATCGTTAAGGTTAATTATGTTCGGTACAGCAACGGCTAAAAATGCAACTCGTGTTCTTCTACTTGGTTCGGGAGAACTCGGTAAAGAAGTCGCGATTGAGTGTCAACGTTTAGGGTTAGAAGTGATCGCTTGTGACCGCTATGAAAATGCCCCTGCAATGCAAGTTGCTCATCGTAGTTATACCCTAGATATGCTGGATGGCGACGCGCTAAAAGCCATCATCGACAAAGAGCAACCTGATTACGTTGTGCCTGAAATTGAAGCCATTGCAACGGATACACTGGTTGAACTTGAAGCTAACGGCTTAAACGTTGTACCAACAGCAAAGGCAACGAAACTGACGATGAACCGCGAAGGTATCCGTCGTCTTGCAGCTGAAGAGCTAAACCTCACAACCTCACCTTACCGTTTTGCGGACACATACGAAGACTTCACTGCAGCGATCGAAGCAGTTGGTATTCCTTGCGTGTGTAAACCCGTAATGAGTTCTTCTGGTAAAGGTCAGAGTGTTATTAAGACCGCAGAAGACGTTGAAAAAGCATGGAACTACGCTCAAGAAGGTGGCCGTACTGGCGCGGGGCGAGTCATCGTAGAAGGCTTCATCGACTTTGATTACGAAATTACACTGCTGACGGTACGCGCTGTTGATGGCACCCACTTCTGCGCACCAATTGGTCACCGTCAAGAAGATGGTGATTACCGCGAGTCTTGGCAGCCGCAAGCAATGTCAGACAAAGCGTTAGAAGCCGCGCAAAATGCGGCAGGTAAAGTTGTTAACGCACTGGGCGGCTACGGTATCTTCGGCGTGGAGTTGTTTATTAAAGGCGATACGGTTATCTTCAATGAGGTTTCTCCTCGCCCACACGACACTGGCTTAGTCACATTAATGTCTCAAGATAGCTCAGAGTTCGCACTTCATGTTCGAGCATTTACTGGCATGCCGATTTCTAGCATTACACAATACGGCCCTGCAGCTTCGGCAGTCGTGCTTGGACAAGGGACTTCGCAAAACATTCGATTCGATGGATTAACAGAAGCACTGGCTGCTCCTCAGACTCAAGTCCGTCTATTTGGTAAACCTGATATTGACGGTCGCCGCCGCCTAGGTGTTGCAATTACGCGCCGTGAGACGATTGAACAATCGATTGAAGATGCGGTGGCAAGCGCAAGTAAAGTAAAAGTGATTTACTAATTTATCTTGTTTTCAAAACTCGAAAGGCTTGGTTAATGACCAAGCCTTTCGTTTTTAAGCAAGAATGTAATCTCTATTCAATCTCAATCAAATAGACTTCTTCAGCAAACCGAGACAAACCTTTCTTCGCAATTTTGGGGTGATCGTCACCTGCTTCGTCACGATACAGCTTCGTCACCTTGAACTCTTCAAACAATGAACGAATCTCTAGCTCTGCGACAGAGAACGGAGGGCCTGCCATCTCTTCTTGAATGTAATCCAGACTAACCAACAAAATTCGCGCACCTGGCTTGAGCAGTGATTTGATCTTTTGCACATACTCCACACGCATCTCTTGAGGAAGCGCAACCAAAGAAGCACGGTCATAAACGATGTCTACAGGTTGAACAGGAGCCGTAAAGAAGTCCCCAGTATAGATGGAGAGCTCATCAAACTGAAACAGCTCATGCTGACCATTAACTGGCATTACCATTGGCGTGTAAAAATGTTCAGCAAAGAAAGCACGAACAGCAATATTGCTCAGCTCCACCCCTTGTACATCAGCATGTTTAGTCGCAAGCCAAACCAAGTCTTCAGATTTACCACACAGAGGGACAAACACTTTGTCTTCATGATTTGGTTTAGTGTGCTTCCAATATTCAATAAGTAGTGGATTCACATCCTCTAGGTGAAAACCAATCTGATTTGCGGCCCATTTGCCATGCCAAAATTCAGGATCTCTCATTATTATTCTCAATAGCTGACTTATATTACGCATAGCCTATAGCAAACACTTTGGAGTTGGTATCCCCAATTTTGGCCTCTTAACATTCTATTCAGATTAGGTTCATTTTAGATGGTTATACTTGGTTACATATTAAGAATGAACCTTGGTGATGGGCAAGGCTCTAACAGGTATAGAGGGATTTGAGAGGCACTTCTCAATTTTATGAAGAGCCAGAAATTGGCAATTGGAATTGCAAAAAACACCCCCATTTAGTTATTAGAGATGAGTAGCGTTAGTGATTGAATCTTTTTTCGACACCTTTTTAGCTAAGCCCTACACATCTAAGGAGAGTGAATGAGCCTATTTTTGCGAACTACGGCCCTGATGCTTTTAATGCTCAGCCGTGCCCCTGCATTTGCCGCTATTCCACCAGCACCAGGTAACGACGAGAGCCGTTCTACTAATCAGAACGAAGTGTGCTCCAAAGCATTCAAACACAACCTGAGTGGCCTTTACGGCATTAAATCAATGTCGACTTTCCCAACTCAACCGTATTCTGACTTCGATGTTCTTTACAGCAAAGCTCACCAAGCACAAGCTGAATTGGAAACCATCTGTAAAAGTACTGCGCTATTGACCTCAACTGACGCTTACTTCGCTGGCGTTAAATCCTCTGAACGTGCCAAAGAGAAAATTGCCTACGAACTTGATGGAAAAACCGATCGCATTACCGACCTAGCTCGCGCGACAATCGTTGCTGATGATATTGAAGGCTTGATGTCAGCGTATGAAGTGCTAAACCGCGAAACGACAGTCGTTAAAGTGAAGAACCGCTTTAAGAAACCGGGCGAATCTGGTTACCGCGATCTTAATCTGTTAGTTCAATTACCAAAAACAAACCTAGTGGCGGAAGTACAGCTCCACTTGAAAGCAATCGCTGACGTAAAAAGTGGCCCTGAGCACGCGCTGTATGAAAAAATTCAGAAGATTGAACGCACAGCAGCAATGGAATCTCGGGAGTTCAATGATTTAGAAGTCGCTCAGATTCGCACCATGCGCAGAGAGTCAAAAGAGCTCTATCAAAACGCATGGCAACCATACATCACCACGCACTTAAGTGCGGCTTAAAACACATTAACGGCTAACCGCTTTTCGGTTGGCCGTTTTTTTCGGTAAGCCTCTAACTTTTAAACTATATTTTTATCAAGAGACTAGTTTAAACGTTGGAGGTCAATCATGAGGGCTCATTACGGTTTACTTCTAGCTTCACTCGCTTTCAATTCATCTTTGGCTAGCGATGGCTTTGGCCCAGTGCAAAGCTATACGCAGTCTCCGTTTCACACTAACAACCTATCTCCTCTTCTTCGCTCAGGCTTTTCATTACCTGCTGATGAATACGAGCTTTTCATCTCCGGTACTGTATCAAGTATTTGGGCTGTAACCGATGAGTACGAACTCGACTACTATCAAAATCAAATCGCTCTAGGCGGAAAGTGGCAGCTCAATGATAAATGGCAAATCGATCTCCACTATCGATGGAACTATGCTGGAAACAACCACCTGGATGGGCTCACCATTGGTTTTCATGATCTTTTTTCTTTGGAGCAAAATGGTCGAAAAGATGTCTCTAACAATCGCTTTGTCATCAACATGCCGAACTATGGCATTGAGATAGAAAATTTTCGCGGCGAAACACTCAGCCACGCAATAACAAGCTACGCTCAGTATCAGTGGATTAACCATCAAAAACACGGTGTTTCACTAGGAGCCTCGCTCTATTACAACGACACAGAGCATGGCATTTTTAGTTCTTCGGATTTCGAACAAGCGTTGCAAATTAACTATGGCTATCGCCAACAAAAACACGCTCTAGACGTCACTTCTGCGATCACTTTCCGTAATACGCCAACGGTTTTTGAAAAAATGCCGTATCGAAGTAGCACTTGGTCTTTGGCGACCAGTTATCGTTATGAATGGTTCGTCAATCACACCTTTATTGGTCAGTTGGCGGTTTATCAGGGTGTTACTAACGACGGAGGCGAGTTCTCGGATCCTTCGACAGAGTTTACATTGGGCTATCGCTATCGTTTGAAAAACAGTGCGGTCGAGATAACAGCAGTAGAGAATATGTTTAATGCAGATAACAGTACCGACATCGCCTTCGGTGTGGCGTTTCGGTACCGTTTTGGAGCTACACAGAAAGAATCTGATTCACTGCGGCAGTGATGTCTGCATCACTTGCATTACGACTTAGTGAGAAAGAGATGTATTGGTCACCGCGCATACTCAACGAGCGGTCAACTTCCGCTAAACAGTGGACAAAACCGCCGTCTAGGATGAAAGATAATTCAATCTCTTTTTTGTTGATGAAACCATTGTTGCGGAATTCGATCTCTTGATAGCAACCCGATTTCGAAGAGAAATTGCCCCCGCGTAGGAAGCCTTTCTCAACGTCTGCTTTTACCATTCCAAAACCCGCTTGCTCAACGGCATTCAGTACCTTAGCGACAACAGGGAGCGGTTTAACTTCGACAAAATCGCGATCTTTAGGATCGATGGCAAAATCGATATCCAACGTCGTTTCAACCCAAACATGACACTGATTTTTGAGCGCATTCAACGCTGTTACTGGGGTTTCATCATCCAATTTGAATTCAAATGGCACTTGCTTCGTTTCATTTGGTTGAATAACAAAAGGCTGGACTGCTTGAAGTTTTCCGATAATAAAGTCTTGGTAACTGGTGCTTTCATCACTCTCAACTTTCACTTCAGTGCATAACTTTAGGTTAATAGCGTCAATCTGCTGTTCAACCTCTCCGCCTTTAATGTGAACCGTTCCTTTCAGAACTTCACCTTGAAACAGGGACATACTTTCTAGAATCGTATCGACTTTCGCAGCGCCAATACCTAAAGAAGCCTTCAACTTTCCAAACATAACTTATCCTTATAATTGTTTACATCCAATGATTTAACGTAATAGGTTTGAATCAGCAAGCTCTTTTTAGGGTTTAGTGTGGAAACGTGCGACTATTCCCCGATTCATGCCTCGAAAGTCCCTATAAACTTGCAAATCTTCACCAAATGTATAACCATTTGTATAGTCATAAATGCAAACAAAGAAAGTCATGAGTAACTCACCGCTATATCTTCAGATAAAACAGTTTATCTCTAGTCAGATTGATAAAGGCTATTGGCCAGTTGGACACCGCATTACGACCGAACTCGAACTCACTGAGCAATTCGGCGTATCGCGCATGACGGTTAATAAAGCGATCAGAGATCTTGTCTCTGAAGGTAGGCTTGTCAGACGCCCTCGCCTTGGCACATTTGTTTGCGCTCCAGACGATAAAGCGGAGTCACCACTGCTTGATATTCGTAACATCGCAAAAGAGGTAGAACAAAGGGGCAAAGACTACAGCAACAAAGTGCTAAAGCAGGTCGCTTTGGTTGCGGACGATGCCGTTGCCACCAAGCTAGGTGTCATGTTAGGCAGTCGCGTATTTTACAGTGAAATCATCCATTTCGAAGACAGTTCCCCAATTCAACTAGAACTTCGCTGGGTCAATGCTTCTTATGCTCCTAACTATCTAGAGCAAGACTTTTCCGTTATGACGCCCAATCAGTACCTTTCAGAAAATTGCCCACTAAGTGCGATTGAACATACCGTTGAAGCGATCGTCGCCGATGAGTCTGTACGCTCGGCACTGCGCCTTGGAATAAACGAACCTTGCTTGTTACTTAACCGAAGAACTTGGAGCAAGGACAAGCTTGTAAGCACTGCATTACTCTATCATCCTGGCACTCGATACAAATTAAGCTCTAAAGTATTACTAAATTAAAGAATTTCGTACTTTTTACTGATCACATTTTTGCAACATCACACTTGAACTCTCGATGAATATGACCCAATAATTGTATATACATTTACTACAGAGTCATACTGATGAGTTCAACGAGTGATTTAGTTTTAACCAATGTGCGCTTAGTTACTATGGAAAGTGGCGAAGCTGGCTACACACCCACGGCGCCATGTAACCTTGTGATTAAACAGGGTCGTATTGCATCAATCACTCAACACCCTGTCGAATCTACCAACTCGTTTGATTGCCAAGGTAAGCTTCTCACTCCGGGCTTCATCGATTGCCATACTCACCTAGTGTTTGCTGGCAGCCGAGCCGATGAGTTCGAAAAGCGCTTAAAAGGCGTGCCTTACCAAGAGATTGCAAAGCAAGGTGGCGGGATTCTTTCAACGGTACGTGCAACAAGACAAGCGAGCGTTGAGCAGTTAACGGAGCTTGCACTACCTCGATTAGACGGTTTGATTCGTTCGGGTGTCACCTCGATTGAAGTTAAATCGGGTTACGGCCTGACACTGGATGATGAAGTCAAGATGTTGCGCGCGGCAAAGGCGTTGGAAGCTCACCGAAAAATTAAAGTATCCACTACCCTACTCGCAGCTCACGCAGTACCACCTGAATATTCCGGTCAGGCTGATAAGTATATTGACCTTGTGTGTAATGAGATTATTCCCCTTGTTGCCGAAGATAAGCTCGCGACCAGCGTGGATGTATTCTGTGAGTCGATCGGGTTCAACCTAAAACAGACCGAACGTGTATTTAAATCCGCCATCGAGCATGGCCTAAAAATCAAAGGGCACACCGAGCAACTCTCTAATCTCGGCGGCACAGCGCTAGCAGCACAATACGGCGGGCTTTCAGCGGATCATATTGAATTCTTGGACGAAAATGGCGTTAAGGCGTTAGCACAGTCAAACACCGTCGCCACTCTCCTACCGGGCGCATTCTACTTCTTAAAAGAGACGCAACTTCCTCCTATCGAACTATTGCGTAAACTCAATGTGCCAATGGCGATTGCAACGGATTTAAACCCTGGGACATCTCCTTTCGCAGATTTGACTATGATGATGAATATGGGTTGCACTTTGTTTGGTCTAACTCCCGAAGAGTGCTTGCGTGGTGTTACGACAAATGCCGCTCAAGCCTTAGGGCATGGTCATGAGCGAGGTAAGATTTGCGTGGGCTTTGATGCCGACCTTACGCTATGGGATGTCACTCACTCAGCGGAGTTTAGCTACTTCCAAGGCGCACCTCGATTGTCTGCTCGTCTTGTAGCCGGAGAGTTCGAACATGTCTAATTCGCTCATAACCAACCAAGAGTTCCACTGGCAAGGTCGCCATGACGCTGAAGATGGCGATCAGGGTAAACGTGTCCACCATGTGATTAAGCAAATTCAGGTCGAAGAGCTTCAACCATACCGAAATGCGGTAAGCCTACTTGGGTTTTGTAGCGATGCTGGCGTCGCACGCAATAAGGGACGTATTGGGGCCAAACGTGCTCCTGATTTAATTCGACGAGCACTGGCGAACATGGCATGGCACAAATCAAGTTCTATTATCGATTTGGGCAATGTTATCTGTGACGATGACCTACTCGAGTCGAGCCAGTCGAAATGCTCTGACGTTATTGCCCTTGCTCTTAAATCAACCCCAGTTATCACACTCGGCGGTGGGCATGAAGTCGCTTGGGCCTCTTTCAAAGGATTAGCGAATTACTTTGAATTTTTAAACCCGGCAACACCTCCAAAAATTGGCATCATCAATTTCGACGCTCACTTTGACCTTCGAGCCTTTGATAGCGAGCACACCGACGTAAAACCGAGCTCGGGCACGCCGTTTAATCAGATCCAACACTACTGTGCTGAGCATAACTGGCCGTTTCACTATGCGTGCTTAGGTGTGAGCAGAGCAAGTAACACCCAAGCGCTTTTTAACCGTGCTGATGAACTCGGTGTTTGGTATATCGAAGATAAAGATCTCAATCATCTGAACCAGATCTATCACTTAACTCAGTTACAGCACTTTATCGACAATTGTGATTACCTCTATCTGACCATAGACCTTGATGTATTTCCGGCTGCAACCGCACCCGGCGTAAGTGCCCCCGCAGCAAGAGGAGTGAGCATCGATACGCTTTCTCCTTTCCTCGACAGAATTTTGCATTACAAACAGAAACTGGTGATCGCTGATATCGCCGAATATAACCCAACCTACGACGTGGATAGCCAGACCGCTCGGCTTGCAGCCCGTCTGTGTTGGGATATCGCGAACGCTTTCTCAGAAAAATAAAACATAAGGGCAGTGCTTGGGGATACGACATGTGTCCCAAGGACTAAATCGCCTCTATAACGTGAACAACAAGGAGTTTTACCATGACACAACGCCAAGCGGATGACTTGCGTCTCGATACTACAAGAACAATTCGTGCTCCCCACGGCACAACATTGAGAGCGAAATCTTGGTTAACAGAAGCCCCTCTACGTATGTTGATGAATAACCTCGACCCAGATGTAGCCGAACACCCACACTCGCTAGTGGTATACGGCGGCATCGGTCGCGCAGCAAGAAACTGGGCGTGTTATGACAAGATTGTTGAAGTGTTAGAGCGTCTGGAAGATGACCAAACGTTACTGGTTCAGTCTGGCAAGCCTGTAGGTGTATTCCCTACCCATAAGAATGCCCCTCGCGTATTGATTGCGAACTCTAACCTAGTGCCACATTGGGCAAACTGGGAGCACTTCAATGAGCTAGATAAAGAAGGTCTAATGATGTACGGCCAAATGACGGCGGGCAGCTGGATCTACATCGGGTCACAGGGTATTGTTCAAGGCACTTACGAGACTTTTGTCTCTGTGGCGAAGAAGCACTTTGATGGTGAAGCGAAAGGCCGTTGGGTACTCACTGGTGGTCTTGGTGGAATGGGTGGCGCTCAGCCCCTTGCTGCAACTATGGCCGGTTTCTCTATGATTGCCGTAGAATGTGACGAATCACGTATCGATTACCGCCTGAGAACAGGTTATGTTGATAAGAAGGCCACAAGCTTAGACGAAGCGTTAGCGATTATCTATGAATCAGAGACCCCAGTTTCCGTTGGTCTTCTTGGCAATGCTGCTGACATTTTCCCTGAACTGGTTGAACGCAACATCACGCCGGATGTGACCACAGACCAAACCTCGGCACATGACCCGCTCAACGGCTACCTACCGATTGGTTGGTCTATGGAGCATGCCGCAGATATGCGTCAAAAGAACGAGAGCATGGTTGTTGAGGCTGCAAAGGAGTCAATGGCAATCCAAGTTAAAGCGATGCTGACGCTTCAAGAGCGCGGCTCTGCGACTCTCGATTACGGAAACAACATTCGCCAGATGGCTCTTGAGAAAGGTGTCGAGAATGCCTTCGATTTCCCTGGGTTTGTACCTGCTTATATCCGCCCACTTTTCTGTGAAGGCATTGGGCCTTTCCGTTGGGCTGCACTATCTGGCGATCCAGAAGATATCTACAAAACAGATCAGAAAGTGAAAGAGCTGATTCCAGATAACCCACATCTACACAACTGGTTAGATATGGCGCGTGAACGTATTCAGTTCCAAGGCCTACCTGCTCGAATTTGTTGGGTTGGACTTAAAGATCGTGAGCGCCTAGGCCAAGCGTTCAACGAAATGGTTAAAAACGGCGAGCTAAAAGCGCCGGTTGTGATTGGACGTGACCATTTAGACTCTGGCTCGGTAGCGAGTCCTAACCGAGAGACTGAAGGTATGATGGACGGCTCTGATGCAGTATCAGACTGGCCACTACTTAATGCTCTGCTTAATACCGCTGGCGGTGCAACTTGGGTTTCTTTGCATCACGGTGGTGGCGTTGGAATGGGCTTTTCACAACACTCTGGTATGGTTATCTGCTGTGACGGTAGTGAAGATGCATCACAACGTATCGCTCGTGTTCTGCACAACGACCCAGCAACGGGTGTTATGCGTCATGCAGATGCGGGTTATGACATTGCTAAGCAGTGTGCGGCAACACAAGAGCTCGATCTACCTATGCTAAACGAAGAACTGCGCAAGCTTAAATAAGGATTATGATGATGTTAAACCTCGTTCTCAAACCGGGACAATTGAACTTGCCGTTGCTACGTCAAATTAGCCGTTCGCCTATCAACCTCTCTCTCGACCCAGAAGCTTTTCCTGCAATCGAGGAAAGCATGCAAGTGGTCGAGCAAGTCATCGCTGAAGATAGAACGGTCTATGGGATCAATACCGGTTTTGGTTTGCTTGCAAACACTCGTATTGCTCCAGAGGATCTAGAGACACTGCAAAAGAGTATTGTCCTCTCCCATGCAGCTGGTATTGGTGAGTTCATGTCCGATGAGACAGTTAGACTTATGATGGTACTTAAAATCAACAGTCTTTCACGTGGCTATTCAGGTATTCGCCTTAAAGTCATTCAAGCCTTAATCGATTTGGTGAACTCTCAAGTCTACCCTTGCGTACCTCAAAAAGGTTCTGTGGGTGCTTCTGGCGACCTAGCCCCTCTTGCTCACATGAGTACTGTACTACTGGGTGAAGGCCAAGCTCGCCATAACGGGAAAGTAATTTCGGGTATTGAGGCACTAAAGATCGCAGGTCTAGAGCCAATAACACTAGCCCCTAAAGAAGGCTTAGCACTACTTAACGGCACGCAAGCGTCTACCGCTTTTGCTTTAGAGGGGCTTTTTGCTGCCGAAGATTTGTTTGCTTCAGCGACTGTGTGTGGTGCAATGTCTGTCGAAGCTGCCCTAGGTAGTCGTCGTCCGTTCGATCCACGTATCCACCGAGTGCGCGGTCACCGTGGTCAAATGGACGCAGCTCTAGCTTACAGACATTTACTTGATATCAGCAGTGAAATTGGCGATTCGCATACTGGTTGTGAAAAGGTACAAGACCCTTACTCTTTGCGTTGTCAGCCTCAAGTCATGGGGGCGTGCTTACAGCAAATCCGAAATGCCGCAGACATCCTGCAAGTGGAAGCGAACTCCGTATCTGATAACCCGTTAGTGTTTGCTGAAGATGGCGACATTATCTCGGGTGGTAACTTCCACGCAGAACCTGTTGCTATGGCAGCAGATAACCTAGCATTGGCGATTGCGGAAGTCGGTAGCTTGTCTGAACGCCGCATGGCGCTGTTGATTGACAGTGCGCTCTCTAAACTTCCACCATTCCTTGTTGATAATGGCGGCGTAAACTCGGGCTTTATGATTGCTCAAGTGACGTCTGCTGCTCTTGCAAGTGAGAATAAGACCCTTGCTCACCCTGCATCAGTCGATAGCTTACCAACCTCAGCAAACCAAGAAGATCACGTGTCGATGGCAACGTTTGCAGGTCGAAGATTACGTGACATGGCTGAAAACACACGCGGTATTCTAGCCGTGGAATATCTATCGGCAGCTCAAGGGTTGGATTTTAGAGCGCCTAACAAGTCCTCAACTCGCATTGAAGAAGCAAAGCATATTCTGCGTGAAAAAGTGTCGTTCTACGATAAAGACCGCTACTTTGCACCTGATATCGAAGCGGCGAATGCGCTGCTAAAACTTGCGGTTCATAATCATTTGATGCCTGAATCACTCCTGCCAAGTATCCTCAACAGCTAACCGAAGATCTTTCAATCAATATGAAAAAGCCCTGCATCAATCGCAGGGCTTTGTTGTTATCGTCTTCTTTTACATAGCAATAGCAGTAACAAACTAAACCAGCCAAGGCTGCCACCACCCCCAGACCCACCGGTCGATGCGCTATTGGTTGTCACTGTTCCTGATTGTCTAAAGTTACTCACAAAAGCAGCATCTTCACCCGTGTCTATCGAATGGTCTTTCTGATAAACAAATTTAATCGTGTTCGATTCAAACGGTAATGTGGCTTCGTGAGTAAAACTTCTCTCACCACTGACTCCGCTTCCTTGAGATTCACCATTGATGTACAAATAAAGGACGTCCGCATAGGCCTCTGTCGCAAGTCGAACATCAAACTCGTACACACCGGCTGAAATGCCATCGAGAATCAGCGTAGATTGTTCAGAATGATTGATTGCTGCAGACCTGACACCATCTGAACCATTTATTGTCCATGGATTGTCGTCGGTGTAGACATTAACGCCACTCAAGTTCAAGTTAGAGGCCAACGACACATCACCTGGAACCGCAGCCTCAACGCCAATCGTGATATTTTCTGATATATATCCATTTTGATAGTAACTCAAGGTCATAGTAAATGACGTCGCACCATAACGTGTAAGCTCATACGAAATGGTGATTGCACACGACTGATCGACCGCCAACCAAATATTATCGAGGCAAGAGTTGCTAGTTACGCTCACGTTCTCAGCAGTCGAGGAGTTTAGAGAAGGTGGAATGCCAAATGAGAATGAATCGTTACTGTAGTTGGTAAACTCAAAGGTGTGACTATAGGTGCCAAGATCTAAATAACCTTTGTCTTCATACTGTACAAAGCTCAAGCCTGCGGTCTTTTCATCGACCCAAGAACGGTATTTACTCAGGTTAGTGTAGACACCATAACTGCCTTGCTCACCACAGCGAGTGTTACCCCAACTAACTAACCCTAACTGAACTCCTGTATTTTCTACAACAATTGGGCCGCCACTATCACCACGACAAGAGTCATAACCTTCGTTTGGTGTACCTGCGCAAAAGCTAGGACTATCGGTGTTACTGGCAACACCGCTCATCGCTTGGCTACACGTTTGTTGGTTTACCAACGGGACGGTTACTTCCTGTAAGATTGTTGGCGAAGTGGGATTGCCATACTCAGGAGTTGTAGAGCCCCACCCTGCAACTTTGAGTGATGTGTCATCGGCAGTCGCCTCTCGCGTGGCTGAGGTCGCAATCGAAACAGGTGACGCTTCATTGGTGGTAATCGCTCGTGAAAGCTCAAGTACAGCGATATCATTGTTTAAAGACACCGAATCATAATCTGGGTGGACGAATATCGATTTCACTGACACTCGAGTACCTTCAGATGCTGCGTTGTTAAGATCATTAATTCCAACAATCACATCAAGGCCAGCTTTTTTTAGATCATCGACACAGTGCGCAGCAGTTAGTACATAACGATCCTTAATTAAGCTACCACCACAAAACTGCCCTTGGTAAGCATCTTGATTTTTATAGACAAGTGCAGCGATGTAGTTCCAATCAGAGGGGCTTGCATCTGAACCATCAATGATTCGAGGAGAGACTTCTACTGCAGACACTTGAGTTGCAAACAACGCACAACCCAAAGCAGTAGGAATAGACCAACGTGACATATCAATTTCCTATTGATTTTATAAAACCAATAAATGATATAAATTCTCACCATAGAAGAATAGTAGTTATAACTGATTTTTGTACGAAATCACATAATTTTGAGTGTTAAATCAATATTGAGACCTAAACCGAATCAAACACTTAAATCCAACGCCTAACTCGCTGTTTATAATCTAGATATTCCGCACCAAACAAGGATTCTAAGGCTTGTTCTTCAGGTTTGATTTGAAAGCGATTCATGTAGAGCACAAAGGAGAAAGAGAAACCCACCGATAACAGGTTTTGCTGCCAGTATGCGAAACCGAAAAGTAGTAAAAAAAGGCCAAGATACATTGGATTTCGAGTGCAGGAGAAAATACCCGAATCTACAACGCTTGAAGCATTATCGACTTTAACCGGATTAACCGTCGTTTGCGCTCTGCGAAACTCATACACGCCAGATAGGCCAACCACTCCGGCCAAAAGAAAGCAGATAGTAAACACAACGCCATTCAGTGGTAAGTCCGTTGTGAAGAATTGGAACTCATGACTGATGTGATTGATCATCACGACAAACAACACAAATAAAGCGACAGGTGGAACCTTTCTTTCTAATGCGTCCATCAACCTTCCTCTTTAGGAACATGTAAACAACATAAAAATAGCCCAACGACTGGCGTTGGGCTATGCGACTTTAGATGATACTCAATAGCGCTTGTAGAGGATGCTTTACCTTAGTCTCTTCAAAACGCTTAACCTGACTACGGCACGAATAGCCCGTGACCAAGCAACGTTCTTGAGGTAAGTCTTGTAACCTCGGTTTCCAGCTCAAAGCATAAATGTCTTTCGACATCTGCAACTTATCGACTTCGTGACCAAAGGTACCCGCCATACCACAACAGCCTACAGGGATGGTATCCAGCCTTGCGCCAAAGTGAGCAAAAATAGCGCCCCACTCTTTCTCAGCGTTTGGCATTTTGGTCTTTTCGGTACAATGGGCGAACAAATACCAAGGTTCGTCACCATTTGACGCCTGTTGTTCAAACTCAGCAAGCTTCGGCTCTAACCACTCATGAACCGTTAAAACCTCGAAGTCACCGCGCTTCTCTTGTAATACCTCTTGGTACTCATCGCGATAACACAATACCAAAGCAGGATCGACACCAACCAGCGGAACACCAACATCAGCAACTTGTTGAAGGAAGGCTGCGGTATTTTTTGCGCTATCCGCGAACTTTTTCAAGAAGCCTTTCACGTGTTGCGCCTTTCCGTTCGGCTTGAAAGGCAGCAGCATTGGCGTTTTACCCAACTTGGTAACTAAGGTCGCAAAGTCTTCAACCACTTGTGCGTCGTAGTAACTCGTAAATGGGTCTTGGACGATAACAACGTGATTCTGCTTATCTTGTCCCGATAGTGCAGCCAACTCCTGTAGGTTGAACTCCTTTAGGCCTGACAAACGTTGCTTCAATGTTGGAACCGACAAAATTGGGGAATCCACATAACCCACCGACTTAGCGGTAAGATCCTGAACCCATTTCTGTTTCAACGCGCCGTTGACCAGCTTAGGCGCTTTAGCAAGTAGGGGCAGCATAGTCTCGATATTCGCCACCAAGTAGTCTTTTGCAGGGCGTTGATAACGTGAGTAGTAAATATTTAAGAATCGAGAGCGGAAGCTTGGTACATCGACCTTAATCGGACACTGGCTCGCACACGCTTTACATGCAAGACAACCATTCATTGCTTCGTAAACTTCGTGTGAAAAGTCGTACTCATGGCGTCTGTTTAGACTATTTCGAGCTCGGTCAACCATGCTCTTGATGGTGCTATCACCTTTTAGGGTTTGTTGCTCCAAATCGAGAATATCAATCCCTTGGTCGGTCAACTGACGAAGCCATTCGCGCACCAAGCCAGCTCGGCCTTTCGGAGAGTGTCGACGATCCGCAGTCACTTTCATTGAAGGGCACATCGGTGATGCCGTGTCATAGTTAAAGCATAAGCCGTTGCCGTTACACTCCATTGCTTGTTTGAAGCTGTCTCTTACTTCGACATCAATTTGTCGATCGTAGAAACCACGCTTGGTATCGGTCACTTTGACTAACTCTTGATTACTCTCAAGCGGCGTACAGATCTTACCTGGGTTCATCTTATTGTGCGGGTCAAATGCTGACTTCACTCGGCGCAGTTCCGTAAATAGCTCTTGACCAAAGAAATCAGGGCCATATTCCGAACGGAAACCTTTACCGTGCTCACCCCACATTAGACCGCCATATTTCGCCACCAGCTTGACCACCTCATCAGAGATCTCATGCATTAGGGCTTCTTGTTTCGGATCACACAAGTCCAAAGCAGGACGCACGTGCAATACGCCAGCATCGACGTGGCCGAACATGCCATAGTTAAGCGATTTAGCATCTAGAAGTTGACGAAACTCGGCAATAAAGTCCGCTAGGTTTTCTGGTGGAACACAGGTGTCTTCAGCAAAGGCAACGGGCTTAGCGCGTCCTTTGGCGGCACCAAGTAGACCTACTGCCTTTTTGCGCATGTTATAGATTCGACCAATACTCGCTAAGTCACTACACACTTGGTAACCAATAATGCCCGCTTCGTTGTTTTCGAGCATCGACTCAAGACGCTGGCTTAACGCCTCGACTTGCTGCTGAACTTCTTGTTCGTTCTGGCCCGCAAACTCAACCATGTTGATGCCCTGCATGTCTTTGCCAGGAACGTCGGTCAACAAGTCACTCACGGTGTGCCAAACAATGTCTTGCTTGGCTAGGTTAAGCACTCGCGAGTCTACCGTTTCTACCGATAAAGCATGAGCTTCAACCATAAATGGGGCGTTACGAAGTGCAGAATCAAAGCTATTGTATTTAACATTCACCAAAGTACGCGCCTTTGGTATTGGTGTCAGGTTAAGTTTTGCTTCAGTAATAAATGCGAGTGAACCTTCAGCACCACACAACACTCGCGTTAAATCGAACTTGTCGTTCTCAACATCCAGAGCATTTTTTAAGTCATAACCGGTCAAAAATCGGTTGAGTGGCGGGAACTTAGCTTCAATTTGAGTGCGTTTATCACGACACACCTGCTCAGTCGTTTGATAAGCCGTATGCGCGTACTCCCCTTCGGTTGGGAGACCGTTCGACAAGTCGGACTCTAAGCACGAACCGTCAGCAAAAACCGCTTGCAGAGAGAGCACATGGTCGGAAGTTTTACCATACTTTAATGAGCCTTGCCCGGACGCATCGGTATTGATCATACCGCCAAGCGTCGCTCGGTTACTGGTAGACAAATCCGGCGAGAAGAAATAACCGTATGGGCGAACCGCATCATTAAGCTGATCTTTGACCACGCCGGTTTGGACACGAACCCAACCTTCCTCTTCGTTTATCTCTAACACTTTGTTCATGTGTCGAGAGAGATCCACCACAATCCCTTTGGTCAGCGATTGGCCGTTAGTGCCTGTACCACCGCCACGTGGAGAGAAAGTAATACGCTCGTACTTCGAATCGCTACTCAGCTTACCAATAAGAATGACATCGTCCGTACTTTTAGGGTGGACAACCGCTTGTGGAAGTTGTTGATAGACGCTGTTATCGGTAGAAACCGCGAGGCGGCTTGAATACTGGCTTTCGATATCGCCACTAAAGCCTGATTCTTCCAGTGATTTAAGAAATTTGAGAACAATCGGATCGACATCCGACTGGGAATGTAATCTTGGTAACATTTGCTTCCTGCCCCCTACGACGCTGATCCAATCAGCACTGGGTTCGCTAAATTTATGACTATTATTTGAATTAGGTCACTTTACAACATTTAAAAGGGTGATCAAAACAGAAATGCAGTGTCAGAATGGAACATATCGCATTTTTTTCCCACACTTATAAAAGAGTCTATCAATTTAGTAAGTGTCTCTATGAGCGAATCATCAATGAAGAAAAATAAAGTCATCACAACGGAAGATATCCTTTTGAAGCTATGCCAGTCCGTTTCTAGCGTACTGAGCTCAGCAACTAGTTCACAAGTTTCTTACTCTGCTATGGTACAAAAAATTACCAAGACGAGTTTAAAGCCTGATTTTGGTTGTTTTGTTCTCTTTGACGGCGGATTCTCTGGCTTGGTTGTTATCAATTTCACCTCTAAAGCTGCACTAGAGGTTTACACCAATTACATGCGTAATATGGGCATGCCTGAAGAAGAGTTGGCCGTTTTGCATACCTCAGACGAAGTGGCAGACGTGCTTGGCGAGCTAATGAACCAGCTGGTTGGCAACTTCACCAACCAAGTGCGTAAAGATCTTCAAACGCATATCACGCAAAACCAGCCTAAGATGTTAGCGCTTAACAAACAGGTAAACCTCTCTGTCGATACGAACCTCGACCGCCCACAAGCGCGCCGTGTGACGTTCTCGACTGAACAAGGCAACATCTTCTACCTAGAGCTAGCAATGGATAAAACCGAGTTCATCCAATTGGAAGAGTTTGAAGCGATTGAAGATGAATGCCCAGATACGATTCTGGAGCAGACTCAACAGAAGATGAAAGCGAAAAGTAAAGCTGCAGAAGCAGATATGAACCCTAACGATTTACTTGATGAGTTAGGTATATAAATCGAGCTTCAAAACAACACTGTAGGCCGCCAAAATAAGGCGGCCTTTTTATACCCATTGACCTAGTTCCTCATAACAATAAGTCATTTCCGTTTTCTGTCATAAAACGTTAAAATATCCGACTTTGTTAAATTAGTGAGTTTTAACGCGGTAGATGGATAAAAAGAAAGCCCTTAAGAAAATTGCAAAATGTTTAGAGCTTGGTAACTCTGCCAACGTAAACGAAGCAGCCAATGCGATTAAAATGGCTCATCGTCTGATGCTGAAATACGGCCTCGATAAAGACGATATTGAGTTCATTAAAATGGGCAAGACCCAATCTACCCACCTGCTGCCAGCGAATGTGGGTTCGAACCTACTGCGCATCATTCGTGGCATTAATACCAAATTTGGTGTTGAAGCGGTTCTACTCAACCATAAAGGCCTTAAACGTGTCGAATTTATCGGTGAAGCGGATCGCGCTATTTTTGCTGCGTTTGCCTTTGACATCGTCTACCGAGAAATGAATGAACAGACCGGTAAATTCCGTAATAGCTTTTCTGGTAGCGGTACCTCAACTGTTGAAGTGACACGCCGTGTTAACTCATTCCTATCTGGCTGGGTGGAAGGAGCATTAGAAAAGCTACCGATCATCACCCCTGATGACGAATCTGCAAAAAAGATCGACGATTATATCGACAAAGAGTTCAAAAACATTGACCGTGAAACCTTTAAGCAGCAGCTTAGAGAGGCAATGAAGAATCTCACTGAAGATTACGAAGTTGGACTCAAAAAAGGACGCACCGTTTCGGTCAATCGCCCTATCAATGGCGCACAAGCTCCCAAGATGCTCAGATAGAGCAAACAATAATCAGGTGCTGTATCAAATGCTCTATTTATGACTTTTTCATTGACATAGGGAATGTCATTAGGTTAATTCTCTTATCCACGATATGCCAGTAAACAGACTGGCGATAACCAGTATTACACGGAGATGTTAACGTGAAAAAAGTAACACTAGCACTAGCAGTTGCAATCGCTCTAACCGGTTGTCAGGCGACACAACGTCAATCAGCAACAACAGGTGAAACTGAAACAAACTCAGCAGCTAAAGGCGCTCTTATCGGTGCACTTGCTGGCGCGGCTGTTGGCTTAGCAACTGGTGATGATGCCACAGAGCGTCGTCAACACGCACTGATTGGTGCTGCTGGTGGCGCCGCTGTCGGTGGTGGCGTGGGCTACTATTTCGACCAGCAGGAAGCGGCTCTGCGCCAAGAACTACTTGATTCTGGCGTTCAAGTTGAGCGCGTTGGTGAAAATCAGCTTCTTCTTCGCCTAGAAAACGGAATTGGCTTCCAGTCTAGCTCATACGCACTTGACCCGAGCATTCATAATACGCTTCGCGGTGTTGCGCGTATTCTTGTCGAATACCCTGACACCAGCTTAGTGATTGATGGTCACACTGATAGCACAGGCAGCGATAAAACAAACCAAGTGCTGTCTGAAAATCGCGCCGAGTCTGTACGCTCTTACCTAGTATCGCAAGGCGTTGCAGCAGGCCGTGCTATTGCACGCGGTAACGGCGAACGTTACCCACTCTGCAGCAACGACACTACACAAGGCCGTGCATGTAACCGCCGTGTAGAAATTCAAATCCTGCCTCTAAAATAAGTTCAGGCTCGACGAATACACTCTTATTCATGGCTTCTTCGGAAGCCATTTTTGTTGCTCAACAGCTTAATCCTATCCCTAAATTAGCTATTTTTTATGAGTCATTGATATACTCATCAAACAGTTGGCTCGTTTTGCATCAGTACTGAGGCTCATTTGCGCATTTTATTCCTTTTCTTTCTGTTCAGTTCCACCATTGCATCCGCTCAATCTATTGAAGAGCTTACTCAAAGTGCCCAGAACAACAATACCCATGCACAAGTCGAACTTGCCAATCGATACTTTGAAGGCAATCAAATCGAACAATCCTACCCCGAGGCACTGTATTGGTTTGAACAAGCAGCCACGTCAGGAAGCGAAAGTGCCGCCGTCCAACTCGGTAAGATGTATATAAAAGGTCTCGGAACGAAAACGGACAATGAACACGCCATCTTCTGGTTGAGTAAGGCTGCGCACGCAGGAAACACTCAAGCATCTCTGTTACTTGGTCAACTCTATGAGAGCCTGTCTGAGAAACCGGACAACCTAGAATTTGCTGAGCTTTGGTATCAAGCTGCCTCGCAAAAAGACCCTGAAGCTGAAGAAGCGTACGCTCGTATTTTAGAACAACAATTCAATGCGCAGCGTGCAAAGCAAGTCGCCACCATAGACCAGCTAGAAGTCGCGTTTAATTCCAATGAGATAGAGCTCAGCCCAAAGGCGCGCTCTATTGAGCAAAGTCAGCGTGCAACGCACTACCCTCTTTATGGCGCTCTCGCTGTTTTAGTTCTTTCAATGGTGATCATTGCCTGGCAACTCAAGGCAAATCGAGCCCTTAGAAGTTCTCAAAACAGCGCGGACTCCGACTCGAAGCGACAGCTCGTAAAGCTAGAACGAGAGTTAAAACGCAGAGAGCAAACCCTAAAGCAGCAAAAACGACAACTTGAGACGATGTACAAACACATCAAGAAGCTTCAAGCTGCGCCTAAACCGACGACAAAAAGTTCAATGCCAAACAAGTCAGAAAAGGAAAAACCTTTAACGGTCGCTTGTGCAATTTTTGGTTATACGCCAACGACCATTCCAAACGAAAAACAGATCAAGGTGAGATACAAGCAGTTATGCAAGATCTACCATCCTGACTTGAAAGGCAGCCATGATGAGATGAAGCGCTTAAACCAAGCCTTAAAGATCATAATCAAAGAAGTTAACAAATAGTTACAAAGTGATATTCAGTTTCTTTTGAAAATACTAGAGCCTTCTAAACTCAAGGTTCCGCAATCGATCTCGCTCCCATTAACAGTAACAAATGCTTAACCACCATCTGCTCAATATGTCATAATCCGCCGCGAAAATAACACCTGATAAACAAGGTGGGGAGAAATCTATGTTTACTATCGAAGGTATCTGCGACTGGTGTAAAAAGCCAAGTATGCTAACAAAACATGAGTATATTGATGGAATGTGCCATCACTCATGTAAAGAATGCAATGACCTAGCGACACTGGATGTGCGCCAATTCAACATTGCCGAGCTACAACAAAGAGAGCGCCAGCCAAACGAAATGCGCTAACTGCTTGTTTCTCCAAGGAAGAATAGAGGCTGCCATTAGGCAGCCTTTTTAATTCCAACATTTGTGAAACAATTACTTCTACCACCTATTTACAAACTAGAGCAATTACGTTAATTTCCCTAATAATTTATGGAACGACGATCTATAAAATGGATTTTAACTTATCAAATGAGGTATTTCGCCGGAAGCACCTCGAGATGATTGAAGCCTTCCCATTGGTTGCCCTCATTCATTGCGCACTTGCCGCACTTGTTATTACTATCTCTTTCTCTCTATACGGTACAACAACGCAGCTCATTGCTTGGTGTGTTTTGTTCCCTAGTGTTATCGCAATTCGATTCGTACTCGATAAGGCTCTCAAGCCCAACATTATCAGTCGTTGCATGACAAAATTTAACTGGTTTTGCCTTCTGTCTACGCGTTCATTATTAGGCTTTGTTTGGTCTTTAGGCTCGATTTGGTTTATTCAAATCGATGCTCAAGCTAACCTGCTCTCCACCACAATTTGGGTGACGGCACTTGCTTATGCGGGCACTATTTTCCATATCAATTCGATCGCTTCACTACAGACCTATTTCTGGTCGTTAATGGCACCACTGTCTCTCTATTTTTTCTTCGTGTTAAACCTGCACTTCGAAGTTTTTGTCATTACCACTGCGGGGATCATCTACGTCAGCCTATATTCAAAAATTCTCCACAAACGTTCAATTGATAGAATCTCAGACGCGATTGAAAAAGAGCAGCTTATCGCCGAGCTTAGTAAAGCCAATAAAGAAATCACCCTCCTTGCAGAGCAAGATGCTTTGACAGGATTGAAGAACCGCACTTACTTTAATCAGTACATTGAGCAGATATGGTCCCAAGCCATAGAACTCAACCAAAACGTTTGTATCATTTTATTCGACATTGACCATTTCAAGGCATACAACGATAACTATGGGCACGTCTCAGGCGATCGAGCGATACAAACAGTCGCCAACACTTTAAGCCTCATTGAACTGCCTAGCCCTACGTGTTTTTTTGCTCGAGTGGGTGGAGAAGAATTCGCGGCAGTCCTACCTAACACAGACCTTATCAGCGCCATTGATATAGCAGAAGATATTCGCTTCGAAGTTGAGAATAGTCGACTGGCTCATCGATACTCTTCTTGTTCTGATGTTGTCACGGTTAGCGTAGGTGTCGCGATGACTGAGCCTGTGAAGGGAGATAATATAAAGGACCTGATCGAGCAGTCCGATCAGGCACTTTATCGAGCCAAAGAAGGCGGTAGAAACATTGTCGCTACTGCGAAATTACATCCGCATCGGGTTGAGCCTCAGGCAAAGCTTGCTGAAACGCCTTCAACTCATTAAGTGACACCGTCACACAATTAATATTCGGGAAAAGAGACATATCGATGTTAAATCGATGCGCATTGTAAACCTGTGGTACCAAGCAAACATCCACCAGCGAGACTTCATCCCCAACACAGTAACGGCCTTTGGTAAGACTCAAGCGTTTCTCTAAAGCGCCAAATCCTTTTTCTATCCAATGTTTATACCAACGAAGCTTGTCTGATTCATCAATACCAATGTCATTGCTCAGAAACTGCAGCACTCGCAAATTGTTCAATGGGTGGATATCAATTGCAATATCTTGAGCCATCGCTTTGACTAGATAACGCCTCTCCAACTCTTTCGGAGTGAGCAATATGTCTGGGTACTGTTCGTCTAAATAGTCCATAATGGCCAACGACTGATTCAAAACAAACTCACCATCCACCAGAACTGGTATCAGCTCATTGGGGTTAAGATTTGCAAAGTCTTCTTTATGTTGCTCACCACCGTTTTTTAGCAAATGAACTGAACGTTGTTGGTAATCTAGCCCTTTTAAATTGAGGGCAATTCTGACTCGATAGGCGGCGGATGAACGCCAGTAACCATAGAGAATCCGATCACTCATATTTCACCACTTGCTGGTCGATGGCACCAAAAATTGAACTGCCCTGATTATCAAGCATTTCAATCTTTATTCGATCACCAAACTTCATAAAACTGGTCGTGGGCGCACCATCTCTAATCGTTTCAATCATGCGTACTTCTGCAATGCACGAATAACCGACACCGCCTTCTGAAATTGCCGTGCCAAAATCAGTACCCTGCTTATTAGAAACGGTACCTGAGCCAATGATCGCCCCTGCAGATAAAGGCCTACTTTTCGCCGCATGTGCAATAAGCTCTGTGAAATCGAAAGTCATGTCTACCCCAGCATTAGGACAGCCGAATGGTTCTTCGTTATAGTGACTTAGCAGTGGTAGACTCACTTTGCCGCCATCCCATGCGTCTTCAAGTTCATCTGGTGTCACCGCGACAGGCGAGAAAACTGAAGAAGGCTTAGATTGGAAAAAGCCAAAGCCTTTCGCGAGCTCATTGGGTATTAGGCCACGAAGTGATACATCATTGACTAACATCACTAACTTGATTGCCGACTGTGCTTGCTCTGGTGCGACGCCCATTGACACATCCCCAGTAATCACCGCCACTTCTCCTTCAAAATCGATCCCCCACTCTTCACTGCCAACAGGTATGTCATCGTAGGGGCCAATAAACGCATCAGATCCACCTTGGTACATCAAAGGATCGGTCCAAAAACTCGGCGGCATTTCGGCTCCACGCGCTTTTCTCACCAGTTCTACATGGTTAACATAGGCTGAACCATCTGCCCACTGAAATGCACGAGGTAGTGGAGATTCACACTGGCTCTGCTCAAATGGCAGCTCTTGAGCCAACTCACCATTGTTTAACGCGACATACATCTCTTTCAGCTGAGGTTCGACCCTCTCCCAATGATCCAAGGCGTACTGTAGTGTTTCCGCAATATCAGGAACAGCAACGCACTTTTGTAAATCTTTGCTTACTACAACCAACAGTCCGTCTCGGCTGCTGTTTTTTAGGGTGGCTAACTTCATACTAAATCCCTTAGATATTCTCTTTCCAACTGTATACGTACTGTTTATTTTCGACGCTTTGTGCCACATCACTAAATTGCAGTGCGTGCCTTGTATCAATCATTACGGCAACTTCATCGGTGAACTTTTTCTTGTGTGCTTGACCCGCTTTGAACGCTTTAGGATGAGGGCCATGAGTAAATCCCGCCGGATGAAAAGTCACCATACCCGCTTCAATATTGTCACGGCTAAAAAAGTCACCAGCGTGGTAAAACAGCACTTCGTCATAGTCATCATTGTTATGATAAAAAGGCACTTTGAGCGCACCTGGGTCACTTTCGATAGGTCTTGGAACAAAAGTACATATCACAAACCCTTGGCCAACAAAGGTAGTATGAGCCGATGGCGGAAGATGATAACGGTGAGACATCAAAGGCCGAATGTCACGCCAGTTCACTCTAACGACCGACAAGTCGCCATGCCAACCAATCGCATCAAGTGGATTAAACGGGTATGTCACAACACTCACTTGATCGTGACGTTTGATATGGACTTGTGTCGTTTGCTCAGAATATTGCGCTTTAAATGCGTCATCAATTGCCGGTACATCTAGCACAGCAGGATCAAACACAGCATGATTACCCACCATTCCTTTTTCTGGAAGAGTGTAAGCAGCATCTGTATTTTCAACCATGAGAACAAACATCGGTTCGTTGGGCTCTAGCCGCCAGTTAGTCGAGCGAGGGATCATCACATAGTCACCTTCTGACACTTCTAGGTGACCATAATCACAATAGAGACCTGCGCTACCTTGGTGGATAAATAAAAGCTCGTCACCATCAGAGTTTCTAACTAGGTGACTCATAGCATCGCTGAGTTTCCATACACGGATCTTACAATTCGCATTGTGCAAGAGAGGCGGAACGTTCCAAGGTGAATGCTGGCTAGACTCTTCAACCAAGTTGAAATTAAAGGCGCGAGGTTTTAAGTCCCCTTCCCATTCACTCCAGCCTGTAGGTGCGTGTTGATGATGAAAATGCGATGCGGGGCCAAAAAATCCGCTGCGCCCAGCTTCTCGCTCATAAATCGCCTCTTCGGGAAAATCGGCGTGTGCTTGCTTGGAGCACACTCCCTCCCGGTGAGGGAATGTGATCCATTTATGCATCGTCTAGCACCCCGCGGCGAATCTGATCTTCTTCTATCGACTCAAATAGCGCTTTAAAATTACCCTCGCCGAAACCTTCATTACCTTTGCGCTGAATAATTTCAAAGAAAACAGGGCCAATCACGGTTTGGGTAAAGATCTGCAGTAAGATGCCATCTTTCGTTGGTGCGCCATCAATCAAGATTCTCAAATCACGCAGTCTTGAAATATCCTCTTTGTGGCCTTCAACGCGATCATTCACTTTTTCGTAATACGTATCAGGCGTTGGCATGAAGTCCATACCGCGAGATCTGAGCGTCTCTACAGTTTGGTAGATGTCATCGGTCGTCAATGCGATATGTTGAATCCCTTCCCCATTGTATTCACGAATAAACTCTTCGATTTGAGACTTGTCGTCTGAGGACTCATTGATAGGAATTCGGATTTTTCCACATGGTGCCGTCATAGCTCGACTCACCAGACCGGTCAGTTTGCCTTCGATGTCGAAATAGCGGATCTCTCTGAAGTTACCGATACGCTCATAGAAGCCAGACCAAAGATCCATGTTGCCCTGCTTAACATTATGAGTAAGGTGATCGATTTCGTACAAGCCAACGTCCATCTTTTTCAAACGCTCTTCTGCGTCCTCGTAAAAACGAAAATCCACTTCGTAGATGCTGCCATCCTGATAGCGATCGACGAAATAAAGTAAACTTTCCCCAATGCCGTAAATCGCTGGAATGCTTAACTCCATTGGGCCAATTTCGGTGATGTATTCCTTTCCACCATTGCTTAACGCTTGTTTCATCGCCATAGCAGAGTCAGCAACACGAAAAGCCATACCACAGACTGAAGGGCCATGAATCTTCGCAAAAGCGTGTGCTTGACTGTGTGGTTGAGCATTGACAATAAAATTCACCTCGCCTTGGCGGTAAAGCCAAGCTTCCTTCGAACGATGTTTTGCTACTTCAGCAAACCCTAGAGAACGAAACAATGTTTTCAGTTCTTCTATACCTTTTTCATTCGCTGCGGTGTATTCAACAAACTCGAAGCCGTCTGTACCTAATGGGTTGTGCGATTGGTTCATTATTATCCCTCTGTTCAATATTACTGCCATGTCGTTCCTATAAGTTTGCGCATACAGAGGGATAAGTGAATGGGAGCGCTTGAGATTCAATGTGATCGAATTGTTATTAAAAAGTGTAAATATGAAAAAACAAAACAATTTAAATAAACCAAATCAATAACTTAAACAAAATGCAAAGTAACATTTATTTTACACCCAGAGATAAATACTAGCTAACCTTTGATTTCTACACGTTTATTCTAAGTAGAACTAGATTACGCCACATTTTTATGGTCATTCGTATTGCAATGCATTACAATACGACCTTCTTATAATAACGATACCTGCTCATCAACATGCCAAAGCGTAGTAAAGAAGATACTTTAATGACCATTAATCTTATTTTAGATACGGTCACAAGACAGTTGCTAGAGAATGGTTATGACGCCATGTCATACACCACGTTAAGTAAAGAAACCGGTGTATCTCGCACAGGGATCAGCCACCACTTCCCGAAGAAAACCGACTTCCTCGACGCACTTCAGGGACGTTTACTAAAACAATTCTCAGACCATATCGACTTTAAAAACGACTTAGAAAAGTTTGAGAGCAGTTGGGATCTAGCGCTTGAGAAAAAGAATTTTCGCGCGATCTTGTGCTTAATCCTGTCACAGATTAGCAAAGGGGAACGTGAACAGATGTTTGCACGTACATTCATCGTTCATCTTCATCAAACGGCCACTGCAATTTTCGGTGATGATGCCAAACACATTGTTGACGGCCTCATCGGTCGAAGCTTCATAAAACTACTTTAAGCCCCTCCCCGCCTGATCCGATCGGTCTTACAGAAAATTGACTCTCTGATCGGTAAATAGTTTGATTTAACGCAGGCTTTCTCGTGTTGGACAGCGATATGGTTATCGTTCTGTTCCTACACGAGATATAAAAATGACACTAATTAACCGTGAACGTCTGGTTGAACACTTTATCCAACTCATTAAAATTGACAGCGAGTCGCGCAATGAAAAAGCGATTGCTGAGGCCTTATCTGAGCAGTTAGGTGGACTTGGCTTTACCGTCCATAAACTGCCTGTTCCTGAAGATATCTCCAATGGTTTTAACGTCTACGCTCGTCTCGAGGGTCAACTAGAAGGCAGCATTGTTTTAAGCTGTCACATGGACACAGTGTCCCCAGGGGTTGGCATCGAACCAATCATTGAAGATGGTATCATCCGCTCAAAAGGCAATACGATTCTTGGTGGTGACGATAAGTCTGGCATTGCTGCAATTATGGAAGCGGTTCGCTCGATCCAAGCTCAAAATATTGCACACAAGACCATCGAACTCGCCTTCACTGTGCATGAAGAAGGTGGATTGTTTGGCTCTGAACATTTCGACATGTCTTATATTCAATCAGACAAAGCCATCGTACTTGATACTGGCGGTCCAATTGGCACTATCGTCAATGCGGCGCCTGGCCAACAAAAGATCATTGCCAACTACATCGGCCGCCCGGCTCATGCCGGATTAGCGCCTGAAGAAGGCATTAGTGCAATTCAAGTAGCAGCAGACGCTATCACTCAAATGAAACTGCTTCGTATCGACGCAGAAACGACGGCTAATATTGGTATCGTTCAAGGTGGCGGCGCAACAAACATTGTTATGCCAGAGCTTAAGGTTGTTGCTGAAGCGCGTTCGCTTAATGATGACAAGCTTACAGCCCAAGTCGAACACATGATTGAAACTTTCCAAGCTGCCGCAGAAAAACACGGCGCTAAAGTCGACATTGAGTCTACTCGTGCATACAATGCTTTTGTGATTGCTGATGACCATCCGCACATCGAAGCGGTTAAAGCCTCGTTTGAGGCAATTGGCGCTGCACCATTTACTAAAGGGACAGGTGGTGGTAGCGATGCGAACAACTTCAATGCCAAAGGATTAACAACGGTTAATGTGTCAACGGGTATGTCTAAGGTTCACACTACCGAAGAGTTCATCGCCATTGACGATATGGTCAAGGTAACGGAGTTTGTTGAGCATTATCTGACGCACTAACTCTACATCCAATCTAAGCCGCTTAACCGCGGCTTAGATCCCAACTTGTATAAACGTATTACGCAGATATTTGTTCAGGCTGGTATCACATATTGACTGCCGTGGAGCTTAATTGGGTCTGTCTCATCATCGAAGCAAACTCATCGCGCGTTAATGGTTGAGAAAACAGATACCCTTGATAATAATCGCACCCCTCCTCTTCTAGGACAGTAAGCTGCTCTTGGTATTCCACTCCTTCAGCCACCAGCTTAAAGCCTAGGTTTTGGCCCATCTGGATAATCATCCTTATCAAGATTCTATCCGAGTGTTGGATTGCACATTCATCAACAAAACATTTATCAATTTTGATGATATCGATAGGCAGCTGTTTAAGATATTTCAAGCACGAATACTCAACACCAAAGTCATCAATAGCGATGGTCACGCCTATCGCCCTAAGTTGACGACAAATATCAGTGATGTTTTCTGGATCACTCATAAGTGACGATTCGGTGATCTCTAGCTGAAGCAGATAAGAAGGTAACTGGGTTTCTTTGAGTGCTTTACAAACCACTTCGAACAGGTCAGCGTGTGCGAACTGCACTGTGGATACGTTAACTGCAATGCATATTGGCGTTCCTTCATCGTGGTATCGCTTAGCTTGACGACATGCCTCGTAGAGTATCCAATGACCGACTGGAACGATCTGCGTTGTTTTTTCAGCTACCGGAATAAACTCACTCGGAGGAATCGTTCCAAGTTGAGGGTGGTTCCAACGAAGTAATGCTTCTGCTCCCGAAATCTTTCCTGTTTGAATAGAGACTTTTGGTTGAAATTTGAGTTCAAACTGATCGTTTTCGAGCGCCGATTTAATTTCTGTCTCGATTTGGTGAAGTCTGATGGTTTCCCCTAGCAATTCATCATTAAACCAACAAACTGTGGAAGTGCCGTCTGTCCTCGCTTTAAACAGCGCAAAGTCTGCGTTCTTCTCCCACACTTCCTTACTTGCGAGCGCATCTTCTGCAAGCGCAACCCCCATACTAAAAGTTAAGCGATGAGACGTGTTATCGACACTGAACATCATTCTTTGGTGTTTGTTGAGTTCGATAACCAAATCTTCGAGCTTCACGAGCAAGCTTTCACTCTCAACCAAGACCACAAACTCATCACCACCAAACCGGTACACTTTGCCATCTTTATGAACCACTTCTCTAATATGGTGGGCAAACGCGACCAGCAAATCATCACCGTGGCGGTAACCCAAACGATCATTCACATTTTTAAACCCATCTAAACCGATATGAATAAGGCCAAAGTGAGTCGAATTATTTTCATTGACCCGTGCTACATCTTCTTTGTAAGCGCTGATATTTGGCAGCTGAGTTAAGTAGTCAGTCTGACTCTCGCTTTTGAAATCCTCGGCTTGCTGCTTAGTCTTTACATACAAGTACGTCATTAACGTCATCAATACTGTCACGCCTGTGACTAAGACGGATAGATCTATATAGGCCTGAAAGTCTTCAATAGACAGTTGATATAGGTAACCGTTAATCAGCGCAGCACAAACAGCCACTGGCCATAATGACCCCGGAAATAAGACGACGTAACATAGAGGAAGTAAGATTAAAGACCACTCAACGGCCGAAAGCGGAAATGGATGAATTAGACCACCAAATAGGAACAAAGCCGTCGCTGCAAACGCAAAAAGATGCTTAAACGAGAAGGATTTTACAATCAAGGCAACAATCAGAAATAACGGAAACAGATAGTAAGCGAAACCCCAGGGGTGGGATTGTAGGAGTAAATCATGGGACATCAGGGCAACTGCTGCTACATAGGCAACATAAACGAGAACTTGAACTCCCTCAGTAAGCTTAAAAAGTGGCATCATGGTTCCTGCTAACACTTCTGTTAATATAAACAGTAGCGCAATTTGAGCAGTTCGTAGCGCCCTCTATCGATTTATTTCAATTACTTTCACACACAAATAAAAAACGCCTCCTAAGAGACGTTCCATATTGAGTAAACCCTAACACTAGACTATAGACCAAGCTGTTCTGAAAGTGCTTTCATCTGTTTAAGGTCCATTTGATGTACTCGAATCATTTGTTGAACCTGACTTAAACGGGCACTCGCCTCATCTTGCTTATCACAAGAGTCTGACTTCGCATCCCAAGAAGTACCTTCTAAGTACACATCACAAGCCTTTTTCAACGTGACGAGTTTAGGCTCTAACTCTTCACGCTCTTTCTCTAACGCTTCTAATTCGAGTTTCACTTTGAGCTCTTGCTGGAAGAGCTCTCGAGAACGTTCGAACATAGTTGCCTGAATGTCAGCTTGGCGGTTCAGCTTGGTATTTTGACTGCTTACAGTGTCGATTTGCTGCTTCTGATCGGTCAGCTGCTCTTCCAGTGAGAGGTTCACTTTCTCTAGCTCTTTAATTTGATTCTCCAATTGACCTATCGATGATTGATAAGATGCCTCTTGATCTGCCATTGCTTGCTTGAGTTTTTCTTCGACTTCGACATCAACCTTTGCGACTTTTTCTTCTACGCGGACAACCATTTGTTGTTTGTCTGCCGCTAGCGTTTCATAGCGCTGTTCCAAAGTATGGTAAGTCGATTCCCACTGTTTGGCTGTTAGTGATGAACCAATCAAGCCACCGAGTGCTAAGCCTAAAACTCCAGCAATGATAATGTAGAGGTGAGTCCGCTTGTCACGCTCCTCTATGACGACAACATCATCATTTTCTTGGTTTTCGGTTTGTTCGTTCAATTTTCCGCTCCTAACAATTAGCGTATCAGCTCTGTGACCATCAATGTCGCTGTGTAGATTAAAAAGCCAGAAAGCAAAGTAGCCACAACATATTTTTGTAGCTTTTCACTCGTGCGATAACGAATCAACACGAACGCAAGAGCGATACAAAAAACAATAGCAAGTAACCTTGTCATAACCTCTCCTTAGGTAGGCTCTATCTCCATTACTTTATACCATTTTTGCTACGAAATAGTCAGAGAAGCGTTCATTTAGTGTGTAATAAAATCAAAGCCATAGTTTGCCCTACTATTCAATGAACAAGGATTAGACACTTCTCTCTTTAGGCTAGCATTTTGTTTGGTTAGCTCAAGTAATTAAGGTATAAAGAGCTATCAACTACCAAAGAGATACAAGCATGAAACCATATAAATTAGACAACAAAAAACGTCGTATTCAGAAAAAACTCTTCTTGGGCGAATTTGCAATGCTTGGCTTTGACCTAAGCTGCGAAACGACCATTAACGACTTTGATCGTTATGATGTATTTGTGGACGAGTTTATCGATTTTGTTGACTCATTAGGCTTATGTTTTGGCGGCGGCGGCCTAGAACTATTTGAAGGCTTTGTTTGTTGTTCAGAGCGTTACCAAGACGTAACCGAAGAGCAAAAATCGCAAGTTTTGGCTTGGCTTGAAGCTCGTGAAGAAGTGAAATCGGCACAAGCGAGTGAACTCGTTGACGCGAACTACTTCTAAAAGCTTTACCGGATTTTAAAAAGCGCCGTTTGGCGCTTTTTTATTATCATCTACCTAACTTCCAACCCCAAATTGTACTGTGCCAAGCAGCGGAGTACGTAACTAACTTTCAAGAAAGCCGCGATCAGTATGGTGCTGATATGTGCCGCCACTTGTTGATTAAGAGTAAATTGATCGGCAAACGGGTAAGAAACTAGGACACTTACAACAAATGCAATCGCAGTTATCACAAGCGCCGAATTTGAAAATGTAAGTAGCTGGATGAAGTTCTTTTCAGTTGGTTGAGCAATCATATCGACCTCACTAGGTTCGTTCTTATATTTACCACTCTCATTGCATTAACCTTGCCAAAAATTAAATCCTCACAAATACAACAACTTAACCATGCCACCTCATTTATCGAGTCATAAAGACACAGAAATCAAATGCGTCATTATGACATCATAGATACGACAAGACCCAGCAAATCATCAAACCATATAACAGTGAATTCCATGAGAATTTCATATTGCATTGCATCCAGAACATGATAGAGTTCACACGTTAACTATAGCCAGTATTGTTAACTAACTTTTATCCTAAAAATGGATAATCGTTCCGATGAAGACTGCAGGAGAGCGGTTATTAACCAAGTATTAACACTTGGACACAATAACCTACCGAAGAAGTAAATCTTTCAGGTGCTACCTAGGTAGCGTGGACTGTAGTTGGAGGAACCTCTGGAGAGAACCGTTAAATCGGTCGCCGAAGGAGCAAGCTTTGCCAAGCAAAGTGAAACTCTCAGGCAAAAGGACAGAGGAGTGGAAAGCTATAATACAACTGCATTGTCCTTTGGCCTGCCGTTTTAAGAGATCGTCGATCTTTTCCTTTCCCTCTTCTCCTTAATTAAGCATTATCACTTAAGGGGAAACCATGAATAACCTTCAATCTTTACTTATCACCATCGACAATTTTGTCTGGGGTCCACCACTTTTACTGTTGCTCGTTGGCACCGGTGTCTACTTTACTTTTCGTTTAGGTTTAATCCAGTTTCGACACCTTCCGACCGCGCTTAAAATGGTTTTCAGTAAAGATGACTCTAACCAGCAAGGCGATGTCTCTAGCTTTGCTGCACTTTGCACTGCCCTCTCTGCCACTATCGGTACCGGTAATATCGTTGGGGTTGCGACAGCAATCAAACTCGGTGGGCCTGGCGCACTGTTTTGGATGTGGCTTGCGGCTTTATTTGGCATGGCGACCAAATACGCGGAGTGTCTTCTTGCGGTAAAGTATCGTAAGCAGGATGCAAACGGCGAGATGATTGGCGGCCCGATGTACTACTTGCAATATGGTGTTGGTTCAAAAGCACTGGCTACCCTATTCGCGATCTTTGCCCTAGGCGTCGCTTGCTTTGGTATCGGTACTTTCCCACAGGTCAATGCGATTTTAGATGCTAGCGAGATTTCGTTTGGGATCTCGAGAGAAATCTCAGCGGTCGTGCTGACACTATTAGTTGCATTCGTGACATTAGGCGGTATCCAATCGATCGCGAAAGTCGCGGGTAAGGTAGTTCCGACTATGGCTTTACTTTATGTCGCGGCGTGTATAAGCGTCATCGTCATGAACGCAGACCAACTAATTGGGGCTGTCGAACTTGTACTGGTTTCAGCCTTTAGCCAGACGGCTGCAACAGGTGGTTTCTTGGGCGCAAGTATCATGCTCGCAATTCAATCGGGTATCGCTCGTGGTGTATTTTCAAATGAATCTGGGCTAGGTAGTGCGCCTATGGCTGCCGCCGCTGCGAAAACAGATTCATGTGTGAAACAAGGTCTAATCTCAATGACTGGTACTTTCTTTGATACCATCATTATCTGCACCATGACAGGTTTAGCCCTGATTCTGACAGGAGCATGGCAGAGTGACTTTGCAGGTGCTGCTATGACGACACATGCGTTTTCCGTTGGCCTCGACTCGCAGACGGTTGGACCAATGCTGGTATCGGTTGGTCTCATGTTCTTTGCTTTTACCACAATACTTGGCTGGAACTATTATGGTGAACGCTGCGTGGTATTCTTAATGAGCACGAAAGCGGTCCTTCCTTACAAAATCATCTTCATTGCCTTAGTTGGTTCAGGCGCTTTCTTACATCTCGATATGATCTGGGTAATCGCTGACATTGTTAACGGTCTAATGGCCATTCCAAACCTGATTGGTTTAATCGCACTTCGTCATGTTGTCGTAGAAGAAACAAGACGCTACTTCGACACCGGGCTGGCAGGATTGAAAACAGCAAAGGCTTAGCCGATAAAAGACGTAAAAAACAGCGCTTAATGCGTAATGCTTGTAAGTTAAGAAGCATTTAATACCTTTTTGAAGGCCTAGTCGCGTAGCGACTGGGCCTTCTTTTTACCGCTCGTGGATAACTTCTATCCCGCC
>NZ_VTXI01000050.1 GCF_013114545.1 Vibrio sp. RE86 | reverse complement strand
GTTTCGCAGGATTCTCTGTTTTAGAAACTGATTCGCTCGTTGAAAGTCTGCTCTGTTACTTAGTCTATCCAAAAGTGTTCTTTGTGTTTCAAAGTCCGTTTTCTACGGCGCTGTAAATTCCAAGTGGTTTCAGTGACAGTCGCTTTAAAACTGCGCCTGATTTGAGTTCGTTAGATTCTGTGAAAGCAGTATTGGCAAAGTTTCAATGAGCTTCAAATTAAAGCCTTAGGGCAGGCAACTAACAAACAATTTAAGCAGATTCGCAACGCTCGGCATTTTGGGTTTGAATCGGCTTTAGTGATTAAGGCACAATGGTCTAGGTAGGTGGTAGCGTTGCTCACTACTTAATTGGGCGTTATGTTTACTTGTATTTCAAAGGCTTAAATGTCTTAGGCTCTAGTTCTTTGCCCCGCTGGCAGTTTGTCCCTAGTAGACTCAGCAAATCCGCATTATCGACTTAAGTTCTTGAATCTCTTACGGAGTAAAACATGCAATGTTCGTGGGTTGCTTCATTAGCAGGTCGAGTAGGCTAGGTTTTATTTCCTTTGGCTTAAAGTCGCTTTGAGGTTCTTTTCCAAGCAACATCCTACCTTGGCAGTAGTCTCGGCAACTAGCCATTGTTTGGCGCTGTTGTGAGAAGAGACTAGGGCACTTGTTGGTGCTTTGTCGGGTTGCCTCATTGGGAAGGGAAGTGTTCATACTTGTTTTGGGTTGGTCGCCTTTGGTGGCCAAGCTGGTTCTTACCTTGTGGTTTGGTTAAGAAAAATGGTCTTAATCATCAGTTCTTTCTCAAGTAAGTCAGTCACTTGTGGTAAAACATAACAAACAATTTAAGCAGATTCACAACGCTTGTGGATCTGCATTCTAGGTTAAGTTTAGTGTTTTATGGCACAATGTTTTAGTTAAGTGGTCGCGTTGTTCACTACTTAATTGGGCGTTAGTTGCCAATGAGGAGAAAGTAGCTAATTCAGCAAGTTTAGGGCTAATGTTCGTGTACTTTTTGCTAGTTATTGCATTTCACTTTCTAGCTTACTTGGTTCGTTCTCGGTTTAGATTTTTTGTTTCAGAGGCTGATTCTCTCGTTGAAAGTCTGCTTTGTTACTTAGTCTTCCTAAAAGCTTTCTTTGGTGTTTGAAGACCGCTTTCTGCGGCGTTGCATGTTCCAAGTGGTTTCAGTGACAGTCGCTTTGAAACTGCGCCTGATTTGAGTTTTTTCAAAACAGGGCAGAACAGTGTCGGCAAAGTGACAATAATCTTCAAACAAAGCCTTAGGGTAGGCAACTAACAAACAATTTAAGCAGATTCGCAACGCTCGGCATTTTGGCTTTGAATCGGCTTTAGTGATTAAGGCACAATGGTCTAGGTAGGTGGTAGCGTTGCTCACTACTTAATTGGGCGTTATGTGCACTTCCTGAAATTTTGAAGTGTCTCGAAGTGAATAGGTGTCTAGTTGTGTATTCTTCTTCATTTTTTGGAGGAAGAATATGAGCTATGAAAGTAAGTTGAATCTTGCATTTAGTGAGCTGGAAGCAGCTCGGATCTGGAAATGGAATTACAACCCACCATTGCACCAATGGGTTAGGAAGGCTGGCTTCAAGTTCAGACCACCATTCTATGTCCCGTTCTGGCGTAACTTATGTGTTCGCTTTGGTGAGTGCTTCATATTTCTCTTTCCTCTCATGTCTTTGCTTGGCTCTTCACGAGTCGAAGCTTCAGAATTTCATCCACTTTATGAATCGTTGGTGGCAAGCTCATTTTACTCAGTGGTAATGTGTTTGTATTACCTTTGGACTTCCAAGCGGTGCGAATTGAGTCATTGGGACAAGCTCTAGGAAACCGTGAACATAACAAACAATTTAAGCAGATTCGCAACGCTCGGCATTCTGGGTTTGAATTGGCTTTAGTGTTTACGGCACAATGGTCTAGTTAGGTGGCAGTGTTGCTCACTACTTAATTGGGCGTTATGTGATAAGGAGGTCACATTGAATATCGAATACAAGGTTAATCAGCAGATCTCGGCTGACGAGTTTATTAGCTTGCTTAGGCGCTCAACATTAGGAGAGCGTAGACCGATAGAAAATATCGAATGTATCAACGGGATGTTGAACAATAGCAACCTCATAATCACTGCTTGGGATGGTTCTAAACTAGTTGGTATTGCTCGCTCTATTACAGATTTCCATTATTGCTGTTATCTGTCCGACCTAGCGGTTGATGAAGCATATCAAAGGGCGGGAATAGGCAAGCAGTTACAAGTTCAAACTCAATCCCAAATAGAGCCGACATGTAAATTGTTTTTAATCGCCGCACCAGCAGCTAATAACTATTATGGACAAATTGGCTACACCAAAAACGATCGTTGTTGGGTATTGGAGCGTGGTAGTGAAATTATCACATAACAAAGCATTTAAGAGTGATTCGCAACGCTTGGCAGTTTCGCTTCGCTCAAGTATAGCCAAGCGCCGCTCACACCTTAATGCGGCGTTAGTTGCCAATGAAGAAGAAAGTAACCAAATCAGCAAGTTTAGGGCTAATGTTGGTGTGTCTATCTCTAGTTTATCGCACTTGATTTTCTAGCTTGTTA
>NZ_VTXI01000049.1 GCF_013114545.1 Vibrio sp. RE86 | reverse complement strand
CACAACCCGAACACCAGAGGTTCGTCCACTCCGGTCCTCTCGTACTAGGAGCAGCCCCCTTCAATCTTCCAACGCCCACGGCAGATAGGGACCGAACTGTCTCACGACGTTCTAAACCCAGCTCGCGTACCACTTTAAATGGCGAACAGCCATACCCTTGGGACCGACTTCAGCCCCAGGATGTGATGAGCCGACATCGAGGTGCCAAACACCGCCGTCGATATGAACTCTTGGGCGGTATCAGCCTGTTATCCCCGGAGTACCTTTTATCCGTTGAGCGATGGCCCTTCCATTCAGAACCACCGGATCACTATGACCTGCTTTCGCACCTGCTCGAATTGTCATTCTCGCAGTCAAGCGGGCTTATGCCATTGCACTAACCACACGATGTCCAACCGTGTTTAGCCCACCTTCGTGCTCCTCCGTTACTCTTTGGGAGGAGACCGCCCCAGTCAAACTACCCACCAGGCACTGTCCGCAACCCCGATTCAGGGGTCAACGTTAGAACATCAACACTACAAGGGTGGTATTTCAAGGACGGCTCCACCGATACTGGCGTACCGGTTTCAAAGCCTCCCACCTATCCTACACATGTAGGGTCAATGTTCAGTGCCAAGCTGTAGTAAAGGTTCACGGGGTCTTTCCGTCTAGCCGCGGGTACACTGCATCTTCACAGCGATTTCAATTTCACTGAGTCTCGGGTGGAGACAGCGTGGCCATCATTACGCCATTCGTGCAGGTCGGAACTTACCCGACAAGGAATTTCGCTACCTTAGGACCGTTATAGTTACGGCCGCCGTTTACCGGGGCTTCGATCAAGAGCTTCGACCGAAGTCTAACCCCATCAATTAACCTTCCGGCACCGGGCAGGCGTCACACCGTATACGTCATCTTACGATTTTGCACAGTGCTGTGTTTTTAATAAACAGTTGCAGCCACCTGGTATCTGCGACTCTCGTCAGCTCCATCCGCAAGGGACTTCACCAATAAGAGCGTACCTTCTCCCGAAGTTACGGTACCATTTTGCCTAGTTCCTTCACCCGAGTTCTCTCAAGCGCCTTGGTATTCTCTACCCGACCACCTGTGTCGGTTTGGGGTACGATTCCTTACAATCTGAAGCTTAGAGGCTTTTCCTGGAAGCATGGCATCAATGACTTCACTACCGTAGTAGCTCGACGTCGTGTCTCAGCCTTAAAAAGAGCCGGATTTACCTAACTCTTAAGCCTACGCACTTGAACCTGGACAACCGTCGCCAGGCCCACCTAGCCTTCTCCGTCCCCCCATCGCAATTGTAAGAAGTACGGGAATATTAACCCGTTTCCCATCGACTACGCCTTTCGGCCTCGCCTTAGGGGTCGACTTACCCTGCCCCGATTAACGTTGGACAGGAACCCTTGGTCTTCCGGCGAGGGGGTTTTTCACCCCCTTTATCGTTACTCATGTCAGCATTCGCACTTCTGATACCTCCAGCAAGCTTTACAACTCACCTTCAACGGCTTACAGAACGCTCCCCTACCCAATGAAGTAAACTTCATTGCCGCAGCTTCGGTTTATTACTTAGCCCCGTTACATCTTCCGCGCAGGCCGACTCGACTAGTGAGCTATTACGCTTTCTTTAAATGATGGCTGCTTCTAAGCCAACATCCTAGCTGTCTAAGCCTTCCCACATCGTTTCCCACTTAGTAATAATTTGGGACCTTAGCTGGCGGTCTGGGTTGTTTCCCTCTCCACGACGGACGTTAGCACCCGCCGTGTGTCTCCCGGATAGTACTTACTGGTATTCGGAGTTTGCAAAGGGTTGGTAAGTCGGGATGACCCCCTAGCCTTAACAGTGCTCTACCCCCAGTAGTATTCGTCCGAGGCTCTACCTAAATAGATTTCGGGGAGAACCAGCTATCTCCAGGTTTGATTGGCCTTTCACCCCTAGCCACAAGTCATCCGCTAATTTTTCAACATTAGTCGGTTCGGTCCTCCAGTTGATGTTACTCAACCTTCAACCTGCCCATGGCTAGATCACCTGGTTTCGGGTCTATATCCAGCAACTCGACGCCCAGTTAAGACTCGATTTCTCTACGGCTCCCCTAGATGGTTAACCTTGCTACTGAATATAAGTCGCTGACCCATTATACAAAAGGTACGCAGTCACACCACGAAGGTGCTCCTACTGCTTGTACGTACACGGTTTCAGGTTCTATTTCACTCCCCTCACAGGGGTTCTTTTCGCCTTTCCCTCACGGTACTGGTTCACTATCGGTCAGTCAGTAGTATTTAGCCTTGGAGGATGGTCCCCCCATATTCAGACAGGATATCACGTGTCCCGCCCTACTCGATTTCACTGAATGTGCGTTGTCGACTACGGGGCTATCACCCTGTATCGCCGGACTTTCCAGACCGTTCGTCTAACGCATATAAAGCTTAAGGGCTAGTCCAATTTCGCTCGCCGCTACTTTCGGAATCTCGGTTGATTTCTTTTCCTCGGGGTACTTAGATGTTTCAGTTCCCCCGGTTCGCCCTGTTGCTTAGTCACTTAACCATACAACCCCAAAGGGTCTTTGTTATGCAACCAAAGTTGTCTGCAATTTTTATACATGATGCAGACTCGATTTTGCCGGACTCAAATTTCCAAGAACACTTGAATGTGTTGTATTGGTGTTTGTCTTAAAGACAAACATTGAGAACTTTACAATCAACAATAAATTGTTGATTTGTCAGCTTTCCAAATTGTTAAAGAGCTAATCACTTCTCATGAAGTAACCATTTTTAAACATTCTCGTGAGAAACTGCTTAAAGATGGTGGGCGATACCGGGCTCGAACCAGTGACCCCCTGCTTGTAAGGCAGGTGCTCTCCCAACTGAGCTAATCGCCCACATGAGTTTTACGTCTTGTGGTAGACGTCAAGAATGGTGGAGCTAAGCAGGATCGAACTGCTGACCTCCTGCGTGCAAGGCAGGCGCTCTCCCAGCTGAGCTATAGCCCCTTCTTGAGATTTCATTCTAAGAATGAATGGTGGGTCGTGCAGGATTCAAACCATCAATCTGTGTGGACACTCATCGTGAGTAATCATCGTATAAGGAGGTGATCCAGCCCCAGGTTCCCCTAGGGCTACCTTGTTACGACTTCACCCCAGTCATGAACCACAAAGTGGTAAGCGTTCTCCCGAAGGTTAAACTACCTACTTCTTTTGCAGCCCACTCCCATGGTGTGACGGGCGGTGTGTACAAGGCCCGGGAACGTATTCACCGTGGCATTCTGATCCACGATTACTAGCGATTCCGACTTCATGGAGTCGAGTTGCAGACTCCAATCCGGACTACGACGCACTTTTTGGGATTCGCTCACTATCGCTAGCTTGCTGCCCTCTGTATGCGCCATTGTAGCACGTGTGTAGCCCTACTCGTAAGGGCCATGATGACTTGACGTCGTCCCCACCTTCCTCCGGTTTATCACCGGCAGTCTCCCTGGAGTTCCCGACATTACTCGCTGGCAAACAAGGATAAGGGTTGCGCTCGTTGCGGGACTTAACCCAACATTTCACAACACGAGCTGACGACAGCCATGCAGCACCTGTCTCAGAGTTCCCGAAGGCACCAATCCATCTCTGGAAAGTTCTCTGGATGTCAAGAGTAGGTAAGGTTCTTCGCGTTGCATCGAATTAAACCACATGCTCCACCGCTTGTGCGGGCCCCCGTCAATTCATTTGAGTTTTAATCTTGCGACCGTACTCCCCAGGCGGTCTACTTAACGCGTTAGCTCCGAAAGCCACGGCTCAAGGCCACAACCTCCAAGTAGACATCGTTTACGGCGTGGACTACCAGGGTATCTAATCCTGTTTGCTCCCCACGCTTTCGCATCTGAGTGTCAGTATCTGTCCAGGGGGCCGCCTTCGCCACCGGTATTCCTTCAGATCTCTACGCATTTCACCGCTACACCTGAAATTCTACCCCCCTCTACAGTACTCTAGTCTGCCAGTTTCAAATGCAATTCCGAGGTTGAGCCCCGGGCTTTCACATCTGACTTAACAAACCACCTGCATGCGCTTTACGCCCAGTAATTCCGATTAACGCTCGCACCCTCCGTATTACCGCGGCTGCTGGCACGGAGTTAGCCGGTGCTTCTTCTGCAGCTAACGTCAAA
>NZ_VTXI01000048.1 GCF_013114545.1 Vibrio sp. RE86 | reverse complement strand
AGATTCACAACGCTTGTCGATCTGCATTCTAGGTTAAGTTTAGTGTTTTATGGCACAATGTTTTAGTTAAGTGGTAGCGTTGTTCACTACTTAATTGGGCGTTATGTGCCCTTGCTGCCATCTTGTAATTAAGTTGTTGTGATTTTGTGTTTATTTTGTTGTTGTCTTTGCGGTGGGGGATTTTGTTTTTTGATCTTCTAGTCATAATTATGAGTTTGCTAACCATTTTACTATCTAAAACATTATAATGTCTGAAATATATTATTTTAAAAGTAAAAGAGTTTTCTTATGTTAAATATGATCGTAGGCAACGGATGGGCAACTCCGGGGCATTTTAGTGACGATGAAAAAAGTTACAAAAGAAAAAATAAAAAGCGCAAAGGAAAAAAGAAAGATGACATGCATGATGTCAAGAAAAATATTTTGCGTGATGTTGGGAAGAATGTTTACTCTAAATTAGTTGGCGATAATCCCGATATAAAGGTTGATAAAGAAACTGACAATATAATTCTTGAATCAACCAATCGAAAAGGTGAAAGTTACGACACTGAAATTTACGCTGGAGACTACCTTGTAAGAATGTACTTGATTACAGAATTAGATGATATTTACTTGAGAAAATCATCTAGTCACTATAATTTGGTACCAATGGATGAAAACGTTATTTATGAAGTAATTAAAGAACAGTTACAAAGTGGTGTTAAAGAAATAATATTAGTAGTTAAATAATACGCACATAACAAAGCATTTAAGAGTGATTCCCAACGCTTGGCATTTTTCATTCCATCGTTGGGTTTGTGTTTACGGTGGTCTGGTTAAGTTTCATGGTAGCGTTGCTCACACCTTAATGCGGCGTTATAACGCATCAATGTAAAACGTTACTGAGACACACTCCGAAAAATCATTATCCTTTTCTTGAACGTTAGTTTTTGAATTGTTTGTATCCTAGATGCATATCAAAACAAGGATAATATTATGGCTTTAAATGGAAGTTGTCTGTGTGAACGTGTTAAATATCGTATCTCTGGGCAGTTGTCTGATGTACTAAATTGTCACTGCTCTATGTGCCGAAAGCTACATGCTTCAGCGTTTAGAACTCGTGCAAAGGTAGCAACTCAAGACTGGGAGACACTACAAGGCGCTGAGTACATCAAGTTTTATGAATCATCTGAGGGTGAACATAAAGGCTTTTGTTCTGAGTGTGGTTCAAGCCTGTACACTAAGTTTGATGCTTACCCAGAAACTTTGGGGTTTCCTTTAGGTACTCTAGACGATGATCCTCAGGTAAAAGCTACGAGACATGTTTATGTTGGAAGCAAGGCTCCTTGGTATGAAATCACAGATGGTTTGCCTCAACAGGAAGAGTTCGACTAGCTTTATAACAAAGCATTTAAGAGTGATTCGCAACGCTTGGCAGTTTCGCTTCGCTCAAGTATAGCCAAGCGCTGCTCACACCTTAATGCGGCGTTAGTTACCAAAGAAGAAAAATTAACTAAATCAGCAAGTTTAGGGCTAATGTCAGTGTGTGTTTTGCTAGTTTTCGCACTTCATTTTCTTGCTCATAGGGTTCGTTTAAATAGTGCTTAGTTTGGTGCTTAGTTGGACTCTCTGTTTCAGAAGCTAAACCGCTCGCTGAAAGTCTGCTCTGTTGGTTAGTCTTTCTAAAGGTGTTCTTTGGTGTTTAAAGTCCGTTTTCTACGGCGCCGTGAATTCCAAGTGGTTTCAGTGGCAGTCGCTTTGAAACTGCGCCTGACTTGGTTTTTCCAAACTACGTAAAGGCAGTGCTTGCAAAGTTTCAATGAATTTCAAAGTAAAGTCTTTGGGTAGGCAACTAACAAACAATTTAAGCAGATTCGCAACGCTCGGCATTTTGGGTTTGAATTGGCTTTAGTGTTTACGGCACAATGGTCTAGGTAGGTGGTAGCGTTGCTCACTACTTAATTGGGCGTTAGGGCTATAGGCTCAATAAAGCTACAAAATATGTTATATTGCAGATAGTTACGTATTGTGTGGTTGCTGTGATGAAGAAAGAACGTGAAATACATAAGATGCTAGTAGCATTATCTAAACAAAGAGTTGCTTTGGTCCTGCAACCAGGCAATGTTTGGGTAATCGAAAAAGCTCTTCCTTTAACAGAAAAGAACGAGGCGCATTTACAAACTTGCCTTATGCGAGGGTGGGTTGAAGTGTTAGAGGCAAATGTAGCATCAGGAAAGCTTAATGAAGATCTGACAATCCCTTCAGACCCTTTCACCACTACATCTAATATTTACCGCCTTACGGATAGTGGCTGGAATCACATTCATCAAACTCATCTGCGAAACCTGCTAGGGTTATTCGCTACGGTTATGGCTTTGGGCGTTGCTGTGATCGGTTTGGTATAGTCCTCCAAGCGTTGTGAGTATCGCCCTAACAAACAATTTAAGAGTGATTCCCCACGCTTGGCATTTTTGGTTTGGGTCAAGTTCAGTGTTTACGGCGTTCAATTTTAGCGTAGTTGTAGCGTGGCTCACACCTTAATTGGGCGTTAGGCAAGGTATGGTGAGTTTCTCATTTCTTTTCTTCTTTGTTTCCTTTGGCTATCCGCTTTTCTAAGTCGGCAATTCAGCATTGTCGGCTCCAATTCTTGAATCACTCCACCCGTAAAACATGCCAAATTCTATGGGTTGCCTCATTAGTAAGGTATTCTGTATCAAATCAAGTTAGTGAGCACACAGAAATCTTGCCTAACAAAGCGTTTAAGGCAGATTCGCAACGCTCGGCGGTTTCACTTCGAATCGGCTATAGTGTTTTATGGCGCAGAGGTTTCGTTTGGTGGTCGCGCTGCTCACTACTTAACGCGGCGTTATACGCTATGCGGTGTTTCAGTTCAGCTGACATAGTTCTGTTCTTCTTAGCTCATACGCTAAGTTTAAAAGTTGATAATGCCGCTAACTTATAAGGATAGGTAAAGATAAATGAGTGGACATAATCATTACCCTGATTGTACTTGCGGTTGGTGCTGTAAATTCAGAGGCATGAGTGGTGTAGATAATCAACGAAATAAGACCGTAGACAGAAGTGTTGGTAGTATTACCGAGCAAAGCAAAGTGTTTGTGAGCTATGTAAATCCTAGTGCTTACTGCCCGGTCTGTGGAGCATCGGTGTTTTTTTATCAATCCCCGAATGGTGGGAGAGTGTTTTTTGATTCATTGGGTAAACCTTGGGAGAAGCACCCTTGCACAGATAATAGCACTCTAAAGGTAAATATAATTCCATCGAAAAACTTCCCTAACAGGAACCGAGTAGGAAAGTTTGAAGCCAATAAGTTCAATCCATTTATCATCAAACTGATCGAGAAATTTCATATTACATCTCGTGTAAAAATATCAGGCTTTTTTGGTGAATCAGGCTTAGTCATAGCTATTTCTGGCATCACAAGGCAGGAATTTAATAACCTTGAAATTGATGTAAACAGTCCCTGTATGATGCGCAGAACAAACAACGGCTATCAGCTTTCTTTCGTAAATAAACGTGGGAAGGTTATTGATTTGGACGGTGTAAAAAGTAGTTAGGCAACCACTAGGGAAACGCGTATAACAAACTGTTTAAGAGTGATTCGCAACGCGTGGCATTTTTACTATGCGTTGGTTTTAGTGGTTAAGGTGGTATGCGGCGCCTTCGGCATTGCGTTGCTCACACCTTAACAGGGCGTTAACAAGCATCAGGAAAAATCGAGTAAATGGTTAGACAAGATAAAAGAATACTGTTGTTAGATTTCTTTCGTGAACAAGAAAGCAAGTCGAAAAGCTTTACCTATCAGGATGCTGCTGATGCGACAGGTTACAGTCATAAGAGTGTAGGTAAGTACATTAGTGAGAAGCTAAAAGGGACATATGTATTCAAATCGGATCATGGTGGTTGGGTGTCCGAGGGGCTGACTCAAGTGTCCAATGATGACTTTATCCGTCTTATGTCGCAGAGTACTTCTTCTCGAAAGCTGACCCCAGAAGAGAAAATGTATCAAAAGCTAATTAAGCGTAGCCTTGATGCATTTACCCTTGCTCTTGAGATGTACAATCGTCCAAGCCTGAGTAATCGCGTCGAAGCATTCACTATTATGATGGTTAATTCTTGGGAGCTGTTCCTAAAGGCTGAAATATTAGACGCCTTGGGTTCTGAAAAAGTGTTCTACAAAAATGGGAAAAGTATTTCTATCAGTGATGCATTACCGCTGCGATTGCAAAATAATGACCCCGTAAAACTGAATATCGAAACTCTAATTCAGCTACGAGACCAAGCAACCCACTTGCTTATTCCTGAACTTCAACCTCAGTTATCACGCCTATTTCAAGCTAATGTACTGAATTACCAAGAGCGTTATCGTAATCAAATGGGTAACTCGCCTTTAGCTGGTCAAAGTGTAGGGATGCTAAGTCTTGTCTTAGACGGTCCAGAGCCTGAAATCGGAGTTATTAAAGAGTGCTATGGAGATATTACGGCTTCAGAAGTCACAAGTTTTCTTAAGCAGTTCGAGAGTAACTCAAAAGAAATTGACTCTGATAAATATTCTATTTCAATAGACTACAAACTTGCTCTGACTAAGAACCCTAGCAACGCAGACCTTACTCTTAGTGTCGGTGATAATGGACAGCAGGCGGTGATCATTACACAAGCTAAAGACTTGAATACGACACACCCTCACACAACTAACGAAGCGATCGATAAAATTAATTCAGAGTTGGGGAGTAAAGAGGTAAATCGACACTCTTTTCAAGCAATTTGCTTTAAGCATAAAGTTAAACAAAATAATAACTCGCCACACCATAACTTTACGGACATTCATCGTTACTCCGAGTCATTTGTAGCATGGGTAGTGAAAAATATTAAAGAGCAAAAAGGTTGGTTACCGACGGCTTTAGTTTGCTATAAAAATCGGAAAAATGCTTGTTAACAAAGCATTTAAGAGTGATTCGCAACGCTTGGCAGTTTCGCTTCGCTCAAGTATAGCCAAGCGCCGCTCACACCTTAATGCGGCGTTAGGTGTTTTCATTTAAACTGTACGTAGTTCTTTAAGTTTTTTGTTCTGGTAGTATCCTTACTTAGTAAGCTGAATATTCATAAATGAGGTAATCATGACTAAAACAGGTGGCTGTCAATGTGGGAAAGTCCGCTACGAAGTATCGGGTGAACCAATGAATCAAATGTTCTGCTATTGCTCTGACTGTCAAAAGAGAACGGGCGGTGATAAATGGTTTGGTGTGTGGTATTCACATGACAATTTTAGGTTCACAGGCTCTGAAACGAAGACATATACACGCAAAGGTAGCTCTGGAGCAGATGTACATAACCACTATTGCCCTGAGTGTGGTGTGACTGTCTGTGCAGATATCACTATTGGCAAGTTCTTCACTATCAATGGTCCCTCATTTGATACCGATGAACATTTAGCACCTACAATGGCAATCTTCACGGCATCAGCACCAAAGTGGGCAGTGTTACCAACAGATATACCAGTGTTTGAAACGTTCCCATCGAACAAGGGATAACACACCTAACAAAGCATTTAAGAGTGATTCACAACGCTTGGCGGTTTCGCTTCGCTCAAGTATAGCCAAGCGTTGCTCACACCTTAATGCGGCGTTATGTTTACTTGTATTTCAATGGCTTAAATGTCTTAGGCTCTAGTTCTTTGTCCCTCTAGCCGTTCGTCCCTAGTAG
>NZ_VTXI01000047.1 GCF_013114545.1 Vibrio sp. RE86 | reverse complement strand
AGACCATTTTTCTTAACCAAACCACAAGGTAAGAACCAGCTTGACCACCAAAGGCGACCAACCCAAAACAAGTATGAACACTTCCCTGCCCAATGAGGCAACCCAACTAAGCACCAACAAGTGCCCTAGTCTCTTCTCACAACAGCGCCAAACAATGGTGAGTTGCCGAGACTACTGCCAAGGGAGGATGTTGCTTAAAAAAGAACCTCAAAGCGACTTTAAGTCAAAGAAACTAAAACCTAGCCTGCTCGACCTGACAATGAAGCAACCCACGAACATTGGCATGTTTTAAGGCCTAAGAGATTCAAGAACTTAGACCGACAATGCGGATTTGCTGAGTCTACTAGGGAAGAATTATTAGAGGGACAAAGAACTTGAGCCTAAGAAATTTAAGTCATTGAAATACAAGTAAACATAACGCCGCGTTAAGTAGTGAGCAGCGCGACCACTAAACGAAACCACTGCGCCATAAAACACTAAAGCCGATTCGAAGTGAAACCGCCGAGCGTTGCGAATCTGCCTTAAACGCTTTGTTAGGCAAGATTTTCGTGTGCTCACTAACTTGATTTGATACAGGATACCTTAAACATCATAAGCAACCAATTACCCACGAATTTTTTGTGATTCAAGAGCTACCGAAGCCACTATGTTATAGCCATGGTTCCAACAAACTCTGAATACGCGATAGCAACAACGATATTGCTTTTAGGACGCTGAGATTCAAATCTGCGAACTATCAGCTTTCAAGACAGCACTTATTAACTTGCCCTTTCCACACTTTGAGTCAGTGAAACTCACAACCGACTAACGCTAAACACCAATGAGGCAAGCCATGAAATTTGGCATGTTTTACGGGTGGAGTGATTCAAGAACTGGAGCCGACAATGCTGAATTGCCGACTTAGAAAAGCAGATAGCCAAAAGAAGCAAAGAAGAATAGAAATGAGAAACTCACCGTACCTTGCCTAACGCCGCATTAAGGTGTGAGCAACGCCAACCACGAAACTTAACCAGACCACCGTAAACACTAAACCCAACGATGGAATGAAAAATGCCATGCGTTGGGAACCACTCTTAAATGCTTTGTTATGTTTCTTTTAGCCAAGTTGTAGATTCAAGTTCTGGGTAAAACTTTAACAAAGCACCGATCGCAACCACAATACCGATATTGCTTAGATTAACTTTTTTCAACCTACTGTTTGAGTAGTAATCAAGCAGTTCATGGTACTTAGGACAATTAGATTCTAGTAAATTTTTGAATATTTCAAAATCAGGTGCTAGATGACCATACTTATTCTGATAAGACGAATCGAATATGTCATGTCCATACATGAAGTTGTACTCAAGTAACCCTAAGCTAGCGAGGTGCCGAATATTCAGCTCCGAAAGGTTAACTTCTGGGTTGTAAAAATTAAGATAAACTTTTTCTGAAAATTTTTCTATCAAACTAAAAGTAACACCTGTTCCCAATAGTGCTAAGTCATTTAAGAAGTATTTGAGTACAACGAAGTTGACTTGGTTCTTAGTTAATTTCGCAACCACCGAAGTAGCTAGCTCGATTGTCAAATCTAAAAAGTCATCGTTGTTTCTGTTAAGACGTTGAACTATTAGGTTTGATAAAATCTCTATGTTTTCTTCTGAACCTTTGCGAGAAACACCAATTACAGCTTCATTTGCGGTAGCTTGAAAATCAGGCTGAGCCATTCGCTCAGACTCGATTTTATCCAGTCTTTCGGCAATTTTCTTATAAGTAGTTTGAATTAAGCTATCTACATTTCTCTGAGCTTCCGCTTGTGCAATAGCCTCCATTTTGGGCATGTTCTCTAAGAATAAGAGCTGGAACAATCGCTCGCATTCCGACTGACTTAAACCAACATATTGATTTAAATCTCTACCTGCTTGGAATGCTTGAGCATCATTTTTTGCGACTAGCTTCTGCGTCACTTCTCACCTCCATGTTCTTAACATTCAAGTCGCGACCGACTTGGATTCCAACACCATTTTTTACTGTCTGTTTCTGTGAAATAGACTTTTTCTTGATGATTTTAGAACCAATAAATAGTGCCACTATTCCTACAAACAGACTAAGGTAAGTAGCAATGTCGACAAACGATAATGTATCCATTAATTAATCACTCCACTCTGAAACATAACGCCGCATTAAGGTGTGAGCAACGCTACCACGAAACTTAACCAAACCACCGTAAATACAAAACCCAACGATGGAATGAAAAATGCCAAGCGTTGGGAATCACTCTTAAATGCTTTGTTAACTGCACTTTTTCGCAATAACTAAACCATGATTACTACTACCAAGCAATGATGGTTCAGCACATGTAGAAAGATGATACTTCAACCAAGATTGATACTGTTGTTCGTTAAGTTGATTGATCTCTTGACCAATAAAACGAACATAACCATCTGTTGCAATGTGATTTTCGACACGAAAACCCGTGTGAACTGCTAGAGATTCAATTTCGGTTGGTTTAGCAAAGTAACCAGTTCTAAAAAATGAGTCTACGTCAGGTGAAGTTACTAAGCCGCTTTCATGTAACTCACTTAACACCGTTGGCGAAACTAAATCGTTAGACATTTTTGCGAGCAAACCAGCAACAAAGAAACGGCTGATATAAGCTATCGCAACAATCCCATTTGGTTTTAAAACTCGATTAGCTTCTTTCAGCACAGCTTCTCGATCTGACTTTGATTGTATGTGATAGAGCGGTCCCAAAATTAATACGATATCTTGACTGTCATTCTCTATAAAGCTGACGTCTGTTGCATTTGCTTCATGGACAGACAAGCTCAAAGACTGGCGTTTTGCATTATTATTGAGTTGTTCGACTAATTCAGGAACTAGCTCAACCGCTGTTACATTAATGCCTTGTTGAGCATAATGAAGGGAATAACGACCAGTCGCAGCACCAAGCTCAGTTAAATTGCTCGCTGGCTCGATATAAGGCTCCAACACACTCAGTGTTGTATCAAACTCAATACGCGTAATATTTTGTGAAAGAAGGCGCTTCTCTTCATCAAACTTTGCGTAGTACTCCATATATTCTTCTTGCACGACTTCCTCCTGTGCAGTTAACGCCCAATTAAGTAGTGAACAACGCTACCACTTAACTAAAACATTGTGCCATAAAACACTAAACTTAACCTAGAATGCAGATCGACAAGCGTTGTGAATCT
>NZ_VTXI01000046.1 GCF_013114545.1 Vibrio sp. RE86 | reverse complement strand
GGCGGGATAGAAGTTATCCACGAGCGGTAAAAAGAAGGCCCAGTCGCTACGCGACTAGGCCTTCAAAAAGGTATTAAATGCTTCTTAACTTACAAGCATTACGCCATATGGCGGGGCTTTTTATATCTACATCATTCTTTATTGATTCAACGAAACCAGTGCTTCAGCGGTTGCGTCCTGAACTGATATGAACAACGATCGAATTTCACCCGTTGGCGTTCGCATTGGGTTAAGCGTGATGTTCTGATACATGTAATCCGCTTGCTGCGTCACAGGGCGCACATTACGGCATTTGAATAGGTATGGGCGCTGTTGCCATGTAATGAAGCTTCGGCAACCTAAATCATAAACAGGTTTTGTCTTAAGCTTAAACCAATCTGATGGAATTTCAGGAAACAGTTCGAAGATAGACTTACCAATTGCATCATGAGCTTGAATGCCACTATGATGCGTCATAAAGCCATTCCAGACTTGAACATTGTGCTCTCTATCGATTACAACCAAGCCCAAATCCACGTTTTGTACCATGTCCACCATCCAGTGGAATTGCTCAAATTCAGCAGGAAGATTTAACATTAAAAGTCCTCCATTAGGTACGACAGTTTGTTATCTAGGAGTGGCAGAGATTCATCGACGAACATGAACAGTAAGTCACAACGAATGGATGTACCGTCTATGTTATAGCTCACCTCGAATGTCATCGTTTTCTTAAATGAACCAGAGGTAGACTTGATAACAGAATCTATTGAAATGTGCTGACCTAAAAGAACTGGCGAGCTCTGGAAAAAGCGTACTTCAGATTGCTCACCTAAACCATTCAGGAAAGAGCCCACTAATATGTTAGATACATCCATTAGAAGCTCTAGTTCTTCAAGTTCTTCGCTTTCAGCCGGAACTTTCATCAGCTTTTTAAGGTCTGAAACACTAGAATCACTGAGAAGTACAAGTGCTTCACCGGCGATGCCTTCCCCACTGAAGCCTTGGCATACTCCCGAAACTTGATCGTTTTCAGCAAGATCTCTCAAGGCCATGTGGAGCTCACTCACCTCAAAAATATTGACGTTTGGCAAAGGGAGATGGACAAACACATCGAAATGACGCGCGAGCGCATCCGCAGCACGACCAATGGATACGTTAGCGACTTCCATATAGATGTCACGGCGACGCAGAATTGGGAGCTCAATGGAGACTGGCGTAATGATTTGAGGGCGACTATTCGGCTCAACCAGCTCTTTAAGAACGGCATTAAGAGCATCTTTATTAATGGGCTTTTGAATAAAAGCTTTCGCCCCTAGCGCCATCACTCGCTCTTTGGCTTTAGGTTGAATATCACCAGAAACAACGACAACAGGAATATCGAGGCCACGATTTCGAATCTCTTCTAAAGTACCAAAGCCATCTAATTCCGGCATGGTCAAGTCGAGGAACATCAATTTGAATGGATTAGCTTCGAGCTGTTCCAACGCATCTAAACCATGCACGGCAAAAGTAATATCAGCGTTTAACGAAGCCGGCAGAGAGCGAGCCATCTGCTTTCTTGCTAAAGCGGAGTCATCACAAATAAGGACAGGATACGACATTCCTACATTAACTCCCATTTATCTAACGAATAAAACCAGTGTAACAGATACTAAACGTATCAGGTACTGCAACCATAGTTTAGTGATTGGTTTCTATATAATAAGAATGTAGCAGAACAAAAAGAGAGAACCGCGACGAATACGGATTTATTGATAAAGAAGAGACTTGAAGAGAGGAAAATAGGTATTTATCGATAAACTCTAGACACAAAAAAGCCTTCCGAAGAAGGCCTTTCAAGCTAGCTACTACTGAGCCATACGAATGAGTGATTTACCAATCAACCATTCTAGCTCTTTAGCGCTACCTTCGCCGAACTGGCTTTCAGTCATCTTGTATAGACGATCGATACCATTGCTCGCGAACTCATGCGTGCTTTGTGATGTCACGATATGGTGGAACAATAGACGTAGGATCGCTAGAAACTCTTCGTTATCAAGTGCAGCTACCCAGCTATCTGAAAACTCTTTTAAACCTTTTTCAAACTCAACATGATCGACGAACATTTTGAAAATGCGTCCATCCAGTGCTGCAGTGAAATCCGTCTTTTTAGGAAAATGGTGGCTAATACCCGTTCTAGAAACACCGGTCTGTTGGCTCAGTGTTGTGTATGACATTTTGTCATAACCTAGACGCAAAAGCTGGTCTACTACTGCATCCATAATCTTCTGAATCGTAATTTCGGTATCTTCTTTACTACGCTTTGGCATATTCAGGCTCTTCTCTCTGTAAATCCGTCTAACTCTATAATGAGTCTTCTTATCGACGTCTAAATTAGCTTCCGTGTCAATTTACGCATCAATAAACGAGACGATTTATCAATATCAAAAACGTAAAGGACATTATCACAATTAAACCGTACGAACCATCTAATTGTTTGCAAACTAACATTCCATAACTTCAATTATATATGAAATTTATAGAATACTTAGACGTTATTAATTGTTTATATAATTATGAACCAACGATAATCTTACAAATTGCCAGTCCTTACAACTAACTGAATAGCATTCTGACAACGAAATGACATAAATTTTCGTAATTTATTGACATAGGTCACACTTAAATAGGAGCTATTCGCAAGTCTTTGTCCGTTTTTTAATCATTAGTCAACATAGCATACCATTTTTCCCATGAAACCTAGTGCGCTTGTTTTTATGGATTAGCTTCAAAATTCTCGATACTATAAGACCATTATTTGTAAGAGGATATTTGAGATGACCACAGAACAAGATCAAGTATGTGAAGCATGTGGCTGTGCTGGTGAAATGGGCTTCATTATCAAAGAAGGTGATGACGTTGCTGAAGTAACCATTATGGCAGCAGGGCAAGCACTTCTTGAATCTGAACTAGCAAAATACGTTGAGCTAGCAAAGCAAGTGTGTGCAAATGTACAACACGAAATCACACCTATTGAACAAGATTCGACTGAACTTACTGCCCGTTTCCAATTTGAAGTTAGCGCTGAAAAGCTAATCTTCGAACTGAAAACTCGCTCTCTAACGCGCTAAGTTCGTTCAAACAATCTCTTAAAACGGGCTCCTATGCCTAATGCCGATCAGTTAAGGGTTAAATGATCGGTTGAACGATCCTTCCAAGGTGTCAAAATCCGAGTGTATTCCATGCACTCGGATTTTTTATGTTTCTAAGAC
>NZ_VTXI01000045.1 GCF_013114545.1 Vibrio sp. RE86 | reverse complement strand
ACTAGCTTTAATCGTGATTACCTCTATTGCGTCTTTCAGTGCAACCGCCGCAAGCGTTAAGGTTCGCTGGACAGGTCAAGTACCCACCGTAGATTGCGCTACTCGAACTATTAGCAATCAGGTTGCGTTTAATGAACAAAATGAGCGATGTAAGGTAGACCTTAAACACGAAACTAAGCTTAATATTGACAAAGAGACTAAAGTGGTTTCGTTTGATTTATAATTAGGTAGGGTTTATAAATCACATTCATTGCGTTTATACGCGAAGTGATAGATTCAGCATTCTCAATATTCTACTGAAAAATCATTCTCACAAAAATATCCAGGCCAAGTAAAATAACGACTAGTACGAATAAGCCGCCCTTATACAGAATGTATTGGGCGGCTTATACTATTACCACATAGATTATTTGAACAAAATTTCTCATTTATCACGGATATGGTGTGTGTGCGATGTTTAAATTTTGAACGCAAACGATCGCACACCTCATTAACCTCTTTATGACGCAAGGCGTTTACCTAGCTAGAAGAATGGCAACTGAACCAAGCAAGAGAATCCATATCAGAAGACTGGGTGTAATCTGTTCCACCATTTTCACCCCGAAGGGTTACAATCATCGGAGTGCCAGTGGAAGCTTCGACAGTATGATACCAGTAATTAATCGGCCAATAGTGCTTATACGCTATGTTATTCATCTTAAGAAAGTCGTCCGTAGTTGGTATTCTCCAGTTTGTTCTTCCAGCAAGCTGCAGATCATTATATTTCTCGCAGATAGCCTCAATATCGGACATCCCGTAGACAGGGTAATCACCTTCAATTGTAACGCCATTTGTTTCCCAGGTATCATCCTTTAAATAGTTATTTCCGATACTAGTGAAACCTAACCTGTCAGAAAATGCTTCACTTGGTGTTGAGGTGAGCAAATCCCCATCTTGATCACTTGATACCTTAATACACGGGCCACTAGTGTTATTAGGTGTTGTATCGTTGACTACCCCTCCACAAATTAGTGAAGAAAATGTAATTTCACTAGTCGAGTTGCTCGAAAGTCCCATCGAGTTGGTGTAGTCACTTGATATATCAAATGTCACACTTTGAATAGGCATCTCTATCGTAGGGTCCCACTTCACTCGTACTCTTTGGCTACCCTCGCTGTCAGTTAACTCACCACCATCAGCGACAATAAGAGGCGCCACATAAAAACCCAAAGTTGGGTGAAGAATACTATTTGACGAGAACTCTACATTAAATCCTTCGACTGGGTTGCTATTTTGATCAGTCAAGGTTGCTGTCACTTGATTGCCAATAGATTCATATCCAAGATCGTTGATCGTGGTTTCTGATGAAACCGATGCTGTTGTTTCATCGCCGACAAACATCACGCTATAATCTTGTAAAATGCCATTGACATCAATCGTTAATACTACCGTTTCAGCTTTAAAACTGGTCATTTTAATGACGGCCATTCCGCTTGCGTTTGTCGTCAGAGTGTCTGACTCTAACGTAACATTTGGGCTATCTACAGTGGCTGTAACAATCGCATCTGGCAACGCTTCACCGCCCACATTAACTTGAACGAATACATCTGCCACATCAACACCATCGGCCACTACAACGCTGTCAGAGCCTGATATTATGTTGATCACACCTTGTTTTACACACGTTAAATAATAACTTCCTGTTGGATCGAGAGCGCCCGTTTGAGCGACCCCATCACTAAGTTCAACCCACACAGGCTGACCCGCGTCATCATCAAAAGCAATATACGCGCTCTCGGCCGGCCAGTTGTGCAGTGTTTCAAGGTTAACATTGGCAGTCATGACTTGCAGTTGTGTTTTGCTGGGAACACTCGCGCCAATGGTTGCGCAATAGTTAGTCGCTGTCGAAAACTTGAACGCGGCCATATCGATCGCTGGGCTGTAACCGGAATCGATCACAATGCTATCGAATGGTATACCTTCTCTTGCGGCATCAAACGCGGTTAGAGGCGCGGTGTAGAGGTCGGCCATGTACGTAACGTCGTTCCAGCTAGCGGATTTAGAAGCGTCAGTCACATCGACTCGTATCATCCCCATGTCGTAAGCACCGTTATGATCACTCACGGCAAAGCTAATGTAATGATAGCCAGCTCGGTCGGTGGTGAACTCGATGGTTTTGTTGTTGATATCCAGCGGATATTTGGGTGTTACACTGGCATTAAATGACGAAACGTAAACCAATTGGTAGTCGTCACCATCCTCTGACGTAACGAAGTCGCTTACATCAATATCAACAATCGTATTTACCTCAACAGGCGAGCCATATTCACCGTTTTGTTCGACACTAAAGCCTTGATTAGCTTCATAGCCTACAGCGATGTCGACAAGACCCATCATTACATTCCCACTCGCTGACTCTTCGAGCGTATAAAGCAATCTATCAATACCGGTAAACCCAACCGCCGGGGTATAGTTGATAGTGTTAGGCGACGCACCAATGTTGGCGGTGCTTGCATTGCCGTATGGTAACGTTATATCACTGATTACATAACCAGAATCAACAGCGAAACCAATACTGGCTAACTCAGAAGCCAAATCAATCGTGATTGGTGTATCAATTAACGTCACGCTGCTGAGCGCCGGTAATTCTGTCGTGGTTGGATCACTACTGACAGCCACGCGAGTCACGGCAGAGGTCGTCGAGCTGCTGCTCATCGCTACTGGTTCTTCGCTCATCGCGACAGGTTGTTCAGCCATAGCGCTTCTGTTTTGCGCACTTAAAGCACGAGGCGCTACGTGGTAACGATAATTACACACTTTTGGATCACCCGCTTCAATAGCGAAGCCCGTGCTAGTGACTTGTGTCACCTCGCACTGATCGCTGTCACTTAACAATTCAACATCAGTTACAACGAAACCACCACCGGTGGATGAATAGACGTCGCCCGACAAGTCAACATAATAGGAATCTGTAAATCCTGTTGAAAACGTCGCGTCTTGCGCTGACAGCGTAACCTGCTCGCTTGTATAGTCGGTGGCTGCCAAAGAGTTGTCGGCACTGCTGTCACCTTCACCGCCACACCCTGTGATAATGGCACAGGTTATTAACGATAAAAGGCCCAACTTTATACTGGGGGCAAGTTTACTTGTCATAGTTTCTCTCTGAATGAATAATAAGTTTCCATCAATAGTCGTTAGTTTATTGACTGCGAGTTTAGACGTATTGAGCATTTTAAATTCAGCCACTTCAAAAATGCCTTAAAGCACTACGGTAAGTGCAGCGGCGCAAGCGGCAGATCAGTTACCTGCCACTTGACGGTCTATCAGTGCGGTTGAGTCTTTAACTTTTTTTGATCAACTGTTTTTTTACATAACTACGATCAAATGTGGTGATGGTCGTATTGAGTTGTTCTGATTGCATATTTTTAGGAAGGCTGAATAATTTATCTCGGCCAGACACGACAGAGTATTTTTGTTTGCAATTTGATTTATTGTCGTCGTTACAAGAGTCGACATACACATTAATCATTGTATTGCTATTATTTACGACTCGTAATTCTTC
>NZ_VTXI01000044.1 GCF_013114545.1 Vibrio sp. RE86 | reverse complement strand
CATCTTAGCCTAGGTATGAATACGCCAAATAAGGTGCATGAAAAAAGCCAGCAACTTGCGTTACTGGCTTATTAAAAATCGTCAACGTATTTTAGGACGAGACAGCGAGTAAAACAAATTACTCTACTTCATCCATCTTGCCTAGAAGGTTACGGATGCGCTCTTGCCATGCAGTGTGCTCTTGATGCATCTGCTGAGTTTTCTGCTCAAGTTCTTCACGGCTAACACGCAGTTCGCTCGCTTCAGAAGCCAGCTGCTCTTTCTCTTCTTTCAGCTCTTCAACTTCCATTTGTAGAAGGGCGATAGTATCAACTGCAGTTTGGATTTTAGCTTCTAGTTTTTCTAGTACTTCAAAAGACATCTTTGCCTACCTATATTTATACGGAGAAGGGTTTTGTCATCGATGAGCGTAAACCCATTTTGGATCCATTCTACTCAGCCGAGCGATGATAAACACTCCCTATATCGATATTTTGCACCATTCGGTTAAAAAAACAGCGCTATTTGACAATCGCCTTACATCTAGGGAGCTGCTGGTAATCTACGCCCAATTTAACCTACAAGATTGATTCAGTTCAATTGGATTTCAATTAAAAAGGCAAACGTTTACTTTGGTGTGTGCTAAAATCACGCCGTTTTTATTTATCCCCATCCTTTTACTATTGGAGTCACCATGAAACGCGATTTAGCAATGGCATTTTCTCGAGTTACCGAGGGAGCAGCACTAGCAGGATATAAATGGCTTGGCCGCGGCGATAAGAACGCTGCTGATGGCGCAGCCGTAGAAGTTATGCGCACTCTACTAAACAAAACCGAGATTAGCGGTCAGATCGTTATTGGTGAAGGTGAAATCGATGACGCGCCAATGCTTTATATTGGTGAGTGTGTAGGTACTGGTGGTGATGCCGTTGATATCGCAGTCGATCCTATTGAAGGTACACGTATGACAGCAATGGGCCAATCAAACGCCCTTGCAGTACTCGCAGCAGGCGAGAAAGGCAGCTTCCTTAAAGCACCTGATATGTACATGGAGAAACTGGTTGTTGGTCCTGGAGCGAAAGGCTGCATTGACCTAAATAAACCTCTGAAAGAAAACCTAGAGAACATTGCCAAAGCATTGAATAAGTCTTTAGATACGCTAGTAGTAACAACACTTGCTAAACCTCGTCACGACGCGATCATTGCAGAGATGCAAGCTATGGGCGTTCGAGTATTTGCAGTGCCAGATGGTGACGTTGCTGCTTCTATCCTAACGTGTATGCCGGACAGTGAAGTAGACGTTATGTACTGCATTGGTGGTGCACCTGAAGGCGTTGTGTCGGCTGCTGTTATCCGTGCACTTGACGGTGATATGCATGGTCGCCTTCTACCACGCCATGAAGTAAAAGGCGACACAGAAGAGAACCGTATCTACGGTAATGCTGAACTAGAACGTTGTGAAGAGATGGGTGTGAAAGCAAACGTAGTGCTTACAATGGAAGATATGGCACGCAGCGACAACGTTGTATTCTCAGCGACAGGTATCACCAAAGGTGACCTTTTAGAAGGTATCTCTCGCCAAGGTAACATCGCTACGACTGAAACTCTGCTTATCCGTGGTCGCTGCCGCACGATCCGCCGAATCAAGTCGACTCACTATCTAGAGCGTAAAGATCCTGAAGTAAGAGACATCATTCTTTAATAGTGAAAAGGTCAGCATGCGCTGACCTTTTTCTTATCATCACCAAATTCTGTATTAATCGACTTCAATACACACTTGATCTTTACCTGCGACTTTCGCTTTATACAATAGCTCATCAGACTTGCGTATGCCTTGGCTGCTCCATAAGTGGCGTAAACTATCAAACTGATGTGTTGCATAAATTTGAACGCCTCCAGAGACGGTGACTTTAATCCGCTCGCCACTCTTCATACGATAGCCTTGCAAGCTCACATCACGCTGGATACGTTCAAATATCGATGAGATTAGCTCATCGGACTCTCCCGATACCGCTACCACGAACTCCTCACCACCAAAACGTGCGACGATATCACACTGACGTAAACTGTCAGTTATCAGCGAACCAATATGGCAAATCACTTTATCCCCGACATCATGGCCATGCGCATCATTAATCCGCTTGAAGTCATCAATATCAAATACGCCGACACCCAAATAGCGAAGCTCTTCTTGAGTCTTTAGCTTTTCTTCAAAACCACGTCGATTACTGAGTGTGGTCATAGGATCGCGCATCGCCAATTCTTTTAAAGTGCATTGAGCAGCTTGAGTATAACGATACCAAAAAAATCCAATCGCTAAACCATACGCAATCAGCAAGATCATCAACTGATTCTTTTCATGGTTGATAATATGAAAAATGTGCACCCTCTTAGGCTCATCAACATTAAGGTACAACCCTGAATGATCTCCATGCACATAGACTGGCGCAGAGAAAGTAAAGCTAACTAGGTCGCTAAGGTTTGGACCAATATGCGAGGCTAAGCGATAGCCTGAAGTGGTATCAAACAATAAACTATCAAGGTACGTATCGATGGCAAGAACACCTTTAAACTCTCCATCTACGTATACGCCTTTGGTCAATGTGATGACTTTAAGGCCTGTCATGTAATCTTCGTAGTCGCCGGTATACACCACACGCTCACGTCGCTGAGTAAGGCCGTTACGTACCGTATTGATCCAATATGGGCGATTCATCACAACACTATCAAACGTATCTCCTGTTATCGTCGCCGCAAACTCTTTTGGCGAAGAAATGATGAACTTATCTTTAGATAGGAAGTAAATAGCAGACACGGTATCGATGGACTTAGAGAAATATGCCATTGAAGGTGCTATGAAGAGCCGGCGGTAAGCTTCTTTATACAACTCTGAATCTGGATTACACATTTCAGCAGGTCCAGAAAATAGAAAGTCGTAGCCTTCCCCTTCAGTACCAATACCTGTGAAGTTACATGTGATACCTGAACGATTAATTGTATGAGGTAGAACATACTCTTCGTCATGCAATGGGTAGAGCGCTGTAATGTTGTACTCAAGTGCGTTAATCACCTGAGTTAACTCTTCTAAAGCTTGCTCAACTCTTTGCTTTTCTCGAAGATATTCCGATTTCGACTCCTCTGCGGAATCGACGATAAGTAATGCTATAAACAGTAAAAATACAACTGTTATCCATGCAAATGCTTTCTTTAATCCTATCTCATAAGTCGTTGTCACATTAATTTCGCTTTATAAGGTGGGAAATGCATTTTAACAGAATGATATACTTTTGCTAGTATATTCACCTAGAAGAATATACTTATAGATGAGACAGTTAGGACAAGATTGCAAAAGCTAATTATATGAGCATTTGGTAATACTAAATTTCAGGCACCAGAAACGACGAAAGCCTAGACGTAAGACTAGGCTTCTAAATAAGTGGCTAAGAGGTGGACCAGCATTCCAGCGAAACTCCTTGGTCGCAGACCAAAATAATATCGCACATACGAAAAAGCCCTAACATTTCTGTTAGGGCTTTGTGTGAATAAGTGGCGGACGGCCAGGCTTACGCTCAAGCGGGACTCGTTCTCTGAAAGGGAAATCACTTTGCTTTAAAACGACAAAACCCAGTCCTAAGACTGGGTTTTTAAATAAGTGGCGGAGCGGACGGGACTCGAACCCGCGACCCCCGGCGTGACAGGCCGGTATTCTA
>NZ_VTXI01000043.1 GCF_013114545.1 Vibrio sp. RE86 | reverse complement strand
CACAACGCTTGTCGATCTGCATTCTAGGTTAAGTTTAGTGTTTTATGGCACAATGTTTTAGTTAAGTGGTCGCGTTGTTCACTACTTAATTGGGCGTTATGTTGTTTGAGGCTAACAATGAAATATTGGTTACTACTATTGGTATCAATTCTACATTCAGGTTTAAGTTTTTCGGGTGACGAAGTGAAGAGTAATCCAGTTTTATCCAATGACCCTTTATGGCAGAGGACAATTATCGAAGCTAAAGCGAGCATAGGATCCTTTCGCGAGCTATTGTCTAAACCTGAGCTTGCATCTAGTTTTGCTCTTGTAAAAGTATATTTCCCAGAACAAGGTGTTTACTTATGGTTCATGGTGGTAGATGTAGATTCAAAGTCTTTCGTGGTTCAAGCTTTTGAAACACTCCCTCAGTTAGATCATATTGTCGTCGGTGAAGCGTACTCAGTTTCAGATGAAGATATCGTAGATTGGTCTCTGAATAACAGTGGTTCAATGTATGGTGGATTTTCAATGCGTTACATCAGAGACCAAAAAACAAAAGACGAACAAGACAAATATGACCAGTATGTAGGCGTAAAAGAATGGATGCCTCTGCCTTGAGTCCACAACATAACAAACTGTTCAAGAGGGATTCGCAACGCGTGGCATTATCACTATGCGTTGGTTTTAGTGTTTAAGGTGGTATGCGGCGGCTTTTGTATTGCGTCGCTCACCCCTTAACAGGGCGTTATGTGTATCCATGGTGAGTGAGAAATAGCAGCATATATTATGCTACTATTGAAGTTAAGGCGTTATTCTAAAGTACCGGCTAACTCAATAACTTTTTTCATATCATTCCAGTTCCAATAATTACAATCATCTCGGTTGTCATATTGCATGTTATTTAGAGAGTCTGTTAAAAAATCACGGTACTCTTGAGTTGTAGATGTTTGGATTTCAGTTCTAATACTTGATGCGTTAGGAAGTACATATTTTATCCTTTCTTCACCCCAAGAGTCGGTAGAAAGAGAGCGACTATATGTAATATTATTCATTGATTGCTTTATGAAGTCATTCAGTTTGAAATCATCAGAAATGCTATACGCAGCATTATGTATTTTAGGCACTGGAGAGTGACGACTTGTTCTAGCGTTGTATTGTTCTGGAGCTTTGTCGTGCTCAACAAGCCCAATGAGTAACGCTGGGTAATTAATATACTGAGCTTTTTGGCTTTTACTCAAACTCATATTTGCAATTCTTAAACATGACTCAAACTTGTTCATAAGTTGGTCAATATCACGTATGTGTAAGTCATATCCTTTTGCTAAAAGACTAACAGTTTTGTTAATGGAAGCATCTATTGTCCCTGCTACGAAGTTAGGAAAAAGCTTGAGGTTGCGATAAGGGCTGTAGTCAATACTCTTAGCAGCTAGATACCCCTCAATGTCTGGTGATGGGAGTGTTGCTTTTCTATCAAAAAATTTCTTAAGGTATTGCTTTGAGTCAAAGTTTTGCCCGTACACAGCATTGATGGAGTGAGACAGTTGTTCAGAATCGGTAGCGACGAGAAATACAAAGTTTTTGGTTTTAAAAAAGTGTTTAATTACTTCAAGCATTTCTATAGCGTAGGTTGGTCGGCAACGATCCAGTTCATCCACTAGCACAACTACAGGTAAGTTTGCTCCATAATTGGTCTCTAAAACCTCAGCTAATTGTGATAAACACTCTCTAATCTTTTTTATGGCTTCTATTTGTTCTGAGTACTCTGCTGTTAGTTTTTTCATGAAGTCAGCGGGGTTTTCATCGAAAAACTTCATCATAGCATTAGAACCAATAGTGGAGTCGTCTAGGTATTTTTTGGATGCGTAACCAGCCACTCCAACAGCAGTTGCTTTTATTGCTTTTCCTAGGAATAGTTTTAGCCTTTTCGTATTGGCTTGGCTTCCGATACCATTATTAAACATTTCAATTTGTGTAAGGAGTTCGCTGGTAATTACAGTCAACGGTTCTTTTGAAAAGTCGCTTTCCCAAGCATCAATATAGATCACAGGATGCTTTTGTTCTAAAAGGTGTGTGTAAATCCTTTTTAAAAATTCGGTCTTCCCTGCTCCCCACGAACCATTTAAGTTCAAAACAAATCCATTTTTTTCACCCGTAAGATAACTACTGAGAAATTCACCGTAGTCCTTTCTATCTAACTTACAAGTATCGAATGTATGGCTAATTTTCCATTCATCATGTTTTGCTTTGTCTAAAATGCTCAATATATGTACTCCTGTATGCTGATTGAAGTCGTTATAGTACAAGCTTAATTGCATATGGCTTTTGATCTCAAGTACCATACACATAACAAAGCATTTAAGAGTGATTCCCAACGCTTGGCATTTTTCATTTCATCGTTGAGTTTAGTGTTTATAGTGCAATGGTTTCGGTTAGGTGGTAGCGTTGCTCACACCTTAATGCGGCGTTAGGCAAGGTACGGTGAGTTTCTCATTTTTATTCTTCTTTGCCCCCTTTGGCTATCCGCTTTTCTAAGTCGGCAATTCATCATTGTCGGCTCCAATTCTTGAATCACTCCACCCGTAAAACATGCCAAATTTCATGGGTTGCCTCATTGGTTTTTAGCGTTGGTCGGCTGTGATTTTTACTGACTCAAAGTGTGGAAAGGGCAAGTGAATCGGTGCTGTCTTGAAAGCTGATAGTTCGCAGCTTTGAATTTCAGAGTCCTAAAAACAATATCGTTGTTGTCATCTCGTATTCAGAGTTTGTTGGAACCACGGCTATAACATAGTGGCTTCGGTAGTTCTTGAATCACAAAAAGCCCGTGGGTGATTGGTTGCTTATGGTGTTTAAGGTACTCTGTATCAAATCAAGTTAGTGAGCACACGGAAATCTAGCCTAACAAAGCGTTTAAGGCAGATTCGCAACGCTTGGCGGTTTCACTTTGATTCGGCTTCAGTGTTTATGGCGCAGTGGTTGAGTTTGGTGGCCGCGCTGCTCACTACTTAACGCGGCGTTATGTTGTTTCCACTACTTGTAGCTTTCGGGTAGCAGAGAATTACCTGAATTATCAGAAAGATAGACTAGGGCATCAATCACACGAAGTGGTGATAGTAGGTTCTCAGAACTGCATTTATCTAGCTCAAATCCAAGGTAAACAAGGTCATTTTCTATCTTAAGAAATAGATTTCCTTGAGGTGGCCTCTCTTGAGTCAAAACGAACTCGCCAATACCAAGAAAATGTGAACTCTTTAGGTTTCTGGTTGCATAAATGTCGCACTTTAACTTGTGAGCGAGTGTTAGGAAATCAATAATCAGGTTCACTTGCTCATCAGAAATGTTATCGAGTGCTTTTATATGCGGCTTTTTGCAAAACCGTTCTAAATAGCTAATCATTTCGTCGATATCGTTGTTAAATAGCATGGTAAGTCACCCTTGTGGTAAGGGTTGCGATTGTACCGTCAGACCCACAACATAACAAAGCGTTTAAGACAGATTCCCAACGCATGGCATTTTTCATTCCATTGTTGGGTTTTGTGTTTAAGGTGGTATGGTTAGGTTTCGTGGTGGCGTTGCTCACTACTTAACGCGGCGTTATGTCACAAGGAGAAAAAATGTTTCAATGGACGAAAAAGAACATTATCAAATCTGTCGCAAGAGAGCTTCCACCAAGGCTTGCGGTTAAGTACGGAAAAAGAGATAGCTACAAACCCGAGGAAATTGATTG
>NZ_VTXI01000042.1 GCF_013114545.1 Vibrio sp. RE86 | reverse complement strand
AACCTATTGGCGTTAGAAAACGCACCAAATGAAATTGTATCGTCGTTTGAAAATGCACCGGCAGCTATTGATTTTACGAAAACAGATAGTCGAAAATTAGTCGGACATATGAATGAAAAAATGTCATTGTTTCAAGATTTCATTTATGCGGATGGTGGGTTTGAACACTGCGATCTTGCTGAGATTACAGCAAAAATCAATAGAATGCCGCAACGTCAATTAGGGTGGGCGTTGTCGGTTGAAGCTCTAAATGACCTATTCAACTAGCTACATAACAAGGCATTTAAGAGTGATTCGCAACGCTTGGCATTTTCGCTTCGCTCAAGTATAGCCAAGCGTCGCTCACACCTTAATGCGGCGTTATGTGATTAATGAAATTTCAACTTCATTGGAGAATATAAACTGAATATGGGCACAATAAAAAATCCAAAAGAGATATATCAGGAGCTAGGGCGCCTTATTTGGTCTATCTTTCCAGAAGATGGTTTAGAAGCATATTTCTATTGCCAAGTATTTAGTTCCGATAGCGACTATAAGTTTAATTGGCTAGATCGCGAGGGAAATGAGTCAAAGTACGATTTTGAGCAACATCCGACAGATGTTCTCTATTTAATCTCAGTTCAGTTACGAGAATTACAACAACATTCTGTCTTTGAGCGAGAGCGATGGACCCATTGCAAAGTCACGCTTACTGATGACGGTCAAATAAACCTCAAGTTTGCTTACATAGATAAAAATGATAGCTGGAGCGGTTTGTATATGAGAGGGATTAGTTCGCTAGCCAAAGATGAACTAGAGACTTTTTCTGTGCCTAACGATGTTTGGGAAGAATGCCAGCATACAGCCTAAATATGTCCTCTTCTGGCTAAATTAAGAAATAACCAATCGCAGCTGGTAGTTGGATAAACACATAACAAAGCGTTTAAGACGGATTCCCAACGCTTGGCATTTTCGGTTTGCTTTTAATTTAGTGTTTACGGCACAATGGTTTAGGTAACGTGGTAGCGTTGCTCACCACTTAACGCGGCGTTAGGCAAGGTGCGGTGAGTTTCTCATTTCTATTCTTCTTTGCTTCTTTTAGCCATCCGCTTTTCTAAGTCGGTAATTCAGCATTGTCGGCTCCAGTTCTTGAATGACTCCACCCGCAAAACATGCCAAATTTCATGGGTTGCCTCATTGGTTTTTAGCGTTAGTCGGTTGTGAGTTTCACTGACTCAAAGTGTGGAAAGGGCAAGTTAATAGGTGCTGTCTTGAAAGCTGATAGTTCGCAGCTTTGAATCTCAGCGTCCTAAAAGCAATGTCGTTGTTGCTATCTCGTATTCGGAGTTCGCTGAAACCATAGCTATAACATAGTGGCTTCGGTAGTTCTTGAATCACAAAAAATCCGTGGGTAATTGGTTGCTTATGATGTTTAAGGTATTCTGTATCAAATCAAGTTAGTGAACACACGGAAATCTTGCCTAACAAAGCGTTTAAGGCAGATTCGCAACGCTTGGCGGTTTCACTTCGAATCGGCTGTAGTGTTTATGGCGCAGTGGTTTAGTTTGGTGGTTGCGCTGCTCACTACTTAACGCGGCGTTATATGCTTTCAAGTTTCAAACAATAAAAGGACTTAAAAATGATTCTAAATCACGTCTCAGTTGGTGCTTCTGATGTGGTAAAAGCAGTTAGTTTTTATGACTCAGTTCTTTCTACGTTGTCTATTAAGCGTGCTCATTATATAGAAAATATTGCAGCGGCTTATGGTGAAAATTTTGAATTTTGGGTTGGAAGCCCTTGTGAAGGAAAGGCGACATCAAGTAATGGTGCTCATGTGGCTTTCAATGCGCCGTCAAAAGAAGCTGTTGAGCAGTTCTATTCTACAGCCATTGAATTGGGTGGTTCATGTGCAGGTAAACCAGGCTTAAGACCAGAGTACGGTGAAACTTACTATGCAGCGTTCGTACGTGACTTAGACGGAAACAAAATCGAAGCAGTTTCAATGTAGCTTCGAGTACTCATATAACAATAAATTTAAGAGTGATTCACAACGCTTGGCGCTTTCAGTTCAAGCAAGTTTAGTGTTTATGGCACAATACTTTAGGTAGGGTGGTTAGCGTTGTTCACACCTTAATTTGGCGTTATGTTTACTTGTAATTCAAAGGCTTAAGTATCTTAGGCTCTAGTTCTTTGTCCCTATGGCAGTTCGTCCCTAGTAGACTCAGCAAATCAGTATTATCGGTCTAAGTTCTTGAATCTCTTAGGCCGTATGCCTCATTGGGCAGGGAAGTGTTCATACTTGTTTTGGGTTGGTCGCCTTTGGTGGTCAAGCTGGTTCTTACCTTGTGGTTTGGTTAAGAAAAATGGTCTTAATCATCAGTTCTTTCTCAAGTAAGTCAGTTACTTGCGGTAAAACATAACAAACAATTTAAGCAGATTCGTAACGCTTGGCATTTTGGGTTTGAATTAGCTTTAGTGATTAGGGCACAATGTTCTGGTTAAGTGGTAGCGTTACTCACTACTTAATTGGGCGTTAGGGCTTAAGAGGAAATTTGCATGGCTGTCTATTTCATAGCGGAAGACGAAAATGGCAACTATGATTGCCTGCGGATCAAAATTGGAATTAGTAAAAATGTACCTAAGCGCCTTGCTCAACTCAGTACAGGAAGCCCATATAAGCTCAAATTAATGGGCTGGATCAATACCGAAAACGACAGAGACTTTGAAAAGTCATTGCACCAAAAGTATCTCGAAAATAATGTTCACCTTGAATGGTTTGAGTTAGGCGTATGTGATGTTTTAGATGAGCTAAAATTCCACTCTGTAAACAGCCATATTTCGGTAAACGATAATGCTTTTGAAGTCGTCGCACGAGATCGTAATGGAGTCCCAGAATGTGTCGGTTCTTGGCAATGGACTGAAGTGGATAATCAAGAGTTTTGCCCAAACTGTGGGTGGGGTGGTGGCTTAGATTACAACGAGAATTTTGGTTGCGAGCGTTGTTTACAATGTGGTTTTTGCGAAAATCATGTAGTACAGCCCTAACAAAGCATTTAAGAGTGATTCCCAACGCTTGTCATTTTTCATTCCATTGTTGGGTTTCGTGTTTATGGTAGTCTGGTTAAGTTTCGTGGTAGCGTTGCTCACACCTTAATGCGGCGTTATGTTTACTTGTATTTCAAAGGCTTAAATGTCTTAGGCTCTAGTTCTTTGCCCCTCTTGCAGTTTGTCCCTAGTAGACTCAGCAAATCCGCATTATCGACTTAAGTTCTTGAATCTCTTACGGAGTAAAACATGCCAATGTTCGTGGGTTGCTTCATTAGCAGGTCGAGTAGGCTAGGTTGTATTTCCTTTGGCTTAAAGTCGCTTTGAGGTTCTTTTCCAAGCAACATCCTACCTTGGCAGTAGTCTCGGCAACTAACCATTGTTTGGCGCTGTTGTGAGAAAAGACTAGGGCACTTGTTGGTGCTTTGTCGGGTTGCCTCATTGGGCAGGGAAGTGTTCATACTTGTTTTGGGTTGGTCGCCTTTGGTGGCCAAGCTGGTTCTTACCTTGTGGTTTGGTTAAGAAAAATGGTCTTAATCATCATTTCTTTCTCAAGTAAGTCAGTCACTTGTGGTAAAACATAACAAACAATTTAAGCAGATTCGTAACGCTTGGCATTTTGGGTTTGAATTGGTTTTAGTGATTAGGGCACAATGTTCTGGTTAAGTGGTAGCGTTACTCACTACTTAATTGGGCGTTAGTTGCCAATGAAGAAAAAAGTTATTAAATCAGCAAGTTTAGGGCTAATGTCAGAGTGTGTTTTGCTAGTTTTCGCACTTCATTTTCTAGCTCATAGGGTTCGTTTAAATAGTACTTTGTTTGGTGCTTGGTTGGACTTTCTGTTTTAGAAGGTAAACCGCTCGTTGAAAGTCTGCTCTGTTGGTTAGTCTTTCCAAAAGTGTTCTTTGGTGTTTAAAGTCCGTTTTCTACGGCGTTGTGAATTCCAAGTGGTTTCAATGACAGTCGTTTTTAAACTGCGCCTGATTTGGGTTTTTAGCTAGCGTAAGAAACAGAGTTGGCAAAGTCTCAATGAGCTTCAAACCCAAGGCTTAGGGTAGGCAACTAACAAACAATTTAAGCAGATTCGCAACGCTTGGCATTTTGGGTTTGAATCTGCTTCAGTGTTTACGGCACAATGGTCTAGGCAGGTGGTAGAGTTGCTCACAACTTAATTGGGCGTTATGTGTCTACCGTATTTCAAAGGAAAGTAATGGACAATATATACGAAGATAAGCTGTTTCTTAAGTATGCCAAGGAAATAGCCGTTTCAATAATTGAGTCATCTCCAGACCACTTGCAATGTATTGAAATATTACTGGAGCCTGAAGAAGGTGGAGTGTCGGTTGTGCAGGCTGTCAGCGAAAATCCAGATGACTTTTTCTCACCAAATGATGAGTTATTGGATGCAGCCGAGGCACTTAATAAGTATATACAAGAAAATGGACAAAAACTTAGCTTGGTTAGCTTTCAAGTGTTTCTTAAAGAAAATGGTCAGTGGGGCTACAAGGTTAGTATTAATTAAAGCACATAACAAACTGTTTAAGAGTGATTCGCAACGCGTGGCATTTTTACTATGCGTTGCGCTTAGTGATTAAGGTAGTATGCAGCGGCTTCGGTATTGCGTTGCTCACACCTTAACAGGGCGTTATGTCACTAGTTGGTTGTATATTTATCATATGGTATAGTGTTCCGAAATTTTTCGGAGGCTGATTATGAATGAAATTGTAGGGCTTTTACTGTTACTTGGTAGCGCAGTATGGATTATTCCTTTTTGGATGGTTTGTTCAATTGCTGCTTTCGTCATTGCTGAAAAATATGGACGTACAGGCATAGTCTGGGCGGGTATTTGTTTGCTCACTGGCATTTTGGGTCTTATAGTATTACTTGCATTCGGTCGAGATGAAGCAGGTATTAAATATAAGGGGTTAAAATCCCGACGTTTTCGCGAGTGTCCAAATTGCTGCGAAGCAGTGCTGAGAAATGCACGTGTATGTAAGCATTGCCACAATGAATTACCTGAACTACCTCATGACGAGAAGTATTATTTCCAGAAAAAGAAAACCTACTTCGACCCATCTTACCCCGAAAGAGAATGTAAGGGCTGCTCTGAGACAATTAAGAAAGGAACAGTAAACTGCTTTAACTGTGACACTATAAATGAACTCTAGCAGTACCTGAAATAGTGACATAACAAAGCGTTTAAGACAGATTCCCAACGCATGGCACTTTCAGTGTTCATCGTTGGGTTTTGTGTTTATGGTGGTAATGTTTAGTTAGGTGGTAGCGTTGCTCACTACTTAACGCGGCGTTAGTTGCCAATGAGGAAAAAGTAGCTAAATCAGCAAGTTTAGGGCTAATGTCAGTGTGTCTTTTCTAGGTTTCCGTCTTCGCCTTCTAGCTTATTGGGTTCGTTAAAATAGTGCTTTGGTTGGTGTTCGGTTAGGCTTGTTGTTTCAGAAGCTAAACCGCTTGTTGAAAGTATGCTCTATTGGTTAGTCTTTCAAAAAGTTTTCTTTGGTGTTTAAAGTCCGTTTTCTACGGTGCTGTGAATTCCAAGTGGTTTCAGTGACAGTCGCTTTAAAACTGCGCCTGATTGGAGCTTTCAAAACAAGACAGAACAGTGTCGGCAAAGTGGAAATAATCTTCAAACAAAGCCTTAGGGCAGGCAACTAACAAACAATTTAAGCAGATTCGCAACGCTCGGCATTTTAGGTTTGAATCGGCTCTAGTGTTTACGGCACAATAGTCTAGGTAGTTGGTAGCGTTGCTCACCACTTAATTGGGCGTTAGTTGCCAATGAAGAACAAAGTAACTAAATCAGCAAGTTTAGGGCTAATATCAGTGTGTTTTTGGTTAGGCTTCCGTGTTTCAGTTTCTAACTTCCCGAATCGGTGATAGTGGTGTTTTGGTTGGCGTTTCGCAGGATTCTCTGTTTTAGAAACTGATTCGCTCGTTGAAAGTCTGCTCTGTTACTTAGTCTATCCAAAAGTG
>NZ_VTXI01000041.1 GCF_013114545.1 Vibrio sp. RE86 | reverse complement strand
CAATCAATTTCCTCGGGTTTGTAGCTATCTCTTTTTCCGTACTTAACCGCAAGCCTTGGTGGAAGCTCTCTTGCGACAGATTTGATAATGTTCTTTTTCGTCCACTGAAACATTTTTTCTCCTTGTGACATAACGCCAAATTAAGGTGTGAACAACGCTAACATCTTACCTAACGCATTGTGCCATAAACGCTAAACTAGCTTGAAGTGAAAGCGCCGAGCGTTGTGAATCACTCTTAAATTTATTGTTAGCTTTTTGAATTTTTAGACATTATGGTACCTATAGATACTGCCATTAAGACAAAACCTATTACTACTTCAAGCATCACAACTATTTTAGCAAGTATAGTTTTTGGTAACATTTCACCAAACCCCAGAGTACTTATAGTAACAACACTAAAATATAAGCAATCAACTATAGTTTCGATAGGGGGGATTATAGTAACCACTCGAAACATACCATGAAGCTCAAAATCCACATTATTTTTACTAAAGTCTATTGCGTGAATTCCATCGATTGCCAGGTTCCCACTAAAGGCCTGAAGATAATAATAAAAAACTGCGAAAGAAAATATACAAAGCAAAAGCGATTGTAAAATCAAAAGAACTTTTTTATCAACTTCTAGTAATCTTGAGTGTTTGGCTAGAGTAACAAGATTCAAATATATAAAATGAAAAAATAGCACCAACAATATCATTATTGTAACAATGGTGTGAATTACCTCTATAGCGAACACGTCTATATCTGTGTATATAAGGGGAAGCAATAATAGTATTAAAAACCCGCTAGCTACAACCGATAAGAAAGCATATACAAAAAATAACGGTATAAGAAAGGCTGGGTGATTCGGTTGCGAATCTGCCTTAAACGCTTTGTTAGGCAAGATTTCCGTGTGCTCACTAACTTGATTTGATACAGAATACCTTAAATATCATAAGCAACCAATTACCCACTGATTTTTTGTGATTCAAGAACCACTGAAGTCGCTATGTTACAGCCGAGATTTCAGCAACTTCGAAATACGACTTGTCAGCAACAAAGTAGCTTTTGAACCTGAGAAGCTCAAAGCTGAGAACTGGCAAAAAAACGAAAGCTTAGATTAGCTTGCCCTTTCCACACTTTAAGCCAGTGAAACTCACCACCAACCACCACTGAAACCCAATGAGGCAACACACGAACTTTGGCTTGTTTTACGGTTGGAGAGGTTCGAGGATTTGAGCCGACAATACCGAATTGCCGACTTAGAAAAACAGATGGTTTGAGGGAGCAAGAAAATTAGAACAAAGAACTTTTCTGCTCTTTGCCTAACGCCGCGTTAAGTAGTGAGCAACGCAGACCACCAAACCTAAACCATTGTGCTGTAAACACAAAACTCAAAGCAAACCGAAAATGCCAAGCGTTGGGAATCTGTCTTAAACGCTTTGTTATACGTTTTTTACCACTTAGGAACCATACTCAATGCACTGTGTATTTGGTCTCTGGCAATATCACCGAATAAGTGAGTTTTTGCCATAAGCATATTGACAGCAGCACCGTTTGAAGCTGTTTGTTTACGAATACGTTCTTTAGCTGCAAATGCAGATTTTTGACGTTTGTAGACATCTTCCCACCAATCTCTACCGTGCTTCTTAAGTAAGCTAGCTTTGATAGACTTGAAACGTTGTCTACTGTTGCTACCCTCACCGGAAGCTAACACACTTGCCCATATCATGCGCTTTTGCAGATCATTTGGAAGCCAGTTTTGCTTTTGAAGATCTGAGATAACCTCGGGATGAAGATAGAGAGTATTCTCTGATACTTTTCTGGCAATCCACAACGATTGAGCGCGCTCGAACGCTGCTTTCTTCTCTTGGGAACTGTAACCTTGGCAATGCTGCTTCCAAGTTTCCAGCTCATCAATTGAAGCTAATTTCTGAACTAGTTCTTCCAATGTCAAATCCTCCGGAAACGTATAACGCCGCGTTAAGTAGTGAGCAGCGCGACCACCAAACTCAACCACTGCGCCATAAACACTGAAGCCGATTCGAAGTGAAACCACCAAGCGTTGCGAATCTGCCTTAAACGCTTTGTTAGGCAAGATTTCTGCGTGCTCACTAACTTGATTTGATACAGAATACCTTAAACATCATAAGCAACCAATTACCCACGGATTTTTTGTGATTCAATAACTACCGAAGCCACTATGTTATAGCTGTGGTTTCAGCGAACTCTGAATACGAAATAGCAACAACGACATTGCTTTTGGAACGCTTAGATTCAAATCTGCGAACTATCAGCTTTCAAGACAGCACCGATTAACTAGCCCTTTCCACACTTTGAGTCAGTGAAAGCCACAACAGGGCAACGCTAAAAAACAATGAGGCAACCAATGAAGTTTGGCATGTTTTACGGGTGGAGTGATTCAAGAATTGGAGCCGACAATGCTGAATTGCCGACTTAGAAAAGCAGATAGCCAAAGGAAGAAAAGAAGAATAGCAATGAGAAACTCACCGTACCTTGCCTAACGCCGCGTTAAGTGGTGAGCAACGCATGCCACCTTACTTAAGGCATTGTGCCGTAAACACTTAAGCCTAATCAAACTGAAAACGCCAAGCGTTGGGAATCCGTCTTAAACGCTTTGTTATGTTCGGACTTTTCAGTGTGATCAGCCTTTTAGATACTTATGGTTAAACCAAAAATAGTACAAGCCAAACACAGTCCCAATAGGTATAAATAACAACCAAGCAAAGGATGTTTTAAAGCAGACCCCGTAAGCCCAGCTTCGTTCTTTCAATAAGAAGAACCCGCCAAATGATGATAAAAAGAAAATCGCCCCGATAAGGAAATTGCCCAAAAAAGTCAAGATGGTATCCGGGCTTAAATTACCTAAATTATTCAATGTGGTAGCGATCAGAATGAACCCTAAAAAGGCACCAAAAACGAAATAAACCCAGCCTAATACTTTTCTATGTGTGTGCATTTTCCCTCCTAGAACATAACGCCCAATTAAGTAGTGAGCAACGCTACCACCTACCTAGACCATTGTGCCTTAATCACTAAAGCCGACTCAAACCCAAAATGCCGAGCGTTGCGAATCTGCTTAAATTGTTTGTTAGGCGCGCAGTTGAATTCAGGCGCTGATCTCTACATTGTTTCGCACATAAGTTGGAATAGACAACTGTTCATCTAAATCCCTGAATTGTGGTTGCTTAGGCATAGTTTCAATTATCAGATTTAACTCTTCAAAACTTATACCTACAACTCGACAAGCTGTCATCAACCCATTGATAAAACACTTTTTGTCACGCTTTCTTTGCTGCTCATTTGCAGGAATTGATGAGTATAACTCGCATTCTTTCTTTAAGATGGTTAGAAGTTCTTCTTTTGATGTTTCCATACATAAACTCAATTACTAAGTACTTTGGACATATTATCGATGATTTAAGATAAAACTTCCAAAAACTGAGCTTACGTTTTTACCAAAGAGCCTAACGCCGCGTTAAGTAGTGAGCAGCGCGACCACTAAACGAAACCTCTGCGCCATAAACACTGAAGCCGATTCGAAGTGAAACCGCCGAGCGTTGCGAATCTGCCTTAAACGCTTTGTTAGGCAAGATTTCCGTGTGCTCACTAACTTGATTTGATACAGAATACCTTAAACATCATAAGCAACCAATTACCCACGAATTTTTTGTGATTCAAGAACTACCGAAGCCACTATGTTATCGCTGTGGTTTCAGCGAACTCTGAATACGAAATAGCAACAACGTCGTTGCTTTTAGGACGCTGAGATTCAAATCTGCGAACTATCAGCTTTCAAGACAGCACCGATTAACTTGCCCTTCCACACTTTGAACCATTGAAACTCGCAACCGACCAACGATAAAAAACAATGAGGCAACCCATGAAAATTGGCATATTTTACGGGTGGAGTGATTCAAGAATTGGAGCCGACAATGCTGAATTGCCGACGTGGAAAAACGGATAGCCAAAGGAAGCAAAGAAGAATAGAAATGAGAAACTCACCATACCTTGCCTAACGCCGCATTAAGGTGTGAGCAACGCTACCACGAAACTTAACCAGACCACCGTAAACACTAAAACCCAACGACGGAATGCAAAATGCCATGCGTTGGGAATCACTCTTAAATGCTTTGTTAGGGCACTAATTGTTGATGGAGGAACATCCGTAATGTGCACGGCAAACTGTGTTCAGGCTCTTGGTCTATATGGACAACATCATCAACGACATAGCCAATTGTGATATCTAGTGCAGCTGAAATTGTATGAACAAATGAAACGTCAGTAAAACTACCAAATGAAGAGCTATTAACTGCAAATGCTTTACCAGTACTCATATCAAAGACAGGTCCACCACTAGCACCCCCACGTAAGTGCATTGAGGTTTGGTAACATGGTGCAATATCTGTGTAGTCTCCACGCCCTTGAGGAAAATACTCTACGACTTCACCTTCATAGAACCCTGTATTTAATGACACCGTATTATCCTGAATTATGCTAGTAGGGTATGCATAAGTACAGATTTTACTTCCTACTTCCATTACATTATCTGATATTGAAACCACCGCATTGCGTAATATTGCAGTTCCTTCATGCATCATAAAGTTTTGATCCATGGGTGCACTTTCAGGTTTAACCCCTGTTTTGCACTTACCTACACAAATGTCAGACTCTTCATGTAACCATACTTTTTGAATCGGTCTATAATGGTATGAACCATCTCCCATTATTTGGAAAACTGTGATTGGTGCAATTAAGTTGCCTTTTTCATCTAAAACGTCTGTTAAGACGTGTTTAGCGGTAATAAACCAACCATCATATGCAATAAAAAAACCACTACCCAAGAACTCGACCTTTCCGTCTGAACCAAAATGTGATTTTTTTAAAATTGGGAATATAGCCCTTTCTGGCGTATCTACCTGATTTCCACCAGCATCAGCAAAGCCAAAAGTTCCAGTTTGAGCTCGCCCAACGAGCGCTTCTTTTCTTTCTAACATACTATAACCTTTTGGTTGTGCCCTAACGCCGCGTTAAGTAGTGAGCAACGCTACCACAAAACCTAAACCACTGCGCCGTAAACACCAAAACTCGACTTGAACTGAGAATGCCGAGCGTTGCGAATCT